>JAKVBY010000029.1:0-62263 GCA_022446825.1 Pirellulaceae bacterium
ACCGTTTCCCGCAAGGCAATCGATTCATCGACCCAATCCAATATTTGAGTATCTTGCCAAGCCTTAATTTCTTCTGATGTGATCTTATTATTCACGAACACCGCGAGTTCTGTGAAACTCAGTTTTGTGCTCTCGATAATCCCCTCGTCCCACAACCAATGCAGTGTTTTTTCCTCACCAAACCAACGGATATCGATTCGATTGCCTCCCGCATCACCCCCTCTACCAATATGCAATGGTTGATGGATATCTCCGACCAAATGAACGACCCATTTAAGCGCGTTGCGCCGTTTCAGCAAGGGGGCTGCTGTATCCTCTAAGGTCCTTAGGTAACCGCGCAAGGCCGCCACAATATCACCCTGTGGATTCTTGCGGCTCGATTCGTAATTGTCACCATCTTCCACTGTGGCATAATGAAACGTTCTTGCATGATCCCAATTCGGATCCGAGCGGATTTCATCAGCCCACGTCGACACTTCTGCCAAAGTCTCCGTTCCAAGCAACGCTTGGATTGCGACCGCAGCCGATTCCGAAAGCTGCAATTCGGCAAGGCGTCCAATGGTTCGATGGCCTGTTTTACCGAACGCACAAACCGATCGTGGGGTGGCCACCAAGACCAACAGAGCGGCTATGGTCCACGCACCCCAAGTCCGTCTTTGTTCTCGCAAATTCATCGTTAAACAACCCAAATCAAGTTTGTCGGAAGACTATTAAATTTCCGCCAATCTTAGAACAATTCTACAATCGGCTTACCACTCGGCAAAGTTGCGATGGGGCGGCCGGTGTTGTCCAGGTAATGGGTATTGGGATTCACTCCGAGGTGGCGATAGACGGTCGCCAGCACATCGGGTGGACCTTGCGGATTGTCAAGTGGGAACGCACCTTTGGCATCAGACGCACCCACAACACGCCCACCTTGAATACCACCACCTGCCATTGCCGCACTGAAGACATGCGGGTAATGATCACGACCACCTGTGCTATTGACACGGGGGGTTCGACCAAATTCTCCCCAAGCGAGAACCATCGTTGATTCCAATAAGCCTCGCTGTTCAAGATCCTCGAGCAAAGCAGTGAAAGCTTGATCCCAACGACCGAGAAAACCGTCGCGCATCGATTCATAGCCCTTCACGTGTGTGTCCCACCAGCGGCAATCCACCGTTACTAAGCGAACACCCGCCTCGACAAGACGTCGGGCCAACAAGAATCTTTGACTCCAAGCCGGTGCCCCACAACGATCGGGCGTCGGCGCCTTATAGGGTGCCATAAATCCATAACGTTCTCGAATGGCTGCTGGCTCTGCATCCAAATCAAATGCGTTGCGTGCTGCTGGATTTGTCACAATCTCCCAAGCGCGTTGCTGAAAGCGGTCGACCGCGTCGACCTCTCCCGTACGCTCAACCGCCAACTTCACACTGTCCATGTCTTTCAAGAGTGATTTACGATCGTCAAGACGGCGTAACGAAAGCCCTTTAGCGAGCGCCAAATTCGGAATTTGGAACGGTCCCCTGATCGCCGGATCGGCCTTCGTCTCAAAAGCTTGAAATGTCGGCCCCAGATAAGCCGGGCCTGTACCAGGTACGTTGCGGGGAATCATGACATATGCTGGCAGCCTGGGGTTCTGGTGCTGCAATTGCTCGGCCACAATGGAACCACAACTGGGCCGTGTATTCGTGACAGGATCACCCTCGTTAGGATAGCCGGTAAAACAGTATTGATCGGCAGCCGAATGTCCAGCGTCTTGATGATGAAGGCTACGAATGATCGACCACTTATCCATCATTCCAGCACTCATTGGCAAAAAATCGCAAATCTGAATGCCGGGAACGTTGGTTGCAGTCGTGTCAAAATACCCGCGCCATTCTACCGGGGCGTCGGGCTTGGGATCCCATGTTTCATGCTGGCTCGGGCCTCCTCGCATCCACAAAATAATGATCGAATTCTGACGTGTTTCTTGGGATGCGTTTGCGTGTGCTTCACTGCGCAACACATCTGCCAGCGACAAACCACTCGCCCCCAGAACACCAATTTGCAAAAGGTTACGGCGCTTGATCAGTCTGCATGATCTGCGATACTCTGCGCAGCCCATTCGATTCGGTTGCAATGCAGTCATTGACAGATTTCCCTTTCGGACAGGTTCGAATGGCTGCTGAAGCTTATCAAGCGAACACTCACAGGGCAATGCTTTTCTCCACCTTGAACCTCTCTCAAGCAAGACAATTGAACAGGATACTCACCAGACAATTTCACTCGGAAAATGCTCGACACTGAACCTATTCAACCCAATAAACTTATCGGCCTCATTCCTGAACCACGAATTTAAGGAGGTGCAGTATGGCCCTTCGAATACCTACTATTGAAGACGTACAAAAAGCCGAAACCGTCATCCGCCAGCACATCTCTCCCGTGCCCTTGATCCGCTCATACGATCTCGAAAAACACCTCAACCTGCCACCAGAGCGTCGCGTCTGGCTAAAAGATTATGGCTGGACACCAGTCGGCTCATTTAAAATGTTCGGCGCGCTCAACTGGATGGCAAACAATTTAACCGCAATCGGGGAGCGTCCCGTCGCAGCCCACTCGTCAGGCAACTTCGCCTCTGGGATTTCTTATGCAGGAATGCGTTACAAGAAAAAAGTGATCGTCGTAATGCCAGAAAGTGCTCCCCAGATCAAATTCGAACGTACCCGCTCGTTCGGCGCAGATGTCCGCACTTATAACATTGCCGAAGACCAAAAAACCGGTATCCGCGATCAACTCACACGACAGATTGCAGAAGAAGAAAACGGCTTGGAAGCTTCCCCGTATGACGACCCAGAAGTGATTGCCGGCAATGGCGTTGGTGCTCTGGAAATCGTGCAAGAACTCACACGAGCCTCACGAAGTTTATCGCATTTCTTTTGTCCGGTTAGTGGCGGGGGGCTGATGGCGGGCCAATGCTTAGGGATCAGCAGCGGCTTTCCTGATGCACAGATTATCGGTGCGGAGCCCTCTGGTGCAGCAGATTTCCAGCAGTCCCTCCAAACCGGTCAACGCGTGCGGCTGGAGCGTCCTCAAAGCATCTGCGACGGCTTGCTCTCTTATGACGTCGGTGAACACAACTGGCCTCTCCTCAAAAAGCACGTTACGGCCTCACTCAACCTTCCCGATACGGCAACACAACAGGCGATGAAATGGCTCTACGAGCACCATGGCCTGCGCACGGAACCCTCGGGAGCCATTTCCGTCGCAGCACTCCTAGCGAGCGAAAGCAATCTTCAGGGAACCGGCGACATCGTCTGCGTTATCAGTGGTCGCAACGTCGACGAGGACCGATTTTACGATTGGATTCAATCCGTCTAAGCGTTCCAGCCCGAGCTCTTCACCGCCTACCAGGTCCGACATACCAAGTCCGACATGCCGGGTCCGAAACGACTCTAAAAAATTAATTCTGGCCCAGTCTTGGCAGCCGGGTGAAACCACGTGCGGTGGTTGGGAAGTTCGTTCAGATATCGGTCCTACACATTTTTTCTGGAAATGCATGCTCTCTGCTCCGGAGCGAAAGGCCTCATAAAACGGCTCTTCCGAAAGCATTTCGTCACGACGTTAAACAGGGGAAATAGCAAGGTAGACGAAAAACAAGCAACGCGTGGTTCGTCACGCTCGAAGAACAGCTGACGTGCGTTGCCTACGCATCACCGGAATCGTTACAGCAAATATGGCCCAAAGGCTTGAACCTCGGCTTGTCAATGAAAGGTTCATTACGGAGGTTCACACAATCAGGAAACAGCGTTTTAAAGTGGAAATCCAAGTAATCTTAGTGGCAACCTTCGTTTCTCCAAAACCTAACAGATCGTCGTTAGTCGTCCACGAACTCAATCGACAGGGTTGTTTCATTGAGCATATCTAGCCAGATGGTTAGAATGCGTAAGCTTCCATATGCCTCATCTCTGATCATCTAAAGTTCTCTTTAAATCGCATGCACCAGAGATTTTCTCTGGTGCTGGAAATCCGGATAAGACATGACTGAGCCTCGGAACATTTCTCCCTTTTTTCCGTACGGCTTTTCCTTGCCTCAAATCACGATCAGGAATTCGACCTATAGGTTTCTCTTGGGCATCGTCTTCACTTGCGCGGCGCATTGCTCGGCAGCGGATGTTTCGACCATTGAACAACTCTTTAATCAAGGAAACTACGAGGAATGCACACGCGCCGCGCGTGTCGAAGTCGAACGTGGAGTGTGGAACGAGCGCTGGCCGCGTCTCCTGATGCGCAGCTTATTGGCGACGGGCGAATATACCGAAGCGCTTGCTCGTTACGAGCATGCGTTGAAACGATATCCCAAAAGCATTCACCTGCGTGTCTTAGGTGCCACAGCCTTGCGATTTAACAACCATATCCTGCGCGCCAAACAAGAAGAGAACGCCATTCTGGAGATTGTCAGACAAACACCGTGGCGTTACTCCAAGGCCGAAGATCAAATTGCTTTAGGTCGGCATTTCCTTGCACAAGGTGAAGATGCCAAGCAAGTGCTTGAGCTATTTTTTGACCGTGCCCGCAAAGCACAACCCGAATTCATTGAGTCGTATATCGCTACGGCAGAATTAGCTCTCGACAAGCATGATTATCAACTCGCAGCGGAAATGTGCTCCGCAGCCGAAAAGCTGCAACCCAACAACGCCCAGGTAGCTTACTTGATGGCACGTGCATGGTCAGCAAGCGAGCCTGAAAAATCTCTAGAATCTCTCCAGCAGGCATTAAATTCTAATCCGCGCCATATACCAACCCTGCTATGGCAGGTAGATCATTTCATCGATGCAGAAAGATATTCCGCAGCGAAGGATCTACTGACATCGATTCTGGAAATAAATCTCTACGAACCCAAGGCTTGGGCTTACCTCTCTGTCATAGCTCACCTCAGCGGGCAATACCAAGCGCAAAGCATGCTGCGCAAAGCCGCCCTTTGTCGCTGGCCGATGAATCCAGAGGTGGATTACTTGATCGGCACCAAACTTTCTCAAAAATACCGCTTCGAAGAAAGTGTCATTCATCAACGTCGGGCATTAGTTTTAGATGATTCGTTCCGGCCAGCGAAATTCCAACTGGCTCAGGATTTGTTGCGACTTGGCGAAGAAGCCGAAGGCTGGGCCCAAGCCCAGGAAGTCCATAGCAATGACGCCTACAACGTGGTTGCTCACAATCTAGTCACGCTTCATGATCAAATCAGCAAGTTTACCACCATCGAACAGGATGGGTTTATCGTTCGCATGGACAGCCGTGAAGCCAGGATTTACGGCAACCGTGTTTTAGCTTTGCTGCTGGAAGCCCGCTCCGCGCTTTGTTCCAAATACGATGTAATTCCGCGCGAACCAATTGTGATTGAAATCTTTCCACAACAGAAAGATTTCGCCATTCGTACTTTTGGACTACCGGGAGGCGCTGGTTTTCTTGGTGTCTGCTTCGGTCGCGTGATCACCATGAACAGTCCGGCTTCACAGGGTGAAACGCCGGCAAACTGGCAATCCGTTCTCTGGCATGAGTTCTGCCACGTCGTGACCCTGGAGAAAACTCGCAACAAAATGCCGCGTTGGCTCAGCGAGGGCATTTCCGTATATGAAGAGCGGCAAAAGGATCTGCGTTGGGGGCAAAGCATGACTCCCCAGTATCGCGAAATGATCTTCAGCGATGCCCTGACGCCTGTCAGCGAACTCAGTAGCGCCTTCCTAAATCCACCCACGCCCTTACATTTACAATTCGCTTATTTTCAATCATCACTGGTGGTCGAATACTTAATAGGGCAGCACGGACTCGATGCCTTGAAGCGAGTACTCGAAGATTTAGCACTCGGGATACCAATTAACGAAGCGTTAGAGCGCTCCGTGGGGTCGATGACAGCGTTGAATAACGAGTTTTTCCGTTACGCGCGAGAAAAGGCCGCTGCCCTGGCCGCTGATGTCGACTGGAGCCGCGAGCATTTGCCCACACGTCCTAGTCTCGATGAATGGCGCACATGGCTTGGCGACCACCCCAACAATTTTTGGGGGTTGCGAGCTTACTCCCTGGCGTTGATCGAAGCGCAGGATTGGAAGACAGCACAAACCGTACTCGAACAGAGAATCAGGCTGTTTCCAGCAGATCGAGGGCCTGGCAATCCACTTGAACTACTCGCGCAAGTGTATCGAGAACGTGACAATTTGGAGCAAGAACATGTGACCCTTAGGCAATTAGCAGAACTGAAGGCCGACTCGGTTTCACTTTACCGACGTCTCGCTGAACTTGCCCTGGCAGGTGAGAAGTGGGCTGACGTGTCAACGCATGCAGAAAGTCTCCTAGCCATCAATCCTCTACTGTCGACAGGGCATGAGTTATTAGCCCAATCAGCGGAACACTTAGGACGTTACCGTGATGTCGCTGTCTCTCTTCAAGCGCTTGTCGAAATGGATCCTGCCGATCCGGCAAAACTTCATTTTCGTACTGCAACGGCCTATCACCACTTAGGAAACCATCCTGATGCCAAACGCGAAGTACTCAGAGCCTTAGAAGAAGCGCCGCGTTACCAGGAAGCGCAACATTTGCTGCTGCAGTTGGTGACTGAGGAAACAGAAGTCTCCACGCAAAGCACAGGAGCTGGCAAGCCGTGAGTATAAAACGCTTCGCTCTATTTGTTTTTCTTGCGACCGGCCTGATCGCAATTTCTGGAGTCGTTGCCCAACGTAACACGTTTCGTGGTGGACGCGACTTTGAATGGCAACAGCTGGGCCGCAACGGTGTGCCCGATTGGTCTAGTGATGGTCACTTCGAAAGCGACGTTTTCACTTTTGTGCGCGTAAAATACGATTCGCACGGCTACGGTCACGGTGGCGGATGGGCCACCGACTTTCGAGATTGTGAGTTAAATTTTTCCTTACGACTACAGCAACTAACCTCCCTTAAAGTTAACCCCGAGCCCATCGTACTGGAACTCACAGACCCAGACCTCTTCGACTTTCCGTTCATTTACATAATCGAACCAGGTGCCTTGTTCTTCCGCCCGGACGAAGTCACAGCCCTGCGACGTTACCTGCTTAATGGTGGATTTCTCATGGTCGACGATTTTTGGGGCGAGATGGAATACAACAACTTCTATGAACAGATCAAACGGGTTTTTCCTGATCGAGAGCCAGAAGAGGTTCCCTTGTCACACGAGATTTTTCACTGCGTGTACGACCTACCTCAAAAACCACAGATCCCATCGATCAACGTTGCCCACTGGGGGCAACGGCAAGGAATTACTTGGGAACCGAGACCAACGGATACAAGTACCCCACACTACCAAGCGATTAAAGACAACAACGGCCGCATCATGATCTTCATTTGTCACAATACAGACCTCGGTGACGGCTGGGAACGAGAAGGCGACAACCAATGGTATTTTGAGGAATTCTCCGTCAAGAAAGCATATCCCTTGGGAATCAACATCGTGACTTATGCGATGACCCATTGAAGCAATGCAGCCGTGCAGCATTCCCCCGCAGACATAATCTAAGGAACAATGAGTGAGCAGTCAGATTCAAACTTATGAAGACGAGCAGGAAGTGGTCGAGTTAATTCGAGCTAGTCGCGAACAACTAGACTTTGAGTTATCTAAAGTAATCGTGGGTCAAAAGGAGGTGATCGAACAACTCTTTATCAGCTTATTCGCCGGGGGCCATTGCCTGATCACGGGCGCTCCCGGCTTAGCAAAGACATTACTCGTTCAGTCCATTGCGCAGATATTTCACTTAAAATTTCAACGAATTCAATTCACCCCTGACCTGATGCCAGCGGACATTACTGGCACTGAAATACTTAGCGAATCTAGCCAAGGCCAGCGTGCGATGGAGTTCATTAAAGGCCCGATCTTTGCCAATGTTATTTTGGCGGATGAGATCAATCGTACACCGCCGAAAACACAAGCAGCGCTTCTGGAGGCGATGCAAGAACATCAAGTGACAGCCAATGGAACTCGCTTTACCTTGGAAGAACCTTTTTTTGTTCTAGCAACCCAAAACCCCATCGAAATGGAAGGGACTTACCCTCTCCCCGAAGCACAACTTGATCGCTTCATGTTCAATGTCTTCATTGACTACCTTCCTATTGACGATGAAGTGGCTGTCGTGATGCGCACCACCTCGGAAACGCCCGAGCCAATCAAACCGCTGTTTACTGCAGACGATGTCCTGCGTTTCCATGAGGTTGTTCGGCGGGTACCCATTGCCGAAGACGTCATTCGTTATGCGGTACGCCTAGCAGCAGCCAGCCGCCCTGGCACGGAAACTGCCGCGGACTTCGTAAATCAATGGGTGAGTTGGGGGGCAGGGCTGCGAGCCGCACAGACGCTTGCTCTCGGCGCGAAGGCTCGCGCGCTACTGACCGGTCAATCTCACGCTTCCATTGAGGACATCCAGGCTTTAGTCCACCCAACTTTTCGCCACCGTATTCTAATCGGCTACAAGGCCGAAGCCGACGGCGTAACAGTGGATGATGTAATCGATCAACTCCTCGAAACCGTTTCATGCACTCAGGTTGATTAAAAGATGGCAGATGACGCCGCAACCATCGATCGGTCAATGCCTGATCAGTTTGACCGTGTCTCGCTGATTGATCCTGCCGCCTTGATGCGCATTAAAAATTTACAGCTCCGAGCGAAAGTTGTTGTGGATGGGTTCTACAACGGGTTGCATCGCAGCCCTTTTCACGGATTCTCTGTAGAATTCAGTGAATATCGGCAATATACACCGGGTGACGACCCGCGATATCTCGACTGGAAATTATTCGCCCGCAGTGATCGCTACTACATCAAACGCTTTGAAGATGAAACAAATCGCCGCTGTCATTTGTTGCTCGACATTAGCCGGTCGATGGAGTTTGCTTCGATTACCTACACGAAAGCCGAATATGCCCGCACACTCGCCGCAACCTTGGCATACTACCTGACCCTCCAAAGAGATAGTGTGGGATTATTGACCTTTGACAATGCCGTTGCCGAATTCATTACGGCACGCTCACGCCCTGGCCATCTGCATCACCTTTTGGTTGGCCTGGAACGGGCGAGCCAAGGTAACGGAACCGATTTAAATGCTCCCCTTGAACAAATCGCGTCATTCGTAAGCAAACGAGGTCTGATTATTTTCATTTCTGACCTTTTGGCTCCTGTTGATTCTCTTCAGACCAATCTTGGTTACTTGCGTTCTCGCGGACACGATGTTTTATTGATTCGCATTCTCGACCCGGCAGAAATTGCCTTGCCACTTAAAGACGCTTCTGTATTTCTAGACTTGGAATCCAAACGGGAAATGTATGTCGATCCTGAAACCAGTCGGTCTGAATATCGTTCGCGTTTTCAAGCACACGATGAGCAGGTGCAAACGGCATGCACCACACTGGGTATCGACTACACCACCCTGCTAACGGATCAGCCACTTGAGCAAGCTTTATTTGACCTTCTCGCCGCTCAACTACGGCAAGGTCGCGTCGCGCGAAGACACCTCCCCACGAGACACGCGCAAAGGGGGCATAGCACCTCATGAGCTTTCTTGCCCCTCTCTACGCATTTGCCGCCTTGGCTATCGGTCTGCCATTCCTGTTCCATCTCATCCAGCGACGGCCCAAAGGACAAACCCCGTTCAGTTCGTTACTTTTTTTGAACCCCTCGCCACCGCGGCTCACACGACGAAGTCGGCTTGACAATTGGTTGTTATTTGTACTCCGAGCACTCGCGATCCTGCTACTCGCCACAGCGTTCTCACGGCCTTTATGGCGTTCGCTTACCTTACAATCCGTCACCACCACAGCACGACGCACCGTTTTTTTAGTCGACACCAGTGCCAGCATGCAACGTGAAGATCTCTGGCAGCAAGCAACCGCAATCATTGATGAACATCTCCAAGATCTACAACCATCTGACGAAGTTGCCTTATTCACTTTCAATACAACCGTCCAACCGCTCTTTCTATTTGAAGATTCACGTCGCCTCGAATACACGCAACGAGCAGCTGCAATTCGCGCTGCCTTGGCCGCAGAAAAACCGGGCTTCGCAACCACCGACCTGGGCGATGCTCTGATGACCGTTGCGGACCTGCTAACGGCAGAACCTGAGAACCTTAGATCACAAGGGTCCTCGTCACCAGATATCGTTTTAGTGACCGATCTTCAGCAAGGAAGTCAATTAAAACAACTGGAGGGATATCGATGGCCGCAGAATATTGCTGTAGACATCCGGCAGCTAAAAGTACGCCAGACCAGTAATGCCAATGCAACGGTAGTCCAAGATTCGGAAGCCATTCAAGCAGCCACAGAAGCAATATCCGTTCGCGTACAAAATGCGGCAAATTCTGAGAAGCAGCAATTTCAACTAACCTGGTCTGACCAGGCGGGCGAGCTCACTAAGGCAGCGAGCTATGATGTTTTCGTCCCAGCGGGCGAAAGTCGTATTGTGCGCGTAACCAAACCTAAACTAGCCTCCTATCAGCTTCAGTTGATGGGCGATGATCAACCGTTTGACAACACCTATTATATTGCCGAACGCGAGGCAGAGGAAAAAACTTTGCTACTTCTGGGTGATCCTTTGCAGGCAGCAAACCGCGAGAGTGCTTTCTACTTTTTAACGCAAACGCCTTTAAGCACTCCCTTCCAAATTGTCACTCCCCAAGTTGAAGATCCCTCGGCGTCTTTATCCGATCTGAATCCGATCCAAACACCACTCGTCGTGACAAATGTGGCATTACCATTGGAATCGGTCGCTCGATTAAAAGACTATTTGGAGAATGGTGGAAACCTCTTGGTGGTCCTAGATCACAAATCAGATCATTGGCAACCGATGATAGACACACTGCAAATACTGACGGACACTCCAAGTCTGCAGATCGAAGAAACCAAGATTATAGACTATGCGATGCTATCCAAGATTGATTTCCAACATCCGGTTTTTCAACCATTTGCCGAACCTCAATTTCGAGATTTCACAAAAATTCGATTTTGGGAGCATCGTGAATTGAGCGTTTCCGAGAAGAGCGACTGGCAAGTTATCGCAAGTTTTGATAACGGTTCCATCGCCTTAGTAGAACAGCGTCAAAAGGCTGGCCACGTATGGATCATGACCAGTGGTTGGCAGCCGATCCAAAGCCAACTAGCCCTTTCCTCCAAGTTTATTCCCTTACTCGCTGGCATGCTAGAACGAACTCGCAGCCGGTCGCAGTTATTGACAAACTATGAAGTGGGGACCGCCGTCACCATGCCTTCTTCAGCAGTCGCGTTGCAGGTTGCAAGCCCACAAGGGAAGCCTACAAATCTTCGCAGCGATGAGGTCTTCGCAGAGACACGGGTACCAGGCATCTACCACATCACAAGCCCAACCACTCAAAAATCATTTGCCGTAAATCTCGCCGGAGAAGAAAGTCGCACCGAGCCTTTGGACGTCACCGAACTCGAAAAGTTCGGAGTGAAACGTCGCACCTCAGAATCGCTTGCCACTCTCCAAGAACGTCAACGAAAAATGCGTGACATGGAACTCGAAACTCGGCAGAAACTTTGGCAGTGGTTGCTATTGATCGTTCTCGTTATTTTAGCAACTGAAACTTTGCTCGCCGGACGTTCGATTAATCGTCCGAACCTAACAGCAGAGGCCTCAAGCTAGAAGGATACTTCTATGGATACTCGCTTGCTCCGCCATATAAACTCCGTGATGGCACGGTTTCGAGCCATTCGTTTGTGCGTGGGTCTAGGTATCGTCTGGGCAATTACAGCTATTATTGGGGGTCTACTCTATTCGTCGTCCGAGGAATCATACCTTACCCCACAAGTGCCTTGGTTAATTCTCGCCGCTGCCGGTGCAATGGGCGTTCTAGTGATTGCGTTCGCTTGGAAATCGTTTCATGACCATCACTGGATCGCCCAACAAATCGAACGGAAATATCCCGAGTTGAGTGAACGTCTGCTCACCGCAATCGCACTACGGCCGACAGAAGCCGATGGCCAATTTACCTTCTTGCAACGAGAGGTGATCGATGCGGCTGTCAAACACGCCTGGGCGCATCCTTGGAAAAAAACTGTCTCTAACAAGCGACTTTTGGGGAGCCACGCTTTCCACCTCATCAGTTTAACTAGTGTCATTGCCAGCATGACGCTCCTCCTCGGAGCAAAGCCTCCTGCGCCTGAATTCCTTACTGCACAGGGGCCTCAGGAACAAATTCCAGCATCCTTTGAAATTCTCGTTACACCTGGCAACGCTGAAATTGAACGAGGCTCCAATCTCTTGATCACCGCCAAGTTCTCGGAACGAGAAAATGTGCCTCGTGACGTTTCCTTAGTCATCCTGCCCGAGGATGGAAATGAAACACGCACGCCAATGGCACAAGGACTTGATGATCCATTATTCGGTGGACACGTTGCAGAAGTTGTCGCTCCCTTTCGGTATCGCATCGATTTTGCCGATCGCCAATCAGAATCTTACTCGATTGGTGTTTTTGAATTTCCCGAAATGTTGCGAGCGGATGCCCAGCTCGAGTTTCCAAGTTATCTCAATCTCGCTGACAAATTAGTCGAAGACACGCGCCGCATTAGTGCCGTGGAAGGTACCAAGGTCACCTGGATATGTCAGCTCAATAAAATCGTCGCAAGTGCCGCACTTGTAACACAACAAGGGGATCAGCTACCGCTGGTATTGTCACAGTCCACACCACATCAGTATTCAATCAGTGTGACATTACAGAAGTCTACACGCTGGACCGTACAACTGACCGATCACGAAGGCCGTGCGAACAAACATCCACCAGAACTCATCGTTAAAGTGCTGCCCAATCGCGTACCAGAAGTCAAGTTAGTATCCGCTAGTGACACCCAGGTTTCACCGATCGAAGAATTGCTTGTCCAAGCAAGTGTCCAAGATGACTACGGCCTAAATCAATACGGCATCTCCTACGGCCTTGCCGGAACACCGCTAAATAACGTCGTCTTAGGAGAAGCGACCGCGCGAAAAGAACGCCGGGACATAGAGCATTTATTGGATTTTGAGGCCATGCATGCCGAGCCCGATCAGCTCCTGTCCTATCACTTTTGGGTCGAGGACTTTGGGCCGGACGGCGCTATCCGGCGCGTGCTCAGTGACATCTTTTTTGCTGAAGTGCGACACTTTGAAGAAATATTTCGGCAAGGCGAACAACCACCTGCTGAACAACAACAACAACAACAACAATCCGACAGCCAGAATCGCCAACAGGCACAGCAATTAGGAGAGCTGCAAAAACAAATCATTAATGGCACATGGAACGTTATCCGACGCGAACTCGCGGATTCCCTGACCGACAAATATACGGACGACGTGGCGTTACTGCTCGAATCACAAACCGCGGCCATACAGCAAGTCGAGGAACTTGCCTCGCAAATTGAAGATGCCGAATCACTTCAACACGTCGATAGCGTTCGAGGGCATATGCAACAAGCGATTGCCGAATTAAAGAGCGCTTTAACACCTTCATTCGAAAATCTAGAGTTGGCCTTAGCAGCGGAGCAAGCAAGCTATCAAGGATTACTCAAACTACGTGCACGGGAGCATGAGATCATAGAGAGTCAAAGCTCGCAATCACCGAATAGCAGTTCGAGTAGTGCTTCTCGCCGCTCGCGCGAACAATTGCAGGAATTAGAATTAAAAAATGACGACAATCGTTACGAAACGGAACGACAAGCAGAGACCGAGGAGGACGAAACGCAACGAGAATTGCGTCAAATTCTAAGTCGCCTCCGCGACCTAGCTCGACGGCAAGAAGATATCAATGAGCAACTAAAAGAACTCGAAGCTGCGTTGGAAGCAGCCGAAACTGAAAAAGAGGAAGAGGAACTTCGGCGGCAGTTAAAACGACTGCGCGAGCAGCAGGAAGAAATGCTGCGAGATACGGACGAGTTGCTCGATCGCATGGATCAAGCGGACAATCAGCCACAAATCGACGAATCACGCCAACAACTCGAAGAAACGCGAGAGAACGTCCGACAATCAGCAGAATCCATGGAGGAGCAGGACGTTTCCCAAGCGCTTTCTGCTGGTACACGTGCTGAGCGCGAATTTGAAGATATTCGAGACGAATTTCGACAGGAAGCGGCAAGCCAATTCGAGGATGTCATGCGCGACATTCAACAACAAGCGCGAACGCTTGACGAAAATCAAAAGACCATCGGTCAGCAACTTGCCGAGTTGAATCGCCCTCAAGAAGCAAGCTTGCGCGATCCCAGCCAACGTGAACAAATCCGTCAAGGCTTTGAGCAACAACAACAGCAACTGAATGATTTGCTAGAGCAGATTCAAGATACCGTTCAAGAAGCAGAAGAACCTGAACCACTACTTGCGCAGAATTTGTACGATTCGTTTCGAAATACAACACAAGAACGTACGCAAAACAACCTCGAGGCCGCAACCGACTTAATACAACGGGGGTTCGACTCACAAGCGAAGCAGTTGGAAGAAGCCGCTCGCGAAAGCATTTCTACTTTACGAGAGGGAATTGAAAAAGCGTCAGACAGTCTTCTCGGTGACCCTACGGATGCTCTCCGGCAGGCCGCTTCAGAACTCGACAAACTTACACAACAACTGAACGAAGAGATCGATCGATCGGATCCTCAGAGGCAAGACACCGGAGATGCGCGACGACAGTCGCCAGCGAGTCAGCGTGCGGAGGACCGTGAGCTCGCCGAAAATGCTGACTCCGTTCAAGAAGAATCCACCGAGTCTGCGTCACCGAGTACGGAACCTGCCAACCAATCGGATCCCAACAAGGAAACTTCCGATCCACAAGAGTCCAGTCGAACGGGCGAAAATCCATCGCAAACTTCAGCGGAATCGGAATCGGAGCAACCCACGGCAGGGCAGGGGAGATCGTTAACAGATCCCCCATCGACCACGAACCCTCAAAACAGTCCAGAATCAGCGCCACTTCAGGAAACACCTAACTCGGAAAATCGCTTGCCACCTGGCTCTGTCGCGCCACGACAGAACAGTGAAGGATTTGAAGGCTTTGCTACCGACACCCAACGTTTGGCGCCCTTAACCGGCGACAATTATCGTGACTGGACCGACCGATTGCGAGATGTTGAGGAAATGATCGAAGACCCCGAGTTACGCGGCGAGGCCGCGCGGATACGCGATCGAATGCGTGGCTTCCGGCAAGAGTTCAAGCGACATTCAGAAGAGCCGCAATGGTCTCTCGTACGAAAAATGGTTGCTCAGCCTCTGGAGGAACTGCGAGGACTGGTTGCGGAGGAATTGCTGCGGCGTTCAGCAGAACGCCAAGAACTCGTCCCCATCGACCGTGATCCTGTACCTCAAGAATTCACGGACCGTGTTCGCCTCTACTACGAACAACTGGGGATTGGCAACTAATGTTGGACGACGGATTCTTTCGCTTACTCCCGAACGAAATCGGCGCCCCGGACTGGGTCATTCCTGCCGTAGTCGTTGCGTTTGTGATCGCAGCAATCACCTCTTGGAGTTATTGGAGAACCCAGGCGGCTTCCCTTCCGATCAAAGGATTTGCAGCCAGCGCCAAAATCATCGGTGTAGCCATCATCTGCCTTTGTCTCGTCAACCCTTTAAATCGCGATCTCCGTCCACGTAAAGGAGAGAATGCTTTCGCGATCTTGGTCGACAACAGCAAAAGCATGCGGATCACACATCCCGACAATTCCGCTGACGCTGCAGGCGAGATTAGTGCAATGTTAAAACAAACATCTCCTTGGCGGGCAAGGCTCGAAGAAGACTTTGACGTGCGCACCTATGCCTTCGATGCCCGCGTCCAGGGCATTACTGAAAACGTTCCCTTGAACTTTGACGGAAACGTATCTTCATTGCGTGAATCCCTACAAACCATTACCAAACGATTTACCCGTTTACCGCTCTCTGGAATCTTGTTGTTTAGTGATGGCAATGCGACCGATCTTACGGGAAACGTCAATCCCTGGGAAAACATGACTGTACCGGTTTTTCCTGTCATCAGGTCATCTGTAGCAACTCTGCGAGATGTTGGCATTGAGAATATTTCAACAAGTCAAACGAATTTCGAAGCAGCTCCCGTCACCATTGACGTCACAGTTCGTTGTCTAGGAGTGAAGGACCACCGAATCATCGTACAGCTCATCGATGATCAAAAAACGGTCGTCCAAGCAGAGTCTGTCACACCAACCACGGCGGATGAAAGACTTGAGGTTCGATTTCGATTTCGCCCACAAGCCGGCACTGTCAGTTTCTATCATGTACAAGCTTTTCTGAAGTCTGAAGAAACCACTTTTCAGACCAACACCTCTCAAATCGAAGTAACCCTGAAAAACAACTCCCGCCCCGTCGTCGTCGATCGTGGGAATGGACCATTTCGTGTCCTTTATGTTGCCGGTCGCCCGAATTGGGAATTCAAATTCATTCGTCGTGCCCTGCAGGAAGACGACGAAATCCAATTGGTCGGTCTGTTACGAATTGCGCGCCGAGAAGCAAAATTCAGTTTTCGAGACAAATCTGTCGACTCAGCAAATCCGCTGTTCCAAGGATTTAAGCGTGATGATGAAGAGAGCGAAGGCTATGCGGAACCCGTGCTCGTTCGACTGGGGATCGAAAATGACGACGAGTTACGCGGGGGCTTCCCTAAATCTACCGATCAGTTATTTGCCTACCATGCCATCATCCTGGATGATATCGAAGCGGAATTCTTCAACCCCGACCAATTACAATTGTTGCGGCAGTTTGTGAGTACTCGCGGCGGTGGGTTATTGATGTTGGGTGGCCAAGAATCGTTTGTTAACGGTGGCTACGCCCAAACTCCGCTCGGTGAACTGTCACCCGTTTACCTGGACAAGAACTCTGACCAAGCGGCGGCAGGGCCTTATCGTTTTGACCTGACACGCGAAGGGTGGCTGCAGCCATGGATGCGAGTCCGCTCAACGGAAACTGCTGAACGAAAACGACTCGCAGGAACGCCCCAGTTTGAAACCTTGAACCCAGCCAGCCAAATCAAACCTGGGGCATCGGTCCTCGCAACGGTTCAGACAACCAACGGCACGCACTTCCCTGCTTTAGCAGTTCAACGATTTGGCAAAGGTCGTTCTGCCGCACTTCTTGTCGGTGACATGTGGCGTTGGGCAATGCACCGCCAGTACGATGACGATCGCGATTTGGAACAGGCTTGGCGACAGTCCATTCGTTGGATGGTCGCGGACGTTCCTCGTCGAATGGAAGTTCGCGTCAAGCAAACCGACAAGCCTGACCGTCCATTGAGTCTCGAGCTGACTCTGCGGGATGAAGAATTTGAACCGCTGAACAATGCCACGGTTCATTTCACTATTACCAATCCAAATGAAGAAATAGTCGATCTTTCCGCAGAAGCCAGTGACCGTGAAGCAGGCCTCTATGTAGCTCAGTTCTGGCCACAAGATTCGGGCGCTTATCACCTTCGTGCTTCAGCCGTTGGAGCGGATGGTGCAGACCTCGGCACCCGCCAAACTGGATTTGCCGCCGAACCGGATGCGGAAGAATTGCACTCCCTGCAGACCAATCGAAAAATACTCGATACGCTGGCAACGCAAACCGGTGGTGAAATCCTCACTTCGAATGAATTAGACACTTTCGTCACAGAGTTGCCACAGCGAGAGAATGTGGTTACTGAACATTGGGTTTCCCCGTATTGGCACCAACCCTGGGTGCTAACGCTCGCTATGGTGCTTCTGTGTGCAGAATGGGGGTTAAGACGTTGGAAGGGATTACCATGAGAGGTGTGATTCATCTGTTCCGTGGTTTGGCAACCCTGTGGGTTGGTGTCGTAGTCAATGGTTTGACATCGTACCCCGTCGCTGCCGGTGAACAGCAAAACGCTGAGATAATGGTCATCGTCGGTGCCTCGGGTGCGCCGGAATACGCGAAACCGTTTCAAACATGGTCGGAACGTTGGCGTCTTGCAGCCGAGGCCGGCAACACCACCTTCCATAAAATTGGCAACTCCACCGACAGCGACACATCAGATCACACACAGCTCGAGCAGTTCCTCAAGAAGGCTACAACTCTTGAGAGTAAGGCACCTTTATGGCTCGTCCTCATCGGACATGGAACTTTCTTTCGTGACACCGCAAAATTCAATCTTCGTGGTCCCGACATATCGGCCAAGGAATTGAATGAATGGCTCAAATCTCTCCAACGCCCCTTGGTAATTGTGAATTGTTCGTCAGCAAGCGGACCTTTTATCAATCAGCTTTCTGCAACAAATCGTGTAATCATCACCGCAACCAAAAGTGGCGCAGAACACAATTACTCTCGGTTTGGTGACTATTTATCCCAAGCCATCACAGACATGGCAGCCGATGTGGATCATGATCAACAGGTGTCATTACTCGAAGCTTTTTTGAGCGCTGCACATTCCGTAGCGCGTTTTTATGAAAATGATTCACGTTTGGCGACTGAACACCCGTTACTCGAAGACAACGCCGATGGCATGGGAACCCCTGCCAACTTTTTTCGTGGCATTCGTGCGGTACGGTCAGCGAAACAAGGGGCACAAATTGATGGTACGTGGGCGCACCAATTTCATCTTCAATTAACGCCCGACTCAATACCCTTTAACCCCGAACAACTCGCCGAAAGAAAACATCTCGAATCACAAATTGAGGCACTGCGGCAAAAGAAATCGCAAATGAGCGAAGACGCTTACTATGCGGAACTCGAGGCGTTCCTGTTACCTCTAGCTCAGCTATACGCCAGCAGTAAAAAATAAGATCGCCCTGAGTCCTGTCTCACCAAAGTAATGCCTCAAGACAGAGGCCTTCTTGAATCTCACCGCAGCTGCGTTATTGATGGTATTCATTTTGCAATACCTCGACGTTTCTCTCTACCAATGTTTCAGTCTGCGCTGCAACCAGTCGCTTGACTCCTCTGAAGCCTCGAACCAAGGCAAGTATTTTGATCGCTCACAGTTCTCCATTGCGACAAATCAGATATCTGTTTCAAGCGGCGAAACCCTCGTGCCCCCCGCCCTTGGCAGAGCATAGGAAACGCACGCGACGTCTTCTCTTTACCTTAACCCCGGCCAACGTTTTTCTTCGACAGGCCATTTTTCGGCTCCTTCATGGTGGCCCACCTGATCCAAGCAATGCAAACGCATGAACACACCTTCAGGGCAACTTTTGGAAGCGAAGTGAGACGAAAAGAATGTTTCTCATTCGGTGCGAGGCAAAAGTGAAAAACGTCCAGAACCAAGGAGCGTTACCATCCTCTTGACCGCTACGGAACACGCCGCAACGCAACATCTTTGCCCTCTCATGGGGACGGCTGAAACCAATATGGCTGCGAGCGTTTACTTTTTACGGCGGCGTTGGCGTTCTAAACGGATCCGACAACCAATAGCGACCGTTTCTTGCACTTCCGGCATCTGATCCTTAAGCGTCGCAGTAATCGCTGACTCCAGATATCGTTTCTTCACTTTTTTGAGGTCAGCGTTATCATCCAACGCCCCCATGTAAACAACCTGACGCTCGCGATTAAGCAGAAACACTTCAGGAGTGTAGGTCGCTCCATAGGCGCGAGCTGTTTGCTGTGTTTCGTCAAACAAATACGCGAAGTTAAACTTCTTCTCGGTAGCTCGCTCTTTCATTGCCGGTAGCAAATCTTCTTCGACTTTATTCACGTTGATCGCGACCAAAGCAACATCACTTGCGGCGAATTTCTCCGCAAACGCAATCAGGCGGTCTTCGTAATCAACTGCATACGGACAGCTATTACAAGTAAATACCACGACAATCGCTTGCTTATCTGCCAAATCCTCGAAGGAATGCTCCTTATTATCAGTCCCTGGCAAGTTCATCCATTGAGGTGCCGCGTCACCAATATTGAGTACAGGGTTGTACTCCCCAGCCAGCACAGTCGAGGGCAACAAAAAAATAGCCCAGCAGATCATTCGCAGGATCAACGCCATTCTTAGATCTCCAACTTGAATCAGTCCGACAAGGAGTAACGAAAACGCCAATAGTCGATTTTAATTTTCTGGAACTCCGGAAAATTCCCAGCCCCCCAACCTTTGCCGCCAACATTGCGTCCCGTAAAGGAAACTAGGCAGGGATACGACAACATGGTAATCGGTCCGAACGCCGTTGTCGCATCGAAGGTACTCGAAAAAAACCAGGGGTTGTCGGCCTTATTTTTAAAACCAACGCGTACATGCGTCTGGTCACGAAACTGCAAAAGCATGAAAAGAGGCGAGCGGCTCAATACCTCCTGCGACATTTCCACGGGAAATTGAAAATTCGTTAGAGGATTTGTCTGAATTGCATCCGGTTCGAGTTGCCAGACATCAAAATAACGCACGCTACCATCGGGAAGCCGCTTGACCCCAGGTTGCCAACTATGCATCTTTTTATCTTGATCGTAGAACCCCACATTCCACCAGAGATTCCAGGGCGCTGAACCGGCCGGTGGAATGAAGGAAATCTCCAATTCAAACGGCGGCTCACGATGTTCAAAGTTCACCCCCCCATCTCGTAAGATGGGACACATGGCCCAACTGCTATTGGTTCCGTACAGTGTCGCTGTTAAATATCCAGGATTGGAATGCGTTTCACAAATCGCATTTCCTTCAACATAGTACTTTTGATCCGCCAAAAATCCGGGGATGTCAAACTCCTCGGAAAGATGTTCGATATTGTCGGGACCGTTTCCATAAAAAACTGCATAGTCGACAAAATATTGGAACTGGGGATTGGGTGAATCGATTTCAAAATTGCTGGCCAATTCTTCCGCCTGCTTTTTCTGCAGTTGCTGGGTTTCTTCAGGCGTTCCCACACTCAGAACTCGTTGTCGCTGTTTAAAGCTTTCCAACCACTCCGGCTTGCTCAGGTCAAGGTCTTTGGCCAATGTGTCAGGAATCCAACGATCCAAAGAAATGATCGGACCAATTTCCCAGATCCCGGTGATATTGCCGAATTTTGAGAGGTCGACGACCCGCTGTCTCCAGCCTGGATGATCGCCATAGCCCACTCCCACAATTAAGGAGTTGGGACTGAGCATACTGACCCGGAATCGTATAAACGGGTGCGCTGGCCCGCCACGTTTGGACCAAGTACCGGCGTCCGAGGGATCGGTACCAACCCAGGTATAACCCATGTTCCAGTTACCGTTCAGGTTCTCCGCTAAATCGCCACGTCCATAGACCCAATAAGCTTCTGGTGAATGATCGAATTGATTCAGCGGTGTACGTTTTAATTGAGGTACGCCCTGCCGATAATTCTCGCCGATGCTTCCGAGGTGTACGACAAACACCTGACTGGAATGCGTGTCAGGAGGCAACTTCGTGCGATCCTCAGGCCATTGGCTGGGGTCCGAAAATGTCACCACAAGATTCAAACCAATGGCATAATTGATTTGGCCCTCGCTCAGTCCTTTACGGGCCAAGCAATTCTGCACCATGCCGAGATGAAACTCCCAAGGCAGCGGATAATCCGAGATTTTAATCGGCTTCTCGAGAAGTCCTTTAATGTCCTGTCCATTGCCTGCCTCCCAAAGGGTCACCATTCCTGGATGCTCGTCGGCAGAGAGTTCGCGGATGTTACTAGCAGGCAAGAATTGCCAGGGCCCAAAGTCACCAGAGGGATTCGTAAAGTGGCTGCTCAAGGAACGGATGTCTGGTGACTCGTCAGCTACCAACCGGGAACTCCACAGCGCACTTCCCCCCAACAAAGTACCGCTCGTCAGTAAGCAAATGAACCCTAGGCAAGTTCTCCAGAATTGCCCGCAAAACTCCGCTTTAGAGCCACGTTCATTCATCATCGATTCTTTCAAAGCGATAAACTCCATTTCCCGACGGGGTAACAATCGTAAAGTAAACTTCTCCTGCTTCATCTTCACCAAAACCAGTCACGTTGAGTGATTCACTGGCCACCGTATGGTTGGAAATCACTTTATTTGCCTGAGCATCGTACCTGAGAACCCAGAGCTTCCCAGAAACAAAATCACCGTAGAGATACGCGCCCTGAAGTTCCGGCAGACGCTCCCCACGATAGACGACGCCCCCTGTAATCGATTTTCCAGCCGTGTGGTCATAAGTGAAAATAGGCTCGATTAAATCGCTTCGCAAGTCTTGCCCCTCGGCACTAAACACCTTGTCCGCCTCACGCATACTCCAACCGTAGTTTCCTCCGGCTGTAATGATATTAATTTCTTCCCAAAGGTTTTGCCCAACGTCCGCACACCACAATGCTCCCGTCTTTCGATCAAAAGCAAGTCGCCAGGTGTTGCGTAATCCATATGCCCAGATCTCTCCTCGCGCACCATCCATTTTCACAAAAGGATTGTCTTTTGGAACCGCGTAGTGCTTCCCTTCATCTCGGTGATCCACATCAATGCGCAGAATAGAACCGAGTAACGTTTCGAGGTTTTGTGCGTTTTTAAATATATTGTTGGCTTTCCCACCATCGCCAAGTCCGATATAGAGCATTCCATCAGGACCGAAAGCTAAAGTCCCCCCATTGTGATTCCAGAAAGGCTGCTTGATCCGCAATAATTCTTCTTCAAATTCCGCATCTGCAAGGTTGGGATTCTCGGCAGATACACGCCGTCGTGCAATCACCGTTTGATGCGGAGGATCGGTATAATAAATATAAAATTCGCCGTTTTCCTCGTAGCTAGGATGGAAAGCAAGTCCTAACAAGCCCTCCTCAAATTCCCGGTCGATATAGGTTGTCTGTGGCCGAATGTCCAAGAATATTTTGGCCTCTTGAGGCTGATCCGGGTCGATCACATAAGCGACACCGTGTTGTTCCACCACAAAAATACGGTTCGATCCATCTCCAGCATTCGTGACATAAATGGGGCGCAAAGCAACTTGACGTCCTTCATCATCGACAGGCTCCCACCCCTCCCAGGTAATTTCTGGAAATGCCAATACTGGTTGCAAGGCGAGGGCTCCCTCCTCAGGACCAATCACACCTACCGGTTGGCTGGCATCCAAATGACGAACTTTAATGCTGCGATAAGCGACTTCATTACCATGATCTTGGAGACAAATGTGCCCGGTCGTCGGTTTCCCAAAGTTTTCAAATGCAGCAAACTTGCTTTTGGCAACACGTTCATTCCAATCATCGCTCCCCTTTTGAAAAGTGGGATACTTGAATCCATTCATATAGATTTCGCTGCCATCCGGATGGATGCGGAGGTGCAAATAATTCCATTCGCCTGCAGGCCGCGTGGCATCCATTTTTGCCGGATAAAGTTGATAGAGCCAACCGGCTTTCTCCGGATCGTGCCCATCGACATTATCTTGAATCTGAATTTCAGGCCCAGTCCAGGCAGCATTCGAATCTGTCTCTGTCACGTGAAAGAAAAGCCCACTATTTCCTCCTTTGGAAATTTTCCACTCCAAGGACAATTCGAACGCTTCGTATTGCTCGGTGGTGATGATATCACCGGCATCACCACCCGCACGCGTTAAGGCACCTTCGATCACTTGCCAGCCAGCGGCGACATCATCCTGCTTGTAATTGCGCCAACCCTTAGTCGTTTTACCGTCAAACAATAACTTCCAACCTGCCAATTGCTCGCTCTTCGACAACTGATTCGGGCCGGGCGACTCGGCAGACACCAAACCAGCAAAACAAGTGATGGTAAAAACCAAAATAAACGACAGGCTGCGCATCATCGACATCGCGATATTCTCCGAATATTTTTCAAGGTGTTCTCTAATCAGTTATCTCATAGCACTTCCGGAACTGCCATCGTAACGAGAATTTTGGACCGTGCAATGGATTACAGTGTTCATGACGTAGAACGCCCTCTCAATAGTTTCGCGCAGCCACAAAAACTTCCATAAAACGGCCACGACGAACAACAAGCAACCCGCGCCACAAGTCTGGAAATGATGCCGCTGCGGAGGTGGCAACCCAGCGTTTCATAGCAAGTAGTATCCCTGTCCAAGTCACCAGATCGTGACCCTGCCACCGACGGATTAATCTACTTCGACCATATAGAGATCATGACTTCCCTGACGCTCCGAAATCATCACCAAATGCCGACCATCGGGATGCCAAGTCGGAAAGTCGTCGCGTTCCGGGTGATTGGTAACGCGTTGGAGATTGTCACCATTCGTATCCATCAGGTAAATCTCGAAATTACCATCACGATGACTTGTGAAAGCAATCCGTTTTCCGTCCGGAGAATACTGAGGCCGCACATCTTGGAAAGGGTGATTTGTGAGTCGCACAACCTCAGAGCCATCGGGCTTCATCCGATAGATCTCATAATTTCCATCACGAGTCGAACCGAAAAGCAATTGTTCGTCACTGGGTGAGAAACTGGGCCAGTAATTCATCCCATTGTTTTGAGTGTGTTGCTGCCGGTCTTCACCTTGAAGATTCACTGAGAAAATGTCTTGGCGACCATCTTCAGCATAGGAAAAAACAACTCTTTTTCCGTGGCGGAAAAACGCGGGTGTGCGAAATCCGCAAAAACCGTTGGCCGGCGGCACGATCGCCTCAGTTTTTTCGCGTTCATTACGAATTACCAGCTCTACACTTAGCGCGCCACGAGCTCGCAAAAAAACGCAGTAGACGCCATCGTCTGAGAAAGCCGGTTCCAATTCTTGAGACTTAGCATCGGTATGCAAAGGCTCGATCGTGCCGTCACGCAAGTTCATTCGGAGAATCGATGTCAGCTCTGGCTTGGCGAGATCAACAAAAATCAATTCCTCGTCATCGAGAAACGTGGGCCCCATTTTGATCCGCCCATCGTACGTCAAACGCTGGGGTTCTGACCCCTCCACCATCGCGACCATAAGGCACGCCCAGACGCCAGTAACAATCGTTAAATAGCCGTTTGGAAGTTTCGTGATCGCCATATTCGAGAAGTCCATCCTATAGCAGTCCTTGAATTACCGTACCACCATCAAGAACTTCCATTTCTGCGCGCGACTGGGCATCCATTCCAGCAAATTCCGCGATGGTTGTACCAACCATCAATGGGGTAATTGGGTCCGAGAGAGGATGTTCTCCCAAACGGTCACTTTCACCAATCACGCGTCCTGGCTCAATACCAGCACCAGCCCACATCGAAAAATAACATGGGGGCCAGTGATCACGAGCGGCGCGGTTATTAATTTTGGGAGTGCGACCGAATTCCCCCATACAAATAACGAGCGTGTCCTCCAGCAGTCCCCGTTCATTCAAATCATCTAAAAATGCACTGAACGCGCGATCAAAAATTGGGCAATGCAAATCTTGTAGCAAGTCGAAATTGTAGATATGGGTATCCCAGCCGAACTCAAAACCAGGCGTGATCGCTTCGACATGTCGACTATAATTTAGCTGTATGTAAGGCACCTCTGCTTCGACCAAACGACGGGCAAGCAAGGCACTTTGACCGAACACCGATTGCCCATAACGCTGCCGGGTCTGAGGCGATTCTTTGGTCAGATCAAAGGCATTGCGTGCTTGGGGGTCCATTAACAAGCCATAGGCAGCTTGGGCCGTACGATTCCAATCTTCGAGGCCCGCCGCCTCTAAGTTTTGTGGAATTGCATCCAATTGGCGAATCAGTGTCCGGCGATCACTGATCCGCGTTGGCTGTAAACCATCGAGCAACTGCAAGGAGGGAATCTGCACCTCACCAGTCTCCGAAGCCCCTGCCAAGAATGGATCATACGCTTTTCCGAGTGTGCCGCCGCCATATCCTTCGAGGATTCGTCCACCGTCCATAACGGCCCCGCGAGCAACGGAAATGAACGCTGGCAAATTTCCTGACTGGCCTCGATCTTTGGCAACGATCGAACCGAAATTGGGCTTCACCGGTAAAGGCCGCTCAGGAAAGCCAGTCAAGGCATGCGTGCCACCATCGGGATGTCCCGGTGAGGTGGTAACATGGCTGCGGACTAAGGTAAACAAATGACTTCGCTGAGCAATTTGCGGAACGAGTTCAGTGAAGTGAACCCCTGGAGTCCGTGTTGGAATGACTCCAAACGGACCACGGTATTCGGCTGGCGCGTTGGGCTTGGGATCCAAGGTGTCGAGATGGCTTGGTGCGCCCCAATTAAAAACGAACACCACCGACTTTGCCCGAGGTGCTCTCGACACCGCACCCTCTACAATTTGTGCCGCCGTCCCCAAACCAAGTATCCCCGGCAGAGAGGCACCAAGTCGTAAGAATCCACGCCGTGTGGGACCCTGACAAGTCCGCGCCTTGAGGTCGCCAATTTCAAGCACCATTGCACTCCACAATTTAAGTCGTTGACACTTGAACCATCGTACCATGACTGGCTTGGAACCAAAAATGACGCGATCTTATCTTGTGGCACCCTCGCCGGTCAGGCGCACCAGTCAAGCTGGAAAGCCCTACTTCGACAAGAGCCACTCCACCGCCGCATCGGAAACGTTCTGAAGTGGAGATACCGTTACACCAGCAGGATTTCCGCTCGCCGCAAACGCCTGACCGACGATGCTTGGCAGACCATCCGCGTCACCACCAACCCACAGGGAATTTGGCGCCGAAAGCGCGAGCACACTCGGAAAGTCACCATACTTGACAGCACCAGGCAAGAAATTTGGATCAAGGTAAGTCGCTAATTTTTCAAATCGAAAGCCGCTTGAATCGATCGCAGCCAGATCGATTGCCTTGCCGCTGATCGCACGTGCAAGAGCGGCTATGGGACCGCCGCCATTCACACCGACGAGGTTCACACGTTTCGGCGCATGCTCATCAAATTTAACCCATGAGATGACCGTAAGAATATCATGTACACGTCGTACCAGCAGAGAATCGTTGTAGCAAAAGGTGTATGCTGCCACGTCTCGAGTCGGATTGACGTCACGTTGTTTTTCCAGCCTCTGATTGCCTGCTAGGAACTCACCTTGCTGAAATAGATCGACCCCAACAACGCTCCTGCCACCGTCGAGCAAACGTTGTACCTCGCTGTGCACAACACCCGCGTCATCAAACATGCCACGTTTCCCGGCCCCGTCGATCCAAATAACAACGTCTCCATTCCAAGCCGTACTTTTCGGAAACAAGGAGATAACAGGCAACTCCTCGCCGCGAGACTGAAGACGAATTCTGTCTGCAAAAACCAGAGCTCCGCCGAGTTCTTCTTTGGCAACCTTCGTGCGCTGAATATCGTCGTAAGCGGGAACCCCGCGACCAACAATCGCTTGAAATGCTCCGCCAATAATTTCCCGAAATCTCTGCAATGAAGTCGCATCGTTGGGTGCCACAGCTTCCAATTGTTTCTTTGACACATCTGCCATATATCGCATCAAAGTAATTTCATAATCGTCCCCCCCCTCGGGACTAGGGTGGTCGTCATTCCAAACACTGTATTCTGCCGGAGATAACAACTGATAATCGGTTTCCTCGATCGGCTCTTGGTGTCCCAAATCAAGGTGTTTGTTAAACCAAGCATACATCGTTTGTCGCGTGGGATAATTGTAGTTATGGGGAAATTCCAACATCTCGCGACAGTAAACATTCTCTTTAACGCCCAGCATTTCATAAAGCTGTTGCAACTCTGGATAACCACTGGTCATCATATCCTTCGTCCAGTCATTGACTGCCGTCATGGCTTGTGGGCGCGGCGCAAACAGTGCAGCTAATTCAACATTGCCAGAATCAACACGCAAAAGGCTACAGTTTTCACACATACATCCCCCTTGCATCGATGTGGAAACCATGCCATTGGGAAATGCGGCAATCGGCCGTTGGTCCACCGCACCGAGCAAAATTGTTTGTGTCCCACCTCCACTACCCCCGGTAACAGCAAGTCGCTCTGGGTCAACATCCGGAAGTGACTGCAAAAAATCGAGCCCGCGAATTGAATTCCAGGTTTGAATGCTAAAGATGCTCTGCAGCCGGAGTTCGGCCTGAGTACTATACAGACCCCAATTCTCTCGACCATTCTTTTCTGGCTTGAGACGTTCCATGCGATGAGCCACAGCATAAGAGATCTGTACGCTATCGGCATATCCAAGCATGTCATAAATGAAAACAACACATCCCATACGAGCAAGTTGTGCACACCTGGCGAGTTTCGGAAAACGTCCCGATTCAAGAAACTTCTCCCCACCAGACTCAATGAGCTGCTCCATCTGATCCGCACCGTAATCCTGCAAACGTCCGCCGTGGCCATGCGGACATAGAACGGCAGGCCGCCTTTCGTTTTCCTCTCCTCCCAACGGTCGGTAGAGCAAGCCAGTCACAAAATGATTGGGCATGCTTTCGAAGTAGACCTTTTCAACAGAAAATCCCGGGCGTTTAACTTTTCCGTGAATGACCGTATTCAAGGGCGTCCGTTTCGGTAGTGGCCATAATCCGGTCGCCACGAGAACGCGACGTCGCAGTTCGGCAGCTCGAGCTTCCCAAGCCCCGCGACTGGCAGGAACCTGGAAGGGAAAATAGCCATTCAAATTCCTCAGTTCGCCGAGCCGGGCATCATTGGGTTGCTGACCGGGGGGATAAACACGTAAATCGTTGGCCAGAATCACCCCCGAAAACATCGTCAAGATCCCGGCTATGCAACCACGGGCGGCAGATTGTCTGAACATGATGTCTATCCTTTTAAGATCTTTTTGACCGAACAAAACATTCTAGAAATGTCGTCACTGGTAAATCGCCCCGTAGAGGTATGAAGTATTACGGATCGACTTGGGGCAATAGTGTACCATGAGATGCAACGCTTTCGACTCTTTTCACCGCCAGGAAAACTCCAAAATGCGGTCCATTTGCTTCTCTCCTCCGCTACCCGGCCCCGCTCTACGGGCCCTGACAGCGTTGCTCTCACTCCTTGGCCCCCTTGCCGAGATTTCTCGGGGTGAAAGAGAGGCCGTAGGACACCTTCAGGGCGAAATGGCCGGAGAGGTCACAGCCTCCACAGTGATTCTGCAAACTCGCCTGACCAAAACGCAAGTCAATCACGCAGGCGATTTACTAGGGAGCTCTGGAATAACACGTTTCCAGTGGGCTAACAACGATCGGTTTGAAAATGCACAGCATACGCCCTGGCGCCACGCCCATGCAGAACAGGATTGGATCGTAAAAACAAAAATCTCCGGACTCGAAGCCAATACGACTTACTTTTATCGTATTGAGTTTGGGCCCGATCAAAAGCAGGCCAAGCGAGGTGAAACGCGGGAATTTCAGACACTCTGCTCACCTGACACAATTGCCCGACACCACTTTGTCGTTGTCACCGGCATGAACTACGCTTTCTTTCACCACGGGGACGGAAAAAAGCGACCAGCCTATAGCGGAAAGGACAAACACCTAGGCTACCCAGCCCTCAAGAGCATTCTAGATTTACGTCCCGACTTTTTTGTTGGCACGGGTGACAATGTGTATTACGACCATCCACAATCCGGCCGCGCCCAAACCGCACAAGCAATGCGTAAAAAGTGGCATCAGCAATTTATCCAGCCTCGCTTCGTGAACCTCTTTGGCTCGCTGGCAACCTATTGGGAAAAAGATGACCACGATTTTCGTCTGAATGACAGTGACAACTCCGGCGATTATCTCCCAGATCGAGATCTCGGAATCGCCATATTTAGAGAACAAGTGCCAATCGTCGAGCCCAACGACCGGACGGCCACAACTTACCGCACGCATCGCGCTGGAAAATTACTGCAATTGTGGTTCACGGAAAACCGTGACTACCGCAGTGATAACAAGCTACCTGACAATGCCAAAAAAACGATCTGGGGAGACAAACAAAAGAAATGGCTTCAGCGCAGCTTGCTGGCATCGGACGCCACTTTCAAAATCCTTATTTCACCAACACCGATGATCGGTCCAGACGGCGCTTCTAAAATTGACAATCACTGTAATTTCAATGGTTTCCGTCATGAACGCGATACCTTCTTTGCATGGGCCAGCAAACACAATCTGTTAAATCGCGGCTTGTATCTGATCTGTGGAGATCGCCATTGGCAATACCATTCTATCGATCCAAGTGGAATGGAAGAATTTTCTTGTGGCGCCCTGATCGATGCAAATTCCAGACTGGGAATCAAGCCAGGCATTGCGAAAAGTACGGACCCTGAGGGACGGGTCCGACAACCCTACACATCCCGTAACCCTTCGGGAGGATTCTTGAGTGTCGTCATAGAGCCAAACCCTAAACAAGCGGTGGCAACTCTCCGTTTTGAATTTTATGACGAGCATCGCAAGCTGTTGCACAGTGTCGAAAAACGGCGAGCTTACACAAACACACCTACTGAATAATGCCCCTGACCATTTTCCTGACGTTTTAATTGATTCCAATCTTGCACATGTCCAACCGCCGCAAAATCTTGCACCGCATTTCCGCCTGTTTGTGCGGCTGCTTGCTTTCATTGGTCTGCGTCGAAACATGGCTCCATTTCTCCGGTCATTCCTCCATAGAAGACAAAGCAAGACATGACCACACAGCACTCCACACACCAGATCCAGTCCTCGGATGGAAAAGCAAGCCTGGAGTTCTCACGACACCCGGATTTTCGAGTGACGCGAATGAAATCCGCTATACCTTCCATTCCGACAGCGCGCGTGCCACTTCGGTCAGCAACCCGCACAGCCACCATCAACTGGTTACTATTGGCGGATCTTTCACCCAAGGCTGGGCAGTTTCTGACGAAGATTCTTTCCCGTGGCAATTGCAGCAACAATTAACCGAAACCAATATCCTCAACCTCGGAACCGGCGGCTATGGTACCTACCAGGCGTTGCTTTCTTTGCAAGCCGCATTAGACCGCGGAGAAACGCCGCATACCGTCGTCTATGGTTTTATTGGCCCTCATCAGGAACGGAACGTTGCTACCGCGTGGTGGCTGCAAACCTTGGCAAGAAACAGTCGTGACGGAAAGGTTGCATTACCCTATTGCCAACTCAACAACCAAGGCAAACTCATCACCTTTCCGCCCCAGAGCTATCCCTCTTGGCCTCTCAGCAATCAGCTGGCCAGCATTCGCTTACTGCAAGATTCTTACGTTCATTTCACTACCCGGAAGCGGCAATCGCAAAAGGTCTCTGTCACGGAACAACTGCTTGTAGAGATCAACCAAGTCGCTCGCCAAGCCGGTGCCAAGTTGGTAGTGGCGATCATGTGGGCATCTCCCGCAACTTTGCAACACTACTTGAATTTCTGCAAGCAACAGGAAATCACCGCCCTTGACTGCCATTTGGATCTAACCGAGGAGTACATTGTGGCGGGCGAAGGGCATCCCAACCGAGCTGCACACCACATCTGGGCGGTTAGCATTGCGCGGGGCCTGATTCAGCGCGAGCTCGTTCTTCAAGGCCTGGAAGTGTCAACTCCATAGCGTCACCAGGAACAATCTCGATCAGATCTTCATTTCCAAGATAGAATAGGATTGAGCAGGTAAATCGATTGTCATCTTAGTCCCTGGAGAGGGTGGATCGAGCACGTGAGGTGACACGTTGTCGGGATCCTCTCGTGTATTTGTCGCTTTCAGATCTGCACCAGTCAATGTCAGCGAAGTCGTGATCGCTTGAGGCTCGAGGTCACGCCATACCAATTCGAGTTGACGATCATGTTCCAAATCGCGGTTAAGAATGAACAAACAAAGGCGGCTACGAGTTTCATCGATAGTGGAAGCAACATCGAGATAACCAACCGGTCCCAAGTCCGCGCCGTCAAAGGTCTCTACACGGAGCCCGAGGTCCATAACTTGCCCGCGTGCATACTTCAAAGCCCACGCATAAGGATAGTAGATCGTCTGACGCCACAATCCTTCATCATGAGTCATGATCGGAGCGATGACATTGACAATTTGTGCAAGGCAACCAACTTTCACACGATCCGCACTGCGAATCAAAGTATTGATAGCCCCCCCCACTAAAAGGGCATCCTCTAAGTTGTAGACTTCTTCAAGCAAGTGCGGAGCAACCTTTTGCCCACCATCAAATTCACGGGCCCGATACCACACATTCCATTCGTCGAACGATAGCCACAGTTTCTTGCGCGATCGCAAACGTCCGCGAACATAGTCGGCTACAGAAGCCACTTCGCGAATTTGCTTTTCCATACTAAGATTCATGGCGAGATATTGCTGGCTATCCCCTCCGGTGTCGTCCGTATTGTTGAAATATCGATGCAGTGAAATTGCGTCGACTTCATGGTAGCACTCCTCTAACATTTCCTGATCCCACTTTAAATAAGTAGGAATGGTCGTGTTACTCGATCCACAGGCAATGAGTTGAATCGATCGATCGGTACGCCGCATCTGCCGCGCGGCATCAGCTGCTTTCATGCCATATTCACGAGCGGTCATATGACCTATTTGCCAAGGTCCATCCATCTCATTTCCCAAGCACCAGGATTTGACTCCGTACGGTTTTTCGTACCCGTGTTCACGGCGCAAATCAGCCCACTTGGTGCGCGAGTCAAGGTTACAGTATTCCAGAAGCGCGGTGGCAGTTTCCGGCGTACCAGTTCCAAGATTAACGGCCATCAAGGGTTCGGTTCTGACCTTGCGACACCACCTCATGAACTCGTTGGTCCCAAATTGATTGGTTTCCAGAGAGTTCCACGCCCGCTCTAGTACACGCGGCCGCTCCTCAAGCGGCCCAACTCCGTCGAGCCAATTGTAGCCACTAACAAAATTGCCGCCCGGGTAACGGATGATCGGCACTTCCAAGTCACGAATTTCTTCCAACACATCGCTCCGGATACCATCCTCATCAGCGAATGGAGATTCGGGATCGAAAATTCCGTCGTATACCGCTCGGCCCATGTGTTCGAGAAAAGAACCAAACAGACGTCGATCAATTTTGGTGTGACGACGTTCGGAATCGATAATTAAACGAGCTGGCATCTTGGTTCTCGTCTGCGACTCGTCCGGCCGCACTGCCGGAGTCAAAGCTGCTAAGGCTAGTCCGCTAGAAACGCCGGAAAGAAATTGTCGTCGAGAAACATCGGCACGTTGCATGATCTTACCTTCATTTGATCAATTGCTAAAGCAAACCACGGACACGTTGCTACAGCCACTATAACTCAAGGATATTGCCGCTTCTATAAATTCGCTTTAGGCTCAAGGATCGGGGCCCAAATTTTCCCAGACGGATTGAACAAAGTTGCTTCTACAACCGCACAAACAGCGTTTAGGAAGCGGCGACAATCATTCTCCGAGAAGGGCTAGTGCCCGCTGGGCGGTCACGTCACCCGCACGAAATTTAAGCACAAGGCGATAATGTTTTTTTGCCTCCTCTCGATCTCCTAATGACTGGAGCGTTTGAGCCAAACCAAGGTGAGCGTCCGTAAAGTCCGGCCGTGCGGCCAGTGCCTGACGAAATGCGTGAGACGCCGCTTCAAGTTCCTGAGATTCTTGCAGCAGAAAACCGAGGTACAAGTAACCCTGAGCATAATCCGGCTTGACCTGAACCGCACGTTCCAAGGAACTTCTCGCGGCGATCATTTGCCCGCTGCGTGCTAAAATGAGCCCCAAATTAAGGTGTGCTCTGGCAGACTCTGGAAACTGTTGCGTAGCCTCTTGCAACAGTTCAATCGCCTTTTGTGCCTGCCCGAGGTCACCAATGGCCGTTCCTAGATTAACCGCCGGTGTCGCATAGTTCGGCTGCAACTCCACAAGTTTTTCCGACGCAACAATCATGGCTTGCAAGTCACCTTCTCGAACCGCACGATCCGCCTCACGAGATACTCGTACAAACTCATGCACCGTTTGGAATGCCTCGACACGTGCCAGGATGGGATCGTGAAGCGAGAACTCAGTGCCCCGACAGTCGGCCAACAATTGCTGATGCTCTGCCGCTTTAAATTGATTACCAAGTCGGCTAAATATCTGAATCAGTAGGATATGGGCTTCGCGCTGCGAGGGCTCACTAAGAACCGCTTGCTGTGCTGCCTGCCGCGCCTCCTGCAAATTATTTTTCCCCATCGCAATCCGCGCCAGCCCTAATTGGGCCGCATAATTTTTCGGCTCCAGCTCCAGAACCCGTCGCCAATCCCTTGCTGCGAATTCGTCCTCACCCATCGCCTCGTGGCACAACGCTAAACGCGCATAAACCGGCGGATATTCTTGGTGCAGCAGAACAGCTTCCTCAAACGCTTGCTGTGCCCCAGTAGCATTTACTGACTCCAAAGCGATGCCATGCAAATAATGCCGTTCCCAGCCTGCTTCCAATCGAATCGCCGCCTCATAGCAATGGGCGGCTTGAACAAAAAAACGATTTGCCAACAGACACGCCGCAAGCTCGGTCCAGGCGTCTGCTGAACTCGGCTGACGGTTCACCAACGATTGAGATGCCAGAATCAGCTCTGCCATTTCATCCGGAGCACCTGTCAAATCAACGAGCGGGACGACCGACTCAGATGTGAAAACAAAATTGCGATAAGCAACAAAGCCTCCGCTGAGACATGCAAAAACAAAAATGATCAATCGGACGCGATTGCGATATTTGTCAAATTTTGCCATGAGCTTTAGCTTGATTTCTTGAACATTTTTCCTTGGCTCACAAGCCTGCACACTTGCTCCACAAAACATCCTATTTCACAGTCCCAAGGGTCCTGACTAGCTGCCACAAAGACCTAGCCGCAGGCATCTATTCCAACGGGTCAATATCCGATAATCCCTGCCCTCGTGAAAGTACAATGTGCTGTCCCATCTCACACCCAGGAAATGTTTCTCGCCTGCCACCAGGCCAAACAACGGCAATTCTTTCGACACGCCTAGAAATGCCCAAGCCAAAATGACATCTTGCATCGTGAGCGCTGGCATAACTGCCTCCTCGCTGTACGATCCGCTTGAAGACGCCAATGTCGGTCATTACTTCAACCACAGCTCCAATAGCAGCCCTACTTAACTCCGGCAAGACCGCCGACACGCTCAGCCACTCTCCCGCCTTAGCCAAATCGTTGCGGAATAAATAAGGTGCCCCAATCCCTTTTGAGATCAGCAAATCAATATCACCATCACGGTCAATATCCCCCGCAGCCAAGCCGCGGCAGAGATTCGGTCGCTCTCCCAAAACACCGGTTATCTCTGTTCTGTCAACGAATTTTCCAGCACCGTCATTTATGAAAAATGAACTCGGCTCCAGATAGGGATCCCAAAATGCCCCAGCAGACTCCTCCGAACGAACTTCTCCACGGCGCACACGACCATTGGCAATCGGCAAATCTAAGTTCCCGTCGTGATCCATGTCGATGAATTGGGTGCCAAATCCCGTCCAAGGTGTCGAAGATAATTCTAACATCGCTCCGACGCTACCATCTTCAAAGAACCCATCACCTTGATTCACGTAAAGCGTGTGCGATTCTTGCGCATTGTGTGTCACAAAAATATCAAAGTCTCCATCGTTATCGAAATCACCAACCGTCACTCCCATCCCGGCTTCCTCTTGACCCAAGCGGTTGTAAGCGCAACCCCGCTGCAAAGCTTCATCAACAAAAGTTCCATCCGGTTGACTCATCCAAAGAAAATTAGGACGCATATCGTTAGCAACATAAATATCGGGGCGCCCATCGCTGTTGAAATCAGCAGAGGCAACACCGAGGCCAGTTCCAGCGGCAATGATAATTCCCGACGAATCCGTTACATCGCCGAAGCGAATCGACAGGGAATCTTCGTTTTCATCAACATCACCTAGGTTTCTATACAATCGATCAACTGTGGATTCAAAATTAAGTGGAGCGCAAAAATCATCGTCCGTACCTTTTTTGGTCAAACATCTTAAGTTGCGGAAGTAATCCACATAGTTGACGACATAAAGATCCAGCCAACCGTCGTTATCGTAGTCCAAAAAACACGCCGAAGTTCCCCAACTTGGGTTGTTGATTCCCGCCCCCACGGTGATGTCATCAAAAGTGCCGTCGCCGTTATTTTGGTAGAGGGCGTCCGGGCCGTAATTGGTGACATAGACATCGAGATCACCGTCATTGTCGACGTCCCCTACAGCGACCCCCATGCCATAGCCCGCATCACCTAAACCAGAGGTTTCTGTAACATCGGCAAAGCTACCATCAGGCTGCTGAGAAAAAAGACGATTTCGTGCAGTGTCACGCGGCTCATTTGCAGAAATCATGGCTGGATCGGAACCGCTTTGAATCAGATAAATATCAAGGTCACCGTCGTTGTCAAAATCAAAAAAAGCGCAGCCAGATCCCATGATGTCCGGCATGAAGTAACTCCTCGGCGCGTCAACCTCACGGGAAAATTTCAAACCGACGAGGTCAGCAATATCGACCAACGCGGCCGGTTCCAGAGAATCGTTGCCTGCTGGGACAGCTTCCTCAACAGCGCTGCGGTTACCACAGCCATAGCAGGAACTGAAGGCAATCCCGACAACCGTCAGCGCGATTGTCAAAAACGCCTTCTCGCAACTAGTGACAAATAATACACGCACTTGGGTTCTATCGCCTTCCACGACTGAGAAAACCGGTCTCCACTCCATATTTTACGATAAACGAGACCCTGGAGAACCCGTGCGACGGCACCAATGGCTAAGCGAGGCTCGAAAACTGTAGCAACCGCAGACTGAGGCAATGAATTCTCGCCGCGTGGTGACACACTATTTCCAGATAATGCTTCGCTGCCCTCCTAAAACCACAACCGCCATTTCGTGAATCTTAGAACGGCATGCCTCATTTTGCTGGCGCACATCCCGAGGCATGCACCCAGCTCATTCCTCCTGCACGAATCATTCAAATCCCGCCGGCCCGAACTTCGCTCGAAATATCACCAAATCAAACTCGGTGAACGCAATTGGCAGTCTCACAGTAGCCTCTACTTTAGCACTCCTAATTCGCAGATATGATGTCATGCTGTTTCAATTTCGTGTCGCGCGTCTCAGAGCGTCGACTACTTTTCCTCTCACCACGATTCTATCCATCACACCCGTAGGACCATGACCGCAGGCGTTTTTTCCTGTCATGCCCGCCACAAAGCTTGATTTACCTGGGCTTATTCCGTGAGCATCCATGATTCCTTGCAATCCGAGATAACCCGGCAACCTTGGGTTTGGAAAGAATCGCCCGGCACAGGTGTGGATCACTCAACAGACCGGTGTAGAATGTCGCAACATAACAATTCGCAAGCGAAAACCGGTCGGCAAAAGATGTTTTCCGTTTTTAAAATTGTCGCTCGCCCCCTTTCGTTTTTCTGCTGAACGCAATCCACATGTATCTGTTCGAAAATCCCGTACTGCAACGCGAGCTACTCGTTAATCTACGCATGCCGCGTGCCTTTGTCTTGCTGCTTTTGTACCAAGCACTTCTGGCGATGGTGGTTTTGCTGGCGTGGCCACAAGACACCCGGTTAGACGTTTCAGAAAAGCCGCAAGACGCGACACAATTAGTCGACCTTTTTTTTCTCGGCCAATATATTCTCGCCTCGATGATGGCACCTAGTTTTGCCGCAGGAGCTTTGACCGGCGAAAAAGAACGCAAGACCTACGAGATGTTACTGGCCAGTCCATTGCGACCAGCAGCAATCGTCCTGGGAAAGTTGATCGCGTCCTTAACGCACCTCGCCGTACTCGTTTTCGCGTCTTTGCCAATCGTCATGATCTGCCTGCCACTGGGTGGCTATTCCTTCTATGAAGTTTTGGCAGCCTACCTTGCCCTCATCATCTCCGTGGGCACTTTTGGAATGATCAGTTTAGCATGCAGCAGCTACTTCAAAAGGACTGCCGCATCATTAGTTGTCTCGTACCTATTAATTCTGCCATTGGCAATTATCGGTGTGCTATTTTGGTCATGGACGGGAGCCGAAGGCTCCTTTCGTTTAATGATTTCCATCACCGCCCTACCCGCAGCAGGCTTAGCAATCTGCCTGGTCTTGTTTTCCAACACTGCCGCTCGTTTACTTCATCCTCCCGATGTGGGAAGTGAAGGTCAGGAGGTTGTTGACCTGGAGCAAGAATCGCAAGAGGCCGTCGGGCTGATTATCCAACGAGATCAGTTTCCCGACAAACTTTTTGCGCCCGGAAAAAGGGAAACTCTTTTGCAAGACGGTGTAAATCCTGTCTATGACAAAGAAATACGCAGTGAGATTTTTAGTCAAGGGACATTAATGCTGCGTCTAGTGATTCAGGTCAGCATGCTGTTGGCTATTCCCTTGATGGCCGCCTGCTTGTACATCTGGCCGACATACGCTCCCTGGTACATTGGATATGTTGTACTTTTTAACATGCTCGTAGGTCCCGTTTTTTCAGCGGGCAGCGTAACAAGCGAAAGAGAACGGGAAACTTTGGATCTTTTACTAACAACAACAATCACCCCCTGGACTATCTTATGGGGGAAATTAGTTGCTGGGCTGCGTGTTTCAAGCGTTCTAACGATGTTTTTATTGTGGCCCCTAGCCTTAGCTTGCCTAATGGTGTCAGCCTATTGGAGCAATCTGGCTGCAGTCGCGGCCTACATTGGCATCGTGCTCCTTACCTGCTTAACCACAGCAATGCTCGCGCTTTTCTGTAGCGTTTTGTTTCAAAAATCATCCATCAGTCTGATGTCAACGTACTTCCTAATCCTCGTCTTATTTTACGTTCCACTGGCCGTTAATTATTTCAGCGAAACTTACTTCCCAGATCATGCCATAACAAAGCAATTAGAACATTGTCGCATGAGCAGTCCGATTGCAGCAGCTTTTTCAATCCCTCTCAATGCCGACGTCACACAGACGACGGAAGAGTTCCAAGAGGAGAAAACCTGGTGGCTGTTCGCGGCGTTTTCAGGCTTCACGCTCATTCTCAACAGCTGCCTCTTGGCCACCATGATCTGGATGTTCAACACGCGTTGGCGCATTGCTGCCTGAAGCCTTGCCTAGGGCGACGGCGCGAGTGGGCCTAAGGTGGCCGTTAACACATCGTCAAAAACACTTGTGGCGTCTTGCGTGATTTTCAAACGGTCGCCGGCATGAACGGCATAGTCAGTGCTGGCCTCAATGTTGCGCCGATTGGGGTCCAGTTCCACCTCCATTTGAAACCAAGATGCCCCATCATCGGCCAGACGCAGGAGTTGGATGTCTTCACGCCGAAATTGCTTCAATGCGCGGCTCTCTTGAATTAACTCACTGACAAACATTCCTTGTCGATAAGCAACCCGTTGCCGCTTGGCTTTTCCGTTGGAAGTGTGGAATTCAACCCATACCGTCTGTTCAGGATTCCGATCCGAGATATTCGCTCGTACCGCAGAGTCACTCTCATCTCCCGAAAGGACAAAGGACTTCGGAGCTGTACTCTGACATCCACTACCAATTAAAACTGCTAGGGCGGTCACAATATCGATATATCGTCGAGTCGGTGAAGACTGCGTCATCCTTGACATCCTTTCCAGATTCAGCGATTGAGCGCGCAAGTTTCTCTAAACTTCCTAATTGCTACCGTCGGAAGCATCGGCCAAGATTGAGGCGATCTTTAGTTAAAATCTGAAAAACAGAGCGAATCTCTTGTTTTCAGAATGCCTCCTTAAGCATGGCCACAGGACCATACATGCTTAATCGTCCGCTGAGCAAGATTGGTCTTTGCCACGAGCCTTAGCAATGCGCAGCGCCGTGTCGGCCGCAGCCACCAACCCGGCCGCATCCGAGGCGACTTCCGGGGCAGCTGCAAAACCCGCGCTCGCTGTCATCCCCATAAAACCAAGCGATTCACCCGCCCTAGCGACACAAAGCCGGACTTCTTCAACCCTTTCCGGGGCCCAATCATTCTCACGAAGCGGTAATAACACACCGAATTCGTCACCACCAATGCGTGCCAGGAGGTCCTGCTCGCGAAGGCCTTGCCGTAAAAAACGCGCTACCGACACCAACAACTGATCGCCTTGAGGATGGCCATGATTGGCATTAATTTGCTTAAAATTATCGATATCGATGATCGAAAGCACCAAACGACTATTGTTTCTACAGCAACCTTGTAGTTTTTTTGGTAAATCAACATCCCAACTGCGGCGATTTGACAATCCGGTCAGAGAGTCCCGCAACGCAAGTTTTTCAAGAAATTCCCGGCTCCTTCGTTCTCGCCCTTGCTGATAGCGTAGTTCGAGAACTTGCCACAACAGCTGGCCAGCCAGCTTTAATTCACGCTCCGTCACATCCGCAGGCAGACAAACATCCGCGTCGTTCCCCGTAGCGATCGTCATAAGGCCAATTTGTTTTTGATTCAGTTGCGGATGGTCCGCCAGATATTGGCGGGTCACCTCCAAATCATCGGTAACAAGGATCAGACAGCGTGCGATTACCTGGGGGTCGAAGGAAGAAAATTCGGTGACGCAGTCATGCTCGAAGGCCGCCCAGCATTTTCGAGTTAATGCGGTATTCGAGATTATTAATAAAATAGAGGAAGGGCCGTACATAGTACTTTGAATTATACCTTCATCATGGGTCGAAGGAGAAAGGGGCCATCCCTAAGAGAACGCTTGAAATTCAACCCCCAGGTTGGTATGAAAGGATGCATGCTGCGGAATGTTGTCTCGATCGACGACCTAACAAACGAAGAGATAGAGTCGCTCTTCCGTTTAGCCGATGAGTTTCTTGAAAAAATGTCCGTTCCCGGACATCCTCACCGGCTCACGGGGCGCAATGATTTAGCTCAAGGGCGGATTCTGGCAACGATCTTTGCCGAACCCAGTACACGCACACGTTTGTCGTTCGAATCGGCGATGTTGCGTCTGGGCGGACAAGTCATTTCATCGGCAGATGCAAATACAAGTTCGGCCGCCAAAGGTGAGTCAATCGCAGACGCGGTCCGAGTGGTAGAAAACTATGCGGACCTGATTGTTATCCGACATTCTTTTGAAGGTGCCGCAAGGGCAGCTGCTGACTACACGTCCATCCCAGTCATTAATGCCGGGGATGGCAGTCACGAACACCCGACACAAACCCTCTGCGACCTCTATACCTTACGCATCGCTCGCAAAACCAAGTCCGGGGAAATTCAGACGGACGCCTTACGCGATCTCAACGTCGTGTTGCGTGGCGATTTACACGATGGTCGTACCGCCCATTCACTTGCTTTTGCCTTGGCGAGATTCGGATCGCAAATTCTTCCTGACCCAGCACCTGGCTGTGATTTCCCAGAACATGTACGACGACGTCTCGCTCGAGATTACGGTTGCTTTCCCTTGATTTCCAGTGATGTCGACAACTTGCCACAAGGTGCCTTCCCTGCAGATGTCGTCTATGTAACTCCCGAAGAACCGCATCAATTAGCTCTCCTTCCCGATGTTGACAACGTCTGGGTTCGCTTAAGCAAACGCCAGCAAAAATCAATTCGCGGGATGAAACACGTCGACGCCTTTTATGCAACGAGGCTTCAGTTAGAACGCATTCCGCCCGAACATCGCGATCAAATGCGCAAGCAGTACGGTTCCATTGACGCCAAGTTTCTCAACGAAAAAAAATATCGCCACAGCCGCGTTTTGCATCCCTTGCCTCGAACGGACGAATTAAGTTACGAGTTGGACCGCGATGAACGCGGCGTATACTTCCAGCAGGCGGCCTATGGTGTTCCCGTGCGGATGGCCTTGATCGCAGCACTGCTGGAATTACAGCCAGGACTTCTCAGCCCCGTAGAGGCACCAGGAAAGTATGCGGAATATCAACACCCTCAGGGCATTCACTGCGGTAACAAACGCTGCGTGACACGTCAGAAAACCGAAATGCATTACTTAGTCCCCAAATTTTGGATCGTTGACAATCAGCCACTTACAACGCGTTGCATCTATTGCGACTTTGAAATTGAGCCAAAAATTGTGGCGCAAGCTTCGACACGCCGTTTTACCGATGCAACAAGCACTTGGCGCGAGATCGACCTCAACGACATGGTGATTTTTGACGACGAGACATCTGCCGTCTCCGCTGGATATCAACGGAACCAAGTCATGCTTTCGCAAAAGCCGTAGTCGCCCAATGCCTCACCCAACTCAATAATCGCATTGCCATCACGAGTGCTGCTAAATCAGATTTACTGCTGTTTTCCAAAACTCCTAAGGTGGACACTGTGGCGTTAATTATCGACGGCTACAATCTTCTTCATGAGTCTGGAATCATCGGCCGCAGTCGTCACCACAGTGCGTTGCAAAGGTCGCGCCAAGCGTTACTTAACGCGTTGGCAAAATCAATCTCCAGCGACGAGTTGTCGCAAACGCAAGTGGTATTTGACGCCAAACAAGCCCCCTCGGGACTTCCGCAGACCCTCAATCACCAAGGAATCGAGGTCTTATTTGCCGTAGATTACGAAGAAGCCGACGATCTCATCGAAGAACTGATTCGCAAGCACCCCACACCACGCAAGCTAATCGTTGTCTCCAGCGACCATCGCATCCAACGCGCCGCTCGACGTCGCCGCGCCAAGGCCATCGACAGTGGTGCTTGGCTTGATGACTTGCTGCATCCATCGCAACCATCGGCAGCAAGCCGCCAATTGCCAGCAGAAAAAGAGCAGAATCTCACCTCAGAGGAAATCGACCACTGGTTGGAACAATTTAGTGATCGGCAAATCGATGCGTCAGCAGATACAACTCCGAAGACGGCAGACTCTCCGCCCTTGAAGCCTGGTCTACAGGAACTAGAAAATCCTTTTCCACCTGGCTACGCCGAGGACTTATGGGATGACGACGGATCCTTCTGATGGCCTCTTATGAGTCGTTGATAACCGTCAGCGCCTTGTCAGAAATATCTTTACGACACCAAGCACCTTTCCAACGAATTTTTTTCACCCCACTATAAGCCCGTAATTTGGCGGCGGATACAGAATCCCCCAGCGCCGTTACACCGAGTACTCGCCCCCCATTGGTGACAACATCACCTTCGCTGCTGGCCGTACCAGCATGGAAAACTTTGACGTCCTTCAATTCTCCTGCCTCGGAAAGCCCTCGAATCACGCGCCCTTTTTCGTAACTTCCAGGATACCCTTCACTCGCCATGACCACACAAACGGCCGGTCGTTCATCCCATTCGGGGAGTGTGATTTCATCTAACTTTCCATCCACCGTACCTTCCAAAAGATCCATCACGTCACTTTTCAGACGCATCAGCAGTGGCTGGCATTCGGGGTCACCAAAACGAACATTGAACTCCAGAACTTTGGGACCTTGGTTCGTGAGCATAAGACCCGCGTAGAGAACTCCACGAAAGGGATTTCGCGAGCGTTTCAGAGCGTGGACTGTAGATACTAGAACATGCTCTTCAACCTCGCGAAGTGTCGCCGGAGAAACTAAGGGAGTCGGACAATAAGCACCCATGCCACCGGTGTTCGGTCCCGTATCACCATCGTAAGCCGGTTTGTGATCTTGAGCGGGCGGCAGCGTCACAATCGACCGGCCATCGGTGAAGGCTAAAACGCTCGCCTCCTGGCCGTCTAAACGCTCTTCAATGACAAGTCGACTTCCTGCCGCTCCAAATTCACGGTCGCGGGCAATGCGTTCGATCGCCAACAGCACTTCCTCTCGCCGTGAACATACGATCACCCCTTTTCCAGCAGCCAATCCATCGGCCTTCACAACGACCGGCACGTCCTCCACATCCGACGGGTACCGTTCCTCAATGTGGTGCCGCGCACTATCGGCATCATCGAAAACTCGGTAATCAGCTGTCGGAATGTCAGCGTGACGCAGCAAATTCTTACAGAACACTTTGCTACCTTCGAGTTGCGCTGCAGCTTTCGAGGGTCCAAAAACTCGCAAACCCTCCGCAGCAAAAACATCGGTAATCCCTTCGGCCAATGGTATTTCTGGCCCCACAACGGTCAACAAAATTTCATTTTGCTTGGCAAATTTAATCAGTTCCCCAAAGTCAGTAGCAGGAATTGCAACATTTTCGGCATCTATCTCGGTTCCCGCGTTGCCAGGCGCCACGAAGACACGATCCACACGTGAACTTTGCGCAATTTTCCAACTCAAGGCATGCTCACGGCCACCGTTGCCAACCACCAAAACATTCATCTTTTTCTCCCGAGTTCCCCTTAGAAACGCCGTCCTTGCCGTCACATTTCACTACCAGCCCAGTCGTTTTGTACACCCTCGCGTTACGTTAACTTATGCCAAGCCAAGTGGCGACGATCCAGGGAGGATTTTAGGACAGGCGCCGTCCGGTGGATAGACACAGGAAAAACCAGTTGGGCGGGATGACGTACAGCGCGTATTCGGTTAGATTTCTGACATGAAGTTTGTCGATAGGCAAGCCATTCCCCCCCGGCTCCAATTTGGCGGTCCAAAGCCAGGCGTACGTATCGCTCAATAGGCTGGAATGACGAAGACGCGATCAGCAGACCTCTAAAACGCCAAAAAAGGCCCGCAATAAGTCAAGGTGGTAGGCAAAGGGATCTTGACAAAATGGGGCTTGGCACGCGAGAATTGGGGATACCTTGTGAAAAAAATCACAAGGTCTGTCTGATTAATTTAAATCATTGCATGCAAATAGTTTACAGCTCAGACAGTAGCCCCCTTTATTTACGGAAAGACAAGCTCAAAGGCAGTCCCAGCTTCTGTATTTGTCTTGGATGAACGCTGTGTTTGACGGGAAAAGATATGGCTGACAAAGACTCGATGTCGGTCGACGAAATAATTGCAGCTTGCCGTGCTGCCGATGGCGGAGCGGAGGATGGTTCCGTCCCCGCTTCGGATGTGGGTGCTGGCGCGGACGCGGCGGGCGCAACGGATACNGGCGNAACGGATACGGGCACCGAGGACACTGCTTCAGCAGCGAGCCCCNCTAAAGACCCAAGTCAAATGTCAGTCGCCGAAATGCTTGCTGCCGCACGAGGTGAAAAATCAGCCAGTAGTTCTGCGGCTCCCGCCGCAACGCCAGAGAAATCACCTGCAAAACCTTCAGGNGNCGCTACGAAAAAACCTGCTGACATGAGCGTGGCCGAGATGCTGGCAGCAGCTCGCGGAGAAAAGTCGGGGCCCCCGACACCCGCAGCCAAGAAACAGCCGGCACCTTCAACCGCCGCAAAGCCTAAGGTTGCTCCCAAAGAAAAGTCAGGCACAGCCCAGGTCTTGGGACCACGAGATACGGCGAGTGTCCTGGCGAGCAGCCGAAAAGAGTCGCAACCCGGACCAATTTCAAAGGCGGAAGCGGCTGAAAAGAAAGATACCTCAAGTAAACAAACTGCGAAAGCAAAAATCGCCGTCTTGCCTTTGCCCGAAAAACCGGGCTACGCTCGCGCACCCGACCCTACTGTCACCAGCGATGAAACACGCCGGGGCTTTTTCAGTAGTTTGACCGGTGTTTTCGTTGGCTCGTCTCTAGCACTCGGGTTCTCTGCATTTGGACTGACGCAGCTACTTTGGGGGCTAGGTCTAGCACGTTTTATGTTCCCCAATATTCTCACCGAACCACCAACTCGTTTTAAAGTCGGCTTTCCCGACGACTTTGCCCCTGGTCAAGTTGCCACCAAATTTAAAGCGCAGTTTGGCGTTTGGATTGTCCGTCACGAATACGAAGGTCAGGCACAAATCTATGCCATTCAGTCCGTTTGCACCCATCTTGGATGCACTCCAAACTGGCTCGAAGCTGAACAAAAATTTAAGTGTCCCTGCCACGGCAGCGGATTTTACAAAGATGGAATCAACTTTGAAGGCCCTGCTCCCCGCCCTTTGGAACGCTTCGCTATTCGATTAGCTGATGACGGTCAGTTAGAAATCGACAAAAGCAGAAAGTTTCAAGAGGAGTTAGGCCAGTGGGCAGATACCACGTCATTTGTACCGGTTTAGGTTTTGTTTGAGTTTGTAACAGGAAGCAATAGCACACGACATGCCTCCCCTTGGTGAAATAATTCGCGGGTCTCAAGTCTGGAAGAGTATCTTTCGGCATCCCATGCCCGTGGACCGACGTAATCGCATTGTGGTAATGCTGACGAATTTTTTCCTGCACCTTCACCCGGTGTCGATTAAAAAACAGGGAATTGGGCTGAGTTATACGTGGTGCATGGGGGGGGTCACCTTCTTTTTGTTTCTGGTCGAAACAATTACCGGCGTCCTCTTGATGTTTTACTACCGACCAACGCTGGAATGGGCGTACAACGACATTCTTGCCCTGCGCGATGTCACATCCCTGGGCATTCTACGCGAGATCCACCGCTGGGCCGCGCATGCAATGGTGATTACCGTCTGGCTCCATATGTATCGGGTATTCCTCACGGGAAGCTATAAGCCGCCGCGTGAATTTAATTGGGTGATAGGCGTTATTCTTTTGTTGCTTACACTTCTGCTTTCCTTTACCGGCTACCTACTACCTTGGGATCAATTAGCTATTTGGGCCATTACCGTCGGCTCTAATATGGCACGAGCAACTCCTATTCTTGGACACGAAGGGCCAGGGGCTCAATTTTTGACCGTGGATGGGATCGGGATGATCACGAATGCCTCAGACGCTCGTTTTGGGCTACTTGGTGCGCGCTTTGTTGGTGAAGAAACCCTTAACCGTTTTTACGTTTTGCACTGTATTGCGATTCCATTAGCGGCGGCCTTGCTGATGGCAATTCACTTTTGGCGTGTTCGTAAGGACGGGGGAATTAGTGGGCCACTATAACCATCAGGCGCCCACTGAACTTTCATGGGCAGAACTGAACTTGATTAAAGGTTAATGGCTGAATTGCCATGCACGGAAACGAACAGGAATTTCTCGCAAGCGTCTCAGGGTTTATTGGATCCTACTATCTCTTTGTAGGGTTCATGAACGCATTAGCAGCGTTTTATCTTTGGCAAACGAAAAAAGCCGAGACGTACGGGCGCGTCCCGTTACTAGCATTGCCGTTTACAACGGCATCGGTCTGGCTGCTCGTTTCTATTTTCTTTGTCGTCATCGGTGGCTTGGCGTTAGGCGGAAGTTTTGCGTTACTAAAGTTCCCACAAGGTTTACGCAATTTCCTCGATTCGATCATGCAACCGCACTGGTACACCCTGGGAGTGATGGGTGGGCTCGTCGTACTCTACTTGGGAAGACGGTTTTTCGTCCGGCCAACCGTGGCCTGGGGTATGCTTAATTTAATGCTGCTCCTAATGGGCTATTCCATGACCGATCCGGACTTTTCGTCTATCGTCACGAAGCCCGATAATGTTCCGATTGTAGGCATGGTGTACCTGCTCGCTTTTTTCACTTGGCTGGGCGCGTACAAAGCGGTTCAAAACGACGACCGCCTGAAGCAAGGCTTGGAACCACTGGAAAAAGAATTAGACGAAAAAGTGCTTGTCTGGCCAGACTTGGTCTATACAGAACTTATCTGCATGATTGCGATTACCGCGCTCTTGATTGTTTGGGCCGTGTTGTTGCAAGCCCCACTTGAAGAGCCTGCCAGCAGTGTAAAAACGCCGAACCCCTCCAAAGCGCCTTGGTACTTCCTGGGGCTGCAGGAAATGCTTGTCTACTATGACCCCTGGATGGCAGGCGTCGTACTGCCGAGCGTTGTCGTCTTTGGATTAATGGCCATTCCCTTTATGGATTTCAATCCGAAAGGAAATGGTTACTACACCATCGATGACCGCAAATTCGCATATCTTATGTTCCAGTTCGGTTTTCTCGTATTGTGGGTAACCCTCATCGTCATGGGCACGTTTATGCGTGGCCCCAACTGGAATTTCTTTGGGCTGTACGAAACTTGGGATACTCATAAAGTCGAAGCCTTAAACAACATCGATCTGTCCGAATATTGGTGGGTTCAACTCTGGGGAGTTGGACGCCCCAAGGCACCGGCTAGTGCGGGTGAATTGACGAAATTTATCTACATTTTATGGCGTGAAGCTCCTGGAATCATTTTAACCATTCTCTATTTTGCAGCCTTACCACCAGCCATGGTGATTTACATCAAAGGGTTCCGCAAAATGTTCGTGAAAATGGGGTTTGCACGTTTCATGCTGCTCGCACATTTATTGCTACTCATGGGCCTACTCCCTTTGAAGATGGTTTTGCGTTGGACGATCAATATGAAGTACTTCATATCGATTCCCGAGTATTTTTTAAACTTCTAAGTACGTCACGTAATGAGGTTTGTACCACTCTCTTTTGTGGTATGAAGAAACACAATGCCCGCAACCGAACAAGCCTGGCGCGACCAAAAGCGAATGCACCTGATCTTCGCTGTCACTGGTGTCGTGTTACTGCTTTCGACAATCTGGATGTTTGCCGCAGATCACGACCGCGAATGGAAAAACTATCAAAAAACTTCGCGTCAGATTGAACTCGTTAAAAACTCTTGGGATCAATTTCAAGCGCTCAACAACGAGTATCTGGATACTTTGCATTTACTGAATGATAAAATTCGTGAATTGCGAAGCCTGCAATTCGAAGATAGTGAAGAGGCATTGCTGAACGAATTCTGGCTTGTCGCAGGTATGCAGGTTGATTCCACAGAAGCCACCACAGAAGCCGCCTCGTCTTCTACCGATGATCCAAGCAAAGCTGACTACCCAACGAAGCCGTTCTCAAGCTCTCCCGACGAGTCCGTCCAATCTCTTTATGAAGATTATGAATCTGCTCGGGCGGCTCTCAAACAAGCGACCGATAATGCTAAGTCAGAACGCGACGGCAGCAGCTCCAAAGATGGTTACATCCGTTTGCAAGAAGCCGTAGACACTTTGCAGAATGAATTAACAAGTAACCAGGCCACGCTGGAAACAGCCCAAAAGACCCTCGCTGCCGCAGAAGCGAACTTAGCGCGTGCCGAAGACAAAACCCAAGCCGAAGAGGCAAAAGAAAAGGCGGCCGGTGACGTTGACGCCGCAGCGGAAGCAATCGCCACAACGGAAGAACGTTTAAGGGCTGCAAAAGTGGTCGCGTCGGATGCCAAGCAAGACCTGCATGCGGCAGAAGAAGCCGTCTTGCCCTATCGCACGGGCGTGCTGGATGTTCTCCGTAAGGTTATTCGCAAAGCCCGCGACCAAGAGGAAATTGCCTTACAAAAGAGAAAATTTGCTTCCGCTTATTTCGATGCTGCCCGTGCCAACGTCGGCTTGGGTGTTCGCGACGGAGTTACCAAAGAAGAAGCAATCCAACGGCAACAAATAACAGAAGAAAAACAGGCCGAGGTAGATCAATTACTGACGGATTACGAAGCGAAGAGTGAACACCGTAAAACGCTCGCAAAAATACTGAAACAACTAACGAGTTCCGAAAGCGACCTGGCTAAGCAAGCCACCAATAACCGCAGTGCCTTGCAGCAACTTGAAGCGGGTTCTATCGCCGTACGGTCAACCTACTTCACTGGTGGATTTCCATACTTCGGTAAAAAGTGGCTTGAATTGCCGATCTTGGATGCCTTTGGTTCGCCGTTGAAGATCGATAACCTGTGGAGTGATGGGTTAACTCATAAATATGGCAGCTTCAGCTATGTCCGTCGGTTTGACCGTTGTACAACTTGTCATCAGGCCATTCAGAAGACAGCAACTGGCTCAGCAACCAAGCCTGCTTATGAGTCACAACGGCAAATTGAATTAACGCTGTTGCCACCAGCTCAGGAAGACGTCGCAGCACTTAGTGAGGAGTTACTGAGTGCGGACAAGTCCTTGCGTGGTGAAACCATCGCAGAAAAACGCCTCGAGCATCTCTTGGGAATTCGCATTGCAAACGAAGGTTTAGAGAAACGCAACGACACAACTGTTATGCTCGTCCGCTCTCATTCGTTGGCAGCTCAGGCACGGGTTCGATTGAGCGAAGATAAACGTCAGCCTGTCGGCAGTTCCGCAATTCGTGAAAGTCTGCTGGGACCCGAGTCAACGGCAGGAATCGGGCCAATTTCAGAAGCGGCAGGTTTACGGGTCGGCGATATCATTGCAGCAATTAACGGAGATCCGATGAAATCTCCGGAACGCGCTCGGTTTCGATTGCTAGAAGCAGCTCAGAGCGGTGACACTTTGATTTTGACGATTAAGCGTGGACTTCCGCATCCCTATGCCAGTCATCCTCGACTTGATCTGTTTATTGGATCACTTAGTCCGCATAAGCTCTCCGATTTCGCTTGTACGGTTTGCCATGAAGGGCAGGGGAGTGCCACGGCATTCCAATGGGCGTCGCATGCCCCAAATACGGAACGGCAACGCAAGGATTGGCAGCGAGATCTTGGCTGGTTCGACAACCACCATTGGATCCTTCCCATGCATCCACAGCGATTCCTAGAAAGCTCGTGCTTAAAATGTCATCACGACGTGATCTCGCTGTTTCCGAGTGAAAAATTTCCTGAGCCTCCCGCCCCAAAACTCACTCGAGGTTACAACCTACTTCGGAAGTACGGCTGTTATGGTTGCCACGAAATCAATGGGTTTGATGGCCCCGACCGGCGCATCGGGCCCGACTTACGACTTGAACCAAACTTTTTTGCTGCAGCTCAACAGCTGAAATTTAAGCCGGGAACCGGCTTTGAAAAGCTCGACGTTGAAGAACAGCAGCAAATCGATGAATTGATTGAGCACCCAGAACTAAACAACGTACGGCATGCCATTCGGGCCATGATTAAAGCAGACTCCGAATCCGCAGAACCACGGCTCTCTAAGTACGTGCATACAAAGATTCAACCTCTGCTCAAGGATGTTGAATCTCCGGGTAAAGAATCTCGTCCCGGACCGAGCCTTCGTTTCGTGGGCAACAAGGTGTCTCCTAAATTCCTCTTTGATTGGATTCGTAGCCCTGGGCACTTCCGACCCGATTCACGTATGCCACAATTTTTTGGTCTTTGGAACCATCTCGACTCTGGCGCAATTCAAGCAGAAATCGACATCTTATCCAATCAAAAAACAATGTCTGCCGACACAGGTGACGCAGAAACCGACATCGCAAGGATCGATAAACAACTTGCAGAGCTCAAGCAACGACTAGCCAAACATCATGAATCGCAATTTGAACCACTCGAAGTGTTTGGCACCGCCACCTACCTCCTCGACAGCACGCAACGATTTGATTTTGTCGAGCCGGCCGAGGTGACTGCTTCCCTCCCGTCTGAGATGGTCGCTCGAGGAAAGGTCCTCTTTGAAGAACGAGGCTGTCTTGCCTGTCACAATCATCAGGACTTTCCAGAAGCTACCAAGATGCGACCGGCGGATGCGATCGTCCAGGGACCGGACCTTTCTGGCATTGCTGAAAAGTTTGCTGCAAATAGAAACCCCTCTGGTAAACGCTGGCTTTACAGTTGGATTCGCGAGCCGAGCCGATATCACGCCCGTACTGTAATGCCTGACTTGATCCTCGATCCGCTGGAGCATCGAGATTTACAAGGCAACGTAACAATGACCACGGATCCGATCGCAGATATTGTGGAATATTTATTATCTGCATCAACTAGCGATTGGGAGCCAGCAGAGGGAACGATCTTTTCGGAAGAACAGGTTAATGATGATGCCTTAAATGCATTGGTGCTAGAGCACTTAAAAGATGCGTTCTATGTCGCCACGGCCGAAAAATATCGCGATCAGGGAATCCCCCGCGAAATACGTGGAGAGCTTAAATCCGCCGAACTCGAATTGGTCGTTGACGAGGGTGAAACCCTCACGAAAAAACACAAGCTCCGATATGTCGGTGTCAAAACAATCGCGAAGTACGGCTGTTTTGGCTGCCATGACATTCCCGGATTTGAAGATGCGAAACCGATCGGTACCGGCTTGGCAGACTGGGGCCGCAAGGATCCTGGAAAACTTGCCTTTGAACACGTAACCCACCACCTCCACGCGGATCACGGCCATCATACCAAGCCGGCTCCCAAACATGTGGAGGAAACCGTTTCGGACACAGAACAAGAAACGCTTGCTTACTACCGTCATCAAATCGAACATGGTTCACGGATTGGCTTTATCTTTCAGAAACTCCGCGAGCCACGCAGTTATGATTATCACGTCACCAAGAACAAAAAATACAATGAACGCTTGCGGATGCCGCAGTTCCCTTTCAACAATGACGAACGAGAAGCCATTATCGCTTTTGTCTTGGGACTTGTGGCAGAACCTCCTACGGACAAATACGTCTTCCACCCCGATCCTCAAACCGCAGCCATTATTGCTGGGAGGAAGGTCTTTGAGAAATTCAATTGCGGTGGTTGTCACATCCTGGATTCTGAAAAATGGGACATTTCATTCCCCGCAGGGCATTTTGAGGAACCTAACAGTAAAGCGACGTTCCCGTTTCTCGCAAGTTCTGTCTCGCCGGAAACATTAAGTACCTCTACTGAACAGGGACGGAATTCGCGACTATCGGCAACTTTGTACGGCATGCCGGCACTCGCAGATGGAGATGGATTGCCGATCGCTTATGACGAAGATGAAGACCCCTTGGAAGAAGCCGATGAGGAAGACGCCTTTGACCCATTTTCCGTGCAGTATGATTTTGATCTCTGGCAGCCTGCCGTGATCGAAGGGAGTGTCTTCGAGCCGGATCAGGTACTCCGCAATATTCCAGCGACTTGGGTCAATGAACGAACAGCGGCGGCAGGGGGATTTTTAGCTAAGTATCTAGTCAAACATGTCGTGCAGCGTGCGAAGGATGGTGAACCGCTGCTCTCGCGAACGGCCAATCCGAATGCTAAGGGAGCAGAAGCCTGGTCCTGGTTACCACCACCATTAATTGGCGAGGGTAATAAAGTTCAAAGTGATTGGTTACACAGCTTTCTACTCGACCCGTATCGAATTCGTCCGTTGACGGTTCTGCGAATGCCCAAGTTTAACATGTCTGCAGATGAGGCTACGAAACTGGTCAATTTCTTTGCGGCTCGTGACAAGGCCAAACATCCATATTTGTACAATCCACGCACTCGTAAGGCACACCTCGAAAAAGCTGAGTCAGAATACCGCTCGTTACTGTTAAGCATTGACACGGATGCGTCAGAATCACGATTTGATCATGCGTTGAGAATTCTCACTGACAAGAAAAGTGGCTGTGTACAGTGCCATGAGTTGGGGGACTTTTCAAGCTCACCCAAAGGACCGAATCTATCCAAGGTCCATCGACGCTTACGACCTGATTATCTGCGACGATGGATCGCCAAACCCGCAAGCATTCTGCCCTATACGTCTATGCAGCAGAACTTTAAGTATAGCCCCGAGACCCCTGCGCAGGATGGCTTTGTGATCAAAGATGCAGCTGGAGAAGATATGAAGTACGTCCACGGCACGAGCACACAGCAACTTGATGCAGTCGTAGATTTATTAATGAATTATGACGACTACATGAAACAGCGAGTTTCCATGAGTCGCTTGATCGAGGCAACAAACCCACCCGCCTCAGTAGAACCGGACACCCCAGTTGAAGATACAGAGGCAGACGTTGCGAATTGACCTCGGTCGAAGTACCAGAGTCTGGCTCACCTCCCACCCACAAGCAAAAAGAAGACAGGAAAAACCACCAGAAGACTCAACGGTCACACGTAACGTGGCCAAGTGGCTAGTAGCTCCCTATAATTGTAGAGTTTAAAGCCGAACTACACTGCTAGAACCGAAGGGAACCGTTTCGCTACTCCCAGAGATGACGCTTGGGGAGATACGGCGGAGGGTCATGCGTCTCGATTGTGCCCAAGGGACGTTTTCGGGCATCAAAAACGCGGGATTTCTCGCGCAAGATTGCGTCAGGAGAAATCCTCGAAGGAGAGAAGATAATGAATCAGAGCAAGAAACTTTTTAGCGTTGTCATGACATTCTTCATGGGCGTTTCGACATGGGTCCAGGCTGATGAATGGGGGGACCTTGCGGTAAAGTTCGTTTTTGATGGTCCGATACCTGTAGCAAATCCAGTTGCCATCACCAAAGACGCTGCTTTTTGTTCTAAAACAAAGTTAGTAGATGACTCCTTGGTGATTGACGAGGAATCAAAGGGTGTAAGCAATATCATCGCGTATTTGTACTTGTCGCGTAGCGCTTCCAAACCTCCCATTCATCCGGATAACAAAGAGGTGAAAGCTTTAGAGCTTAATCTCGATAACGATAAATGCCGATTCGACCCTCATGTAGTTTGTATCCAAGCGGGGCAGGAGTTGATCATCGGCAATTTAGATTCCGTTGGGCACAATACAAAGATTGATACTTTTGCGAATGATGCAATCAATATCAACCTGCCCGCAGGATCAAAACTCTCTCAATTGTGGGAGAAATCCGAGAAACGGCCCTCGCAAATTAGTTGTTCGATACATCCTTGGATGAAAGCTTGGGTCGTGATTAAAGACCATCCTTATTTCGGCGTATCCAACAAGCAAGGTGAACTGGTAATCAAAAATGTCCCGGCAGGAAAGTGGACTTTTCAGTTTTGGCAAGAGGCTGCGGGATATGTGGATGACGTCAATGTAGATGGCAAAGACACCAAGTGGAAAAAAGGGCGAGTTGAGATCAACATGACTTCCCAGGGTGTCGATCTCGGTGTCGTCAAGGTAAACGCTGAGCTTTTTAAATAATGGTGCCAGCGCCCTGTGCAAAGCAGAGAATAAAACGAGTTTAAAGTACACGCAATCATCTTAGACTGAGGTAATTGGGAATGGGTTTCCAAGCGATGGTAAATCGCGCGCTTGTTTTCGCATTCGCGTTGACGTCGGTCGTCGTCCTCTCGGGATGTGGAGAACCCGCGCCAGCGAAAGTGACCGCCAATCGAGCCAACGGCAATTCGTTGCGGGAGCACTTTAATGAAGATGGAGCCAATGCTGGGAGTGCTGCAGCCGCATTACCGGACCCCACCGGATTTGCCACGCTCGTTGGCAGTTTCAAAATCGATGGAGAACCTCCCGAACTCGCTCCGCTCGTCGTCTCTGGAAACGACGCCAGTTTCTGTGGTAGCCCGCTAAATGAACAATTGGTTATCGGCGAGGATGGAGAAATTCGCGATATTTTAATCTATCTAAACACCAAGATTCCTCAGGACAATCCTTTGTGGGAACACGAATCCTATGCGATCGATCAAGGAGCGGTACTGTCTGGAAATCGAATTTTTGATCAAAAACAATGTGTCTTTCTCTCGCATGTCTATGCCATGCGCACCGGTCAGACCTTGCAAGTCGTGAACAGTGATAGTGTCGGACACAACACGAATATCTCTGGTGGGCCTAACTTCAATTTAGGCGTTGGGGCAACTGAGAATTACTCGCCATCCAAACAAACCAACCAGCCTGTGTCGATCGTCTGTGGTGTGCACCCGTGGATGAAAGCCAACCTCCTGGTGCGCGATAATCCATATTTCGCCGTGACCGATTCGAACGGGCGATTTGAGATCAAAAACATCCCGGCTGGCGTAGAACTGGAATTCCGCGTTTGGCAGGAAAAGAAAGGGTTTCTAGGCAACGTTTCCGTATCGAACGGGGATGGCAATTTCACCCAGGAAACCTGGAAGAAGGGCCGCTTTAAAATTGCGCTTGAGCCCGGGCAAACCGTTACACGTGACGTCAAGATCAACGCGACAGAGTTTAATTAGCCACCGCAGCAAAACAAGAAGACTCGACCGGTCTTAAAGCCACCATAAAAATAGAAAAGTGCGAATTGGAATGTTGAGAAGTTTGCAAACCATGTACGAGTCAAAGACAAAACGATGGTCGCTGTTGTTTTTTGTACTCGGCATCAGCATCATGATGTCGAGCGGTTGCAACACCTCCGAAGCTCCGTTTTTACTCAATACGGTTTACGTTCGCGCTAAAAAGAACGAAGGTCTCGGTGAACTAAACGCGGCACAGCAAAAAAATCTAGCCGATACCCTCAACGCCATCTTTGGCACTCCAGACACGCCTGAGTTGCCTCAAATTGCTGGAGTCGATTTTCCAGGCCTCGTGGACCTGGAAAAACTCCGTGTGGCAGCAGGACCGGTCGGTCGCAATGAGAGCGGACGAGAACTCGGCCTTTACCGGAAACATTGTGTTCATTGCCACGGTATCACCGGCGATGGTGCCGGCCCTACCGCATCGTTCCTCAACCCTTATCCCCGTGACTACCGAAGAGGAACCTTTAAGTTCAAATCTACAAAAGGTACCGACCGGCCGACCCATGAAGACTTGTCCCGAATTCTCGTACAAGGCATCCCCGGCACGGCGATGCCTTCTTTCCGAATCCTCGACGAAGGCGAACTGGATTCCTTAGTTCACTATGTCCGATATCTCGGTATCCGCGGTGAACTTGAGCGCCGCCTCATCGAGACGGCCGCAGACGAATTGGAAGACGAAGAACTTTTCCTCGATCTTGATCAACCCGGATCTGGGATTTTCCAAGAGCGTGTCTCTCTCATTAAAGAAGAATTAGCCGCGATCGTGGATAGCTGGACAGAAACACAGGTCACCGAAGTCCCGCCGCCACCGGTCGACTGGGGATCGGATGCTTCGATAGCCACGGGGAAAAAGTGGTTCTTTTCTTCAACAACCAATTGCTCGAAATGCCATGGAGATACGGCGCTTGGTGACGGGCAAACGAATGACTATGACGAGTGGACCAAAGATTGGACTCTCAAAGTTAATGTGAATCCGCTGGAAGACCTTGAAAAAATCCGTGAATATGAGCGTCTTGGCGCCCTTCATCCGAGAAACGCCCGCCCACGCAATTTACGTCAAGGGATCTATCGTGGTGGACGAAGACCCATTGACCTTTATTGGCGCATCAAACAAGGAATTGCCGGCACGCCGATGCCTGCCGCATCTTCACAGCTCAGCGATGATGACATTTGGCACGTAATTGATTACGTCATGACGTTACCGTACGACGCCCTGAGTAAGCCGCAAAACGTTCCGGAAAACCAGCGCGAAATACGCTAGATTTGGAGACCCGTTGTGGGACGCTTTTGGAGTCTTTTGTTTTTGATGGTTCCCATTCTTGGAGTGGGTCTGTTTGTATTGGCGATCGCCGGCACCGAATTGCCTGGTCTTTCTTTGCGAGATCACTGGTTGCCAGAAAACATCAACGATGGTGGGTACATTATCGATGACTTATTTAACTTCATTATGTATTTAACGGGCGCAATCTTTATCGCTACAGGAATTGCCTTATTTTGGTTTTTGTGGAAATACGACGCTGCCAAGAATCCTAATCCGGTTAAGTTCGTACACGGCAGCCACACCTTCGAGGTTGTCTGGTCTTTGTTGCCAGCGGCAACCTTGCTCTTCATCGCCATCTTTCAAATGGATGCCTGGGCAAACCACAAAATGCGGCGACCAATCTTAGGCCCTGGGCCAGATGGGATTGAACATACAGCAGATGATGAATTAAAGCCCGCTATGGTCGAAGTGACCGGCCGACAATTTGAATGGCGCATTCGCTACGCGGGTGCAGACGGCAAGTTCGATACACCGGACGACCTGCACACCGTCAACGATCTGCATGTTCCTGTTGATGAAGATATTGTCATCGCCATCAAGAGCCAAGATGTATTACACAGCTTCTTTTTGCCAAACTTACGTCTTAAACAGGACGTTGTACCTGGGATGAAACAATTCGTTTGGTTCCACGCCAATCGCACCGGAACGTTTGACATCGTCTGCGCCGAACTCTGTGGTTGGGGCCACTACAAAATGCGCGGCCAAATTTCAGTAGAGTCGCGCGAAAATTTTGACGCTTGGTTCCAAGACGAGTTCAAGGAACAAGGGCGCACGCAGTTAGAGCCAAGTGAGGACGAGGAATGAGTAGCACAACCGCCGATTCGCACGGCCAAACGATCGATCAGGACCACAGTGACCGTCTGTCGATCAGTGCGTTTATTGGAACCTATGTATTCTCTCGTGATCATAAGATCATTGGATTACAGTTCCTTTTCTCAACCTTGCTTTGGTTCCTCGTAGGCGGATTATTAGCTTTGGGGATCCGACTGCAATTGGCGTGGCCGTGGGAAGGTATGCCAATCATTGGCAAAATGCTCTTTTCAGCAGAAGGTGGACAAATCTCACCTGAGTTTTACACCACGCTGTTTACCATGCACGCCACCGTGATGATCTTCTTCGTTATCATCCCTATCCTTGCCGGAGCGTTTGGGAATTATTTAATTCCGCTCATGATCGGTGCTGACGACATGGCGTTCCCCACCTTGAACATGCTTAGCTACTGGTTCATGTGGCCAGCTTTTATTTTTATTGGAATGAGTTTTTTCGAAGCGCCCTATGGTGCCGGTGGCGGTTGGACATCTTATCCGACACTTTCCGTCGTGCCAGAAGCCGCGCCTGGCAGTGAAAGTGCGCAAACTCTCTGGTTACTCGGGGTCACCTGTGTCGGTATCTCCTCCATGATGGGCTCCGTAAATTACTTAACAACCATCATCCAAATGCGTGCGCCCGGCATGACGATGTTTCGTCTTCCCTTGACGATCTGGAGTATGTTCATCACCGCTGTACTGCAGGCCTTCGCCCTCCCGGTCCTGACCGCTGCAGGGGTAATGCAATTAACAGACCGAATTATCGGCACCGGATTCTTTGTCCCCGAAGGTCTCATCGTCAACAACTCCGCACCCGCTACGGGTGGTGGCCAACCACTACTGTGGCAACACCTTTTTTGGTTCTATTCCCATCCGGCGGTTTACATCATGATTCTTCCCGCCATGGGAATGGTCTCCGACATCATTGCTTGCTTTTCGCGAAAACCAATTTTTGGCTACAAACCAATGGTTTACTCTCTCTGCGGAATCGCGGGTTTTGGTTTTATCGTTTGGGGCCACCATATGTTTGTCTCGGGCATGAACCCCTATCTGGGCATGACTTTTATGGTTTCTACCATGATGATCGCCTTGCCAAGTGCAGTGAAGACCTTCAATTGGCTAGGTACCATTTGGGGTGGAAAAATTCAATTTACTACTCCCATGCTTTTCTCCCTATCTTTTGTATCGATGTTTGTTATTGGTGGACTTTCCGGAATTTTCATGGCGGCAACGCCGGTCGACATTTTCATTCATGACACCTACTTCATTGTTGCTCACTTTCATTATGTCCTGTTCGCAGGAACGGCTATGGCTGTCTTTGGGGCGATCTACTTTTGGTTTCCAAAAATGTTTGGCCGCATGATGAACGAATGGTGGGGCAAAGTTCACTTCTTTTTCACCTTCCTATTTCTTAATGGCACGTTCTATCCCATGCACATTCTCGGCGCGGTCGGCTTTCCTCGTCGTTTGGCCGATCCGTACCATTACGAAACGTTTTCTCATTTACAGCCGATGAATCAGTTTATGACACTCTGCGCTATCGGCATGGTTGCAGTTCAAGTCATCTTTGCGGCCAACTTTATCCTGAGCATCTTCATGGGACGTCCCGTGGGACGTAATCCCTGGGGCGCCAATGGACTCGAATGGTCCGCTCCCAGTCCACCCGGACATGGCAACTTTGACTTTCAACCTATTGTGTACCGTGGACCCTATGATTATGGCTCGCCCGAAGTCGATGCAGATTTCTACCCACAGATACAACCACCTCCCGAGGGAGCACAAGTTGCGGAGGAGGCAAATTCATAGTTCGTTGCATTTGCAATGCCGTTGCCCCGCGGACCAAAAGCCCCACACGAGCTAGGAAGCCCAGCAAAGCCCGAAGTGTTTAATCGTGAAAACAAGTAAAACAGCTCACTTCCACAACCCTTGGCCACATCGACTGGCCGTGACCCTTGCGTGGACCACCTTCCCTTTGATTTGGGTTGGTAGTCTGGTCACCACCTATGATGCAGGCATGGCGGTGCCCGATTGGCCTTCAACCTATGGATACAATTTACTTTTCTATCCCTGGCAAACATGGATTGCCGGGCCATGGGATTTATTTATCGAGCACGGTCACCGTTTATTAGGGGCGTTTGTCGGGCTGATAACGATCGCATTTTTAGTGGTTACTTTTCGCTGTGATCGCCGGCGTTGGATGCAATGGATGGCTTTGGGGATGTTAATCGCAGTGATTGCTCAAGGTGTCCTGGGAGGCTCCCGGGTACTATTCGATTCTCGCTTCCTGGCGTTAATTCACGGTTGCACAGGCCCCATTTTTTTTTCACTCACGGTGATTGCCTGCGTTTTGACCTCGCCTCACACAACTCGGGAACAGGCTGGCACTTGTAGTTCTGCTGGCCACACTTTGCAACGGCTCTCGCTATTTACGGCCATCTTCGCATTCCTACAACTCGTCCTTGGCGCGCACTTACGCCACGTGGCAGTAGACACCTCCCACGAAGTGTTTCGAGTGACAGTCTTTTTCCATCTTTTAATGGCAACGGTTGTGCTGGCGCACGGGATCGCTTTGGCCCTACACGTTCGGCGCCATTTTCATGACTATCGACCGCTGCGCCGTGCGGCAAACGGCTTGGCATTGCTACTATGCCTACAAATGATGCTGGGAGGAGCAACTTGGGTAGTGAAGTACTCCTGGCCCACTTGGTTGGCTGACTTTCAATTTGCAGCAAGCTATACCGTTACAGCACAGAGCCTTCCCCAATCATTAATTGTGACTGCTCATGTGGCCTTGGGATCATTAATCCTAGCGACGGCACTGATGCTCTTTGTGCGCTCGTTGCATCTCCTGCAACCGTCCCTCAACGCAACGTCTCCGAATCACCGTGGTTTATTGGGAGTTGTTGTATGAGTGCTTCGGCAATTACCATGCATGACCGAGGTTTATCCTGGACTGCGAAGGTGCAGGACTACTTGTCCTTAGGCAAGCCGCGCATCGCCGTCTTAGTACTCGTGGTCGTTGCACTTTCTGGCTACATCGCTCAGTGGGGGCACCCCAATCTTTTTTCACTCTTCCACGCAACCCTGGGAACGCTTTTTGTGGCTTCCAGTGCGAGTGCCATGAATCAGTGGTTAGAACGCGAACGCGATGCGCGGATGCACCGAACCTCCAGCCGGCCCCTCCCGACAGGAAGATTGAGCAATACCGAGGTACTCACCTTTGCTACAGGAACAGTCATTTTAGGAATGGGCTACTTGTGGCAAATGGTTAGTGGGGCGACGGCATTTTGGGCCGGTTTATCCTGGCTCATTTACGTGGCGGTTTACACTCCCATGAAACCTTTGACCACACTGAACACCGCCGTCGGCGCGATTGCAGGCGCGTTACCGGTTCTCATTGGCTGGTCCGCAGCAGGTTCTTCTAGCGGAAGTATTTTGACCGACCCACGCCCCATAGCGCTCTATTTTGTTGTTTTCCTCTGGCAGTTTCCACACTTTATGGCAATCGCCTGGATCTATCGAGACGATTACCGCCGAGCGGGGCTACAAATGCTGACCGTGGCTGATCCGACAGGGCGCCGCGCAGGAGTTCAGGCCGTACTTGGAGCACTCGCCTTACTTCCAGTCAGTCTTGTGACAGCTTTTGGGGCGGACGGCCACCGTGCATCCTTATTTTTTGTCGCCGCCTTCCTGCTGGGTTCGACACAATTATTTTGCGCCTCTCTCTTTTTGGCCAAACGTGACCAAGAATCTGCCCGTCGTTTACTGCGTGTCTCGCTCATTTACTTACCAGCATTACTCACCTTTTTAGTTTTTTCGATATAGGTCAGAGCCCACCGAAGGGCGCCCAGATTATGGCAGAACACGAACATCAACATTCGGATCACGACGGACATATTCATTTGGAATACCAGCCGGCTTTACCCATTTCTAATGGCAAAGTCTGCCTCTGGTTATTCTTGTCAACAGAAATCATGTTCTTCGCTGGATTGATTGGAACCTACATCGTCCTGCGCTTCGGGGCCCCTACGGGAAGCTGGCCCGCCCCCCACGACGTTCACCTAATTGAAAAAATCGGCGCCTTGAATACAGCAGTTTTGTTGTTTTCCAGCGTGACGATTGTGATTGCTCTGGAATTCGCTCATCAAAACAAAGTCCAGGCGGCCCGTTGGATGCTGGGCTTAACACTGTTACTCGGGTCCGCATTCCTCGTCATTAAAATGGTCGAGTACAATGCAAAATTTTCTCACGGCATCTATCCGAACAAACCGCGTAGTCTAATCCACGAGAAAGCCGATGTTTATTACTTACAGGCTGTGCGAAACACGCTGGCCAACCACCGGATAAACATTGGGAAAAAATCCGCTGATGACGAGAGCAGCCTGACAGAAGAAGAAGCAAGACAACTTGCCTTAGTAACAGAACTTGAACAAGGAATGGTCAAGTGGACGGAAACAGCTGCTGCCCGAGGAGAGGATCCTGCAAAGCGTGTGGCGGTTATGAACGCCATGGCCTATCAAATCTATCCACTTCCTCACGACAAAGTGAGGGCAAGACGCTTCCTGAAAGCAGAAGAAAAAGAAGTTGAGGCAGAACTCACCCTCGCCACTCAAAATCGCGATGAAATTGTGGCCCATAAAAAGGCCCTCACAACCGAACAATTGGGCCTCGAGGAAAGTGAAGAAACGGCTGAGCGGCGAGCCGCTATCATCACCGAATTGGCCGCACTGGAGCTCACCTTACTACCGCTCTCAGAACGAGTCGATTTGCTGGAAAACCGTCG
>JAKVBY010000029.1:62363-130566 GCA_022446825.1 Pirellulaceae bacterium
GGTAGGACTGAATGACACGGATCACTGGTTGAAATTGCCGATTAAGATTCCGAGCGGCAATATGTGGGCCAGCACCTACTTCCTGCTGACCGGCTTTCATGCGCTGCACGTGATCGTTGGACTCATCATGTTCGCATTGGTTCTGCCCAAAAAACTGGATTCGAGCAAAGCCCCTTTACTCGAGAACATTGGACTCTATTGGCACTTTGTCGATCTCGTTTGGATTTTCCTGTTCCCATTGTTGTATTTATTTTAGCAATCCTCCAGACGGGGTTTTGCAACTGGATCACGCAGCCTCCTTTCCTTAAAAATGTCGGAGCACCTTGTTACGATGTCCAACGAAGAAACACACACTGGCGATGATCATGGCCAGAGTCATGGTTCGATGACAAAATATCTTATTGTCTTCGGCATTCTGGTCGTTTTAACAACCATGTCATTCCTGGTTGGTAGTAACGAAACGATCATGCAGCACGAAATGATCGGTTGGACCTTTATGATGGCAATTTCGTGCGCCAAAGCCTTATTGGTCATGCTCTTCTTCATGCATCTGATTTGGGAAGCAAACTGGAAGTACGTGCTGACCATTCCTGCATCTCTGATGAGCGTCTTCCTTTTGATTATGCTCACACCCGATGTAGGATGGCGCACCGATCATTACTCGGAAGAGCGTCTGATTCATTCGGCCGAACCACAGGAAGACCACCTGGATGATCCATCCGAGGATGGCAGCCAAACCGACCCCAGTGAAAAACATGACGATGCTGAGCATTAAACGATCAGCCAGCCAAGTCCTGTACACTGGCAAACGTTTTCTTCCATTTCCTGAAGAATACCTATGCGGCCTTGACGATTGTTTGCGGACCGATCGTTACTACTAACCCACACACCGATTACCAGAGTATGCTGGGCGATGGTAGGAGACCTTTAAAATGAGCCGTGGACTAATTGGATGGTTGGCAATATTCTTGCTATTTTGTGGCGCGATGATCGTTTGGTTTGTCGCGCAGCGCAAACCGATCGACGGCCATTCGGGAACCTTACATTCCACCATCGACGATGATTATCCTGGGAAAGATGAAGATTGGATCGATGACTTTACTCTGACCGAACGTAGCGGACAAGAATTTGAGTCTGAGTCCATGGCCGGAAATGTCTGGGTAACCAGCGTTTTCTTTTCCGTATGCCGGGCCTCCTGCTACCAACAGAATGAATTAGTCATGCGGTTACACAAGGAATTTGGCGATCGTGGTGTCAAATTCATGAGCCTTACCTGCGACCCAATTCGTGACACACCGGCGGTCTTGAGCGCCTACGCGCGGCAGTTTAACGCCGATGACACCGAGTGGGTTTTTCTTACGGGCCATGAAATTTATCTCCGACGTGTTGCCGGCGAACGATTTCAACTCGCTTCTGCCAATGATGCGACACAGGGGCCAACCCATTCCGATCGCTTTGCCGTCGTCGACAAGTGGGGGAAAATACGCGGACATTTTCTTTGGCAAGACCCTGAAAATGTCGTGAAAATGAAATTGTTAATTGAACAGTTAATCGCTGAAACAGATCCACCTCAAGAAACCACCAAGCAAACGTTGCCCCAGGATCATCTGAAATACGACGACGAGTCGGAAGAGGCGTTCAACGATACATTCGACGAAGAAGACCCAGCCCTCACGACAACCGATCCGGAAGGCCCGGAAAACCACACGGAACAATCCGTAACTGCCGACAGCCGCGCCGACACCGGCGACGAGAAATAAGGGGCTGCCTCGTTGAAACAGCAACTTGTCGAAATACTTCCCCACGTTAATGCCGGCCTCAATCTGCTGTCCATCGCGTTGCTCCTGAGCGGTCTGATTTTGATCAAGCGTGGTCGAGAACAGGCGCACAAGCGTACAATGCTGACTTGTTTTGCCGTGTCGGTCGTTTTTCTGGTTTGCTATTTGGTTTATCACCAGTTGCTGTATGCAACCACGGGCGAACGCGGAAAACGGTTTGTCTGCAATATCGGTTGGATCCGTACTCTCTATTACGGAATGCTCATCTCGCACATTGTCTTAGCGATCACGGTACCATTTCTCGCCGTAACAACAATCTATTTGGGCTTGCGCAACCAGCGACAACATCATATTCGCTTTGCCAAATGGACGTTTCCAATTTGGTTGTACGTATCCATCACAGGCGTGATTGTTTACCTCATGCTCTATCAGATCTATGCTCATGCGTAACTTCAGCATAGAATGGTTGTGTGCTGCGGGACTTCAGAGTCAGTGTGAACCGCAACACGATTACCACCCAAGCTTTCCCTTCAATGTTTGCTTTCTATGAAACACCTCCCAGCAACACGATCCTTACTCCTTGTAATGACCGTGATCATGGTGTTTTTAGCCTTGGGTGGGGATTTATTAGCCTGTCCCACGTGCAAAAATGGCTTGGCCAACGACCCGAGCACGGCAAACATCGCCCGCGGCTATTTTTGGAGCATCATTTTCATGATGTCGATGCCCTTCCTCATCCTCACCGGCCTGGGAAGCTATTTCTACTACGAAATTCGCAAGGCGCGCAAAAACGCGGTGCCAACGATACGGACACCACAGCCCAAATTGGCTTAATCACGGCAGTTTCATTCGCGACACGTTTCGGACATCCGCGACGAAGGTCTATGCAAATTCTCTGTGGCGTAACTTGGGCGTCGACATCACGTCCCGACAAGAACACCCACCGGCTCACCTGACAACTTGCTCACTGTGTCATCGGTCGCTCAGGCAGCCAAGAGGACCAACGGCAAAAACAGACGGCTCAGATGACTCCCGGGAAGTCGGACAGCAACTAGTGTTTCGGGAAGAGCATATTGGAATATACCAACAAACGCCTTGGCACCACGGTTCTATGCGAGTCAACGATGCTTGGTGAAAATCCATTCGGACGCAGCGTTCTTGCCATCATGATGGTTGCTCTTCAAACTCGGATCGGTTTTCACTTCGCCTTGGCCCAAAACCATTTCGCTGGTTATAGGCTGCGTGTGCCAACCACACCTACACACCAGATTTTTTTTCGGGTGGCTTCTCCCTGCGTCGCTGCCTCCAAAACATGCCTCCACAGATTGCGAGGCTGAAACAGGTCAGGCCGGAGACCCAACAGCCGATACGAAAGCTTGCGGGTTGATATTGAAAACGAACGCGAAACTCGCCAGCAGGCAATGAGACCGCCCTCATAACGCGATTGGCTCGAAGAATTTCTGCCTGGCGGCGCTCTCCAGTCGCGCAATCGTGAACGGTGGCCGCCCAGCCAGGATAGTACAAATCGTTCAGGACAAGAAATCCTGCCTGCGGTTGATGAATGTGAATTTCGACGTTTTGTGAATCGTCATTTACGATTTGGCATTCAGCAATCCCACTAAGATCGGTTGCCGCAACCCTCTCTGCGAGATGACCTTGCTCCGACTCCAGGACCACAAGATGTCGAAAATCCTGTAGCCGCCCACCCACGAAAAAACTCTCCTGGACTACTTTTCGTGTGGCGGCAGGAGTATTGGATTCTAAGGAGGGCAAAACAAGGGATCTTTGCACAACCCACGCCCGGGGGAACGGACTCCTGCCAACACCACGAACAGAAAATGCCGCCAGCAGCTTTTCACTCGTCGATTCGGTTCCCTTCAGATGCGTTTGGCGATGACGAGAAATCAACTCCATGATCACCCTGAATTCCAGATGGCTTAATGAATTTGTCGCGTTAAAAACTGGTATACCTTGGTAAAGATGGTAACGCGGAAACGATGATTGAGTGTTCCAAAGAACAATCTCCTGGAAGCGGTCAACAGAACCGATGCGTGACCACTGACGGGGGAGGGCAGTGGGTGACCAAAACCTTTGAAAGCCGACGCCTTGGCCAAGCGAATTGCCAGGGGTTTCGCGCTGCTTTGCGGCAGTGGATTTCGAGTTTTTCACCAACTGAAATGGGACCGTTTGGATCAGCCAAGAATTGGCCACTGCCAAGTCCAAAGCCAGCAATATTAATGCCATCGGGCCACATTTAGCTTGTTGTTTTTTTCCTACCACGCAAAGTAGCAGCCAGCAGGCAACCAATACGAATAAAGTATGACCAAGGGAAAGCTGTAAATCCTTGATCGCCCCCTGTTGATCGATCGGCCCAAAAACAAAATCTGGCGTGGCATTCTCTAATTGTGTTTCAAGCCATGAACGCCCCATCCATTGGACGAAGAGGGCCACTAAGGTCAAACCACCGACACATTTAATTAACCACGGTAACCGACCATTGGACAAATTTTCTGAGCGACGCTCCCATCCACTGGCCGCCAAAAGACTGATACCCAAAGATGCAAAAATCAACCATTTCGCGGGGTAACGAAAAAGCGCATATCCGGGGAGCAAAGCCACCATCAACCAGTAAAAGCCGCCTACAGGTTGACCCATCGTCACTGCGTCCGGATTTTGAGGTGCAAACACTGGTTGTAGTTCATGAACAAACCAGCCCAATCCATACCAGCCAAAACTGGCGACGATGGCAAAGACGGTGAACCACAAAAACCACTGGACGTCCAGGTTTGTCCTGTAATCTCGAATCACACTCGCCGCAAGTAGAAGTACGATTAAGCCCATGTAAAGAGATGGATTCCAGACGCGGCCTTCGCCTGGAAGTGCATTGAGCCAACGTCGGTTGGTGGGATACATGCGGCCACCAATGTTCGGCCAGAGACTCTCCATACACCTCCAAGGTCCAAGACTGAAATGATAGATTTCGCGACCATGCGTGCCGTGTCGGGGAATTCCGAACAATCCTGCCAATGCCGAGCTCCAATCGACGTCGGTTCCCAAGTCATCATTCTTTCGCTGGATGAATTCTGGTACCTCATATACCGAACGTGGTTGATCAAAAGCAGCCCGTCGGCTGAAATGGCTCCATTCCAATGTGGGAATGATTTGAATTGCAGCCAAACAAGCAGCCAAGGCGGGAACTGCTAAAACCAACAGCCACCGACTCGAAAACATTCGGCGGCTGGGCCATGGCCGCTTGAGCGCTGCCAACAGTTGCCAACCACACCCGACAACCTGATCGCCATGATCGCCAGTAACCTGTGACGATTTCTCTCGGGCGTCTGCTCTCCAAAGCATGACAGCATGGAAAACAACAACAATCATTGCGTTATACGCCGTTTGGGGATCTCCCCCCAAAATCATCATGGCAAGAATGACTGCAAGAACAACCGCAGACGTCCAACAACGATTTTTGAGCATGCGATGCGCTGAAACAAGCGCCAACGGAAGCCAAGCAGCACCCACTAGGTAAACGACGTTTGCGTGTTGCGACAGTACAATTCCGCCAAACGCATAGGAAACTGCACAGATGCCAGAACCACTAGGACGCACTTTGAAATAGGTCGCTGCCAAATAGGCGCCAGCAGCTGCTAAAAGAACGTGCAAGCTAACAAACAGTTTGAACTTCGTGTGATATTCCAGTGGCAAAAGAAAAATAAGTTTGCCTGGATAGAAGATACTGGCCGTTGCATCCGCAACCGCAGGAACGCCCGTGTTATCCAAATCGTTCCAAAGAGGAACCCGTCCAGCGGCCCACTCATCCTCGGTCCACGAAAATAAGGGAAAGTAAAAATGTCCCGTGTCGCGAAACGCAAAGAATTCTTCTTCACACACGGCACGACCGAAGAACCAGCCAAAAAGGCTGAAAACGACAACGACTACCAAGCTACGGCAGTAAGACAATCGTTCGACTCCACCGCGGAAACTTAGACTAGGAACCTGCTGGAAAAGCCTAGCACGGATGGGTCTTGGGATGAACCGCCTTCAAAATCGATTGAGACAGGGGAAACCTCCGAAAAAATCATTACTCTACTAGGAGAAAACCGCCGGGGCAGTGGGGACATGATTTAAACCCGTGTCGAGCGGTGGGCGGCTCGCCGATTTCCAGCTGCTTTGAAGCGCCCCTCGAAGTAGCTCCATATCCATTGGCGTCGACTGGGGAACCCTATTGTTTAGAGGCATTGGCTGCAATTCGGCCGGTTTGCTGAGCGGTTGGTGCAATTTGAGGCGTGGATGCTTTGCTTCAAGCCGTTCGATAATAGAACCCTCATCTCCACTTACATCGATAACACCTACGACACAACTTTCCACACGCGCCATCTACGAGCACCTCCGTTTTCTCGTTTGCGGAAGTTTGTCGAGTGCCCATTTGTAGCCAACGCATCTTTTCGCGGTGGCCATGCAGTGTCGCGCTGGCCGTACAGCAAAAATTACTTCCCTAAATGCTCACCACGTCGGTATCGCATTACGGAAATCGGACTACTTGGTTGTTGGGGCCCGCGTTTTCCAATGAACTCGTACTTTCCAAATCAAATTAATCGATTTTGGAAATCCGCTTAGAAAACAAAAGGGTCACACTTTCTTGCAGCACACGAGGGTCCACCTAGCCCCTCGTCAAGTTGTGCCACTATCGAAAGTTTGTCGCCATGAAAGTCACCCCAGCACACCATGCTCGCTCGCCAAACCTCACCGTTGTTCAAAGCAAACCTGTTATCTAATAACTAGTCGCTCAAATGAATCCATCGGCTGAAAGTCACAAATGCTCCTAAATAAAAGAGCAAATGAGGGCGTTTTCCAGCAAGCGTGGTCAGGTCGGTCTTATTGGTAAAGATGCAACGAACCTGAGTCCCCGACCATAGATTCCGTTTGCAGCGATTGGTGATACGGTTGGACACAGCCCGACTAGAAGAACTCCGCAGCCCTTCGCCTAAGCGGGGCGGATCTCATCGTCTCACTGACGACCTGCAACCCGTAGTTGGGCACGAGCTTGCGCGATCGAACGATCTCGGCTTTCCATCAATTCTGGAGAATTTGACGGCTGACTACGCGCTTCAGCTAGTTGCGATTCGATCGTATTAGTGTCCAGCTCGGCGGCAGGGATCGCGCGATTCGTTATAACTGCTACAACATTATCAGCGACCTGCACAAATCCGCCGTCCACATAAAACCGCAACTGCTCACCGTTTTCTTTGATGCGCATTTCTCCATATCCCAGTCTGCCGATCATCGGGCTATGGTCTCCGGCGATTCCAATTTCACCATCAAACAACGGCAGAGCCAAAAAATCGCACGGTTGTTCCAGTGCGGTTTTTTCAGGCGTAACGACGATGCAATTTACTTTTGGCATGGCGGGTTAAGCTCCTGCAGCCATTTTTTTGGCCTGCTCTTCCGCTTGCTCAATCGAGCCGACATACATAAAAGCAGGCTCCGGTAGATGATCCCACTTACCGTCACAAATCTCCTCGAAACTGCGAATCGTATCTTCCAATGAAGTATCTTCGCCCTTCTTCCCGGTAAAGACTTCTGCCACAAAAAACGGCTGGGAAAGAAATCGCTCAATGCGACGTGCCCGGTGAACGATCAATTTGTCTTCCTCACTCAGTTCATCCACACCGAGAATGGCGATAATATCCTGCAATTCACGGTAACGTTGGAGGGTTGTTTGCACGCGTCGTGCAATGGCATAATGACGCTCTCCCACATACTGTGGATCAAGAATACGGCTGGAAGAAGCCAACGGGTCAATCGCCGGATAAATTCCTTTTTCCGAAATCGACCGTTCCAGGTAAATAAACGCGTCCAGCTGACCAAAGGCGGTCGCCGGTGCCGGATCGGTCGGATCATCTGCAGGAACATAAACCGCCTGGACCGACGTGATCGCTCCCTTGCTCGTCGATGCAATACGCTCCTGAAGTGCTCCCATTTCAGTCGCCAATGTTGGCTGATAACCGACCGCGGATGGCATCCGGCCAAGTAATGCAGAGACCTCACTACCGGCTTGTGAAAAACGAAAAATGTTGTCCACGAAAAGCAGCGTATCTGCACCGGTTGTATCGCGGAAATACTCAGCCATCGTCAGGGCGGAAAGTGCCACACGTAGTCGTGACCCGGGGGGCTCATTCATCTGCCCGAACACCATGGCCGTTTGTTCAATCACACTGCGATCCGTCGACCCGATCTTTGTTTCTTGCATTTCAAGCCACAGGTCGGTTCCTTCACGAGTCCGTTCACCGACACCGGCAAAGACCGAGTAACCACCGTGTGAACTCGCAATCCGAGCAATGAGTTCGGTTAGAATAACCGTCTTTCCCAGACCCGCCCCACCAAACAAACCGGCTTTGCCCCCGCGAACGAAGGGCGTCAACAAATCGACCACCTTGATCCCCGTGGGAAACAATTCAGTGCTGGTTGAAAGGTCAGCAATCGGCGGCGCTTCCTGGTGAATCGAGCGACGTTCGTCTGAGGCAACGTCACCGCGACCATCCACCGGATCTCCCAGAAGGTTAAATACGCGTCCTAGCGTTCCGTCACCCACGGGAACCGAGACCGGCGTGCCAGTATCGACACAATCTTGACCTCGCTGTAATCCATCGGTACTTCCCAGTGCCACACAGCGAACACGTCCACCGCCGAGATGCTGCTGTACTTCGCCAGTCAGATGAATCTTGATTCCTTTCTCTTCGGAATCGATTTGAACGGCGTTGTAGATCTTGGGAAGCTTGTCTTCATCATATTCAACATCGAATGTGGACCCGATGACTTGGGTGATTTTTCCGATGTTCTGAGTTGCTGTGGCCATGATTCTCACTCGCGAGTCTGAAATGTATTGAGCTTGTAGGCTCGATGAAATTTTTTATTGACGAAGTCTTAGTTTGAATATATTTTTCTGCGACTTAAGGAAAATCGCCTTCAGGACAGCTATCCCTTCAGAGCCTCAACACCACCAATAATCTCCATAATTTCACCGGTGATCTGCGATTGTCGAGCTCGGTTGTAAGTCATCGAAAGGTGCTTGATGATCTCTTGCGCATTTTCAGTAGCGGATTTCATCGCGACCATTCGTGCAATCTGTTCACTGACTGCGGCATCCAGGAAGCACTTAAATAGTTTGACTTTAAAGCTGGTCGGTACGACTTCTTCAAGAATGCTCGCCGCCGACGGTAAGAACTCATACATCGAATCCGTGCCAGCGCCATCGGCATCCTCATCTGTTCCCGTCAGCGAACCTAACGGAAGTAAGGTTTCTGTCGTGACAACTTGTCGTGCACTGGTAACAAATCGTGTGTAGACAACATCCAAACGATCGATCTCTCCCGTCGCATAGGCCTCTAGGTAACGGCTGGCGATGGCATCGACTTCATCGAATTTGGGCTGGTCTTCAAATTGCAGATAGGATTGGTCCACGTCGATGCCGCGGAACTTCATCGCAGAAATCCCGCGTTTCCCCGAAACTTCCAGGCGGAGATCCTCGTAATTTCCTTGCAATTCCTTTTGCTGGGCTAAGGCTGCACGAACAACACCGCCGTTGTATCCCCCACAAAGCCCACGATTGGCCGTCAGAACTAGAAGAAGTCCTCGCTCCTGCTTGTCGCGATTTTCCAAGAGTGGATGACTGACTTCGAGTCCGCTTTGGGCAAGATCTTTTACGAGTTGCGTGATCCGCGCGGTATAGGCAGTAGCTGCCGTGGCACGGTCCATCGCTTTCTTAAATCGCGCGGTAGCGATCAGTTCCATCGTCCGCGTGATCTTTTTAATGTTGCGAATCGACTTACGTCGTTTATCTAGGGCTCGAGCTTTGGCCATACTAAACTATTTGATAATTCGGATGTTGATGGGATAGCGGTAATCCTCGCCACGATTTGCCGCCACGGTAGCGAGAATACAAAAAATTATGTTAACCACGTAAATTGCCAGCGTCGGGATATAAAACACACAAAGGGACGGGAGCATCAAGATCGCCTGACAAATCAAAACTGTCAGCTGAAAATTCAACGCCTCTTTTCCATGCCTGTCAACAAACGGGTCCATATCCTTTTTAAGGATCCAAATGATGAGCGATCCGAGGAAACCGGTAACAATGCCAAGGATATGAGCCAACATTGCCAAGTTGCGTGAGTCAGGCTCGGTGCCCCCCGTAGTTGCCACTGGGGGCTTCGCTTTAACACTCTCCACAGAAGGCTTTTCTTCCACTGCTCACTCTCCTAATTTGTTTTGTGCACGCGTCTTCAAACTACTCTGAGGCTGAAAACCACGACTATAACAATTCAAACGGAAAGACTGTGTCGTTGCCACACCTTGCGTTTTGACACCTTGTACTACAACAAAAGAACGTCGTAGCAAACGATCCAATCAAGCAAACAAAACGATCCCGTCCACGTTACGCTTCAGTATTCCCTCCACTAAACTGACCTTGAAATTCGTTAATCGCAGCAACCACTGCTTGGGCGACTTCGTCGTCACTCCCCTTGAGGGTACTGCCAACGTCTTTTTTCGCGTCCAGAAGCGTCCAAACATCGGCCTTCTTCGCATGGATAAATTCGAGGAACTCCGACTCCCACTGGGCAACTTGCTCCACCGGAACTTTGTCGAGGTGGCCTTGCGTTCCCGCATAGATCATCAAAATTTGGTCCACAACATTCATCGGTTGATATTGAGGTTGCTTGAGCAATTCAACCATCCGATAACCGCGGTCCAACCGAGCTTGGGTCGCCGCATCTAAATCAGTGCCGAGCTGGGCAAACGCTTCCAGTTCGCGAAACGACGCCAAGTCAAGCCGCAAGCCACCCGCAACATTTTTCATCGCTTTGACTTGTGCTGCGCCACCAACACGCGAAACCGAGATACCCGCATTCATAGCTGGGCGAATGCCGGCAAAGAACAGGTCAGGTTGCAAATAGATTTGGCCATCAGTGATCGAGATAACATTGGTCGGAATATAAGCCGACACCTCACCTTCCAGGGTTTCAATGATCGGCAGGGCAGTAATCGACCCTCCTCCCAATTCCTCGGACAGCTTTGAAGAGCGTTCAAGTAATCGGCTGTGGCAGTAAAAAACGTCACCCGGATAGGCTTCACGTCCGGGTGGACGCCGCATCAACAGGGATAATTGCCGGTAAGCGGCAGCTTGCTTTGATAAATCATCGTAGACCACCAAGGCATGCTCACCTTTCCACATGAAATACTCGGCCATCGAAGTTCCCGCATAGGGGGCGACATATTGCATCGGAGCAGGCGCACTGGCACCCGAAACAATCACGGTTGTGTATTCCATGGCACCGTGCTCTTCGAGCACTTGAACAATTCCGGCCACCGACGAGTCCTTCTGTCCGACCGCAACGTAAAAACACTTCACGCCGGTCTCTTTTTGGTTCAAAATGGCGTCAATCCCAACCGCCGTCTTGCCGGTCTTGCGATCGCCGATTACCAATTCCCGCTGCCCGCGACCGATCGGGGTCATTGCGTCCACCGCCTTCAACCCGGTTTGCAGAGGCTCTGCAACGGGCTGACGTTCGGCGACACCGGGTGCAATAATTTCCACCACGCGTTGCTCGGAAGCGTTGACCGGCCCCTTGCCGTCGATTGGATTGCCCAGTGGATCAAGCACGCGGCCGATGACGGCCTCACCAACAGGCACCGACAATAAGCGTCCCGTCGCTTTGACTTCGTCGCCTTCCTGAATCGTCAGGTAATCGCCCAGAATAATGACACCGACACTATTTTCTTCCAGATTGAATGCGAGGCCAGTGACTCCGTTGGGGAATTCCACCATTTCATTCGCCATCACGCTCGACAATCCATGAACACGGGCAATACCGTCACCAACTTCAATCACGGTACCAACTTCGCGCACATCCAGCTGGCTATCGTATTGCTCGATCTCCTGCTGTAGGACCGAGGCGATTTCGTCAGCATTAAATCTCATCTTGTTTCCCTTTGAATCCGCGGGATCGTACCCGCGTCTGTCTTACGATTAGATTAAACCTTACTCGTTTGTCACAAATCGATCGGTTGCGGTCTTGATCCGCTGCGAGGCACGCTCAAAGGATTCCTTGCGAATCCGATTCAACTGACTGCGCAAACTGCCGTCAAAAACGGTATCTCCTATGCGAATTTGAATGCCACCAATCAGATCGCTATCAACATGCGCCATTACATCGACTTCCTTACCAAACGAACCGCGTAGTTGGTTACGGATTGATTCCAGTGCGGCCGGATCAAGCGTCTCAGCAGTTCGAACCGTCACTTCAATGCACCCACGTTGTTCGTTGTACAAACCTTGAGCTGCCTTGTTAATGGAACGCACACAGTCCAAACGACCATGCGTCGAAAGGACTTTGAGGAAATTCAGCAGCGTCGTCGACATTTTTCCAACAAAACCTCGATCGAGTATCGCCACCCGCTCCGCATGTGCAAGGCGTCGCGAAGACAAGGCAACTTCCAATTTCGGCAGACGCCCCAGGACATCGTGCACGAAAGAATCCAGTTCTTCGAGTACTGCCTGCGTATCTCCGGATGCGGTCGTTGCACCTAGCAGCGCCTTCGCATACACACCTGCCAATTGCTGCTGGCCGGAATCAATTACCGCACTACTGTCTACGTCAGCCATTCTTGCTTTTCGGGAAGAGTTCTAAATTCCATGGAATGCATCCTGTCAACAAAGACGCATCATCCGATCTCCAACACGTCACCTGCTCTCAATTTTGTGACGACAAATGACATCTACTTTCAAATCAGTTGTTACTTGGCAGTTTCGACAAGGCGTCACTAATAAGCTGCGCATGTTTGCCCCGATCGAGTTCATCGTGAACAATCTTACCCGCCAAATCGACAGCGAGGTCAGCACCCGTCTTGGCAACTTCGTCCAACGCGAGATTCTTGGCGACTTCGATGTCCGCGATCGACCTTTCGCGTTCGCGCTGCGCCGTTGCTTGCGCCTCGGCTACAATCTTATCGCGAGTCACTTCGGCATCTCGGCGTGCCTCCGCAACAATCGACTTCACCTCATCGGCCGCAGCAGTCAATTTAGCTTCGTAGTCACGCAACGTGGCCTCTGCTTTGGCAGCATTATCGTTAGCACTTTCAATCTGCTGCTCAATCGCAGATTCACGCTTATCCAAGCCCTGCATGATCGGCTTCCAGGCAAACTTGCCAAGAAATGCCAATAACATCAGAAAGATGATTGCCGTGAACACAGCCAAATCAGGATCGATCGTCAGTGGATTCGGATTGACGCCTTCTGAGTCAGCCCCATGGTCACCATGGTCACCATGGCCAGACTCTTCAGAGTGCTCCGCTGAACTCGCCGTAGCACCAGATTCTGACTCAGTTTCGGCTCCCACATAGGAAACCGATACAACGGCCATGCCAAGGCAGGCCAACAAAAATCCTCGATAAATCGCTGCCATTTTTCTGTGCGCTATGCGCTACTCCCGCAGACTAGAAACTGAAGAGTGTCAACAGACCGACGCTCAAAGTAGGAGTGTCAACAGACAGACAATCAAAGCAAAAAACGTCGCACCTTCAATCAGAGCGGCGGCGATCAACATGCCGGTTTGAATATTCCCAGCCACCTCAGGCTGACGGGCCATACTCTCGACTGCCGAGGACCCAATCTTACCAATGCCGTAGCCCGCGCCCAAAAGAACCATACCTGCCCCAAACGCAGTACCGGAAAGAATTTCCCAAGTAACACCGTCCGCACCTTCTTCCTGCGCGAACCCAGGCGTTGCAACAAGCATCATCGCAAATACAAATCCAATTACTTTTACCCACTTGTACACTTGATTCATCTCCTATGGAAACAAAGGAAGGCAACGATCACCGCTTAATGTGGATGGACCGCCATGCCAATAAACAGTGAAGTCAAAAATGTAAATATATAGGCTTGCAAAAAAGCCACAAACAGTTCGAGCAAACTCAACGCAAAAGCCGCGCCTACGCTGGCGGGCATAACGCCCCAAATCCCCAGGCCCCAATCTATGTTCCAGGCAGCGGCAATGAAGGTAATCAACACGGCCAGCACCAAGTGCCCGGCAAACATGTTTGCCAACAACCGTACTGCAAGCACAAAATGCTTGATCAACAACCCCGCCACTTCAATCAAAAAGATCATCGGTTTCAAGAAGATTGACAAGGGGCCCGGCAACTCCATATGCGGAACTTGTGCGGCCCAAAAACCAATCGGCCCCAACTTGCTCATTCCCGCTAAAACGACGACACCAAACGTGATCAATGCCAGTGCCCCGGTCATAGCAAAAGCACCTGTCGGGGAACCAGCCCAAGGCACCATGCCAAGTAAATTGCAACCTAGAATGAAACAAAACAAGGTCCAAATGAAGGGCAGAAACTTATCTGCGTCGTGACGGCCAATGGCCGGACGCGCCACTTCGTCGCGGAGAAACAATAGTAAACCTTCGAACATATTTACAAAGCGTCCGCGCGGCCGCCCGCCACCCGACAATTTCCTTCCCAACAGTACGAAGACCGCCACCATGACCAGCGCTGCCACCACTTCAAGAATCATGAACTTAGTCAGCTTGAGATCCAAAGGTTCGACCATCTTGTCGACCGCTTCTTGACCAGTATGGACTAGCGTAATTGGCTCAAAATCTTCGAAAGGCTGAAAAATGCTAACGTGCGCGTGGCTTCCTTCCACGTGCACAGCGTGGAAGGGATCGATGCTCTGAAAGATCCGCGGGACCTCAAACTGCTTCGAATCCTTAACATGACCGAACAAATGGTCAGGTGCAAAATGATTTTCTTGATCGGCCATAGTATTTTAATTTCAACAACGTCCAGTGCAGTTTTGCGAAGAGAACTGTGCGACAATCAGCTTGGTCTCAACAAACAACATCACGAGATAAAAGAACAACAAGTAAAATACCAGGCCGCCGTCCACCACCATGCCACCGCGTAAATAGGTCGCCATAAACACGGTCAACGGCAAACCCATACGAATCAATGTACCGAGCAGGATGCTAGCCACGACTGCAGTTGGCTCCGTAAATCGACCGCAGACCCACAATGCAATAACTCCCCCCGACAAACACGCCAAGTTCGCAACCACAGCAGCAACAAGACCGCTGGCCCCCATCGTGGCCCAAGCAATCGGCAAGGCGACAAGGAGTGCTACCAGCAACGCCACGCACAACAAGCCAAACTGCCGCGAAGGAGACACGGAGTTGGGGGCAATCACACTATTGTTCGCTTCGCTGTTCGCTTCGCCAATCACGATTTGCCGTTTTGATTCTTGGTGCCCAAGTCTGTGACCTTTGCAATCCGGACTAGATGGAAGACACCCGTCACGCTGCCCAAAGCGAAACCCGCTAATGCAAACAAGACGACGGTTCCCAACTGCCGATCAAGCCATACCCCCACGAGTCCTGGCACCACCATCTCGAAACTGACCGTCATAATTCTTGACGCCCAAGCGCTGGCGATAGCAAGCGAGGACCGGTCCTCTTCCGGATTATCCTGTGGAGGGCCGCTCACGGGAGAGAACAAATTCAATGTAAAGTACTGAAACTAAAAGCATTACCGGACTTCGATCCGACAGCCCACTCGACCTACTCCCGCACACAATTTGTGGCCTACGAGCCGGGTAGTCAATTCGTCCGAACCCCTTAAAGGCGAATAATTTAACCTAAGGTCCCTAAACGGTCAACCGACACAAAGTTGTTTATTCAAGGGATCAAAGTACGACCCTTACTTAACGACATAAGTTTTTTATATATAACGGTTTACATCTTAAAAGAAGGCACTTCGCCAGCTCGCTGCGGAGCGAAATTTTCTGGATCGGGAAAGTGACTTGGTGGGGGTCCCAAATCAGGCGTGGGCCAAGATCCTAAATAAAGCCAGGCCGGTCCTAAGGTACCAGCATGCCTCCAACCAGTCCCTATGGGGGGTGTAAATGTTGCGTAAAATCGGTTTTTCAACTAGAGTCGCATGTGACGAGGATGTCCTTTGTTAGCGTAGTGTGAGTTATTCGGAATGTAAGAGGGCACGAGTGGGACTGCCGTAACAGACCCCCCTGCGATTAGCTAATCTAGTCGCGCGGGCTTAGTCGCGGAAAATGAATTTTTCATGAACCAAACTGCTAAGTCTGTAAGCTAACGATTCAACACGGTACCCATGCATGCCTCACGCCTTAAGATTTTGCCTCACCGGAATCGATTCCGCATTACCTTCCTGTGTTCTCGGACGGCTAGGGATTGCCGTTTGAGTGTCCATTAAAACGTTGAATTCATTCAAGCTGGCAGAGACTGCCGACTTTGCGGGGGCCTAGCAACTTTCGTTGCCAACCGAGCCCACGTCAGCGAAGGAGAGTCCATTGACCACTACAGCGACGTTACGTGAGTACACAGTAAAAGACCTTAATAAAATGGCCAAGAAGTTGGGCCTCACTGGCTGCAGCGGACTGCGGAAGGATCAATTGATTCGAAAGCTGGTCCGGTTGCCCAAAGTGAACGGCGCCCAAAAAACTCCCAAATCAACGCCAGCCTCTAATGGCCGTAAAGTGGCTCGACCCAATGCCAAAACGGCCTCTGCAACAACAAAAAAACCTGCCACCTCGCGTCGCTTGCGCAGAGCAAACTCCGAACGAGAAAAGCAGCGAGATTTGTCGCGGAAACTCCCGACACCTAAGGCGAATGGAAATTCTAAGAAAATCAAAGGCCGTAAAAGGACCAGCCTGGCGAGTCAGAAAGTAGGCAAAGACCGAGTTGTTTTGCTCGTGCGAGATGCTTATTGGCTCCAGGCATGCTGGGACGTCTCAAGACAAAGTGTCGAACGAGCGAAAGCCGCCTTAGCGGAGCACTGGCATACTGCGAAGCCCACATTGCGCGTCGTTCAAGTTGAAACCGGAGCAACGACGAATACAGCCGAACGTGTTGTGCGCACGATTGAAATCCATGGTGGTGTCAAAAATTGGTATATCGACATCCAGGATTCGGCTAAAAGCTATCGCGTCGATCTCGGCTACAGTGGTACCAACCGCTTTTATACGCTGGCTCGCAGTAACACGGTCACCATGCCACGGCCTGGAAGTGCAGACGCCATTGATGAGAACTGGACCGACATTGCAGATGATTATGAAAAAGTATTTGCGCAAAGCGGTGGCTTGGCAGAAGAAAACCAAACTAGTGATTTAAGAGATCTGTTTGAAGAACGACTACGTCGCCCCATGAGCGCTCCAGTCGTTACCCGCTATGGCGTCGGAGCTGAAACCATGCTCAATCGAAAAACAGAATTTGATTTCGAAGTCGATGCAGAGATGATTATCTATGGTTCGACGAGCCCAGATGCCCACGTTTCTCTTTCCAGTGAGCCTGTCAAGTTGCGTAGCGATGGCAGCTTTACAGTGCGTCTCAGCATGCCAGACAGACGTCAGGTCATCCCCGTGGTGGCCCGCAGCGCCGATGGCGTCGAGCAGCGTACCGTCGTTTTGGCAATTGAACGAAACACAAAATTAATGGAACCTCGAATTAACGACAACTCGAAGTAATCCGAAAGCCCCCGATTGCCGACTGCACAAGGGTTTACCAAGCGGTCGAGTTTCACCTACTGAAGCGCTCGAGAACTTCAATTCCTGTGGCTTGCTCTCGGGCAGCTGCTGCTTTCATGATAGGCGCGTGCTACCCGGCGCAGCTTGCTTGGCCATCAGAGCGTCTACCCTGAGAGAATCTTTATCGCAGCTCTCCCTGCACGCGTAGAACTCACCAATAAACCAAGTTATCAAAGCAACCTTTAGCCGCATCCTTGAACAATTCTTTCAAGGTCAAAAAACTTCATCCACTTCAAAGCAGCACGGGTTCAGCTCAACCGCTGTGACCGGACCCTACGAGTGCTCGGACACAGCGCCGATAACTTGCGTGCTTAGCGCATTTCAATGCCTAGCGATTCACATAAGTTGTCACAAAAGTGCCGCGCCATGGTTCACCGTGACGAAGCAAAATAACGCATCCCCAGCAATGGCTGTTGTAAGATGGCTGTTGTAAAAAGAGCAACATGCCCCGTGTTCAGACCGCCTGACTGAATATTTCCTGAATAAATAATATCGGGTGTGCATATTTTCCATTCATCTCGGCACGCCGTATCTCCTCCTAGTCATTCCCGTCCTCACCTGAATTGTCAGGCTGCTCAGCCACTGCTACGATGAACCTCTATGCGGACGATTGGAAGACTTTTACAGCGGATAGGCCTGTTTGCCTTACCATTGGCAATTTTGATGGAATTGTCAGGTGCACTCGGTCGCGATTCCGGCGTGGCCGACATGTTAATCATGATGGTTTTTGGTTTCGTTGCGTTCTCTATCGGGCGAGTGCTGGAAGGTTATGCGGGAAAGTGAGACGCAGCCAACTCACCGGCGACATTCATTTTCGACTCAAACAAGACCGAACGCACGCGCGGTTTGAATCGTGGCCAATGAAAGTCGGAAAAGCGGTTTTTGACTGGCCTAGGTTCGTCTTAACATCGCTTCCTACGAGAAAACATTGCTTGACGGCAGTGAGCTTAATCTTTTTCGCCTTGCTGCTGCCTAGAAATGTTTTTGCGCAAGACAGCGCGCGTACAATGCAGAACGAGTTAGCGGTCATTGTCGATCAAGCCAGTGCCCCAACTTTGGGAAAAATGGATCGGGCCGGCTTGCTTCTAGAAGACGAACAGTTTGACGAAGCAATCGAATTGTTGCTGCAAATCATGGAAGATTCCGGTACCCAACTAATGCCGGTAGCGTCCGTGGACGGTAGCCCATTCATTATTTTTGTGCCACTGAGCAACTTTGTACAACGGCACCTATCAAGCTTACAAGTGACTTCCCCAAAAGCGTTCCAACTCTATCGTGACCGTGTCGACCCATTCGTCCAACGGTGGTACGAAATGGGAATTCAGCAACACGATCAAGCATTACTAAAACGAATTGCAAACCAATTCATCACGAGCAGTTTTGGCGATGATGCTTTATATCACCTAGGAGAGCTCGCTCTCGAAAAAGGTAACTACATCGGGGCCCGCGAAAATTGGGAGCGTCTTAATCCTCAAACACAGATTCCTACGAACGCTCTCGGATCTTGGCGGTTCTATGCCGGCTTCCCCGTTGGCTTGGCAGTGATCGGTTGTGATATGGAAAAAGTGTGGCCCTCCTTAAAATTACTCCTCAGCGACAGCTCACTTCAGCCTCGTTGGCTAACCTTTCCCCAAACCGACTTCGATCTTGCTGAGATTCGCGCTCGTTTAGCATTGGTTTCAGTTCTGGAAGGCGATAGCGAACGCGCGCAGACCGAGATCGAGCTATTAAAGCGATTCCACCCAGAAGCTATAGGAACCGTGGGCGGAAAAACTGCAGAGTACCACAAGCTCGTGAGAGCTTTGTTGACCTCGAGCGAGCGCTGGCCAGAGAATCCTCCGGCAGAAGTTTGGAATACTTTTGCAGGCTCTGCACAACGCAGTCACTCCGCAACCCACGGTATTGATATTGCGTTACGTCCTATCTGGAGTTGGCCACTTCCCACATTCACGCTTAATGCTGAAGCTCAGAAATCAGAAAACCGGATTGGAAAAGAAGCCAACGTCCTACTAAATGTTCACCCCGTCGTCGTGAATGGTAAGGTTATCGTGCAATCGCGTCCGAGTGTGGATGGCATTGCGGCCATCGACTTACACACAGGTGCAATTTGCTTTGGTGATTTGTCAAAGCCCAATAGCAAAACCAAGGAAACCGCTACTGCAACGGTCGGGCTGCGTGAAGTCGGTGTACCACGTTTCACCTTAACCGCACATGAGACAACTTTAATTGCTCGTTGTGGCTGGGCGGCAACCGCCATTCCACCCCATATCCGTTGGGATGATACAGCTCGAGGTCACCTGGTGCTTCTCGACTTAAATGCTGAAGGCAAACGTTTGCTCACGCTTTCCCTTGACGCAGCGGATTGGGATGCTACTTGGGCTCTGGATGGTGTACCGGTTACCGACGGTACGAATCTCTATTCTGCTTTGCGTGCCCATGAAAACGGGCAATTTCGCTCTTTTGTCGCAGCATTTGACCTGCGCACTGGAAAACGACGCTGGCTGTCCCGGATGATTTGCTCTCAAAACGCCAACGACGGTGACACCAGCATTGTGCACTCCCACAATCTCTTGACATTGTCTCACGACACCATCTACTTCAACACCAATCAGGGCGTCATCGCCGCAATCGAGGTCAGCGAAGGTCGCACCAAATGGCTCACTACTTATCCCCGTTCCCTTAAGACATCCCGTGATCTCAATCCATGCTTGCTACACCACGACTTAATAATCTCAGTACCCACTGATTGCGACCGGGTTTTCGCCTTAAATGCGGTGACCGGCCAACTGATTTGGTCACTGGCCGCTGCAACATGCAACGATGTGCTGCACCTCTTGGGTATCGGCAAAGGCAATCTCATCGCGAGTGGTGATGGAATTTACTGGATTGATGCACGAACCGGACGGCTTAAGAACCAATTTCCCGCACCAAGTGACACTAAATTGCGCGGCTATGGGCGCGGAGTCCTGGCCGGAGATGCGGTATATTGGCCAACACGTGAAGCGATCTACTTATTCGACCAAGATACGGGCCGACAATTGCGTCAACCAATCCAATTGGCGCCCCTTGGACTAACGGCTGGGAATCTGCTCATTCAAGATGGGGTTCTCGTTGTGACTGCTGCGGACCGCATCTATGCATTCAATGAATTTGGAACACCCTTAAAGGCCCCATAAAAACCGCGATCATTGGGAGATGGGAATCCCAATGGTCGGTGGCCAAAAATCACGACCTTTTGGCCTCAAGTCGATACTGAGTTTTCATTTTATTTGTGAGAAAGTTGCGAATGCTCAAAGAAAATGACCACACTGCCATTCAACGACTTACGGAAGCGTACCAAACGATCACTGGCGAATTGGCTAAGGTGATTGTTGGGCAACAGCAAGTAATCGAGGAATTACTGGTCGCCATGTTCGCTCGAGGTCATTGCTTGCTTGTGGGGGTTCCCGGACTAGCAAAGACCTTAATGATCCGTACTCTCGCCGACGCTTTGGACTTAAGTTTTAACCGCATACAATTCACGCCAGATCTTATGCCCAGCGACATCACAGGTACGGAAGTCATTCAAGAAGACAAAGCCTCTGGTGAACGTATCTTTCGATTTCTTCCCGGTCCAATTTTTGCCAACATTATTTTGGCCGACGAGATTAATCGTACTCCTCCTAAGACCCAAGCCGCCCTTTTGGAAGCCATGCAGGAAAAGCAAGTCACCACTGGTGGCACCCGGCATGATTTACGCGAACCGTTCTTTGTTCTGGCAACACAGAATCCCATCGAACAGGAAGGAACGTATCCATTACCTGAGGCGCAACTCGATCGCTTTATGTTTCACGTACTCGTCGACTATCCAGATGCCGATGAAGAACTAGAAATAGTCAAACGCACCACCTCAGATATCGATGTTACGATCGCCTCCATACTCGGGGCGGACGAGATTCTTGAACTGACGAAAATCATTCGTCGCGTCCCTGTAGCGGATCATATTGCTCGCTATGCCCTACAGCTAGCGCGTCTCACTCGACCGAACTCAACTGATGCGCCCGATTTCATCAAGGAGTATGTCATGTGGGGTGCGGGCCCCCGAGCCAGCCAGTATTTAGTACTGGGGGCAAAAGCCCGCGCAGTACTTAAGGGTCGGTATCACGTCAGTACAGACGACATTCGTAGCGTCGCCGCACCGGTGTTGCGCCATCGCATCAAAACAAATTTCAATGCTGACGCTGAAGGAATCACGACCGACAACTTGATTCAACGATTGGTCGCCCATCTACCTACTGTCGATGACAAAGAAAACACCCGTGACCGAAAACTCCCCGAAATCTTTAGATCCACGGACGCTGGCTAAGCTCAAAGGGCTCCAACTTCGAGCAAAGCACATTGTCGAAGGCTACGTAGCGGGCCTGCATCGCAGTCCGTTTCGTGGCTTTTCCATTGAATTCGCTGAACACCGCGAATACACACCTGGTGACGATTTGCGTTATGTCGACTGGAAAGTTTTTGGGCGCACGGACAAGATTCATCTGAAACAATACGAGGACGAAACCAATTTGGTCTGCTACTTAGTCCTCGATTCCAGTGAGAGCATGCAGTACCAAGGTCCTGATTCACCGCTGTCGAAATTTGAATATGCGCAGTGCTTGGCAGCTGCCATCGCGTGGCTAGTGTTGCAACAACAGGACTCGGTCGGTCTGGTGACATTCGATCAGATATTACGTTCAAACCTTCGCCCGAGTAGCCGAGCTTCGCATTTACAACAAATATTGCAGGTTCTCGACAGCACTACGCCCGTGTCCAAAACCTCCCTCGGCCCGATTTTTCATGAACTCGCCGAGCGATTCACAAAACGCGGCGTGGTCATCGTGTTGAGCGATTTTTTGGATGACGTTGATTCGTTGTTAGCTGGATTGAAGCACTTTCAACATCGCCGACACGATGTGGTCCTATTCCACATCATGGATCCCGCAGAGCTAGAATTTCCGTTCACACAACCAACCTTGTTCCAGGGAATGGAATCCTTACCTGACCTGCTCACCGACCCGAAATCTCTCCGGAAAGCTTATTTGGAAGAACTGCAACAATTTACAAGCCAAATACGCGCTGGTTGTCGACGCCAAGGAATGGATTACCGACAGTGCCCAACCGACCACGCGTTTGATTTAATCTTAGCGAATTATCTATCTCAACGATCGGTGAAGGTGACCTAAGATGCTCGAATTTGCCATCTTGTTTGGCATTTGGCCTTTTGTCAGCACCGGCCTGCTCTGGTGGGGCCTTGCAGCCTCCGCCCCTCTTGCCATCCATCTCTGGAACCGACGCAAATATGATCGCGAAAATTGGGCAGCGATGCCATTTCTACTCACCGCCATGCGCAAAAATTCTCGCCGCATACGAATGGAACAATTGCTTCTCTTAGCTATCCGCACATTGATTCTACTGATATTTGTCGCCGCTATCGCGAACCCCATGATTTCATTTTTTTCATCATTCGGTACTTCTCTCGGAACAAAGGGACACACGCATTACATGCTGGTACTGGATGGCTCTTATTCGATGAACTACCGCCAAGATGAACAATCGCGTTTCGAAACGGCCCAAGAACTAGCCCTTCAACTGGTGGACAATAGCCAACAAGGGGATGGCTTCACCTTACTCCTCATGGCAAACAAGCCACATGTTGTGATTGCGGAACCTGCATTCGATCCAGCCGATGTCCGTGAGGAAATCTATAATTTACAGCTACATCATGCCGGCGCTAGACTCCAGCCTACACTCAATGAAATTAGCCGTTTGCTCACCCAAACAACGATTCATCAACCTCGCTTGACCGAGACAAAACTGTGTTTTTTTTCAGATCTCTGCCAAACGACATGGGAAAGCACAAGCGAAGCTGAAGTCCGTCACCTCTTGGAGAATTTAGCCACGAACGCAGAATTCATTCTGCTCGATGTAGGCCAAGCTGCGGATAATAATTTGGCAATTACAAGTTTGTTCCCCACAGAATCACTGATTACGGTCGGTCGACCGATCAGTTGGGAAGTCGGCATTAACAATGTCGGTACGCAAAACTCGGTAAATCCTTCAGTGGGATTCTTTGTGGACGGCAAACGCGTACAAGCGCAAGCCTTCGAAGTGGATGCCAAAAGCAGCACTAGCGTGCGTTTTCGACACAAGTTTATTTCTGCCGGTGAACACATGGTCGAAGCACGCCTCAGTGAAGATCCGTTAAACATTGACAATCATCGTTGGTTCAGTCTTCCGGTGCGCGAGTCTGTCCGCGTACTATGCATCGCGGGTAAACCAGGGTCGGCCGACAACGTTGCCTTCGCCCTCGAACCGTTTGAGCACGAACTTCAGCGCGTTCAATGTGAGATTGTCTCCGAAACTGCAATCATGGAGAAAGAACTTCCAGACTATGACGCGGTCGTTCTCTGTAATGTTGGACGAATCAGTCGCGAAGAGGCCACTGTCCTGAGTGATTTTGTTCACGCCGGCGGCGGACTCGTTGTGTTTTTGGGCGATCAAGTTCAAGCGGAAAGTTACAACCAATACCTGGGACCAGATTCACAAACACCAATTCTTCCAACACAAATTGGTGACATTATCTCAACATCAGGTAATGATTTTGGGGTTCATCTCGAAGCAGGCAATTTCAGCCATCCACTTGCAGCACCATTCCGAGAAGTCCCGGGCTCGGGTTTGTTTACAATCCCCAGCTACTGCTACTTCAAATTAATCCCTAATAATGATGTCCAAGATCGCGTGGCTTTTTCCTTTCAGAATCAAGATATCGCCGTGATCGAGTCTTTCCGAGGGCGCGGACGTTGTTTCTTATTTGCGACAGCCGCTTCCATTATATCTATCGATAACTCACAGTCGCCAGCAATGCCCTGGACAGCGTTGCCAACAGTGAAAGACTTTGTTTCTCTCTGGCAGGAAATGTTATCTCTCTTGCTCAGCGAACGTTATCAAGAACGCAATGTGTTGGTTGGTGAGCGTCTGGAAGGCAATGAGCGTGGAGCTACTCCAGGCACGTCGATTACGATCCATGCACCCGACAGCCGGACTCGGCGAACTCACCAACGATCTCTCCAGGAAGTCGGCTCCAACGCTGAGTGGAGTTATGAAAACACGTTTTGGAGCGGACAATACAACGCAACAACACCAGACAAGTCGCCCACGGACAGTGGCATTTATGCTGTAAACATCGATCCTACCGAAAGCGATTTGCGCCGCTTTGACGCCAATTTGCTACCCCATCAATTTCAGCGCGGGTTTCAGCACACACCTAACACTCAATCCCTCAATGTCGCGTCTCCCAAACCAATCTTCCGCGAATTACTTGGCTGCGTGTTTATCTTATTATTGACCGAATCCATCTTGGCGTGTCGATTTGGAAGTCGTGCATGAACCACCAGCGACACGGCATTGACCTGACGCCACAAATAAGCCTAGTTAGGTTTGTCTGGCATTCATAAAATCTGAAGAGCTAAAATCTAACCGATTGAACTAAACCGATGTCTGAATTCCTTGCACGACTCGCCGATTGGATCAAAGGCGGCAATGTCGCTGCGCGCGGCGAGGGACTGGACACAACGGTGTCTCATACTTGGCCGGTTGAACCTTGGATAACCGTCCTTGCAATGATTCTGACAAGCGCCTGCATTGTTTTCATCTACGTTCGAGAAAAGGGCAGGGCAGGGCGGGTCCAAAAATGTTGCTTAGCAGCAATACGAATTGGATTATTTGGCACCTTGCTCTTTATGATGTACGGCTGGCTGTGGCATCAACATCGCACTGATTTACCCGACATCATTGTCGTCCTGGATGATAGCGAAAGCATGCGCATTGTCGATCATCTGGACAAGTCAGATATTCCCGAACGGCTGCAACAAGGAATTGGTGATAACGGCTTTTCCAAGCCGACGAGATTTGCGTTAGCTCAATGCATGCTACTCGACACCCACACGGCCTTGCTGGCATCACTGGAATCGCACTACAACGTCAAATTTTATCGGATTGGCGAATCGTCACGAACTTCTCTTCCAACTTCAGAACATTCATTAACTGAAATCATTCGATCAAGTGAAGCCGACGGTCACACAAGTCGTCTGGGACTTTGCCTAAAAGACATCGTCGAGGCACAACGCGGGCGGCCTACTGCAGCAATCATCATGTTCACCGATGGAATCACCACCGAGGGTGAACGTCTTAGCGAAGCTGCTAATTATGCTCGCCGCAAATCCATTCCACTGCATATCGTTGGCATGGGACGAGTCAAGCCTCCTCGAGACATTCTCATTTCGCAACTATTTTCCGACGATCTCGTGTTTGTCAATGATTTAATCACCTTTGATTTCAAGGTTAGTGGCCGTGGCTTTGCAGGCGAAGAGGTGGCAGTCACTTTACGTGAGAAAGGTACTCCGTTTCCTCTTGACCAAAAGACCATTCAAATTGATCAAGATGGCGTACCTACATCTGTCAGGCTAACTTGGCGACCACCCGAAAAGGGCGAATATGAATATGAAATCAACGTTGAAACCAGGGAAGGAGAAGTGAACACTTCGAACAATACGGATACTCAAGTCGTTACAGTTCGCGATGAAGCGGTACGGGTGATCCTCGTTCAAGATTACCCGAACTTCGAATTTCGCTTTTTAAAGAATTTGCTCGCGCGGTCCGTCCAAAGCGACGGTCTTCAGACAAAAACAATCGAGCTCACGACTGTTTTGCACGAAGCTGACCGAGATTATGCACCACAAGATAAAACAGCCCAACGGGTCTTCCCCGTAAGTCGCGAAGAATTATTTAAATACGACGTAATCATTTTTGGAGATGTAAATCCAACGACCTTAACACGCTCGACCCTCGATAATATTGCGTCTTTTGTTACCGAGCGAGGGGGAGGAATAATTTTTTGCGCGGGCCCCCGTCACACTCCCTTGGCATATCGAGGTAGCCCACTTGAGACACTGCTTCCAATCAATCTTGAATCGGCAAGCTTACCAGAAAACGATACTTCTCTAGACGAAGAATTTCGCGCAAAACTAACGACGCTAGGTCTCACAGTCCCTCACCTCCAACTCGCCGAAACCAGTGGGGCAAACGCCCAACTATGGAATGAATTGCCCCCCCTCTACTTTCTCCTTGCAGCACCAGATGTATTACCAGCAACCCGTGTATTCGCGGTTCATCCATCGCGCCGTGGCCCTCGTGGTGCCAACCTACCGCTGGTGTGTATGCAATATGTAGGTGCCGGAAAAGTCGTACTGCATTGCACCGATGAAATTTATCGGTGGGCTCAACATTCCAGTGGTAGCACCTACTATGCGCGATATTGGCTTCAGACATTGCGGTACCTCAGTCGCTCTAAGTTACACGGCGAGAACGCCATCGCTGAAATCCTGGATCAAAAACAAGAATACCAACGCGGTGCCCCTGTGCAACTTCTTGTCCGCTTTCTGGACGACCGGTTTGCTCCCGCCAAAGATGATGGAGTAACGCTCATGCTAGAGCACACCGGCAGTCGCCGACGACAGGTGACATTACACCGAAACTCATCACATCCCGGCATTTTCGAATCCACGCTACATGGTCTTGCGCGGGGGCAATATCGAGTTTGGATGGCAACTCCGACAATCGATGGCGAAACCGTATCGCGGACATTCAAGGTGGTCTCTCCACCAACCGAATCCACGCGGCTGGAAATGGACAAAACCGACCTCACCTTGGCTGCGAAAACTTCCCAAGGAGAATTCTACACAATTGAATCCATCTCAGACCTGCTAAAACGCCTACCTGCAGGCCGACATGTCCGCATCGAATCATTACCTCCGGAGCCACTTTGGAATACATCGATCTTGATCTGCCTATTCGTGGCATTGCTCATTACTGAATGGTTACTGCGCAAAAAACTCGGAATGCTATAATTACAAGACCGCAGTAACGGCCTTTCTGAAAAGCTGTCGGACGAATGAAAATCCCACTTGAAAATAAGATCCAGTCACTTGCCCGTCGGGCGCGCCGATTGCAGATGATTTATGCCGTCAGCTGGAGCATTATTTTCCTCGCAACAGCTTTTTTTTCCCTTGGACTCATCGATTACTTGGTGCGATTCCAGGATCCGGGCTTAAGAGTCATTTGCTCAACAGCTTTGTGTCTCGTTGTCGGCGCGTGCGTATTTCACTTTGCCATACCGATCTACCACTACCAACTTAGTTCGCTACAAGTCGCTCTCCAGATTGAACGGCGACATCCGGAATTGCTGGACCGACTTTCAAGTGCCGTCCATTTTCTTCAACAACCTGCTGAAGACATCCTGACTGGCTCAGCAGCTTTACAACGCGTCGTTATAGCCGAAGCATCGGGAGCGATCGAACAGATCGACTTGCAAGCATGCCTCGATCCGACGCGCTCACGGCGCGCCGGGTATCTTGCCTGCGCCACCGTCATTGTACTCACCGGCATCTTTGTGACCGCCCCGGCCATGTCAGCATTGGCCGCCAAGAGGTTACTTTTACCTTGGAATCAAGTCGACTGGCCCAGGCAGCATGAGCTGGAATTTTTCCAGCCCCCTCAAAAAATGATCCTCGGCGAAGATTTCGTAGTCGAGTTGCGTGATGCCAAAACCGATCTCCCCGCAGTCGTCGAGATGCACTATTGGTTTGAAGGCGAGTCGCAGTTCAAGGCTGAAATCGTCAACCCGCAAGGTACTCGCATGATTACCGGCATAAACAACGTCACACGACCATTTCGTTTCCGCGCAGTTGGTGGCGACGACCATTCCATGAACTGGCTTTCCGTAGAGTTACTTGAACCTCCCCAGCTAACTTCATTTACAGCAACCGTTTTTCCACCGAGCTACATGAAACTTCCCCCGCGAACTGTGGGAACCACCTTTAAAGCATGGGAGGGCTCACACCTACACTTCGAAGGCCAATGTTCAAAGGCCATTTCGGAGGTTTTTCTTCAAGCCGATCCAAAAGACGCGGTCCTGGACGTCGAGTTTCAATTGTCCGATGACGGACACCTTATTTCCATTAACGACGATGCGAAACATCCGTGGCAACTCTCTCAGACCGGTAGCTATTGGCTCGAATTAATTGATCGAGATGGAATTTTGAGCCCCTTGGAACCAAGGTTTGAAATTCACATCGAACATGACGAACCGCCCAGCATTTCGCTGTCGGCGCCCACAGACCAGACCTTTGTCACACCCAACGCTCAGGTGCGTATTCGCGCCATCATCAAAGATGATTTAGCCATCGATTCTGTGCAGTTGAAACTTTTGTTGTCCGACGACAATACCACAGAAGAACACACTGTCGAGTTGTATCGGACTTCACTAAGGAAGCCTGAGCAGCGGCAATCTGTTTCGAGCAATGGCAAAATGCTGTCGATTGATCATCTATGGGATCTTACTGAATACCCCATGCTACACCCTGGCATGGAGCTGGAGCTGACCGTCATTGCGCAAGATTCCAAACCTCAAACCGGCGCCAGTGGCAAGCGGCTCTTGCATTGCATTTCACCAGCTCAGCTACAAGATCAAATTACTCAACAACAAACAACAATTCTCAGCCACTTGGTTCACATCTTGCGAGTTCAGCAACAAACTCGAAATCAAACCTCAGAACTAAAGATCCAAGTTGAAGAAACGAATGCTTTACGAACTACGGACTTCGACCAGTTGCAGAGCGCCGAATTAACCCAGCGACACGTTATCGACCTTCTGGCCGACCAAACCGACGGTGTCGAGATACAGCTTCTCGGGATCCTGGCAACCATGCAAAGAAATCGTCTCGACAGCCCGGAACTAGGTCGACAGATGGAATCCGTTCTAAAAATCATTCAGGCACTTGGCCACAAGGCTCTACCGGATGCTGATCGTCTTTTAGTGAATGCGTTAAAGACTGCCCAGGCGACAGGAAGCAGTCGCCTGCAGGAAACCGTCACTGCCCTGCATCGCGATTTCCTGCCTCTGCTTGAAGCAGTCATTGCCACGCAAGACGCCGCAATCATAAAACTGGAGTCATTACTCGCAGAACTTCAAACGTGGGACGACTACCGTCGCTTTTTCCGTGACATCAGTCGCCTGCACAAAGAACAAAAACAACTTTACCATCAGACCAACGAATTAAGCTTGGCGACCTTAGCAAAAACCGTCGATGAACTGACACCTCAACAACGGGCGGATTTAAAACGCCTCGCTCTGCAACAAGCAAAGCTTTCGCGAAACTACAATCGGATCCGCGGCCAAATGGACTCCATGCAGACAACGCTCTCCGCTACGAATCCCCTCGCCGCAGAAACTCTTCAAGATGCACTAATGCTAGGCCAGCAAATGGCTCTTGGAGGTCAAATGCGGTCCAGTGGTCAAGCGCTGAAACAAAATAAAATTGGCCAAGCCGCGCAGCAACAAAGCATGGTTGTCGATGGGCTAAAATCGATGTTAGAGATTTTAGCAAATCGTCGCGAAGATGAATTAACGCGTCAGCAAAAACAACTTTCCGAAGTCAGTGGTGAATTGGCAATCCTGCAGGAAAAACAAAGTCGGCTGGGCGATTCTTTCCTCGACACCCAACAAATCTCGGATGCAGAACAACAAACACTTGCAACCCAAGAACTTTCTCAACAACAACGCCAACTGGCCGAACAGACGGAGCACTTGTCCCAACATCTACAACGTCTGGAGGCAAAAAGTGCAGCCGCCCTCCTGGAAATCGCTAGTCAATATCTCCAACGAGGGAGTGAATCCGCAGCAGAAGGTCAAATCGAACAAACGATCGCAAGCATTCGCGAAGGGGAGCACCAGCTAACAAAGGCGGCAAAAGAACTCCGACACCGGTTGCAGCAGATTGAACAGGACCTGGGCGATGAACAAGCAAAACAACTCGCGCAGGCAGTACGCAATTTGGCGCAGCGGCAGCAACGCTTGTTGTTACGAACCAGGGAGATCGATAAAACTCGCGACAACCCGCACGACAATCTGTCTAGAATCCAAATTTCAACGGTTCATGAACTTCTTATGGAACAACGATCCCTCGCCAGAGAGTTAACTGTTTTGGTAGAAAGCATTGCTAAGAGTGAAGCTTTCAAGTTGAAATTCGCAAACGCGGCTCATTCCATGCGGGAGGCGACATCTCAATTGGAAATTCCGGAAGTAGGTCTCATCTGCCAACAACATGAAGCACGCGCCCAAAAGCAATTACTGGAAATCCTGCAGGTATTAACCTGGGCTTCGGACACCACCAAAAACAATGTCCCCCAACCGCAGAATCAAACCTCCTTGCAAAAACAGCAAAATAACGATTTAAATAACGAAACGCTACGACTTGCCGAGATGCAGCTCGTCAAATTGATGCAAGAAGAGATTCTAGAACGTACGACCGCACTCAAAATCTTGCTAAAAGACTCCAATGACTTAACCGAGGATCAACAATTAGAGATACGTCAGCTGTCAGTTGAACAGGGGCGGCTGGCAGAAATATTGCTTGACTTAATCCAAGCCAAGAAAAAGAAAGAGCCTGCAGAAACCCGTTAACTCTTCAACAGGGCCGGAAGTCACAACAGAATAAACGGAAGGTTCACATGAAGCGACAACACTCAGTTTTTCTTTGCAGAACATCGTTTACAAAATATCGATCATGTCGCAGTTACGACAGACAACAAACGAATCGCCAACTCTAGAAAGGATCTATTTTTTGAGACAGCATCTATTCCAGACAACTTTGGGAAATATAACGACTGGTCTTTCTTGCCTGGTTATTTTGCTCGCGTCCCACCAAGCGTCAGGACAAAAGCCGACCGTAAAATCCTTCGATCCGGTGGAACTCGATCCGCTAAGTCGTGAATTGCTAGACGGGCTCGACGATTTCAAGCAGCCAAGTGACAACCGTGGCCAAGCATCGGCAAAGAAAAATCAGTCTGATCGCAAAACATTGGTACCCGACCAAACCCTACGAACTAGCGAGAGCGGATTAAATCCAGTTGAAAAAATTGTCCGACGGATGAAATTGTCCGAAGAGTTGATTTCCGAACAGAAACTTTCTGAGCAGACGCTGCAAACCCAAAAAGAAATCATTACGGCTTTGGCAAATTTAATTGAACAGGCTAGTCAGCAACAAAAAACTAAACAAACGAAGCAGCCCACATCGACTCCGAAAGACTCACCCCCAAATAATTCGGAACAAACGACGAACACAGACACAAACCAACAATCGCCGGCAGAAGCCGCTTCGAACAAATCACCGAAAGACCAACAGTCGCCTGACAAGGAAAACACACTAGAAGTCCTGCAACAAATATTGACTGGTGCCTGGGGACACCTCCCCGAGCAAGTTCGCGAACAGTTGAGATCTGCTTCGGACGAGCAATTTCTCGACAAATACGAGTTATTCATCGACGCCTATTACAAACGCCTGGCAAAGAGACGACGATGATCCACAGCATTTCTCGGCGGCACTTTTTTCTACCCACTGTCGCGACATTGCATTTTGGGCTTCGACCAGGGATTTTGTTCAGTCAGCCAAGTCCGGATCCGCCCGAAGACCAACCACCCAAGTTGATGTCTGCAGCGACACGCCAGGCGGTTCAGCGTGGCTTAGAATCTCTCAAGACACGACAACAAAACGACGGGGCATTTGGTCCCCGTGGGTATGCCCGCGGGCCTGCTGTGGCAGCTATTGCAGGCATGGCATTCATGTCGGCAGGCAGCTCCCCTGGCCGGGGCCCGTACGGGCAACAGGTGAACCGGTGCATATCTTATTTGCTTGCCAACACACAACCTAGCGGTTACATCACAATCCGTGACGACGAAGCTCATGGCCGCATGTATGGGCATGGTTTTGCCACCCTCTTTTTGGCTCAAGCTTATGGCATGACCTCCGATACGGCGATCCGCACAAATTTATCCAAGGCCGTGAACTTGATCCTCCGCGGCCAAAATCCTGACGGGGGTTGGAGGTATACGCCGACCAGTCCGGAAGCCGACATTTCCGTTACCATTTGCCAGATTATGGCACTTCGGGCTGCACGAAATGCGGGTATTGCAGTACCGATTGCCAAAATCGAAAAGTGCATCGAGTATGTAAAACGATGCCAAAATGCCGACGGCGGTTTCATGTACATGCTAAACCAACCAGGGGAGAGTCGGTTCCCTCGTAGTGCCGCGGGCATTGTCGCCCTCTATAGTGCCGGCATTTATCAAGGTGAAGAGATCGAGAACGGCCTAAGTTACCTCATGCAGCACCTCCCACCAGACAGTTTTGATGGTGATGGATATTTCTTTTACGGACACTATTACGCCGCGCAGGCCATGTGGCACGCGGGTGCTGAAAAATGGCAACGCTGGTATCCAGCAATTTCTAGCGTGCTCTTGAAACGCCAAAACAACAACGGAAGTTGGGACGATCCGATCGGCGCCGCCTACGGAACAGCCATGGCTTGTATTATTCTTCAAATGCCCAATAGCCATTTACCAATTTTTCAAAGATAGTAGCTTGCGATGTACTGGATGCGTGACTATTCCACCAAAGTCATCTCTACAAGTTGTCTGCTTGTCGCCATCGTGCAGGCACCGTCAATGGCACAGACTAACTTAATCGTGCAACCCATCCAGAGTGAGCCGTTCCATGCACAATTAACTGACATTGACCATGAATGGCGGATCCATTTCAGGACAGCAGACGCAGTTACCGTAGTCCCCATTAACGACCTGCTCTATTACGGTGCCTACCGCGAAAACAACAATCGATCTCTGGTCGTCCTTTCTGACGGAAGCATCTTAGCTGCTGATGTGCTGGCATTTAACGGTGAATCACTTCTCGTTTTCAACGAACTTTTCGGCGAATTCCTCCTGCCTTCGGAACAGTTAAGAGGCGTGATCTTGACACTGCCCACCGCCACAACACGACATGATCAATTACTCCACCAGATCCAACACGAAGCTCTCCAGAACGACCGTGTGATCCTCGACAATGGGGATGTCTTAGAGGGTCTCTTGACGGGCATGCCCCAAAACGGCAGTCGCGTGAATGACACCGCTGCAACTACACTCTGGATCACACTTAAATCTCCTCGTCAGTCAACCAAGGTTCCCTTTGAAAAAGTCGCGGCATTCTTCTTCAATTCATCGCTTGCGACAACTGCGCGACCCCTCGAACAGGCGGTCGTGATCGGGTTTGCTGACGGAAGTAAATTGACGGTATCTTCGCTGGAAATCCATGACAAAAACATAACTGTTTCACTTCTTACGAACGTTCGTCTATCGGCCGATGCAAAGACATTTTTTTCCCAGGTACGATACCTACGGCCGCTAAAGAACGACGCGATTTTTCTTTCCGATGAAAAACCCGTGGGGTTCAAATCAATTCCATTTCTGAAAAGGAAATGGAAATATCAGAACGATCGCAATGTCTTAAACGGACAGTTACGAACCCGTGGTATTGTCTACGCCAAAGGTCTTGGAATGCACAGCACCTCGCGACTGGCCTATGACTTACCCAAGGGCTTCAGGCTTTTCCAAGCTGAAGTTGCACTTGATGATGTCGCAGGACTTCACGGTAGCGTTATTTTACGGGTATTTCTCATCCCGCAGGATGGCCAGCCTCAACTTGCTTTTGAAAGCCCCGTCATACGGGGCGGAAACAAACCATTACCCATCTCTGTTACGTTGAATGATGCTCGCTTGATCGCACTCATCGTAGAATTTGCAGATCGGGGCGACACACTAGATCACGCCAATATTCTCAATGCTCGCTTCGTACGCTAAGGCCCGCCGTTTTCAAAACGGGTTTTCAAGGTCGGCATTACTTTGCAAAGCATCATTATCTGCAAACGGTCTCATCAACTTACCAACCAATGAGCAACGCTCTAGGCGATCGGGATTTACTTCTAGAGTACCTGTATCTTTTTTGCAAAATACTCGACGAATAACGATCGACGAACAACGAAACGATCAGAAAACGCTAGTAAAACCTGTGCACTTTGGTTTTTGGCGCAGCCTCGTCATCAGACCCGCGAAATGTAATGGCCAACAGGACCTAGATTTCATCTCTTCGTAAGTGGCTGCCATTCGACAATACGCTGAACCTATGTTGTGGTTGCCTGCCTGAAACGATACCACAACCAAGGACGATTCACTGGCGACCCCAACTCTTGTCGGGGCTCGGGCCTGGGACATTCGCAACCGCGCGAAAGCCGCGTTTACGGAACTACACTATTGCTAAAAACGTCACCAGCTGAATACCCAAACCAACAAGTTACGTATCCGCTGTAGCGAAGGAGAGAGATGACGGACCTTTCGGATTACCCGAGACGATAAATCGAGTCTTCCTAGTTCCCAGCGGCAAGTGGTTCTGGTGTAAATTCCGGCCGTCGTATATCTTCAGGCTGTGAGAGATGTTCGGTCCGAACATTGCCTCTTGACCAACCGTGCTTGAGATATCGCCCGATGGACATGCTTGGCTATAACCCAAAAGGATGTTTCCTAGACTCGACTGGACTCCATGAAGAGGATTTCACGAACCTGCACTCGCCGTTAGAAGCAGCGCGGCGTGAGATGTTAGAAGTGGATGCCCACATTTGGTCACATCCCCCTGATATCCCCATCGACAAACAACCTCTCGATGCTGGATTTCTGGAACTTCCCGAGCGATTGCTGACTTCATACCGTGATCAGCGCAGCGACAGTGAATTGGGAACCATTCTCAGCACGGCAAGTCGACTACGAGAATCTGTCGACCGTGTTGTTGTCTTAGGAATTGGTGGTTCGTACATGGGCGCCCGCGCGCTGATGGAAGCCTGTTGTGAACCATATTTCAACGAATTGAGTCGAGCCGACCGGGGTGGCCGTCCTAGAATGTATTTTGAAGGTAACAACGTCGACAACGATGCCACAACAGGTTTATTGAAACTCGTTGGTACGGGGAAATTGGCCAGCAATATCGACGACCGCTGGGCACTCGTCGTTATTAGTAAAAGTGGTGGAACCCTGGAAACTGCGGTTGCCTTTCGTCAATTCCTGGACGCGTTGAAGTCTTCTTGTGGCAACGCCTCGGCAATCGCTGAGCTTGTCGTACCGATTACCGGCCGTGACGGCAGCCTTTTCGACTTGGCGACAAAACTGGGCTGCAACTCAATGTTTCAGGTGCCGACAGGGGTCGGTGGTCGATTCTCCATCTTCTCTCCGGTGGGCCTCTTGCCTGCCGCAATTCTGGGAATCGACATCGTCAAGCTTCTGGAAGGCGCAGCAGCAATGAATGATCATTTCCGCAATGCTCCAATCGACGAAAACATAGTCCTGCAATACGTCGGCGTCAGCCATTTGACCGAAATCAAGGGTGCAACGATCCGGGTTCTCAATGTCTGGTCAAAAGCATTGGAGGCCACAGGATTATGGTACGACCAGTTGTTAGCGGAAAGCCTCGGTAAACAGCTACGTGGCGCTACCCCGTTAACCACGGTGAACACAAGGGACCTTCACTCGCGCGCGCAGCAGCACCAAGAGGGCCGATTTGATAAATTGCACACCAATTTAATTGTCGACCAATGGCGCACGGACTCTTTACGAGTAGGGCATCAGGACGACGATCTCGACCGACTTAATGATCTCGCAGACAAAACCCTGCCTGAAATCATGACGGCCGCCATTGAAGGGACCAACCAAGCTTACAAATCAGCTGGTCGGCCGACGGCCGATTTACATCTGCCTCAAATTGACGAATCTTCACTAGGACAACTGTTTCAAATGTTGATGCTGGCGACAGTTGCCGAAGGGCGCTTACTAGGCATTAATCCCTATGGCCAACCAGGTGTGGAAGCTTACAAAACAAACATGAATCGCATTCTCGACCGCAAATAGACGAGGTTACATATCATGGCGATTGATCTTAAGTGGCTTGGGCACGGAACCTGGCTGATCAATTCAGGCGAACACTCAATTTTACTGGACCCTTTCTTAGACGATTCTCCGACGGCCCCCGTCAAGGCAGCCGACATCAATGCAACCCATATCCTGGTTTCCCACGGACACTTTGACCACGTTGCTGACGTGGCGCCCATTGCCAATCGTACGGGTGCCACCGTGGTGGCCATCTACGAGATTGCAGAGTGGTTCAGCAACCAGCACAAGGTCGAGAATACCCTCGGCATGAACTTGGGTGGCACCATCCAGTTGCCGTTTGGCTCTGTAAAAATGACTCCTGCACTTCACAGTTCGCAACTGCCAGATGGTTCCTATGGTGGTGCACCAGCTGGATTCCTGCTTACCTTGAATGGTTCGCGAATTTATTTTGCCTGCGACACTGCCTTATTTTCAGACATGCAATTGATTGGTAAAGAAGGGATTGATTTAGCCGTTCTGCCAATCGGTGATCACTTTACAATGGGCCCCGAAGATTCACTCACCGCCATCAAATTAATCTCACCAAAACAAGTGGCGCCGGCACACTACAATACTTGGCCACCCATTGAGCAAGATGGTGCTGCGTGGGCAAAACGGGTTCAAGAGGAAACGACAGCAATTCCCCACGTCCTTACTCCAGGTGATACAATTCAACTCTAATTTCTCACATGACAGCTCCACAACTTCGCTAGTTTCCTTGAGAGGTCTAATGCGACATTCACACAACCGGCACTGTTTTTATTTTTTGGTCGCCGTGGCAACCTCCGCTTCGTTCGCCGTCCCCTCTCAGGCGGAAGAACTTTTACGCTGGGACTTTAAGGTGGGCGAGACCTACGAAGTCAGGTTTCATCACACGACAATAACCCAAACATCTGTAAACAAGGTGCCCCTCGACGTCACCATCAATCTATCCATGAAAATGACTTGGAAGATTGACAACATTGACGCCACCGGTTGTGCCAAGATTAAGCAATCATTTGATCACCTCAGCGTTTCAATGGATGCCCCGGGATTGAAAACGATCACTTTCGATTCTGCAAAAGAGAATCAAAAACACGCTGCCGCACAAAGCATCGCCAATGCCGCCATGCCCCTCATTGGAAAAAGCATTGTCGTAACGCTGACAGCTCGAGGCGAGATTACCGACGTCACCACAGACGATGATGACTTGCCACTGCCCCAAACATCAGTTGGGCAGGGAACTGCAACGAATCTTTTTTCGAAAGAAAGCGTCACGCAAATTCTTCACCAATCCCTTTGTATTTTTCCCGCCGAAAAGGTGCAACGTGGTGATGAATGGACTCTCACTCGTGTCGTCCCATCGCCGCTAGGAAAACTACACTTAACAACGACTTATACCTATGAGTCCAACGATATCATCGACGGGTCTCCATCGATTCGCTTGACAACGTCGGGCGACATTAAGGTCACCGCAGCAACAAACGCAGAGAAAAAACCGACCCGTCTCGTCGCTCAATCGAACAGCGGCTACATCCTGCTCGACCCCATGACCAAGCAAATTAAAAAATCCTTCGTGGAACAAAAGCTAACAACTGAAAAAGACTACCGTGACACAAAAGTCGATGTAACTTCTCAGTCGACCGTGCGCATGACGATGACGAAGCTTAAGGGTTGAGCACACGGAGCCTAGTTAGACCTTATTCCTTTAAGGCCGTGGACGTACTCTCCGGAGGGTCTCGTTCTGGCACGCAGACTTGGATCGCATCTCCGCGAACTCGAACTTCAAAACTGTCGACCTTAATTTTCGGGTTATCACACCAAGTTCCATCGTCAATTCGAAAACGCCAAGCATGCCACGGGCAGGCAACAATCCCATCTTCCACATGTCCACCACACAACGACGCGCCCATGTGAGGACACAAGTCGTCAATCGCAAAATAGGTGCCATTTTCCTTATAGACCCCTATCATTCGCCCATTGACGGCGAATGATTGCGCCTCGCCCTCGGGGATTTCATCAATGTTTGCCACCGTCGTAAAAGCTGCCATCCAACTTCCTTTAAACTTACAATTGCGTTAATTACGCCGAAAAAGACGAGAACTCCCATTCTAGAGTCCGTCCGTAACTCTTGAAAGCAGGTCTCTAACCTATCGCCGGCAGCGAAACGCCCAAACTTTGTTCAATATCGGACATGCTCTGAATCCGCTAGAATGAGGATTGTGCAACAAGAGCTTTTCGTCAGCGTGCACCGACTTTTTTCCTTCTCACCGTTTCTAGAACATTTACTCATGTTTAACCAGCAACTCAAAACACAACTTGACCGCCACATCCTCCCGAACGTCATCACTCCAGCCCAGTATCTGGGCGGAGAACACAATATCATTCGCAAGGATTACTCTGACATCCGAGGAAAGCTTTGCTTAGCATTCCCGGACACTTATACAATCGGCATGAGTCATCATGGTTTTCAAATTCTCTATACCTTGATGAATAGTCTTGACGAGTGGGCCTGTGAACGGGCTTATGCGCCCTGGATTGACATGGAGCAGCAGCTGCGTGCAGCAAACTTGCCGCTTTACAGTCTGGAAAATTTCACCCCACTGTGTGAATTCGATGTACTGGGATTCTCGCTGCAATACGAGATCTGCTCGACCAATGTGCTCACCATGCTGGACTTAGGAAACGTCCCACTGCATAGCGATGAACGGACGATGGATCATCCACTCGTCATTGCCGGTGGACCATGTGCACAAAACCCAGAACCTCTAGCACCCTTTATCGATATCTTCGTCACCGGTGACGGCGAGCCAAGCCTGCCTCGGATTTGTGAACTTTGGTTAAAGCTCAAAGAAGACTGCAAGAGTATCGGAATTTCACAGGGCAGGGCAGGGCAGCAACAACGCGAGGAGATCATGGCAACCTTGGCAGCTGAGTTGCCATTCTGCTATGCACCTCGATTCTATGAACCCGAGTACCAAGACGGAACATTCGTTGGCTTGAACCGATCCCGAACCGACGTCCCAGAAACCATCGAACCGGCTGTAATTTCAGACCTTGAGGGAATGCCTTTACCCACGAAACCACTAGTACCATTCGTGGAGTGTGTGCACGATCGGATTGCGATTGAAATTATGCGTGGCTGCCCCTGGCAATGCCGATTCTGCCAAAGCACCGTGATCAAACGTCCCTTACGGATACGCAGTGTCAAAACCATCGTCGATGCCGCATTAGAGAGTTATCGGAACACTGGATTTAATGAAATTTCACTGCTCTCACTATCGAGTAGCGATTATCCGCACTTCGAAGAACTTATCTTAGAATTAAAACGCGTCTTTAAGCCGTTAGGAGTCAATATTTCCATCCCGAGTTTGCGCGTCAACGATCAATTGCGGAGCATCGCGGAGCTGATAGGGAACGATCGGCGTTCTAGTTTAACTCTGGCACCGGAAGTCGCTCGCGATGACATGCGGGAACAAATTCGCAAGAAAATTAAAAATGAAGACCTCTATGAGGGTTGCCGCACGGCCTTCCGCAACAATTACACCGGAGTCAAACTGTATTTCATGTGCGGTTTGCCCGGCGAACGTCCCGTAGACCTTGATGGCATCATTGATATGGCTGAAACGATTGCGCGCATCGGCAAGGAAGAAATGGGGCGATATCCGAAAGTCACAGCAAGTGTTTCTAACTTCGTTCCAAAAGCTCATACACCGTATCAATGGAACGGAATGCAAACTCGCGAGTACTTCCAGTGGGCGCATCGTTACCTACATCAAAAGAAACAAATCCGCGCAGTAAAAGTAAAATGTCATGATATTGAAACGAGCCTTTTGGAAGGTGTCCTCAGCCGCGGCGATCGTCGCATGGCGAAAGCCATCGAATTAGCTTGGCGGAGCGGTTCTCGGCTGGACGGCTGGATGGAACACATGGATGCCCAACGCTGGTGGCAAGCTTTGTCAGATGCCGGTATCGATGTCGAAACAGCGGCACATACCGCATTCGAAATCAACGAGCGGCTACCGTGGGATCATCTCAACATTAAATACGGCCGCACATTTCTGGAAAAAGAACAGTCACGTTCAGTGCTCCAACTAGATGCCATGGCCAATGCCATTTAGTTAACAAGCTCGCGCCAGCATTTACACCCCATTGGTTTGCAAAACTCCACAAGAAATCGCAAAAATGGCCCGACTTGAGGAATTCTGATTCTGAAGGATTCTTGCAGTCGCCATGCTGGCAAGCAGCCAATCGAAAAGGTTGACAACTTGGAAATTCACATGACAAAACCGAACAGTGACGAGCATGAAATTTCACTAAGTGATTTCCAGCAGTTGATCCATCAAATGTATTTTTCCAAAGATGTGGCCCGCGGAGTTGACGGGACATTCATGTGGTTAATGGAAGAAATAGGTGAATTAGCATCAGCGCTGCGCGACGGTACGCCTGAAGAACAACGGGAAGAATTCGCCGATGTCCTGGCATGGATAACCACCATCGCAAACGTGGTAAACGTGGATTTATCCGAAGCCGTTGCGAAAAAATATGGGCGAGGGTGCCCTGGATGTGGCAAGTTTGTCTGCCAATGTGCCGATGAGGAAAAGCCCTAACAAAACGGCGCCGTATGCGCCGAACTTGGAGCCGATTATGCTGTAAGAGTTAGGCTATTAGGTCTGTCCCCTCAAGCCTACCCGTGTCACTGAGACAGGCGATAAAATTACCATGCGGTTTCATTTTTGCTTTATCCTATTTTGCAGTGTCTGGGCTGCCCTGACGAGTTCCCTCTGGTCTCCAGTTGCTGCGCAGGAAATTAAGGAAATCGAAATTGGTTTTGGCGGACAATTCAAACCCGGACACTGGACTCCCGTGTGGATCACGGTTGATTCGGCAGGGCAAGAATCAACTTGCCAGGCAACGATCATTACGGGCGACGCCGACGGCGTACCCGTCCGTTATGAGTCTGAGATTCTTGCAGGGACCCGCATCACACCCGACGCAAACATGCGTCTCTTAACATACGCCAAATTCGGACGACTTGAATCTGAGTTGGTAGTTGAAGTCATCGACACCGCGTCCAATAAAAAAAAGGAACGGACTTTTTCTACGGCCGAGGTCGCTTCTGCATTGCCTTCAACCCGCAGGTTGATTGTCACGGTTGGCCCATCAATCGATGTCGACGCGGTCGCTCGCAAAGCTGGGAACCGGAACGCCAACACCTTCGCGACCGCCCGCATCGCAGCAATCGAGAACCTCCCTGACCATTGGAGTGGCTACGAGGGAGTGGATACGCTGATCATTACAACCAGCGATCCACAATTGATCACTTCTTTAACTCCAGAACAGTTCCGGGCAATCTCTCGCTGGGTCCATATGGGTGGGACGATGCTTCTCTCGGTGGGCCGGCAAGGCGCCGACATTTTCGGCGAAGCTAGCCCCTGGCGAGCCTTCGCACCAGGGCAATTTCTTGAAAGCACTCGTCAACAACGAACCAACGGAGTGGAAACCTACGTTGGCGCGGGAGACCGCTTAGGGGCATTTGACATCACCGTTTTTGAAACCGTGCGAGGAAAGGTGGAAGCCTACTCCGATATTGGGGCAACTCATGATCGACCTGTCGTAATACGTTATTCCGTAGGCCTGGGCGATGTTATCCTCGTCACAGCAGATCTGGCAACCGCGCCCTTCTCCGAATGGAAAGACCGCCCAAACTTTTTAGCACGCTTACTCCAACCGACGACAAGCACACGTCAGTCTTCCCGCCACGCCAAAGAATCCTCTCGTGTTACGCACTTGGGCTATAACGACATCACCGGTCAATTGCGCGGAGTGCTCGAAAGATTTGATTCTGTCGAAACCGTTGCATTCTCCATGATTGCGGGATTGATCGGTTTATATATTTTACTGATCGGTCCTGCGGATTATTTCCTTGTCAAAAACATCTTCCGAAAAATGCATTTGTCATGGGTCACTTTTCCAATCGTGGTCTGCCTGGTCGGGATGCTTGCTTTTTATTTAGTTGGCAATCTAAAAGAGAAGCACCTGCTCATTAACCAATTTGAAATCGTCGACTTCGACACCTCCAGCGGGACCAGACGAGGGACTGCTTGGGCTCACATTTATAGCCCCAACACGGAAACCTACAACATTTCGCTAGACATTTCCGATCTTGACTCGACAGCAGCCGATGAAATTCTAGTTTCCTGGCAGGGCTTGCCTGGCAATGGCTTAGGTGGTTTGTCCAGCCGAACCTCGTCCTCGCTTTTTAGTGAACCATATCAGATCCAAGTTCCGTCAAACCAATCGGACGCAGCACGCATACCGATCGAAAACATCCCCATTCCGGTCTCCGCAACTAAAAGTCTCGTGGCCCGCTGGCACCGGACAGTAGCACCACAAACCAGCGCTGAGTTACGGCGAGACGAGCACGGAGTCCTACAAGGCACATTCACAAATCCCTTAAATGCCGAATTACGAGATGCCGTTATCGCCTACGAAAATTGGTCTTACCCGATCTCGGGAACTCTGCGGCCGGGCGAAACGGTACGCCTGGATCGGCAGACACCAAAGAACTTTGAGTGGCGATTGCGTCGCCGCAGCATGGTGAAATCGACCGATTTTAGTAAACCTTGGGATCAATCAGATTTCACCGATGTGGAACGAATCGCCGAGATGATGATGTTCTACGGTGCCGCTAAGGGTAAATCATACACACGCCTTTCTCATAGTTTTCAATCCTACATCGATCTTTCGGATGCCGTTCATACCGGCAGAGCGGTACTTTATGGGCAGTCAAAGACTCACGCATCTGAATTTACTACCCAGCATTCGCAGGACACCGCGCGATTTCACCAAAGGTGGTCATTTTATCGTGTTGTCTTTCCTGTTGATCACTCCGCAGCACTTCGTGATCCGCTGGAAACGGAAGAAGAGTAGCCGCAGGTTCATAGCACTACATTGATAATCTGAAAGTGAGTACGCCGTGATCAAGGCTTCTGATCTAACTAAAAAGTATGGTGATTTATTCGCCATTCGAGCAATCGAATTGGAGTTGGATGAGGGTGATTTATTCGGTTTCATTGGCCCTAACGGGGCGGGTAAAACAACCACCATGCGGATTATCGCAACGCTGCTAAATCCGAGCTGGGGCGAAGCTTACGTCTGCGGAAACTCAATCTACACAAGTGCCAAAGAAATCCGACGTTTGGTGGGTTATATGCCTGACTTCTTCGGTGTCTATGATGATATGAAAGTCATCGAATACTTAGAGTTTTTTGCAGCTGCTTATCGTATTACCGGCAAGGAACGGCGACGACGATGTAACGAAATGCTCGAAATTGTCGACCTTGACTTCAAACGCGATGCCTTCGCAAACACACTATCTCGCGGGCAAACTCAAAGGCTCGGTTTGGCACGCACGCTGCTCCATGATCCACAAGTTTTGCTTTTGGACGAACCGCTAAGTGGCCTCGACCCACGAGCTCGGATCGAAATGCGCAACTTGCTTCGCAAGCTAGGGCAGATGGGGAAGACCATTATTGTTTCTAGCCACATTTTGCCAGAACTTGCCGACATTTGTAATAAAGTAGGAATCATCGATCGGGGTGTCATGTCGGTCAATGCTTCGGTTGCCGATGTCATGAAACAGGTACGCGAACAAATCGTATTGAATATCAAAGTCTCAGATCCACAAAAAGACGCAACCCTTCTTTTGGAGCAACACACTACCGTCGACCAAGTAACTGCAGAGAACGGCCAATTGGTAGTTACGCTGAAGAAAGGCGTCGTTGATTACAGCGATCTTCCGACTCTACTCATTGAAGCCGGGCATCGAATTCACCTCTTCAACGAAGAAGAAGTGAATCTTGAAGTGGCGTTCATGACCCTCACGAAAGGCACTGGGGCCAAGATTTAACTTTGTGGCCTGAGTCTATACGCTGAACACCTCAACATTGAGTCAGCGTCTGCGCCACGAAGCCGTTGGTCATTCCTGTGGAACTTCGCACAATTCCTGCTTGCGAGCATCAGCAGCTTTTTAATGCCGTCATAGAATGGTCGTGTGACAGATTGGAACTTTGACTCTATCATGAGCCGCGCGTTACCTCGCAAGAGCTGCTAGACAAGTTGGAGAAACAAATCCACTGAAGCCAGGGGCACACGGTGCCAATAACAGCCCTCACGACAACAAGACACAGACGTGCCCAGACAAAACAACTGGAACCTCTTCAAACGCTCTCAACGCTGACCTTTCACAAGGCCTCTCTTAATACCGAGCAATGTCCTTGTCCTCAACGTCAGGAGCTACCGCAGAGACTATCTCCTGGGCTCTGCTGGTCATCATCCGCAAATCGCTGCCAATTGCCATGAATTGCATTCCTTCTTGTACACGCTGCAATGCGGACTCCGCATCCATGGCATGTAACCCCGTAGGCGTGCCAACCTTTTTTCCAACCTCGATCACTTTCTGAATTGCGGCCTCATGTTCCTCCGAAGTAGGAAACGTGCCGTCTGGCGTCCGCATTTGAAACCGCAAATCATTCGGTCCGATGAAGATGGCATCGAGGCCAGGCAGGCTGTAAATCGCTTCTGCATTCTCAATACCGCGAGGACTTTCAGTCATCAAGACCACCATGATTTCATCATTGGCTTTTAAATAATAATCGCCCGCCGTCGCTCCGAAATTCATCGAATGCATCCCACCCCCAATACTACGATTGCCAGTGGGAGGATATTTGGCTGCAGCGATGGCGATTTCTGCCTGCTCCACAGTGTCGACCATCGGGACAACAATCCCCCAGGCCCCCGCATCGAGAACGCGTTTGATGTAATGATGATTCCCTTCGGGAACACGAGCTAAGGGCACACAACCGGCGTCCGCAATGGCTCCAAAAATCATGGTCGCTTGCGACCAATCGATTGCGGAATGCTCGATGTCAAGCGTCATCCAATCAAAACCCAAACGAGCCAAAACTCGAGTCGCATACAAATCTCCTAAGGAGAGCCAAGTACCAAAAGTGGGTTCTCCTTTTTTCAGTTTCTCTTTTGCTCGATTGGTACGCATGAAAAGTCGCCGCCTATCCTGAGGGTTGTGAGGAACAAAGCAATTATGTCATGTCAACACACTGCGTACGTTGTTCCAAATAAGAGGACCAGTTTCAACCCCCCTAAAGCGGCTNGNTTTTTACTTCCGACCATAGCGTAAACTTCCAGTGCAAACTTATCACTCTTTGGAAGACTGTGCGTTATAATTAGTTATCTCCATCGATGACACCAGAACTGACATGTAACGTAACACTTGTATCACAAGAAGCTTTGTTCAAACCAAGGGTAGAAGTTGTGGTCTTGCGTTTCCTGGCTATCCTCAGGCTTTATTTTTTCTGCATAGGGACCGTTTGCCTAACAGTTGATCTTTCTGCACAGGGCCAAACTAACAGCAGCCTGGAGTCCGCGCGCCAAGCAATGGTCCAGGAAGCTGTTGTCGTGGCGGGTGTCAAGAACGAACGCGTCATCCAATCTCTCCGCGATACTTTACGGCATGAATTCATCGGTCGACAATTACGGTCAAAAGCCTATTTCGATATGGCGTTACCGATTGGTGCGAGGCAGACAATTTCATCTCCCTTCATCGTGGCTTACATGACCGAAGCCCTCGAACCACAACCCACCGACAAGATCTTAGAGATTGGTACCGGGAGTGGTTATCAAGCGGCGGTGCTCAGTCCGTTAGTGGACCGAGTCTATACGATTGAAATCGTTGAATCACTCGGTCGTAAAGCAATCTCAACCTTGAAACGATTAAAGTACCGCAATATTTTCGTCAAAATTGGCGACGGCTTTAAAGGTTGGCCTGACCATGCGCCCTTTGACAAGATTATTGTTACATGTTCGCCAGAAAGTGTTCCACAACCGTTAATTGATCAGTTGAAAGATGGGGGTCGGATGGTGATTCCCGTCGGCGAACGGTTCCAACAAACCTTGTATCTTTTTACAAAACAAAATGGAACATTAGAGCCGGTAGCCCTGCGCCCAACTCTCTTTGTACCCATGACCGGAACCGCCGAAGACAGCCGGGAAATTCAACCCGACCCAACCAATCCACAAATCCTCAACGGCAACTTTGAGGAAGCTTTACCAGAAAACGGTTTTGTCGCCGGTTGGTATTACCAGCGTCAACTCACCGTTGAAACCTCCCCGGAAAGTGATGTCGGACAATTTGTCACCTTTCAGAATGAGGATCCGGGACGCTCGGCCCATCTCATGCAAGGCTTTGCGATTGATGGGAGTGCGGTTGCAGAAGTCGCTCTCTCGGCCAAAACGCGTTACGAGCGTGTTTACCCCGGAAGGAACCGAACAGAACTGCCGGTCATCGCCATTTCCTTTTACGACGCGAATCGCAAACAGCTCAATGCGCAATGGCTCGGACCCTTTCGAGGAACCGCAGCGTGGCACGAAACATCAAAGGTGTTTCGCGTCCCCACCAACGCGCACACAGCGATTCTTAGAATCGGCCTCTTCGGAGCCACAGGCATTGCCTCCTTCGATGACATTCAACTGCGTTCCAAGCCGCGCTGACTAACAAGCTGCGCAGTACCGGTCCCTCATCCTCACGGCACAAAAAATTGCACTTTTTCTGTCGCCACGACCGAAATTAGCAATTTCCTAGGGAAATCGGCATAACCCCCCCATTCAACTCAAGCATCCCATTATTCCCCTTGCGAATCAGACGTAAATTTACCCCAAATCGCTTGAATTACATGCTACTCTTGGTAAAGTAGTCAAGATATGCCTATTGCATAAGTACCGCCAAAAACGGCGTTTAGTTCATTTGATTGAGGAGCAAGATAATGCATCGTTCGTGGATTCGAAACTTGGTCAACTCTGGCTGCGTCTTCTTAGCCATCGTCGCTTTACAGGCCACGGTTGCCGATGCTGGTTGGCATTCCACTGGTTCGAGTGGTGGTTCGTGGGGAAGCTCAGGCAGCCATGGTTCACACGGTTCCTGGGGAAGTCGTGGCAGCAGTGGGGGGTCTTGGAGCAGTCACGGCAGCAGTGGGGGTTCCTGGGGCAGTCACGGATCTTCAGGAGGCATTTTAGCCCGCCATCATCATCGCAAGATGATGCGACGTGCATTCTACTCTTCGGGAAGCCACGGCTCTCACGGTTCCTGGGGGAGTCACGGTAGCAGCGGTGGATCCAGCGGTGGCGGTTATCATTCGGCACCATCTGAAGCACCCGCAGAATCGGCTCCTGAGGAAGCTGCACCAGCAACAGAGGATGCTGTCGAAGCGACCGAAGCCAGTGCCAAACTGACCGTCCACGTGCCGGAAGATGCCCAAGTCTTTATTAACGGGGCGGCCACCACAAGCACGGGCTCATTGCGTAGTTTTGTCTCACGTCATTTGAGTAGAAACTATCGCTACACCTATGAAGTTCGAGCGACGACAGAACGTGACGGAAAATTGATTGAAGAAACAAAAACTGTCAAACTTGAAGCGGGCAAATCCGCTGAACTGAACTTCGAATTGAATGCTTCCCAAGTGGAAACATTCGTCAAAATAAATGTGCCTGAGGATGCCTTGGTAACACTTGCTGGCAATCCGACTAAATCAACGGGAGCCACTCGAACGTTCCGCACGACAACCTTGCAGCAAGGCCAATCATGGGCCGATTACAAGATCGTCGTTACGGTCGAACGCAATGGTGAAACGTTGGCTCAAGAAAAAACTCTTGAGCTGACTGGAGGTGACTCTGTTGAGTTTGATTTTGATTTTGACGAGTTGAAAGTAGCAGCACGCTAAATCAACAAAAACTTCGCTTGTTCCCTGCAACCCTCACATCGGTCACAATCGATGTGAGGGTTTTTTATTTCCGGACCCAGTACATCACAGCAGCCCTTTGCATCGTGCAACTAGAGGATTTTTGCCGATATTAAACAAATCATGATTCCCAATAAATCGACCACTCAATTCAATACATCGCCACCTAAGCTTAACCGGCCTTTGCGTATCCTCATTAGCCTGGCTGTTTTGCTACACCTGACTGCTGTTTGCTTGCCACCGTTCACGTTTGCAACCTCAATGAGATCCGACACAGCCTCGCCGCTAGCATTGGCTTTAGCGAACTTCTTCCGGCCCTATGTCGACGCGGCCTATTTAGGCCATGGCTATGCATTCTTTGCCCCAGATCCCGGCCCTAGCCATCTCATTCGCTGTGAGTTTGAATTTCCAGCTAGTCAAGACAAAACAATTGAGACCTTACCGGATTTGGATCGACATTGGCCTCGGCTTCTATACCATCGCTATTTTATGCTGGCAGAATCGCTACATGCCGGATTTGTCCCGCCGGACCCACCGCCATCTGCTCCTGAAATCATATCCGCCAATGCTCAACAAATCGCATGGGAACACCAAAATTGGAAACGCTTGAGAAATCAATATGAAGCCCAAATGCGTGCCTATAAAGCTCGCTTGCTCTCCGCCCAAGCGGACGCGAACCGCGTCCGAATTACACGGCTCGAACATTTGCTTGTTTCACCCTTTGAATTTCGACAAAATCCACAGAGCATTCACGATGAACGGCTGTTCGTTCCCTTAATGGAAGAATCCATTAAACCGTTGACTGAGGAGTCGACGCCGTGAATTCTTCCACCGATTCTGCGCGTGGGCCAGTGACCTCTCTGACTCAGCACTGGGACCGATTTTGGTTTTCGCCAGCGGACCCACACACCTTAGCGCTGATAAGGATCTTGGCCGGTGCGATGTTGTTCTATACGCATTTTGTTTGGGCGCTCGATCTAGAAGCTTTTCTTGGCCCCGCGAGTTGGACCTCGCGAGAATTTTGGGAACTTTTCCATGCCGCGCCAGATGATGGAATGGTTCACGCCTGGTCTTATCTGTGGTACTTGAAAACCCCGCATGCCTTATGGACGGCACACGTACTTGCGCTGCTCGTTTTCGGAATGCTGACCATCGGCCTTTTCACGCGTGTGATCTCGATACTTGCCTGGTTAATTACAGTCGCTTACTGCCACCGTCTAACCGGCTCACTGTTCGGATTGGACCAGATCAATGCAATGTTAGCAATGTACTTAATGATTGGTCCCGCTGCTGCCACATACTCAGTAGATCAATGGTGGCGAAACAAGAGGGCAGGGGGGAGCTCCGTCGTCCAGCCCAGTGTGGCAGCAAACATTTCGATTCGCCTGTTACAACTACACATGTGCATCATTTATCTTTTTGGTGGGCTCGCAAAAATGCGAGGCACGGATTGGTGGGATGGCAGTGCCACATGGTACTCCATCGCAAATCTAGAATATCAATCACTCGATATGACTTGGCTCGCCAGCTACCCCATCCTGATTGCATTGCTTACCCACGTAACCGTTTTTTGGGAAACATTTTACTGTTTTCTCATTTGGCCGCGTCTGACTCGTCCCTGGATGCTGGCCATCGCTGTTTCGATTCATGGGAGCATCGCGATCTTCCTCGGGATGATGACTTTTGGCCTCGTGATGCTCATTGGAAACTTGGCTTTTGTGCCGCCTACTTTGATGAAGTCAGCCGTGGAACAGACTACCGGCCGCTTACTACAATTTCGCAATCTAAAATCTCAGTGAAGTGGCCCGGGAATTATAGTTTTTCCAAACCATTTCTAAATCGTTCACGCTGTGCGCCGTCCTACGTCGCGCCTATACTCGAAGAAGAGCAACCCACTTAGAAAACTCCCCCAGAAGAAGGACTCTGTTTTGTTCGAAAATGTGGTACTCGTCGGAGCGACCGGAGCTGTTGGGAAAATCGTCCGGAATTTGCTTGAGCAACGAAATTTCCCCTTCCAAACGATTCTGTTTGCGGCGTCTTCACGCTCAGCTGGCAGCACCATCCAATTCAAGAACGAAAACCATACTGTTGTCGAGCTGAAACCCGAAATATTCAACAAAGGTGATCTAGTCATCTCTAGCACACCCGATGAGACCGCACGCAATTTCATTCCCTCCGCCGTTCAGCGTGGAGCGGTCGTGGTCGATGAAAGTGCTGCTTGGCGCATGGACCCTACCGTTCCACTCATCGTGCCCGAAGTGAATGCCGCGATGATTGACCAACACCAAGGCATCATCGCGAGTCCGAATTGCTCAACAACGCAAATGGTCGTTGCGATGAAACCGCTTCATGATGCGGCACAAATCAAACGTGTGGTGGTCAGCACCTATCAGGCAACCAGTGGTGCAGGGGTTGCTGGAGAACGAGATTTGGAGGCCGGAAGTCGCGCAGCTTTAGCAGACCAAAAATATGAATATGAGGCATTTTCGCACCCCATCGCATTCAATGTGATTCCTCAAATCGGCTCGGCAAAACACGAAGGCTACACCTCAGAAGAAATGAAAATGGTCTGGGAGACGCAAAAAATCTTTGCCGACGCGTCCATCGCAATCTGTCCAACATGCGTCCGAGTGCCGGTTACTAATTGCCACAGTGAGAACATCCTACTGGAAACAGAACGCAAATTAACCGCCAGCGAATCCCGCTCACTATTCGAATCTGCCAGTGGTGTGACCGTCATCGATGACCTGAACGCTGGAGAGTATCCGATGCCCCTCAACACCGATGGCAAGGATGATGTCTTTGTGGGGCGAATTCGCGAGGACCTCTCCTGTAAAAACGGTTTGACGTTTTGGTGCGTGAGCGATAATCTGCGCAAAGGTGCTGCAACAAATGCGGTACAAATTGCAGAGCGTTTAGTCGCGAGCAGCGATCCTCTCTGATGTTCCTTCGCGTGTCTCATGACTCGCAGAAGCTGAGCCAAATTAATGCGTCCATTCAAAATGACGTTAGCTTACGATGGAACGAATTATGCTGGCTGGCAAATCCAAGCCGGTCCCATCACCATTCAGCAAACCTTGGAAGAAGCATTACAAAAAATTACCGGTACACCAATTCGAATCGTGGCCAGCGGACGAACCGATGCGGGAGTTCACGCTTTTGGGCAGGTTGTCAGCTTTGCCTCAAATACACAACTATCCTGCCACGACCTGCGCAAAGCCCTCAATGCGAACACTCCCCACGACCTGTTCGTGCGCGAAGTAGCGTCTGCCCCTGATGGATTCCATGCGATTCGTGATGCGATCAGCAAGCGTTACCGATATATCATTCAGGACGGCTTGGACATTGACATTTTTTCTCGAGGGTTCTCTTGGCACGTGCGGTCGATACTTAACGAATCCGCCATGCAACAAGCCGCTACTTTTCTCATCGGCCAACACGACTTCGCGAGTTTTCAAGCGGCAGGCTCTGAACGTGCAACAACCATACGCGAAGTGACTGATTTGTCCATTGAACGTAAATCAGCAGAGCTTTCAGACCGAATCGTCATCGAAATTTCGGCGGACGGCTTCCTCTACAACATGGTCCGCAATATCGTTGGCACGCTGGTGGAGATAGGCAAGGGGCAAAAACCAGCAGATTGGATCAAGGAAGTTTTAGCAGTAAAAGATCGTCGGGCGGCAGGCACTACAGCGCCGGCCCAAGGGCTATTCCTCTTATCAGTCGATTATGGTTTCTGATGCGTATCGCTCACGTGATAACTCGAATGATCATCGGTGGCGCACAAGAGAATACGCTGCTTAATTGTTTAGACCTGAAAAGTCTGTTCGGTGATGACGTTCTCTTAGTGACGGGCCCGGCATTCGGACCTGAAGGCGATCTTCTCGATCGCCAGCAAGGTTCTGGACTCCGAGTCACCATGATCAATTCGTTGCGGCGAGAGATTCATCCACTTCGAGACTGGCAAGCGCTACGAGCAATAAAAGCAACGCTACGTGCATTTCATCCCGAGGTCGTGCATACACACAGCGCCAAAGGTGGTTTTTTAGGCAGGCTTGCCGCATCATCTCTTCGCATACCAGCAATTGTTCACACGGTACACGGCGCACCGTTCCATAATTTTCAGGGCAGGGGGGCGCGGTTATTTTTTCGACAATGTGAAAAGTACGCAGCAGGCAAATGCCATGCGCTGATTAGTGTGGCGGATGCTATGACCGATTCACTCGTTGCTGCGCAGGTCGCTCCGCGCGACAAATTCACGACGATTTATAGCGGCATGAAGGTGGAACCTTTCTTACATGCCAACGTACATCGCGATTCCATGCGACAGCGTTTCGGCTTCAAGACAACCGATGTCGTCATTGGAAAAGTGGCTCGGCTGTTTCACTTGAAGGGCCATAAGTATTTGATCGAAGCCGCTCGGAAGGTCGTGACACAATGCCCGAACACACACTTTCTGCTCGTCGGGGACGGCATCCTGCGCGAACCCTTGGCCGCACAGATCGCAGCAGCAAACCTTGACGCCCATTTTCACTTCGCTGGTCTCGTCGATCCCGACGAAATTCCAGCTTTTATAGGTGCGATGGACATTTTGGTTCATACAAGCTTACGCGAAGGTCTCGCTCGCACGTTGCCCCAAGCCCTGATTGCCGGAAAGCCGGTCGTATCCTATGACATCGACGGCGCACGCGAAGTCGTCGTACCCCATGAAACAGGATTTTTACTGCAGCCGCAATCTCAGGATGGCCTCAGCGAAGCGCTGATTCAACTGTCCGAAAACGGCGAGTTACGCAACCAATTTGGGCAAACAGGGTGTAAGCGTGTGGCGCCTCAGTTTTGTCACCAACACATGACCAAACGGATCCGTAGCCTCTATCAACAAATTTTGGCGGACCAGCCCAAATAAACTTCGCCAAGAGTGCCGACAACCGCTGAGACCGCGTCCCTCTAGCAAAGATTTTCGGAAAGTTTGATTGCCAAATCGCTTCGCTAGCGACCTCCTTGAGGCTAACCTCGCCGAGCAACCAAGGTTGTACCTCAAAATGCACCGCACTACCCGGAAATGGGTCATTCGTATAAACTGAGAAGTCGCGGCTAAATTCGATCGATGCGGTAAAGCGTGTGTTCGCTGGCAGGTAGCGAACAGCTGCGAGAGGGTGGCATTTCGAAACGGGAATAGAGCAGTGGCAGCGGGTCGCGACTTTCTTGGAAGTTACCGGCTGGTTCGGTTAATTCGAGCTGGGGCAACGTGCCAGGTTTGGGAAGCAGTCCATGATTCCACTGGTAATCGCGTCGCAATAAAAGCACTGCAGCCGGAAATTCGCACTGACCGCGTGGAAATTGCCTACCTACGCCACGAACTTGAGGTCGGGCATGATCTCGATCATCCCAATGTCATTCAGGTTTATGACTTCCACACAGACCGTGAAATTCCTTTTCTGGTACTGGAACTGAGTACCGCTCGAAACATGAAGCTGCGATTGCGTGACGGTCTTGATCAAATCGCTTATTTCGTACCAACCATTATTCAACAAGCCGGGCAAGGTCTGGGATATTTCCACGAGCAGGGGTGGGTCCACCGCGATGTTAAACCGGACAATTTTCTGGTGGACGATAAGGGAAATGTGAAACTCATCGACTTCGCATTGGCGTTGAAGCAACGTACAGGAATCGGCAGACTGATGCCGTCAAAAGTAAAGGTGCAAGGAACACGAAGCTATATGGCACCCGAACAGATTCGTGGCAAAGCAGTGGATGCCCGCGCCGACTTGTACAGTTTTGGTTGCCTGGTGTACGAGTTGCTCGCTGGCAAACCACCGTTCACCGCTTCAACGCCGGAAGAACTCTTACGAAAACATCTTTATTCACCTGCACCATCGGTAACCACTGTCAACGATAATGTGACTTCCGATTTCAACCAGTTAATTCTTCAAGCAATGGCGAAATCTGCTGACGAGCGCCCTCAATCGTTGCTAGAATTCACAGAACTCGCAGCCAAGACGCGGTTATTTCGCAGATTCCCCAAAAACCCGTTGTCCGAGATTACCGAGGCGACAAGTACCGATAAAGAAAGCACGGAATAATTGGCCGTGTGGATGCAAAGAAAATAAAAGATTTTTAGTGAGCCAACTAGCCAGAGGAAGTCAATTAATGAATTCGCCACTGCCGGGAATGGAATTCGAACAACCGATTTTTGACCTCGAGATGAAACTACGCGAAGTTGAAACAAATCAAGAGGGTATTTCTGATGCCGTCGAACAAGCGAGCCAACTGCGCCGTGCGATTGCTGAAAAGACCAAAGAAATTTATGCACAACTTAGCAATTGGGAAATCGTCCGAGTCGCACGGCACCCCGATCGTCCACACACGGAAGACTACCTTGGAACGGTCTTTGACGAATTCGTTGAACTACATGGTGATCGCCATTTTGGTGATGATCGAGCGATCATTTCCGGATTTGCCAAAATAGAGGAATTCAAAGTATTAGTCATTGGTCACCAAAAAGGCCGTACCACGAAAGAACGCACGGAGAAAAATTTCGGCTGCGCACAACCGGAAGGTTACCGCAAAGCCATGGCGAAGATGCGTATGGCTGCCAAATACGGTTTACCTGTGATTAGTTTGATCGATACCCCAGGTGCATACCCAGGGGTCGGTGCAGAGGAACGCGGACAAGCTTCCGTGATTGCAGAAAGCATGTTTGAGATGTCGCGCCTGAATACACCGATTATTTGTGTTGTTATCGGTGAAGGTGGAAGTGGTGGAGCTTTGGGCATCGGCGTGGGAGATCGGGTCGCCATCCTGGAAAATGCCTATTATTCGGTCATCAGCCCGGAGGGCTGCGCCGGCATTTTGTGGAAAAGTGGCTCCTATGCAGAAGAAGCAGCAAAAGCACTGCGTTTCACAGCCCCCAGCTTAAAGAAGTTTGGAGTCGTCAATGACATTATTGAAGAACCGCTGGGGGGCGCTCAACGGGATCCACAACAAATGAGCTTGCGTTTGAAAATGTATCTCGCCAAAACACTTCGTGAATTAACGGCGATCCCACGAGAAGAGATTGCCGATCTCCGCTATGAAAAATTCAGACGCATGGGTGTCTTTCTCGAAAATCCACTTGAGCTCAGCGCCCCAGAATAGCCCGAGATCCAGAATAGCCCGAGATCCAGAATCGTCCCGTCTTGAATCGTCCCGCCTGATCTGCAACCGCCGCCATCACCGATTCCACGGCTATAGCCTGTAAATGGCTCCAGCAAGCGAGCTGAGGGCCAGCTAAATCAGGAAAAGCGTCGTACCGCCCACAAAAGGGGACCACTCCCCAACGTCCGATAATGTTTCTTATGTTCGGTTGAATAGGTGGTTTTTCAGGGTATTTTGCGGAATCCTGCCAGGATCCTCTCGGATCCTCTGCTCGCTGACCCATCGTCCGCGCTTGTGAATGAACCAGCACCTGCTCGCTCGGCTATCACGGTTCATTCCCAGCGGGAATTCGCGCCGGGATATCGCCGTCGTGACCGTAGAGCTGGTGGTCGCCCAACCGCTCATCAAGCGAATGCAAGTAAGGGCCCAGGACGTCATGAACCTCTTCGGGGATGGCGCTATGGGAACGGTCCAGGATGATCGCGATATAGTATCCGGACCGCGAATCAATAATCATCTGCCGTTCTTTTTCACCCAACAGGGTGACCGCAAAAAGGGTCACAATCACACAGAGTAAAACGCCTTTGGCAAAGCCGATAATCGCGCCAAATTGACGGTCAAATTCCTTCAGCTGGACCCGCTGAATCAGCCCAGATACAAAACGAAACGCGATCCAAATCACGAGCGAGGTCGCCATGAACAGGACCAACATTGCCAAAAACATATTCCAGGGCGGTGTCGCGTCAATCAAACCGGCGACCGGGTCTCGAAAACGCAAGGCGACATAATAACTGACCACCATGGAGGCCAACGAGGCAATCTGCCAGGCCAGTCCTTTCCAGGCTCCCCAAACCGTAGCGCCCAACACGACGCTCAGCATGAGGATATCGTAATACTGCATATTCCGGTCCCATCGCAACAAATCCATAACACCAACTCCCAGAGCCGGCACTATAACGAGCCCTCGAGCGAGAAAGAATACCAGCTAAGTAAAATTGGTCTTGGTGTCATCTCCTTCGCTGGGTAGATTCCGCGCGACAACGAACGTGATTCTTGAGATCTCCTGGGGAGTAATTTGATGGCCGGCTTCAGAACCCATATCACAACCAGTACGATTCTTGGTGTTGGCTACGGAGCGACGGGCTATTCACTCGGCATGCCTTGGGAGACAAGCCTGCTAGCAACAGGACTATGCAGTGTCTCCGGAATGCTCCCCGATCTTGACAGCGACAGCGGCGTCCCGGTGCGTGAAATGTTTTCCTTTAGCGCAGCGGTCATTCCCCTGCTCATGATCGATCGCTTTGAGCACCTGCACATGTCACAGGAACTCATGGTTCTTGTCGGCGGCCTGATCTACCTTTTCGTTCGCTTCATCGTGGCCCGCTGGTTCAAGCAATATACGGTGCATCGCGGCATGTGGCACAGCATCCCCGCGGCCTTGGTCGCCCTCCTGCTGGCCTTTCTCATTTGTTCTTGCGAAGACATCTACTTACGCGCCTTTAAGTCCTTTGCCGTATTCCTGGGCTTTGTTTCACACCTGGTACTTGACGAGATTTACAGTTTCGAAATACGACAAGGCAAATTACGAATCAAGAATTCCTTTGGAACGGCATTAAAATTCTGGAGTAAAAAGGGGTTGTGGCCCAACGTTTCAACGTACGGAAAACTATTGATCCTAGTGGGAATCGCAGTCGGAGATCCCTGGCTGATGAATCATTGGGAAGAACCTTCCCACGACGTCCCCCATACCGCCCAGCAATGGCTCAACGATCTTTTGGAAGAACGGGACCGGCTGTTTCGCTAAATCGATCACTGGATCCCAAAGATCATCAAAGGACACCTGCAAGACGCCCCCTGTTGAACTCACCAACAGAACACCGTGCCTAAATCCACACCGTAATCGCTGTCGCAGACCTGCCGACCTTCCTTACTCCCCGAGCGATTTTCTTGATTATAAGGTGTTGCTGGTTGTCGCTCTGTTGGTGAACTTACTCTGTACATTACGGAGAAGAGCTGCTGACCATCACCACGCAGAACAACATGTCCTCCCCCCTGCTGCTTCCGTTTCGGATCGGCTGAGCAAAACTGGCCGACCAGAATGTGGCGTTCCGAAAATGGCCACCAGGAAACCTCACGATCCTGCCGCACCGACGTCCGCTCAGGCACTTAGAATTTTTTCTTAGAATCAAGCAACATCGTCACTGGACCGTCGTTAATAGATTCGACTTCCATCTGCGTTTGAAACTTACCCGTAGCCACTTCCAACCCGCGAGCTCGCACGCCGGCCACAAAATCCTGATAAAGCTTGGTCGCAAATTCTGGATCTGCGGCGTGCGTAAAACTTGGCCGCCGTCCCTTGCGACAATCTGCCTGCAGTGTGAACTGGCTAACAACTAACATTTGCCCGCGAATGTCTTCCAGCGAACGATCCATTTTATCATCGTCACCTGCAAAGATTCGTAAGACGCAAGTCTTCTCAACCATCCAGTCAACATCGGCGGCTAAATCATCCACGGAGATGCCGAGAAATACCAAGAGCCCCTGATCGATCTTCCCGACAATCGCGTTCTCAACTTTCACACTGGCTTGTTTGACTCGCTGAACACAGGCTCGCATCTATTCACTCTCCAACCTTTGCGATACCTCACTTGCTGTCTCAGCCCTCGTCCTTATTTCATCAACCCGCTCGACGATCTGCTCAATAATTTCGTAATTGGCACCAATACGGCCCACCTGAACCAAAAACGACCAACCAATCCACAGGCTCCCCAGCAGAGCCACTAAGTGATGTGGCGTCACCCAAGGCATGGTCGATTCCACCACACTGTTGTCAGGGTCTGCAGCGCCGCCAGTGACCACCACGGCTAAGCAAATCATTAGACTTGAAAATGAAAAAGGAAACGTCTTGCTTTTCAAACGCGCGCTATCCTCAGCAAACCGCGGCTCCAACGCATAAGTGTCCGAAACCTCTTTACACCAACGGCTCGTCCCAATGAAATAGGTAACGCTGACGGAATTCACTAATACCGTAATCAACACAGCCACGATTCCAATCCAACGGTGCATCGTCATTCGATAAACCAACGGCTGGTGTCCACTCGCAGCAGCGTTCAACTCTTGCTGAGCCGCCCGCAAGACATCTTCGTCCACGGATGGACTTTGACGTAATTTATCGAGATCCCTGGCAGCACGTTTAATTTGCCCGGCAACCTTGTTATAGTCGCCGACCCAATAGCCAAAAAATAAATCCATGGTCAGTAGGGAACACGCCACCAATGCTAAGGTAAAAAATATCCGTGCCACGTGTTTTAGACCACCAAACAAGAACGCCGGTTTGCAATCGCTAGGGAAAACGCCTTACGCCAGAGCGCGTCTCGAGCAAGTAAACGATCAGTTTAAGGAGTCCGTCGTTCTCCCGCTAGCGTCAAAGGCTTCAGGATAGCCGCGTTCAAAAGCCATCCTCTGTCAAGCCAAGCCGTTTTAAATAGAACTCGGTTTGGTGGTCCACAACCTGATCACCCGGCTGGTACTCAAAAGCCGCTCTATCGATGTCATCTGCTCTTGTGACGTTAAACATTTCGAGAGTTACCATCGACTGCAGGCGAGCCTGAACAGCCGTTGCCGTATTCCCCTGCAAACGATCACTTTTGGCCGCCAAGAATTCAATTCGATAAGGAAATAGTGGCAACCGCTCATCACGGCCAAGAACCAAGCGTACACGTTGGGGAAGATACTCGGGTAGTTCTAGCTGATTTTCCTCTACCGCGACTTCAGCCGACGTCGCACCACCGCGCGCGACAAATCCCTGGCGGGCAGCTCGCGACCACTCCCCTTCAACAACCCATACTTTCATCAAGGCGTCACCCGCCTTCATTTCCTGTTCAAGCGGCCGCTTAAAATTACAATTGTGCAGCAAGGCGGAAAGCAAACGCGGAATGCCGCCCAACACAACCCAATTGTCAACGAGTCCCTGCCGTGGCAAAGAATCGGCCGCCGCCACAGCATCTCGAATTCTTTGTAGATCAACACGTGCTAGCGTCGATTCCCCGGCCAGCTCTCTCCGGATCCAAAAAAATCGCTGATTGCTAATCTGTTGCACGCTTAAAAGTTGACCGCCCACATTCATTTTCAGTTCCATACGAATCAGCTTTTCGATCCCCTGCCCTGCCTGTAAGTAGGAACCGGCACCTACAAGTTCTTGCCCAAACAAATCGACGCGTTGGGTCAGCTTGGCACGAAAGGGAGACAAATTCAGCAGGTTCTGTAATGCCTTTTCGACAAGTTGATCGCCCTCCTTAAGGGGCGCATCGGACTGCCTGGAATCGACTTGTGCTAGCACGCCAGCTGCCATCAACAAGACGCAAAGAATGAATGCGAATGTAGGTAGTTTGACATTCATTTGAGGGTTGGCAGGTTTTTTCCAAAGAATCCGATTGTGATAGACCGAACAATAGAACCACGGGATGAGTCCACGTAGGTCTCATTGCGCGGAGACAGCTGAAGCAGTCCGGCATGATCTTAGATTTCAGGTGTAAGCCTGTCTATGTCAAGCAATCAAGTCGACAGGCCCGTTTCAGTACGTCAAACCACCAAACGAGAATATCAAAAGACGCTAATCCGAGTTATTGCTGTAATCAAAGCTCGCTGGCAAGCACACCGCGTTGGGGGAAAACCATGACACGACCGCAGGCACTTTGGACGTTGTTAGCAACACTCGCCGTCACGGCGAGCGGGTGTGCTTTCCCAGGCCAATCTCACAACTTGCCACCGGCAGAACGCTTGTTCGGACCGGGCCCTGGAGTTAGTGGTCCTGGTCCCGGGGTCTTGGCACCCCAACTTCCATCCCTGCCACCACAAGCCATGCCAGCCAGCCAGCAAACGGTACAGCTTTTGTTTTCAGACACCCATCAAATGGAAGGCATGCAGGTCTTCTGGGATGTCAGCGGAACCGCGACGTTTGATTCGGAACCGTTGATTATTCCGGGTCGTCAAAACTTTCCCCAAGGTGGGATCTTTCGGCTCAAGCTAACCAACATCCCAGGACGCGAAGGTCTCGAGTTGTATCCTACCATTGAGGTCGCCTCCACAACCGGACGCACAGAAGCGTACTTAGCTCATAATGCGGTACCGATTGAGTTTACGAATGAAGATTTCGACCAAATCGAAAGCAATAACTTTGTGACCAAAGTGATTTATTTACCGGATCCTGAATTCCAGGTGCTGGCTCAAGCAGGTATTGAAACACTCGTCAGCACCCGTCTTGACCCGGGCGTCGATCCGATCGTGGAAGCCGACCGTCGTGGTTCCATCATGTCGGTCATCCGCATCGGTAACAAAGATATCGAATTACCTGGCACGTCGCCCGACAACGGCGTCAACGGTGGCATTGCACCGATCGCCTTCACCAATATGCTGCAGCAGGGAAATGGCGTTCCGATGCCAATGATGCCCACAGCAGTCGGACATGGGGGCATGATGCCACCGCATGTCTCTGGTGTCACCACACCGGCCTGGGGCATGCCCATGTCAGGCACGCCGATCGGATTACCCGGTCCGCCTCATATTCCTCATGGCTTCAAAGCCGGCTTGCAGAGTCACACCATGACCAACCGGACACGTACGTATATTCCAGAGCCAACGACCAACTTTCACATCAACTTGCGGCAGCAGCCTGGCTTTAGTTATCCACGGCCTGCCAGCAGGGTAAATATTCGGGAACAAACGATTCACCCGCCGGTGAATTACAAACAACCGTTTCGAAATCGGTCACAAAAAGTGAACTGATGCTCAACAGGCAACAACGTGAAATCTCAATACAACCCCGCTCCTTCTCAGCGGGGTTGTATTTCAGGAAGTAAATCGAAACGTCCTCCGTCAGAGTGAACATGTCGCGAATCTCAGCAATCAACCGATGCGGCCAGCGGACCATCTGCGGATTGCTGATCGTGTGCCTGGCGGGAACGTTGTCTCTGCAGAATCTACAAGCGCAAGCTCCGGCCACAATCCATAATTTCCATCGGGCCAACCTGCCACCGGGGACCGTCGGACAGGGACAAATTCTGCGTGACCGCAGCCTTTTAAACCATTTCCAGGCAGTCGAAATCAACGTGCCGGCAAAAGCCTTTGTCGCCTTGGCAGTCGATGGCCGCTTTGAACGCCCCCAACGTGGTTCCGTCAAAGCGGGTCTGCTGGTCGGCCAAGTCTACCGGGTACAAATTTCCAACATCCCGTTTTACGAAGGTCTGGAAGTCTATCCAACCATCGAAATGGTGAATCGGCTGCACCCGCCGGCCGGACAGGAGTTTCATTTCCCCGTCCCGATCCATTTCACGCAAGAAGATTTGGAATTGGCCTTAGACAATCAATTCGTCACCCGAGTCGTGGCTCTGGAAAATCCTCGGGAGGCAGCACCGATCGCAGACGATCCCAAAGATCAACGCTATTTTGATGTGGCCCCGCACGAAGATCCACTGCTTGTCGCCGACCAGCGCGGCAAACCGATGGCCATCACCCGTATGGGCTCGCGGATTCCGGATTACGACACGGTCAGCAATATTTTTCTCTTTGGCATGCCGCCACTGCTAAAGTTTGTGCCCGACGCCAACCCAGCCAAGAGCAAACCGACCGTCAATCCAGAAGCCGCCATTGATCGCCAACAACGAAATGTTCCACGGCTTCCGATTGGCCAACCCAATTTTCATAATGTCCTTATTCCCAGTGGACCGCGACGGTGATGATGCAAATCATTTCGACAACTCACGAAAAGACACCTCACGTCGATTGGTTTCGTGCCCTGGTGATCGGATGTGGAACCCTCATCCTCTGCGCTTGCAAAACCGTTACCCCAGGCACAACAGCAGGCACAACAAACCTCCCCACAACGAACCTCCCCGAGAGCCCCCCTACCCTGCTCTCGCAGGAGATGCCGACCACCGAGAGCATAGCACCACGGGCCGAACCGAACCGGCCAAGAGCCACCATTTCCCACCAGGCCCCAGTAGCTACAGCAGCCGCAGCAACCGCAGCCGCAGCAACACCCCAATCAGCAACACCCCAATCAGCAACACCCCCGTTAGGAACGGCACCCGCCAAGGCAAGTGCGGCCAGTAATCCGGCTCTGCGCGGCACCCCGTTGCATCTCTCGAGCCAGTTCCAAGCATCGAACCAAGCGATTGCTCTGGCGAGTGGTACCCTGGCAAGCGGAACGAACGGCACGTTTCCTGCCTTACCACCCGAGGCATGGTTTCCTGCCCCGACCATTCAGCCGCGGGTGAATGGGCATCACCCGGGTGGCGGTGCCCGTACAAACGGCATAGGGGGTGGTTGGAAAGCCCCCGAGATCAACCTGCCTTGGCATCATGACGAATTTGTTTGCGACGGTGGCGATTCCTACCTGCCAGTCACCATCGCCGATGACTGGACCGTACATGGCCTGGATCCTGAAGACTCCATTGCACACTACGACACCTTAAATGGTGAAACGCACGTTACCGCGAGTAACAAAGTTTGCCTTTACTCACCCAGATTTTTCGCGGTACGCCGCGTTGATGGTCTGCTGCAGAAAAAGCAATATGACATGCCGATCGCTTATGACACGACAACCCGGCTGTCTCGACAAGACGACCTGAACGGCCCCAAAGCGGTTAACCAGCCGATTCCTCCCAATACCTACCTCGGCACCAAAGGGTCCGATACTTTTCAAGAACGCACCAGCGGGCGGACGGTCGACAACACCCATGTTCTGGCCACCTTTCGTAATGAGTTTGAACCTTACGAAAACTTCAACATCATCGTTCGCGGTAGCCACCTGAATTCAGAAAAGACACGTTTGGCGGCTAAAATGCTGGCCGCAGCAACCTGGGGTGCCGCGGATGGCCTGCAACTTGTGATCGACGGCATCGTCAGTGACGAGTCGAAGAGCGCCACGTCTGCCGGTCAAACGTTCACCTATGAATTGCCGACAGGCAAGTCGCGCATGCGGATCGTCAAGGTCGCTTCGCAAGAGAATGCGCAACTGGGAGAAACGGTTGAATTCACGTTTCGATTTGATAACGTCGGCGACCAAACCATCGGCAACGTGACAATCATCGACAACCTCACCAATCGGCTCGAGTACGTCGAAGGGAGTGCTCAATGCAGCCTGGAAGCAGACTTCCTCACTGTCGACGCGGATACGGGATCACTGATTCTCCGTTGGGAAATCACCGCCCCGATGGAAGTTGGAGACGGCGGCATCATTCGTTTCCAATGTCGAGTCCGCTAAGCTGCCTGCCCCGCGTTCGCAGCGGACGCGCGGGCCCAACAGGTCAACCTTGCCCTGGCTTGCCCGGCTCACCGCGCGGGATCTCATTGCAAAAATCCGCCGCTGAAAACACTGCTGAAAAACACTGCTGAAAACCTCCGCTGAAAACATAGCTGAAGTTCCTTCTTTGCCGAACTATAATTGCAGGTAGCAGAAATTGTAGTTAGCAGAGTTTCCGAGCAAAATTCTTCCAAAGGCCCTACGAACTTTGAACTCCGACGTACAGAACAAAACGCTTGGGTTGCTCGAAACAACCGGCCTCACCCCGGCTCTGGTAGCGCTCGATGCCATGGAAAAGGCCGCCAGCATTTCCGTACTGCAGGCTGAGATCAACGACTTCCTCGGCATCTGCATCAAAATTCTGGGCAGCACGTCCGACGTAGAAGCGGCCATCGCGGCAGGGCAACCCATTGCTGCACAAATGGGTGGCGAGCCGGTGGTGGATATTATCAACCGACCCTCGGAAGAAGCCTGGAAAGCGATTGAAAGTGCCTTGGAATACAATCCGCTCATTCAACAAGGCGTCGTGACAATCCCATCGTTCGAATCCATCTCTCCATCCGATCACGCAAAGGACAACAAAAAAGTGGCCGATACAACAAATTTAGCCTTGGGCTTCATTGAAACCCAAGGCTTTACCGCCGTCTTCGAAGCCATCGACACGGCCTGCAAAGCTGCCAATGTCGAAGTCATTGGAAAAGAAAAATTGGGTGGAGGCTATGTGACCGTGGTGGTCAAGGGCGACGTGGCCGCCGTCAATGCGGCGGTCGACGCGGGTCAAACCAAGGTCGCAGCGCTGGGCAATCTGATTGCAGCGCATGTCATTCCGCGGCCCAGTAAGAATGTCTTGGCTTTGTTGCCCTAAGCTTGGTTTCCCTAAGCTTGTTTGCCCTACGCTTGGTTACCCGACGCTTGATTGCCCGACGCTTGGTTGCCCTAAAAGGCGTGTCGACAAAGTCGCCTCGTTTTGCGGGCCCGCCCTCCTGCTAGCAACGGAAATGGCCTGGAGTTCCGCACTCGCTCTTTGTTACCATTTTTCCGCAGGCCTAGCCTCTTTGAGAAACCGTTCTTTAAGAAACCGTTCTGTGAGATGCCTTTGCTGCGAGATGCCTTTGCTGTGCCAGGGCTTGCGCCCGACAGGTAGCTTGTTCTGATTATCTTGACTGTTTGTTCCGCTTCGACAGGGAAGTCATTATGGGGAAATTGGCTCGATTCGTTCCGTTCGTGACCTTGCTCGCTGGTGGCGGGGCGGCCGTCTTGATCAGTCTCGACAATTCTCCCCTGAGCGAGCCCACACCGCAGGCAACACGTCCTCAAATCGCCCTGGCCGCAGCCCCTCCAGCGGACCCCGCGCCCCAGACCGCCCGCTCGTCTCATTTCTTGAAATTAAAAACGCCCGACCATCCCTTAGAACTCTCCGAGCCACCGGCCGTACGGACGCTGGCCGGCCCCGTCGAAGTGTCCCCCAGTACCCCCGCGCGGACTTCGCTGCGCACCCGGCCCAGGCAGCCCACCGCCCAAGTCACGAGTCCACAAGTCACTACTCCCCAAGTTACTACTCCCCAGGCCACTACCTCTCCCCAAGCCACTACCTCACTGGCTCGCAAATCACCGGCCCGTAAATCACCAGCCCGCAAATCTCTGGCTCCTTCCTCATTGGCTCCTTCGCAACTGGCTCCTTCCTCAAACAGAGTCACGGTCCGGCAGCCACAAACGGTCGTTGACCCTGCCACGAACCCCCGTCCTTCCACAAACTTATCGCCTTCCACAAACTTGGCGCCTGCCACGAACTTGCGCCCTCCACGATTGCCTCAGCTGGGCCAGCCGGAAAAAACGACCCTCAAGGTCAATCCCTTTCGCACCGAGCTGGCGCCAGCCTTGTCCCCCCGCCCTGCCCCGTCCGTCGTTTCAACTTTGCCCAAGCGACCGCTCGGCACCATCGACCTTCGCAAGCTACCGGCCTTATTGCCCGGACGGAAAGTACCGATCGCACCGGCCAAGACCAGCCCCACACCGACCGTAACAGTCCCCGAAAGTGCCACACCAACCGGCACAGCCACCGGCACACCCACCCCAGGGAACGACCCCCAACAAGACGACCGCCAGCAAGACGACCGCCCAGCGGCAGCTCCGCCGGAGGTCGTCGCCGACGCCCCGTCTTTGGTCACCACGACATCCCCGTCGCACCGCGCTCAAGACCAGGATCCTTTCCAAGTTGTCGAGGTGTTTTATGCCACGGACCGTTTAGCTACCACGAGTCAGCCCGCCTTGACCGGGGTAACGTTACGGCGTTTGGTGCCGGTCATCACCGCTGCCGCCGTGGCCTGCTTGCTTTTCCTGGGAGCCTGCGGCCTCAAATGCCACCGACGCTGGTACGCAGTTTGTTCTCTATTGGCATTCGGCCTGAGCCTGGGCTTAAGCGTCTCGATCCTTAATGCTCCCGGCTCGACATCGCCCGACCTGGCTACCGGCGCGTGGGGCTACGGAAACCAACGCGGAGAATTTCAATTGGGCGTCTGCCAAGTGAGCATTCCCAACACCCACCAACGGGGCAACCTGGAACGCCCTCAATGGATCCGCCTGGAATTTCAAGAGAACGAAGCCGAGCACGTGGTGTTACAGGAAATCAGCCGCGCCGACGAAGCGGACTTCTACGCCGACCTGCAGCAGCGGGTGGCGCAATCGGAACATCGCGATGCCTTTGTGTTCGTGCACGGTTATAATGTCGAATTCAATGACGCAGCGATGCGGACCGCACAAATTGCCCACGACATGAACTTCCAAGGGGCACCGATCTTTTACAGCTGGCCTTCTCAAGGCGGCTTGTTGAAATACACGGTCGATGAAACCAACGTCCAATGGACGGTGCCCCATTTGAAGAAGTTCCTGCACGACGTCGCCCAGCAGAGCCAAGCCAAGTCAGTACATCTGATTGCGCACAGTATGGGCAACCGCGCACTAACGGCCGCCCTCTGTGACTTAGCCAGGGATTTTCCCGAGCAGCAACCTCTCTTCGACCAGCTTGTTTTGGCGGCGCCTGATATCGACGCGGACGTATTTCGCCGCGACATCGCTCCTTTGATCACGCCAACCTCGCAACAGGTCACCCTCTATGCCTCCTCCAACGACAACGCCTTGATCGCGTCCAAGAAAATTCATGGTTCGCCGCGGGCTGGCGACTCGGGTGCCGGTCTCGTCGTCATCCCCAACATCGAAACCATCGACGTCTCGACGGTCGACACCAGCATGCTGGGCCATTCCTACTACGGCAGCAGCGGCTCGATTTTGCGTGACTTGGCCGAGTTGTTCTACTCCTCCAATTCGGCGCACCAGCGGCCGGGCATGCAGCCTGTTTTTCAGGACCCGCTCACCTACTGGATCTTCGACAGCGTCATCGCCACCGCGCAGCGCTCCAGCCCGCTAAGTCATCGCTAATTCATCGCTGAGCAACCACGCTGCAATCGCTGAGCACCCACGCTGCCCCGCTGCGTTTCCCGCCGCCCAGGTGATGACGTATCGACGGGTGCATTGACGAACGCATTTGACCTGCGCATTTGACTGCGCACTGATCAGGCGTTCCTAGAGATCTATTAATCGTTTTTCGTCCTCAGGTTCATCTTCCCCTTCCGCCCGTTCGAGAGCCCAGATCTTCAACATATTGTCCCCACTACCACTGGCAATTCGCTGGCCATCCACGCCGAAGGCCACGCTATAGACATAGCTATCATGTCCCGTGAGAATCTGTAGTTCTTCGCCACTCTTGGCGTTCCAAATCTTCAACGTCTTATCCACACTACCACTGGCAATTCGCTGGCCATCAGGACTGAAGGCCACGCTACTGACATAGCCATCATGTCCCGTGAACGTCTGTAGCTCTTCACCACTCTTGGCATCCCAAATCTTCACGCTGCCGTCATAACTACCACTGGCAATTCGCTGGCTATCTGGACTGAAGGCCACGCTCAGAACAGCATCATTATGTCCCTTGAGCGTGTGTAGTTCTTGGCCACTGTTGGTGCGCCAGATCTTCAACGTCTTGTCCTCACTACCACTGGCAATGCGCAGGCCATCAGGACTGAAGGCCACGCTATTGACATAGCCATCATGTCCCGTGAGCGTCTGCAGTTCTTCGCCATTGCCAGAATCCCAGATCTTTAACGTCTTGTCCTTACTACCACTGACAATGCGCTGGCCATCCGGACTGAAGGCCACGCTATGGACATAGCTAGAATGTCCCGTGAGCGTCTGTAGTTCTTCGCCATTGCCAGAATCCCAGATCTTTAACGTCTTGTCCGCATGACCACTGACAATTCGCTGGCCATCCGGACTGAAGGCCACGCTATCGACATAGCCATCATATCCCGTGAGCGTCTGTAGTTCTTCGCCACTCTTGGCATCCCAAACTTTGAGCGTCTGGTCACGACTACCACTGACGATCCGCTGGCCATCAGGACTGAAGGCCACGCTCATGACTGGAGCGGTGTGGCCCTCGAGTGTAACGACTGACTCACCAGCGTTTCCTCTAGGGGGCTCTGGCGCGTCTGGCGGCGCAGGCCCAGCAGGTCCTTCCAAGTCCCCTGCCTGAAAAGGCCAGATCTTCAACGTCTTGTCCGTACTACCACTGACAATTCGCTGGCCATCCGGACTGAAGGCCACGCTCAGGACATAGCCATCATGTCCCGTGAACGTCTGTAG
>JAKVBY010000003.1:0-11616 GCA_022446825.1 Pirellulaceae bacterium
TGTAAAAGAGGCGCCGCCCGGATTCGAACCGGGGATAGCGGATTTGCAATCCGCCGCCTTAGCCACTTGGCCACGGCGCCTGATGACCGGCAACTTATGAAATCGCTTTATTCCGGTCAAGACGAATGGTTAAGTCTGACAATTGAGGTCAGCTTTACCGCGTCCAAAGCAGGGCTCTGCACGGAAACACGCAGCTGGGGACCTCGCGTCCCTTGCCCCCTACCAGCACGAGGCCAATTTCTCCATCACATCCGCACGCTACGTTCGTTTTATGTCGCGCCACACGCACATTTTACCTACGTAGGTTATGCCGAAGATACCGGTCTTTGTTGAAGGGATCGCGACGAGTATTTCGATTCTATTAGCAAGCCATTCTCACCAGTACTCGCAAAACACCTCCCACCTCGGCACGTGTTTCACTCCCCCAAAACGGCAGAAATTGAGTCGGGAACGTTAAAAGGAAAGACATCATGCAATGGATTCATCGTCTCGCGCCTCGGACTCGTAAAAGCTCAGAAATCGCTTTAATTCGCTCAATCGCCCACCAGTCTGTCGACTCGGTTTGGGAGCAAGTCCATTCCCGCCTGCCAGAACTTACCTCAAGTGAAGTGCGCGGTTATGTGCGGGTAAAAGCGGGAATCACGGTGCGATCGCAGTTAAACCAACTGGCAGGAGAAAAACCCGAACTGAGCCAAGCCTCACACGGTCGGGTTCTGGATTTGGCCCGAGAAAGTGTGGTTGAAGCCATCCTTAGTCGGCTTGCCGAGATGCGTCAGACGCGGGTCCGCCAAGCCGCTTAGACGGCCGTTGGCGATTCAACCGGCTCTCGCGCAAAAACCCCTCTGCGCATTTTTCAAGGATACCAAATTCCTTGAAAAATGCTGCACAGAACCGCAAATGGTTGTGTGGAAAGACTTTCGGAGCGAGTCATTGATCGCTTCGCAGGCCGTCGCTAAAATTTGTATTTGAGGCGATTAAAGACAGTGAGCTTCCGCCTCACTCACTGCAATCGCAACATCCTTAGGCTGTCTGACGGTCATTCTCGCTGCGGAGGCGGTGCGAATTTCTTGACACCCCACGTTCGTTCGGCATCTGTGTTTGAAGAGATTCGCATGACCCCACCACGGAACCTCGTTGTCGCCCAAAGTGGCGGGCCAACGCCCGTCATTAACAACACCTTGCGCGGCCTCATCGAAACAGCGCGGGAACTGCCTGAGATTGAGACCGTATATGGAGCAAGGCACGGGATTGAAGGAGTTCTCAAAGAAGAGCTACTCAATCTTTCTGAACAATCGCGTGAAGAGATCTCGCTGTTACGTTATACACCCTCAGCCGGATCGATTGGGACTTGTCGGTACAAATTGAAGCCACACCAAAATGAGGATTTCGATCGCGTTCTGGAAGTCTTCCGAGCGCACAATGTGGGCTATTTCGTCTACATCGGCGGCAACGATTCGATGGACACTGCCAACAAAATCGCACAGCTAGCGCACGAACGGGGCCTCGAATTGATTGGCATTGGAGGCCCAAAAACCATTGACAACGATGTCGGCGATAGCAATTTCGAGTTAATTGATCACACTCCCGGCTACGGTTCGACGGCAAAATATTGGATGCACGCAGTCCAAAATGCCAACGAAGAAAATGCCGGATCCTGCCCCGCCGACCCCGTACTCGTGCTCCAAGCCATGGGCCGTAAGATCGGCTTCATCCCGGCAGCAGCTCGACTGGCGGACCCGCAGCGAGAACTGCCATTGCAAATCTACTTAGCGGAAAGTCCCTGTACGCTGCAGCAACTTGCCGACAACGTCAACGACCAGCTAAAAAGTTCGGGGCGCTGTCTGGTCGTCATCAGTGAGGGTTTCTCCGTTGGTGACATCGGCGAAAACAAGGACTCTTTTGGTCACACGCAATTTAGCGCGAGCGCGACCACAGTGGCTCAAACCGTGGTGAATTACTTAAATCAAGTCGGCTTGGCAACAAAAGGGAGCGCCCGAGGAAATGTACCTGGCACTGACCAGCGCCATTCCATGGCCTATGCATCCACAGTCGATCTCGACGAAGCCTACCGCGCGGGGGAAATGGCCGCCTTGCTGGCAGCTCGAGGCGACAGCGGCAACATGGCAACGATCCTGCGCAATCCTGGACCGGTATACAGTGTCCGCTACGACAAAGTACCCCTGAGCGAGGTCGCCAATAGCGAACGGACCTTCCCACAACACTGGATTACGGAAAAGGGAAACGATGTCTCGGATGATTTTATCCGCTATGCAAAACCGCTGATTGGAGAAGGCATGCTCAGCTTGCCCATGATCGATGGGAGACAACGGATGACACATTTCGAGCCGCTCTATGCGGACCAGAAACTTGCCTCCTATGTACCGGAAGCCGATCGTTCGTAGCCTTAACATCTCTAGAACTGAAAATCTCACTCAACAGACTCTCGCTCATGTACGAAATTACACCGCAACATGATTTTTTAGTCGGCATCGACTCGGACGGCTGTGCTTTTGACACTATGGAATTGAAACACAAAGAGTGCTTCATCCATAACACGGTTAACTTTTACAATCTGCAAGCCATTAGTAAATTTGCGAGAGAAGCCGCTGAGTTCGTCAATCTTTACTCCAAAAGTCGTGGCATCAATCGATTTCCGGCGTTGATCGAAACACTCGAGTGGCTGCAAAAACGCACGGACGTGGCGGCCCGCGGGGTAACGGTGGAAATTCCGACCTCTCTAGTTCGGTGGGTTCAGGAAGAAACGAAGCTCGGCAACCCAACGCTGCAAGCCAAAATCGAAGAGACCGGAGATGAAGACCTTCAACAAGCGTTGGCGTGGTCAGAACGCGTGAATGAAACGGTCGCTGCCATCGTTCGTGGAGTCCCGCCATTTCCGTTTGTACGCGAGAGCCTGAAAAAGCTTCAGGGGAGAGCGGACATGCTGGTCTGCTCAGCAACACCCAACGAAGCCCTGAAAGCCGAGTGGACGGAACATCACTTGGATCAATACGTAGAAGCGATCTGTGGCCAGGAGTCGGGCAGCAAAAAGGAGACCTTGGCCAATGCCGCCAAGTACCCGCAGGACCACGTCCTGATGATCGGCGATGCTCCGGGGGACTATCGTGCTGCAGAAGCCAACAATTGTCTTTTTTTCCCGATCAATCCGGGCGCAGAAGAGGCCAGCTGGAAAAATTTCTATGAGGAAGGGATCAATCGTTTTCTGCAGAGCAACTTCGCTGGTGGTTACCAAGAACAGCTCCTCAAAGAATTCGACGAGTATCTTCCAGAAAATCCCCCCTGGTCAGTGTCTACTTAAATCACAAACGTCTCCCCGCACTAACATTCCCTAACGAACCTTGAGAAAAACTGGCATGAGTGAACTTTGCGATTTTGGTTTAATTGGGCTCGCCGTCATGGGCGAGAATCTTGCCCTCAACGTGGAAAGCCGTGGCTACCGCGTAGCCGTTTTTAATCGAACCGTTGAGAAAGTTGATGACTTTATGGCAGGACGCGCAGCAGGCAAACAGTTTGTCGGTTGCCAAAGTATTAAAGAACTGGTGGCGCAGCTCAGTCGTCCTCGCAAGGTCATGATGCTGGTCAAAGCAGGCCCAGCCGTCGATGACTTCATAGAAAAAATCATTCCGCACCTCGATCCAGGCGACATTATTATCGACGGCGGCAACACACATTTTGCAGATACGGAACGCCGCACCCAGTATGTCGAAGAAAAAGGTCTCTTGTTTGTCGGAACGGGAGTTTCTGGAGGTGAAGAAGGAGCCCTCAAAGGTCCGAGCATGATGCCCGGCGGAAGTCCGGACGCATGGCCAGCAGTGAAGCCCATCTTTCAAGCGATTGCCGCCAAGGTGGGCCCCCAGAACGACATTCCCTGCTGTGAATGGGTCGGTCCCCGTGGTGCCGGCCATTACGTCAAAATGGTTCACAACGGAATTGAATACGGCGACATGCAGCTTATCTGTGAAGCCTACTTCATGCTCAAGGAAGCCATCGGACTTTCCAATGCGCAAATGTATGACGTTTTCGCCGATTGGAATCGAGGAGAACTCCAAAGCTACTTGATTGAGATTTCTCGTGACATTTTCAGTGTTTCCGACTCGGGCGGACCGGGAGACACCGTCGACAAGATTTTGGATGTCGCCGGAGCAAAAGGAACGGGCAAGTGGATGAGCCAACTCGCCTTGGATCTGGGCGTGCCGAGTACCTTAGTGACAGCCGCAGTCTATGCCCGTAGTTTGTCAGCACTGAAAGACTCGCGCGTCCAAGCGAGCCAAATTCTAGCAGGACCAGTCGCATCGGATACCAGCTTAACCGGCGATCCTGCGGAATTCATCGAGGACGTTCGCCAAGCACTCTATGCTTCCAAAATCTGCAGCTACGCGCAGGGATTTGTACAATTACAACACGCGGCATCGGAACACGACTGGCCTCTGAATTATGGCGATTGTGCGATGCTATGGCGTGGTGGCTGCATCATTCGAGCGCAGTTTCTTGATCGCATCAAGGAAGCCTTCGATGCAGAACCCAACCTGGAAAATCTACTTCTATTCCCTTACTTCACAGACGCCATTCACAACGCCCAAGCGAGTTGGCGTAAGGTCATCAATGTGGCTACCACGCTCGGTCTTCCCGTCCCTGCCTTCAGTACCGCATTGGCCTACTATGACAGTTACCGACGAGAGCGTTTGCCTGCCAACTTACTCCAAGCCCAACGTGATTATTTCGGTGCCCACACCTATCAGCGGCTGGACAAAACCGGAACATTCCATACGGACTGGCTGAATGAACGACGCCAGCCACCTCAGAACTAATTTCTTCTCAAGAGACGCCACAACACAGGCTTTTGCAAGTAACAACAGCCTGCTCCTTTAGCCCAGAAAAAAGGCATTGCCATGTCGGCAGAATTTGTCAATCAATTATTCGGCTTAGATGGTCAGGTCGCCGTCGTGATCGGCGGAACCGGAGTGCTCGGCGGCGCATTAGCCGAGGGACTAGGACAAAGCGGCGCACACGTCGTTGTTGCCGGACGTAACGAAGAACGAGGACAGGAACGTGTCGAGGCGATCAAAAACTTGAGCGGATCTGCCGAATTCACAGCGGTCGACGTGTCTTCTCGCGAATCGATTCAATCCGTTTGCGATCAGGTAATTGCGAACCACAAACACGCGGATATTCTCATCAACTGCGCCGGGGTTAATTCGGCCGTTCCCTACGAAGAAATAACCGATGAAGACTGGCAAAAGGTTTTTGATGGCAACTTGCGTGCCACCCATATCGGCTGTCAAGTTTTTGCAGCCGCCATGGCCTCACAAAGCCAGGGGGGAGCAATTCTGAATATCGGCAGCGTAACTTCCCACCTTCCTCTTTCACGCGTCTACGCCTATTCGGCCTCGAAGGCGGCTGTCGTGAACTTGTCTCAAAACGTCGCTCGAGAATACGCAACCCAAGGCGTCCGAGTGAACGTCCTCTGTCCCGGTTTTTTTCCGGCCGAGCAAAACCGTAAAATCCTTGACCCAGAACGCGTCGCCAAGATCATGGCACAGACACCGATGGATCGATTCGGAGAACCGTCGGAACTTGTCGGAGCCATGCTTTTACTCGTCTCCCAGCAGGCAGGTAGTTTTATGACAGGTGCTAGTGTTTATGTGGATGGCGGCTTTACTGCGATGAGACTGTAATTCTTACTTTTCCCCACAAAGCTGAGTAAGATCTTGCCTTCCAGCGGTTTTGGATGGTGAGGGAATCGAGCGGACGATCCGTCTATTTCCCCGCACTGCCGCAGGATGCTAGGGGTCGAAGCAAAGCAAAACAAATCATCGTCAGCTCCCGACTAATCTCGCGTTAGTTACAGAACTGGTTCCTGCAAAAATCCGCACCCGTGACCCGGCTGTCGCAGCCAGCAACGAAAGGCCATCGCTTTGCCGTACACCATCGTCATTTTTGGCGCTTCGGGGGATCTTACGCGTCGAAAACTCATCCCCGCGTTATATCAATTGTTTCGTAAAAACCGCCTCCCAAAAGACTGCAAGATCGTGGGCGTCTCGCGATCAAAATTCGATGATGATGCCTGGCGGAACCATCTATTGGAATCCCTGTCTGATCTGCAGAAGCAAGATCCTGACAAAAACGACTGGTCCCAATTCGCAACCCGCTTGCGATATTTTTCCGGTGACATTGCCGTCGCAGAGGATTTCTCAAACCTGAGCGAATTCCTCGCTCAGCTGGAAGCGAGCCAGCCGCACGAGCGAATTTTTTATCTCTCGACTTCTCCTAACTTGTATTCAGCTGCCGTCACTAACCTCGGCAAACATGGGCTGGCGAATCAGGCAGAGGGTAGTCGTCGGATCATTGTCGAAAAGCCGTTCGGTACCAATCTGGCAACGGCCAAATCCTTAAATACTTCTTTACACGCGGTTTTCCCAGAATCGCAGATCTACCGGATCGATCATTATCTGGGAAAAGAAAGTGTTCAAAACCTCTTAGTCCTGCGGTTTGCCAATAGCATCTTTGAACCGATCTGGAATCGCAATTATATCGATCACGTCCAAATTACAGTTGCCGAGTCGTTACCTGTCGGTAGTCGCTCCAGCTATTACAATGCCACGGGTGTCCTGCGCGATATGTTTCAGAATCACCTGTTGCAACTGCTGACAATCACAGCAATGGAAGCTCCCGCGCGCTACGCACCCAACATGATTCGTGACGAAAAAGTCAAGGTCCTGCGCGCCATTCGCCCGATGACACCGAAGACGCTAGCCGGCAGTACGCTGCGCGGACAATACGACGGCTATCGTAATGAATCCGGTGTGCCTAATGATAGTCAAACCGACACATTCGCCGCTGTTAAATTGTTCATCGACAACTGGCGATGGACCGACGTTCCGTTTTATTTACGCAGTGGCAAGGCAATGTCCTGCCGTACAACTCAGATCGTGATTCAGTTCCGGAAACCGCCTCACATGCTCTTCAGCGATGAGGCAAAGCCGCAAGCGGAGGCAAATCGCCTGGTGATTCAAATTCAGCCAGCAGAAGGAATCCAGTTACATTTTCAAACCAAAGTGCCCGACGCCGGCATGAAACTGCGCCTTACCGATCTCGACTTTAGCTTCCAACGTGAATTTTCAGGAGCCTTACCCGATGCCTACCAACGGCTACTACTAGACGCCATAAACGGGGATGCAAGTCTTTTTGCCCGCAGTGACGAAGTCGAATTAGCCTGGGAAATCATCGACCCCATCGCCAATTTCTGGAGGAGTCCTGCGGCAACACCTGTGGAAATCTACCCGCCTCAGCTCTGGGGACCGGAGACCGCTACAGAATGGATGCGTCGTCAGGGGAGGGAGTGGTTTGACGTTTGCCCTGTCTTGAATTAAACCACGAATAAAACTGGTCAACGCAAATTACCTCGAGTTCACTTCGCCTCTTAAGATCGCGATATTTTGTCACGAATCTTCTTTCGCAAGTCCTTTGCGTCATATTCGCTTTCGACCTTGACCCGCAAAATTGGTAGTTCTGCCGCCCTTAACGCAGCATCAACAAATTGGTCCCGCTCGATACGATCTGGACGTTCGTGACTACGGTCATCCAACTCGATCGCCAGCGTGAGGCAGAGCGTCCCATGTTCGCAAAGCACAAAGTCGATATGCTTTGCCAAAATCCGATTCAGCCAGGCCTGACGTTTTGGAGCGCCGCTCTTCACCTTAATCAGATCCGCCATGCGAACCATCGGCGCAATCAACCATTGCTCCCCAACCGCCTCCAACAATGAATGATAGAAAATAAGTTCGGTCTTTGTCAGCAAGGACGCTCGCTGCTCATAGGGGGGGCGGGCACTGCGGAGCATTTGCCTTGCCAGCAGTAACAAACTTCCGATCCCTACGATCGCCAACAAATACGGCAGTAAGTCCCAACTCATCTCTGTGCTTCTTTTCTGTGCTTCTTTCAAAATGCGCATAAATAGACCTCGTGATTGCGACAAACAACCGCGAGGTTTTTCCGCCACTAAGCAGAGCTGCTATTAAAAAGCAGATCCCCTCAAAAAGCAAACCCCCGCAACCCACGCCCCAAAAAGTTGCCGCGAAAAGGCGTTACCATCCTACTTGGCGGTCGTCAAAGACCCCGCGTAAGGGATGCCTATTCTCTGCGCCGGCGCAGAGAACAAGTCGTCAAACTGTCGTCTTCATCGCAATCCGACCTCAAGTGCGTGAATCACCCTACAACACCCTCCGGAGTGCCTCCGCGTTGCCCTCATCTCATTGCAATGACATAATCTCAGAGAATGAGGGGCCTGAGCCTCTCCAACCCATCTTGCAGCCGACGACGACACTTCTGAAACACCATGACCACCATACCCTATACACCCCTCAACATTGGCCACGTACAAATCGGACTTCCGATCGTACAGGCGGCGCTTTCGGGCTATAGCGACGCCCCCATGCGATTAATGGCGCGACGGTGTGGCGCCTCTTACTCTCTGTGCGAGGTCATGCTGGACAAGTTTCTTGTCTCTGTCAAACCGCGGGCTCGAAACGACCACTTTCTCTACATCAACCAAGAGGAGCGTCCCGTCGGAGGACAACTCATGGGTGCCGAACCCGAACAATTTTCGCAAGGCGCCGTCAAATTAGTGGAAGCCGGATTCGATGTTATCGACATCAACTTTGGCTGCCCTGTGAAAAAAGTTCTGGGTCGCTGTCGTGGCGGGTTTCACTTAAGCCAGCCAGAAGTCGCGTTGGACATCGTGCGACGGACAAGAGATGTCGTTCGCCACGACATTCCGGTAACCGTAAAAATGCGGCGCGGCGTCGACAACTCACAAGAAAGTCGCGACAATTTTTTTGCCATCCTCGACGGTGCGTACGATGCTGGAGTCGCCGCCATCACGGTGCACGGCCGCACTGTTGAGCAACGTTATGACGGCCCGAGTCGCTGGGATTTTCTTCGGGAAGTCAAAGAGCACATCGGAGAACGTATCCTACTCGGTAGTGGTGATCTATTTGCCGCACAAGATTGCCTGGATATGATGCAGAGGACCGGAGTCAACGGCGTGACCGTTGCACGCGGCGCCATTGGCAACCCTTGGATCTTTCAACAAGCAAAAGAGCTCTTGCACGGTCACCCACTCCCCGCACCACCGCGCCTACCAGAGCAAGCCGAAGTAATGCTGGAGCACTTCTGTCTCGCCGAACAAATGTATGGCGCAAAACGTTGCGGAATCATGATGCGCAAATTCGGTATTAAATACTCCGCGTTACATCCCGATCACGAGCAAGTTCGGCAGTCCTTTGCAAAAATCCGCGTCAAAGAAGAGTGGAAAGGTGTACTTGATCGCTGGTACAGTGAAGACCGTCCTGGAGTTTTTCCGCCCCATGAAATTCACCGGCTGTAGAGAAAACTTGCGCACTCACACGGCTTAGTTCTGAAAACGCTGCCATCGCCAAACACCCGAGACTGACGATCTCGTATCCGCTGATGTGTCCAACGCAACCGTTAAGACAAAATCGACGTCTTCAGCGCCCCCACACCTTGCCTGACTACCTGAGGATGTTATTTCTGCCCAGAACCAGATCAACTCTCGCCCGACACGGGCCCCGCCAGATATCTCGTGAGCGCCTGCCGAACGCCTTCATCATCTTCGATCACCAGTCGACGGCGTAGCGCCTCGAGGGCCACCTTGGTGGCAACTTGCCAGAGCGCCCATGCCACCGCCTCACGTACCAGCGGCTCTGGATCATTTAAACCGTGCATGAGCGCTTCCGTGGCTATTGTCGCCCGTTGATTTCCTAAAACAATGGCTGCATTCCTTAAAATTCCGCGACGCCGAGCCCGCCACAACGGCGTATGGCGGAAACGCACGCGAAATGCCTCGTCATCCAAGGCAAATAGTTCCAGCAGGTTGATCGGATTTTTTTCTGGATCAGGGTGAAAAGCAGCCTCCCGAGCGGGAGGAGCATGAGAGTTCCAGGGGCACACGTCCTGACAGATGTCACAACCGAACACCCAGTCTTCCATGCCTCCGCGCAGATCGACTGGGATCGCCTCTCGCAATTCGATCGTGAGATAGCTGATGCAGCGGGTCGCGTCCAAAACATACGGCTGAGGAAAAGCATCGGTCGGACAGGCCTCCAGACAGGCCGTGCAGGAGCCACAGTAATCACGTTCTTGTGCATCGTCATACGCCAACTCAACGTCCGTCAACAAAGCTGCCAGAAAAAACCAACTTCCGATCCCTCGATTAATCAACAAGGTATGCTTGCCAACCCATCCCAGGCCAGCAAGTTGTGCGAATTCCCTTTCTAAAAGAGGCGCCGTGTCGACCACTCCACGTACCTTCGTATCTGGCAGAGCAGCATGAAACCATTCTCGCAATTGTCGCAATCGATCATGAATCAGATCATGGTAGTCCACTTGGCCCCAGGCATATCGAGACACCCGGCCGCTACCGACGGCAGCTTCGTCTGGCTTGGCTGTTTTGTAATTCATCGCCATCATCACAACACTACGCACACCATCGAGCACGCTGCGGGGGTGCGCATACGCATCCTTGCGCTCGGAAAGATACTGCATCTCCCCCCCATAACCCGCGTTCAGCCATTCGTGGAATTGCGATAAACCGGCAGGGCTCACGGCAGGACAAACACCTACCAAGTCAAAACCGAGCGACTGCGCTTCGCATTTTAATTGTGCCGTAAATTCCGATGAGTTCATCGCGCTGCAGGTCAAATTCCTTGAAAATACTGGGGACTGTTAACACGATGGTACAGACGGCCTGTCGACATCGCATTCCTCTGACCAAGCTGTGCCCTGACAATTCTGGCTACCTGTCACGTGACCAAACCGCAGGCCTCAATAAAAACAGTCGTCCTAGCGAGTTTCCTCGTTAGAAATCACCCCTCCGCGACGGAGACGCTCGCCCCCGGCGTGATGGCAACTGCTGCTTTATAGTAACTACTGCCAAAATAAACGACATCCAGCTAGTTCAAAGGGGCGTCCATTTCACCGTTGAGAAAAAAACAAGTTCACTGAGCGCTGGAATGCCCTGATTCCTCGCTACACACTGGTGAAAATCAAACGCGTTGCTGCAAAGATACTCACTGAAACGCTGTTTTGACTGAGTAAATCGCCAAAACCAAATCGCCAAAACCATGCCTAGCAGTCGACCAAGGCCAGCAGTCATCTCACTACAGGGAAATCTAATCTGAGTGCAAAATCCGCGGAGCTGTTGCATGTAGCGACTTAAGAACAGTGACGAATCGCATTATTCGTCGAATCGATCTTCCCGCAACACCAACAATTCCGTACAAGTCGTGCAAGGTAAGATTTGCCGCAATCTCCCAGCGGACACCTCACGTCGTCCTGTCTGTAGAAAGGAATCTGTCATTATGCGTACCGCGTCGATGCACGCGATCACGATCGCATTGACCTGCATTTGTGTCGCCGGCTGCCAGCAAACGAGCAACCAGCGAACAAGTCTTTTTGCAGAGCACGCAAGGCGGATTCCTCCACCACGCACAGGATCAGTTGGCAATACAGGCTCTTACTACTCACAGCCAAAAACCTCCTCCCTGCGCGACAACAAACGAACAGGCTGGCAATCGGTAA
>JAKVBY010000003.1:11716-49293 GCA_022446825.1 Pirellulaceae bacterium
ACGGAGGAGGCAGCTGTCCCTCACGACCAAGCAATCACTGAACCCCGAAAATTTTCGATCCCAGCAGACGCCACAAACATACGATCTCACACAGCAAACACATCATCTCCTGCCATTCGCTTTCGCGTGGCCGATGACGAATAAAAGATACGCTAGCAATGCGGCCGATAGGAATTGGTTTTAAGGTTCGCCAGATCCACTTTTTTTACGATGTGATCAGATCAATTAAATCTGGATTGACCCAAATCACCATCCCTGTCACGTTGGTGGCCTCAAAGGACTGAAACCTGTGGATACTCAACAGCAGGGAGTGCAAGGATGCACACTTTTACTGTTTCTCTTCTTTGTGTGGTCGCAAGTCAGATCTCGCCCCACGAAACGCCCCGGCTCCCTTTCGATCCTCCCCAAGCACTCGACTTGGTGACCAGCGAGCCAATCGACCGACCGACTCCACCCCAACCCAGTCATCTGCCCGCTGACGATGCTGCTGCTTCACCAGTCTCCTTATCGAAATCCATACAAGACACCTCAAACCGAGTCGTGCATATCTCGCCGGTGGTCGTTCAAGCAAGTTTTCAAAAAACTTGGCCAGACAGCACGGCAGAAGAAAAAACGTTGCCAGCCAAACGTCTTTTGAAACATTTACTCGAAAACACAGACAACAAAACAATTTCGCTCGCCGCATTCTTAGAGCAAGTGAATCCCCAAACTGATCCCTTGACGGCAATTCAAATTTATTGGCTCGTTTCAGAATCTGTGGCGAGACAAAAGCTTGCCAAAGAGCAATTTTTCTTATTACAGGACTTACAATCTAACGTCGCTTTGGAACAACATTTGCTACATGCTGCGCAGGCCTCTGCAACCGCTCAATGTCACAAAACAGAAATTGACCTGCGCAATGCTCAAGAGAGGCTGTCTGCTTTAATGACTAAAGGCTCCGGCCATCAACAACTCTTACCTTCTGAATTTCCTGTAGTCAGTCCTTACTTTACAAATTATTCCATATTGTCCGCAGAGCGAGTTGTTCCAAAAAGTTTTTCTCGTATTCATCGCCTCCTACCGGAACTACACCAACAAGTAACCTTGCAAAGCCGGAGCGTCCTTGCCGCCCGACAAACCGTCTTGACCTTCCGAGACGCCTGGAACCTGAGCGAGACTGATTGTCGCCAACTCCTGTTTGCTATCGACCACCTACAAACGGAAACCGATCGCTTCCTGAACACTGTCTATCAATACAATACCTGGATCGCACGCTTTGCCGTTCGCGTTTCCGACAGTAACCGAGTCCAAGACTCACTGGCGCAAATGTTAGTCATCCCACGCCCCTTGAAACAGTCACGCCATGCAAATGTGAGGCAAGCAGCGGCCTTGTCACCCCTCAAGCCGATTCAACGTTCTAGCCAAAACACGGAACCCCTTAGTAACGCTCCACGCCTCCTCACTCCCGGCTGGAAACCGCGCAGCAAACCACGCGAATTGCCACAAAACCCCCACGCTCGCCCGATCTCCCACTGATTTCGCAGCGCTCACAAATCTGGCCAAGTTGCCCCATCCAAATCCCCTTGGCGCGTCTGTTCAAGTCGAGCAAGATGCTCTTATGAGCACTTTGAATTCAGGACAGTCTGCCGTCACAGCACCGGTTTCCATTGCTCCCTTGGTAATCGGCAATCTGGTCGTCGATCCACCTGTCCTGCAAGCTCCTATGGCGGGGTTTACCAACTACGCGTTCCGCCAAATGGTCCGTGAATACGGAGGCGTGGGTTTGCATGCAACCGAAATGGTGAATGCCAAAGGCTTTGCCTGGCTGGATGAACACAAGGCCCAGCATCCAGACCGTTTGTGGGGCGTTAAGGAGGAAACACGTCCACTTGCAGTACAAATTTGGGACAATGACCCAGCTACCTTGGCCAAAGTTGGCGCCCGTCTGGCCGAGGAATACGGAGTCAGTGTCGTGGACATCAATTTCGGTTGTCCGGTGAAACAAGTAACTGAGCGGGCACACAGTGGGTCCTACCTACTCAAAGATCCACAGCGCATGGGGACGATTATTCAAAGAGTGGTCAAAGCCTGTGCCCCAACGCCGGTCACCGCCAAAATTCGCCTCGGCTGCACGCTCAACACGATCAACGCGATTACTGTGGCCAAGGTCGTGGAAGCGGCTGGCGCCGCCGCTCTAACGGTCCATGGCCGTACGGCTCAAGAATTCTTCAAAGGTAGCGCTGACTGGGAACGTATTGCCGAAATTAAATCTCACCTCAAGCAGATTCCCTTGATCGGAAATGGTGACCTCGACTCTCCGGTAAAAGTAGTCGAAGCCTTTCGTCGTTACCAAGTCGATGGAGTCATGATCGCTCGAGCTTCGCTCGGGCGCCCCTGGCTATTTCGCCAAGCCCAGGCCGCCTTGCGTGGAGAACCCATTCCACCCGATCCAACGATGCTTGAACAGCGTGAATGCATGCTGAGGCATTATGACTTGGTCGTGAATCGGTTCGGGGCTCAAAAAGGGACTCTTCTCATGCGCAAATATGCCTGCTGTTATGCTCAAGGAAAACATGGCGCCCGCAAATTCCGATCGGCAGTAGCCCGGGTTGCCAATCCCGAGGAATTTCATGCCGTTGTGAGGGATTGCTTTCCCCTCAGTGATTCGCGCAGCTGATACTCGCTAAAATTTCTGAGGCGGGCCAAGTTCTCCAGCCTGGTGTTTTTGCCAATAAGTATCTAAGGCACGTTTCACTCGCCCGCTCAAAAGCGCGACTCCAAAGATATTTGGTAACGCCATGCCCAAAATTAACAGATCGCTAAAGTCAAGAATGTTCCCGGTGGTCACAATGGAACCCAAGACCGTGAAGGCTAAAAAGAGAATCTTGTAATAGATCGACGCCGACGCTCCAAAAATGCTGATCCAACAACGCTCCCCGTAATAAGACCAGGAAACTAGCGTCGAATACGCAAAAAGAACCACGGCTGCAAAGAGCACGTATTTAAACCACTCAATCCCATACTCACCACTCACGGCAGCAACCGTTAAAGCCGCACCAGATTTATTCTCGCCAGCCACTAGTTCAGGATTGGCTTCGACTGCTCCCGTGATAATGATAACCAAAGCGGTCATGGTGCAAATGACGACGGTATCAATAAAGGGCTCCAAGAGGGCCACAATCCCTTCACTCACCGGCTCATCAGTTTTTGCTGCCGAATGCGCAATCGCTGCGGAACCAATGCCGGCTTCATTGGAAAATACGGCACGCTGTATCCCGATCACCATCACCCCTAAAAACCCGCCAAAACCGGCTTCCAGACTCAAGGCGCCCGCAAAAATAGACTCCAAGGCCCCACGAATCTTGTCAAGATTCGTTCCTAAAATAAACAAAGCCATCAGCACATAGGCCACACACATGAAGGGAACGATCTTGGAAGCCACCGCACCGATCGATTTAATGCCACCAATGATGACAATCCCTGCCAAGCAGGCCATCAGTAGCCCATAAACCCAGGGGTAGTTGTCAAACAGTGGAATGTCCCCCCGAATTGCATCCAACGACTGTCCAATTTGAAACGCATTGCCACCCCCAAAGGAGGCACCGATGCAGAGCACGGCAAAGACAAATGCCAAAATGCTGCCCAAAGGCTTGAGCCCAAGATCGGCCAGACCATCACGGAGATAATGCATCGCGCCACCAGACACGGTCCCGTCGTCATTGACTTTGCGGTACATCTGACCGAGCGTACACTCGGCAAACTTGCTGCTCATCCCCAAGAAGCCGACAACGATCATCCAAAAAGTCGCTCCCGGGCCCCCCGTACCGATCGCAATCGCCACTCCAGCAATATTTCCCAACCCCACCGTCGCAGACAGGGCCGAGGCCAACGCTTGAAAGTGTGATACTTCGCCCACATCATTGGGATCGTCGTAATCGCCTTTAGTCAAACGGATGGCGTGCCAAAAACCACGAACATTGATTAAACCCATCCGCAGTGTAAAAAACGACGCCCCCAGCAACAGCCATAAAACAACAAACGGAACGCTTGTTCCTAAAGACTCTTTCGTACCAAAATCAAAAAAGAGGACTGCGGCAACAGGTGCCACGACCCATTTCCCGAAAGCATCGTCAATTTCGCTCATCCAATTGGAAGTTTCACCAAGGGTCGCATTTTCTGCTAGGTTGGCTGGCGAGATCGAGTCTTCTGAGTCAGACCCGTCTGGGCTGACCGAGGAATCCGCAGTTGATGGCGTCTCGCTCAACGTCTGCGCACAAACACCGGCTGCTGAAACGCAGAGAAGCAGACCGACCCCAAAGGTCACATGTCGCAACTGGGAGACACATAATCGCCAGTGCTGATCAACTTTCCAATCCATTGCTACTGTCCTTCCCGCTATTTTCGCCAAAACCTTGCACTGGTCCTAGATTTAGCTGAGGATCACTCCAATACCATTATGGCACTAAACTCTGCCCAGCACAGGTAATCGCCTTCTATCCAATAACCCTTGAGATGTCAATACTTTACGGCAAACCACTAGGCCGCTACATTTTTCGCAACATTACCTGTTTTTAATAGGCCGATTGCAGTAGAATGAGAGCGGAAAATGGAGCGTCTGGCGGTCTAAACGCTCTCTTCCTGTTCACTCAGTGTAAATAACCACAGAACTACAAAAATGCGTTCTTCTGATGATCTCATCTTGGATTTGCTCCGCAAACGCGAGGCAATGAGCGTGGCAGAATTGGTTGCCACTTTAGGGGTCACCGCGACTGCAGTAAGGCAACGGCTGAAGCGTCTGCTCGACCAACAACTGGTTCTTTGCGACAAAGAAAGCACGCTGAAAACGAGCGGTCGTGGCCGTCCAACGCATCGATATTCTCTTTCCGCTGCCGGTAGGAGACAATGTGGAGAGAATTTTGCCGATTTGGCAGTTGCCTTGTGGCAAGAACTCAGGCTGGTTCAAGACGTCGAAGTGCGTCGTGGGCTGATTGAACGTATCTCCAAACGACTCGCCATCACATACCGCGGGCAGATTCGTGGGACGACCATGACGGAGCGGATGGAGTCTTTGGGTCAATTATTTTCTGACCGGAAGATACCTTTTGATGTCGATACAAGTGGGGATTTACCCGTTTTAATTGCCCGCGCTTGCCCCTATCCCGACTTAGTGGAACAAGACCGTGCAATTTGCGCGATGGAACGCNTCTTGTTTACGGAAGTGNTGGGGGATGCGGTCCATTTGACAAACTGCCGGCTTGATGGAACCTCTTGTTGCACATTTGAGTTGAATTGACGGTGGCTAGAACACAAANCCTTTTATCGGCTATACTTACGCTAGTTTGTTCATTTAAACACGACTANGGATACTTTTAGGACACGGATACAAACATGACTCGGCCATGGATTGAAGGGCGATTTGAAGAAAACGTCATCACGACGACAGTAGAGCAAGCGATGAACTGGGCTCGGCAATCGAGCGTTTGGCCGATGACTTTTGGCTTGGCATGCTGTGCGATCGAAATGATGGCGACAGGCGCGAGTCGCTACGACCTCGATCGCTTTGGAGCTGGTGCTTTTCGCGCCACACCGCGTCAAGCCGACCTTATGATTGTAGCCGGCACCGTTACCTACAAAATGGGAAGCCGCGTTCGGCGACTCTACAACATGATGCCCGATCCCAAATTTGTCATTGCCATGGGTGCCTGCACGGTCGGTGGCGGACCTTACTTCAAATATGGTTACCACGTCGTCAAGGGCGTCGACCTAGTCGTCCCTGTGGATGTTTATGTTCCCGGCTGTCCACCTCGTCCTGAAGCATTGCTCGAAGGCCTGATGCGTATTCAGGACAAGATCAAAGGACACAAAATTGGTCGGAAAAAGGACCAGCGAGTGGGCCACAAAATCGACGACGAATTGCCAATCCCTCACCATAGCGGCTATGTGGAAGCGCCTGCCGATACAGACCCACTTACTGACCATCAGAAAATTACTGGCTGATTTGAAATTACTACCGATCAGCGCGGGTTTTAATTTGCACAAATTCGCAAGGTGCCTCGAATTTCGGTCCTGCTACCGATAGCACGTGTGCTCCTTGGGACCACCCACAGACATTGATATAAAAATGACAGACACATTAAAGATTTCCGACCTCCATGTATCGGTGAACAACACCCCGATTTTGCGCGGCGTCACGCTACAGATGAATCGAGGAGAAACACACGCTCTGATGGGCCCTAATGGATCTGGCAAAAGTACCCTTGGCCTCGCCATCATGGGACACCCCAACTACGAGGTGACGGCTGGTTCGATGGAATTGAACGGCAAAGATTTACTCAGTATGTCGTCCGATGAACGGGCCCGCACAGGTCTTTTCCTCGCATTTCAGCGTCCCATTGCAATTCCCGGAGTGAAGATGGCCGATTTTCTTCGGCACGCCACGACCAACGTTCGACAACCCGACCGTCAAGAAGGCGAAGAATTGATTGCCATGAAAGATTTCCGCAAAGAGTTGCGTGAAAAAATGCAACATTTGCGCATGAATGCCGAATTCGCTCGGCGTTATGTCAACGACGGTTTTTCGGGAGGTGAAATGAAACGTGCTGAGATCCTACAGCTTGCTATGTTGCAACCTAAGTTTGCCGTGCTCGACGAAACAGATAGCGGGTTAGATGCAGATGCCGTACGACTGGCAAGTGAAAGCATCGCAGAAATCGGTCGCGAAAAGATGGGGCTACTGATTATCACGCACCATGACAAGCTACTTGAGCACAACCCTCCTGAATTCACACACGTGATGCTCGGAGGTCGCATCGTCGAAACAGGTGGATCGGACCTGGCAAATGAACTACACCAACATGGCTACGACCGTGTACGGAGCGATCATCCGGAAGCGGAAGCACGCAACCAAGAAATGCTTCGCAAAGAAGAACCTGAGACTCAAACCACAAGCTAACGTCCCCGCAAACAAGCAACAGACAAACAAGCAACAGACAAGGCTCTCCACCGATGGCTACTGATATAACAAACCAAGCATCCGATCAAGTTGGCGAAATCAACAAGTACGATTTCCAGACGAACACGAAAGCAGTCTTTAAAGCTCGCAAGGGCGTTGATGAGGAGATTGTCAATCAGATCTCCGAAATGAAAAATGAACCTGCCTGGATGCGAGATTTTCGACTCAAGTCGTTAGCCATTTTCAATGCCAAGCCCATGCCGAAATGGGGTGGGAATATCGATGTCAATTTTCAAGACATTTACTACTATTTGAAGCCTACGGATAAGCAAGGGCGAACATGGGATGACGTTCCCGAAGAAATTAAAGATACCTTTGAAAAACTTGGCATCCCCGAAGCAGAACGAAAATTTCTTTCCGGTGTGAAAGCGCAATTCGAAAGCGAAGTGGTTTACGGATCACTCAAAGAAGACCTGGAAAAACAGGGAGTCTTGTTCACAGACACTGACTCTGCCATCCGAGACCATCCCGACTTACTGCGTGAATATTTTGGAACGATTATCCCTCCGAGCGACAATAAGTTTGCCGCACTGAACTCTGCTGTCTGGTCTGGTGGTTCCTTCATTTACGTTCCTCCGGGAGTCAAAATTGAATTCCCACTGCAAGCATACTTTCGTATTAATGCCGAAAGCATGGGCCAATTTGAGCGCACGTTGATCATCGTCGACGAGGGTGCAGAAATACACTATGTCGAAGGCTGCACAGCACCGGTCTATACCACCGAGAGCCTGCATTCTGCAGTCGTTGAAATCGTCGTCAAACGAGGAGCTCGCTGCCGCTACACGACCATTCAAAACTGGGCGAACAACATCTACAATCTTGTCACGAAGCGTGCCATGGCCTACCAAGATGCCACCATGGAATGGATCGATGGAAATCTTGGTAGCCGCTTGACCATGAAATACCCGGCGGTCTACATGATGGAACCAGGAGCTCGTGGCGAAATTCTTTCTATCGCTTTTGCCAGCAATGGTCAGCATCAAGATGCTGGTGCCAAGTTAGTACACGCGGCACCTAACACGACAGGTCAGATCATTTCAAAGTCCATTTCCAAGAACGGCGGCCGCAGCAGCTATCGCGGCTTGGTCAAGGTCGAAAAGGGAGCAAAACAGTCCAAGTCCAACGTTGTCTGCGATGCGTTGATTCTTGATCCTCACAGCCGAAGTGATACCTATCCCTATATCGAAATCAACGATCAGGACGTGTCTGTCGGTCACGAAGCGAGTGTCTCGCGGATCGGTGAAGAACAAATGTTCTATCTGACCAGTCGTGGGTTGAGCGAAGCTGAAGCAAGTACGATGATCGTTAATGGCTTCATCGAGCCGCTGGTAAAAGAATTGCCGATGGAATACGCCGTTGAAATGAATCGTCTAATAAAACTGCAAATGGAAGGATCGGTCGGCTAATTAGACGGTCGTGAAAACTGTGCCGTGGAAGTCATAATCAATCGGCACACAAGGCCCTGCAGGTAGGGGTGTACCTGCCGTGGGTTATCGAATGAAACTCTAGCTCCTCTGGGCGACATCGCTCGTACTACATGGTAAACAATGGCTGAGACGCTGGCACAACTGGGATTTAACCAAACAGGCTTTGACGAGTTCTTAGGGCGATGTGGCAATGAGCCACAATGGCTGCGCGACCAACGCATCAGCGCCTGGGAACAATTCGACCATCTAGAGTGGCCCGATCGACAGAGTGAAGAATGGACGCGCACTGACATTCGGCTCTTCAAGCTGGATAATTTTTCCTTGTCTGCTGAAGACAACTTTGCGGACAGCCTTTGCCCAACTTCTCTTTTAACCAAGAATGTCGGCCTCGCAGGAAGCAACGTCTCGCGCAACGGCCAGACATCCGAAACCCAGCTTGCTCCCGAGTGGGCACAGCAAGGCGTCCTCTTTGGCAGCTTGGCAGAACTAGCCCGGGAGCACAGCGAGTTAATTCAGCCGTATTTAATGAAGCACGCCTTTCAGACAGATTATGATCGCTTCGCGGCACTTCACGCTGCTTGGTGGACAGGCGGGACACTGCTTTACGTTCCGAAAGGGGTCGTTGTCAATCAGCCTCTTCACACTTTGGCGAGTTTAAGTAACGGTGCGACAGATCTTGCGCATACGCTCGTTATCCTGGAGGATGGAGCAGAGGCAACGCTACTTTCAGAACTCATTAGTGATGAACCGTCTGCGGGAGGTTTTCATTGTGGGGGCGTTGAATTGATCGTCGGAAAACGTGCGCATTTGCGGTACGTTAATCTCCAAAACTGGGGAGAGAAGGTTTGGCATTTTGCACACCAAAAAGCGATTGTTGAATCAGATGCCTCATTACAATGGACCGTTGCCGCAATTGGCAGTCGCTTGGCAAAGGTAAATCAACATGTCGCGTTGGTTGGCGAAGGCGCCAATTCGCAGGTCAATGGCGTCATGTTTACTGAGGGGAAACAACACCATTCCTACCATACCCTGCAACACCACATTGCTCCGCACTGCCATAGTGACTTCCTGTACAAAGCAGCATTACAAGATAACTCTCGCACAGTCTGGCGTGGCATGATCAAGGTCGACGCCACCGCTCAAAAAACCGATGGTTATCAACGCAACGACAACTTGCTGCTTTCTCACAAGGCTCGCGCTGACTCAATTCCAGGACTTGAAATCGAAGCGGACGACGTACGTTGTACACACGGCTCAACCACCGGCAAGATCGACGAGGAGTTGATTTTCTACGCCATGTGTCGTGGTTTCACGAGACGCGAAGCAACACGTGCAATCGTCACTGGTTTCTTTCAGCAAATTTTCGACCGCATCACCATTGACAGCGTTCGTGATGCGATGGGTTTGGCAATCGCCGGCAAGGTACAGGAATATGAATAACGCCCAGCGGTCTGGGACTCTGTCCTGCTCCGTGGTGCGAATGGCAATTAAATGAATAAATATCACACAGTCTGTCAAACCTCAGAGATTGCCGATCCCGGCAAGCAAACATTTGAAATTGATGATAGCATTGTTGTCGTGTTTCACCTCCACGGCAGCTTTTATTGCATCGACGACGTCTGCACCCACGACGGTGGACCACTGGGGGATGGCGAGCTGACGGGTAATTGTATCGCGTGCCCGCGACATGGAGCGAAGTTTGACATTCAAAATGGCCAAGCCATGACAATGCCTGCAACCGAAGATACCAAATCACACGATGTCAAAATCGATGGCGATCATCTCTTAGTTCGACTCAATGACGCGTAATGCGGAGTAATGCAAATGGCACTTACCGAAGATCATGTTCGTGAAGAACTCAAGAAAGTCATCGATCCTGAATTGTTCGTTAACATTGTTGATCTTGGCTTGATCTATACCGTGGATCTAATCCCGCGAGATGAAGACGACAAAATCGATATTAAAATCGACATGACGATGACCAGCCCCATGTGTCCAGCTGGCCCCCAATTGATTGCCAATAGTAAACAAGTCGTGACGGCACTCGATGAAGTCCATGACGTGGAAGTCAAAGTCGTCATGGAGCCTCCCTGGACACCGGATAAAATGACCGACGACGCGCGTGATCAATTAGGCATTTTTTGATCCCCTTAAAGATTGAAATTGCTCCACCTGTTTACTTTCGGGTGTTTCCTAATGCGCGTGTTCCTCTATGAGTTCGTAACTGGGGGTGGTTTTTTCGCCACCGGAGTCACGCCTCAAACCGACGACCATTTCTTGCAAGAGGGCAGGGCAATGGTGCAAGCGATTTCCAACGATTTCTCCAAAATACCCGCAGTACAATTGTCCCGACTCCAAGACAATCGCATTCCAGCCTTTTCGTCCCCTGGTTGCGTCGTCCATCAAGTGGCAAATCACCAAGAAGCAGCCGATGCGTTTTCAACCCTCACACAAACGGCAGACTGGACTCTCCTGATTGCCCCAGAAATCGATAACCGGTTAGCCGAACTTTGCCAGCAAGTCGAAGAAAACGGTGGCCGGCTTCTGGGGCCTAATTCTCGTTTCGCGGCACTCGCTGCAGACAAATGGGAACTTCATCGTTGCTTTGTGGAAGGAGGGGTGCCAACTCCAGATACCTTTTTGTGCGAGCACCCACCGCATGACATTCCCCCAGCAGCGTTTCCACTCGTGGCAAAACCTCGCTACGGTGCAGGTTCGCTGCAAATTTCGGTCCTCCCAAACCGAGATGCCTTAGGGCACTTCAAATCTCCGCAAAGCCAGCACATTCTTCAGAAACTCATGCCCGGCCAGGCGGTCAGCACCTCGGTTTTATGCGGTGACCGTAAACCGTGGGTACTCCCCACCATGACCCAAGACTTGAGCCGTGATGGTCGTTTTTCCTACCTGGGAGGACACGGTCCTTTGCCAAAAGACCTCTGTCGCCGAGCGCATTCCCTGGTAATGCTCTCACTCCATGCAATGCCGCCCACAATTGGCTATGTTGGAGTCGATTTAATTTTAGGCCCTGCTCCAGATGGCAGTGACGATCGAGTGATCGAAATTAACCCTCGCATGACCACTTCCTACATCGGTTTACGCCAACTAGCAGAACAGAACTTAGCTCAAGCCATACTAGAAATCGCACAAGGGCGAAGTTCAGATTTATCCTTTCGGGATTCGACCATTCGATTTTCATCAGCAGGTACCGTTCAGCGGGAGATTAACAACGCATGAAATGGTTGGCATTGGACATCGGCGGAGCTAACCTCAAACTGGCAAATGGACTCGGATATGCTGCATCACATTCGTTCAAAATGTGGGAAAACGCCCCACAGTTAGCGACTGAACTGCGGACCGTCATCGCTGAAGCACCGACGGCAGACCACTTGGCGATCACCATGACTGGCGAATTGGCCGATTGCTTTGAATCACGTACCGAAGGAGTCCTCTTCATCATTCGTGCGCTGGAAAAAGTCTCAGACGGGCGGCACTTACGCATCTATTTAACGAATGGTGATCTCGTCACGACGCAAGTGGCCAGGCAAAACCCGCTACAAGCCGCATCCTCAAACTGGCATGCTTGGGCACAATTTACGGGACGTTACGCCAAGCAAGGAACCGCCTTACTCATCGATGTCGGTTCCACTACCACCGACATTATCCCCTTAACAGATGGTATACCCGCGCATACTGCAAACAACGACTTGGATCGACTACTGAGCAGTGAACTTGTTTACACCGGCATCGAACGCAGTCCCATCTGTGCCTTGATCGACTCGACACCCTATCGCGGGCAATTTTGCCCGCTCGCGCAAGAGGTTTTCGCTACTTCCCGTGACGCATACTTGATCCTTGAAAAGTTGGTGGAGGATGAGAACAATCTCAACACCACCGACGGGCGCCCCGCATCGCGTGCTGCTGCACGAATTCGCATGGGCCGTTTGATCGGGGCCACCGGAGAACAATTTACCCCTGCGGATGCAGAGCAAATGGCTAAACTCGTTCTGAAAAAACAGACTCAATTGATCGCAACCGCCATTCAGCAAGTTGCCAGTCGCCAGGCAAACGAAATTCAGACCGTCGTCATTTCCGGACACGGTAGTTTCCTCGCCCAGCAGGCTCTTAACAAAATCGGTTTCGTTAAGAAGGTAGTACTGCTTGAGAATGTGCTGGGGCAGGAACTCTCGCGTTGTGCACCAGCACACGGACTGGCGGTCCTGGCGAGAGAAGGCAGGAGTCATGACACCATTACGAGTAATTAAAGTGGGCGGTAGTCTATTTGATTTCCCCCACCTACATGAGGCAATCCATGTATGGCTTCAACACCATCCGGCCATGACCACACTGCTGATTGCCGGAGGTGGACAGCTCGCCGAAGAAATCCGTCGCATCGACACACAATCGCAGCTAGGAGAGCAACAAGCCCATTGGCTTTGCATCGATGCGTTGGGCATTACCGCCAAAATTCTCGCTCACACATTAGGGCTCAGAGCTCCTATATCATTGGCAGACGTCGCAGCCCTGACAATCAACGAGGCGACTGTTCCAAGTGTCCATGTCCTCGACGTTAAAACTTTCCTTAAACGCCAGGAAGCTGACTTGCCAGGAAAAGTGTTACCACACAACTGGGACGTCACCAGTGACTCCATTGCAGCACGCGTCGCAGATGTACTAAACGCCGATGAGCTTGTGCTATTTAAATCTGCAGGTCGTCCAGAATCTTCTCTGAAACAAGCAACGACATCTTTGTTAGTCGACCCCCACTTCGAGGTTGCGGTAGCGGGCCTTCAACAGATCCGCATCATCAATCTGCGTGACACTTTCTCGACAGCGCAAAAAAATCGACCGGTGAAATTCACCGGTCGCTAGGTTTATGGCAACGTTGCCAACGCTTAATTCCACCACCATGTTCCGCGACCCGATTCGGTTGCCTCGGCACGAACCCGACTTAAGCGGCTCACAACCTCGGACTGCTCCGCAATCTGCCACGACTCAATTTGCACTCCTCCAGAAGCAGTTACCACCCATCCCTTACGGGTGCGCAAGAAACTGCATTGAGGCTCAACCGTCTTGGGAGCATTCCACGTCCGAATAACAACACCGTTTTCATGTCCCGTAATGACTGGAGTTTGACAACCAGCCAAATCCATCAGATGCTCTTTTTCGATTAATGCAGCCGCAACACACATGTCCATAAGATTTCTCAAATAACCAAACGCAGCGTCTTCCACCACAAGCGCTTCATATTTTTCGGTAAATCGCTTGGCCCATAGTTGGGCAATACGGTCCACGCTCTTCGTCACCTGCGCTTTTCCGTTTGCATCGTAGAACTGATTCTCGGTCATGCATTTGACACCGGGCCCACGTATTTCCCAAGCCAGTCCATCTTCACTTTTAGCAATCGGCTGGTAATTACAAGCCAACCACCAACGAGGATTCTGCTTGACATTTGCTTTCTTTACCATCTCGACATAACTCGGCAACCCGTCGACGGGCGACTTATCCAACCCCATCGCCAGCCGTTTCATACGATAATCGGCTGCCACAAGTATCCGAGCAAAATGACTCGTCGTCGGTACGCCACTAACTTTAATCTGTTGGGGACCGAAGGCTTCCTTCATCCGCGGTTCCAATGTACGGCGATTAACGGATGTCTGCTTTGCAAGTAATGCATTCAACCGTTTGACGCCTTCCGCTGTCGGTTCAATCGAACAACTAATGCCACCCTGTCGAGCCGCATGTACTTCACGAAACGCTACAAGCAAGTCGTCCAGCATCATTACAGGACGCCCTGTTGTCACTCCGACCACGTGCGCGTTTTCATCGACTCGCCAACCTTCGCCAGGTCCAGCGATAATGACATCATTGTTCTTCTCGTCCACTAGAATGTACTGAATGCGTTGTAAGCCAGCTAAAAAACGCACTTCCTCGGGAAGGACGCCTAAATTATTCTGCACGGCATCAACAATCGCTGCCTCTAGCCCCTTGAGAGATATTTTGCGCATGCCTGTGGGAATATTTAATTCACCATCCGCATCGGCAACATCTTTTTTGAGCTCGTCGAGTAACAGCTTGCGTCCCTCTGGATCATAGTTTCTCAGAACCCCTTCGGTATCGATGGAAACGCCTCCCACCGAGCCATTCCGAAAAAACTGGTGGCCTGCGTCGGCCACGGTAGCAATGCCAGCCAAAACGACCACCAGGGCCGCTACCGTCTGAGCTTTCATTGACCGAGATGGCACAGTCGTGCGACTCGACATAACAATTCTCCTTGTTTCGGTGCTTCGCAAAAGTGCTCTATAGCCTGCTCGCAGACCTCTTCACTCGTGCTAACATTTGTTTCGTAGCAAGTAGTTAGAGCGACAAAAGCTGTGCCCGCGTTTAATCTATTCACCCTCTTCCGAAAAGCCGCACTGAGACCAAACGGGTCAAAGTAAGGACAGTACGTTCCTCGGCGTAAGATCTAGCCCTATCATCAAGAATAACTTCGATTCCCGTGGATTGCAAGAAAAGTCGTTTCTACCAGTGAAGTCGCAACAATTCCCGCAGGTTCCTGTCTAGCAAGAACTTACGGCAAGGTATTTCATACATCCAAAAGAATTCCCAGCGACCCTTTCGTGGCTCAATGTCGACGGTCCAACACCCTAAAAGTGAGGCATTCTGCAAATTTTCGTCCAGCTCGGTAACCAGCCGCCCTGTTAGGGGAGATTTTTCTCTAGTCTCCAGGGAACACAAACCCCAGAAAACGCCTAGTGATCAAGTACCAGACTGCCCTAAAATAAAAAAATGACTGCCTCTGACGCCATCGACAAAACTCCACCTCGCAGCGCTGACTTAGCCTACCTTGTAATCCGCGAAGGCACAAAGTGGACTGACGTCTTTCGTCTTGTTCCTGGTCGCACTGTGACTATTGGCCGCGCAGCAACTAATCAAATTGTCATTAAGGATGAACGTGCCAGTCGCAATCATGCCGAAGTGTTTCTTACACGTGGCCAATGGACCCTCCGTGACCTTAACAGCCGTAACGGAACCTTGGTCGGTGGCGATTGCGTCGAAAACGACTATGCGCTTACTCCGGGGGATGTTGTACGGATCGCACACTGCCAACTCGCCTTTGTTCACGACATCAATGAGGCCTTCTCTGCTGAGATTTCCCTTAACAAACAGACCGGCGAGACGGGTGATGAGACGGTTGCAACAACGAACGGGATACCTCTAAGCGATTCCAATGTGCTCGACTTTGAGGGACAACCTACAACAATCACTCATCGACGTGGTTTCACACGATTTTTACGCCAGTCGAATGAAGAAGGTGTTAACCTGCACACCAGTGAAGCTGCGACGAGTCTCTGCCGCTTGGCATTCGAACTCGCCAAACAGACTGACATTGAAACGGCCGCCAACTTAGCGTTGGACGGTTGTTTTGCGGGAACTCGTGTTGATGCCGGAGCTCTGCTTTTGGCGCCCTATGACCTTCCTAATCAACCAACCGTGGCTGAGTTAGAAATCGTCGCCTCCAGAACACTTAGCGAACCGTCCTACTTAAAGGTTTCCAACTTTTTAGCAACAACCGTCTTGCGAGAAGGTGAGGCTGTTTTGGCACGTAACGTCTTGGAGGACAGCCGGCTCGGTAGCCCGGATAGTAAAGGAGACTTCCATTCCACCAGCGTTATTTGCGCTCCGGTTCGTGAAGCCAACCGTATCCTGGGATTGCTTCACCTCTATTCCACACAAGAATCGAGGGTGCCCGATCCAGACGACTTGGAATTCGCCTTAGCGGTCGCCGACAACGTTGCCTTGGCACTAAAAAACCTCCATCGCCAACGTGAACTCTCAGAAAACCTTTCGAGAACAAGAACGGAAGTCGCGCAATTACGGACACGGTTAGGTGCAGAAAGCGAGCTCATTGGGTCTAGTCTTTTAATGGAAAAGGTCCAGCAGCAGATTGATCAAGCTGCCCCGAGTCGTGCTACCGTCTTGATCCGGGGTGAAAGTGGCGTCGGCAAAGAATTAGTCGCACGTGCAATTCATTGTTCCAGTCCACGGACGAAAGGGCCGTTTGTGTGCATGAACTGCGCCGCTTTATCGGAGACCTTGCTGGAAAGCGAGTTATTTGGTCACGAACGCGGAGCGTTTACTGGCGCAACGGATCGAAAACTAGGAAAATTCGAGGCTGCTGACAAAGGCACCTTGATGCTTGACGAAATTGGTGAAATGAGCCCATCCATTCAAGCAAAATTCCTCCGTGTTCTGGAAGGACATCCCTTTGAGCGAGTCGGTGGTAGCCAACAAATCAAAGTCGATGTGCGCGTTATCGCGGCAACCAATCGCGATCTCGAAAAAGCCGTGGCCAAAGACAGCTTTCGCCGAGACCTCTATTTTCGTTTGCGAGTTGTCGAATTGCTTGTACCGCCATTGCGCAAACGTCCGGAAGACGTCATTGAATTGGCAAGTTATTTTCTAGAACGCTTTCGCGCAGAAACCGGCAAGAGAGTCCAAGGTTTCACTTCAGAAGCGTTGGAGGAGATGACTGGTTACCGCTGGCCCGGCAATATCCGTGAACTCAAAAATGTGATTGAACGTTCCGTCGTTTTGAGTCGCAATGCTTACATTGATGCGGACGAGCTACAACTTTCTCATTTAGCTACTGCCAGTGAATCGGGAGAAATCTCTGCCCCACGTGATAGCTACGTTCCAGAATCGTTGTCAGAAGTTGAACGTCGTCATATCGCTCGCACCTTGAACGCTGCTGGCTGGAACAAAAGTCGCTCTGCTCAGATACTGGGCATTGAGCGTTCCACACTGGATCGCAAAATCAAACGCTATGATCTGCTTCCTGGTGAGCCAAGTCGTTGATTACTACGGCATCATCCCGTTCCTTATAGTAGTCCTTGGCCAGTAGGTTTGGTGATACGCCAAGGAAAAAATAACGGATTAAAAACAACCAATTTCTCAAAGTCTGTCGGACCACACCAACGTGTTGCCAACGTCGGGCATCGACATGCAGAGGCCCCTTTAATATTTGTGGCCGCCATCGCCGACGCAACTTACGGACCAACGCAACATCCTCCATAAGTCGCAGATCTTGAAATCCGCCTACTGCAAAAAAAGTTTCGCGTCTCATGAAGAGTCCCTGATCTCCGTAGGGAACGGCAAGGATCTTAGCACGCAACCAATTTCCGAATTCTAATGCACGGTACTTCAGCCCGACTGCATCAATCTTTTGACAAAACGCACCAAACTGAATCTTTTCAGATTTCATGATTTGCCGAATTGCCTCAGTACCGTCGTCCTCCAACCAGTTATCCGCATGCAAAAACAAAAGGATATCACCAGTCGCCACCTCTGCACCAGCGTTTTGCTGGACACCACGGCCTGCATCCGCATGAAGCAATTGACACGGGCAACCACTTGCAATTACGTCGGTCCCATCATGACTCCCGCCATCTACCACAATTACTTCATCCGCTCGTGCCTCCCAAGCACGCCGAATGGCCGTGGCGATAATGCGTGATTCATTCAAGCAAGGAATGATGGTGGAAATTTTCACGCCCAGCAATGTAGCGTATCGTCGAGCATGAGAGTACCTCTAGAACCACCAAGGGGCGATTTTGAGTAACCATCGAATGAGCTACAATGACGGCAGTGATCCCTGTGGTTTCTCGCCTGTCGTCCACTCCGCAGCCATTTCCAAGTTTGCATTTCGAACGGAGTCTGCTCTTTATTATGAAACTCAGAGTTGGACTCATCGGCCTGGGAGCCACCTGGGAAAACTGCTACCGACCCGCACTCCATGCTCTCGCGGATCGCTTTGAGGTACGAGCAGTCTGCAGTGAAGTTTCTGCTCGAACTGAACAAGTCGCGCAAGAGTTTAACGCAGTGGCTTTGGGTGGTTTTCAAGTATTAACTCGACGGCCGGATATTGACGCAGTGCTTCTCCTGGCACCGGGTTGGTACGGAAGCTTGCCCATTTATGCGACATGTACTGCTGGAAAAGGGCTCTTTTGCGCCACAGACCTCCACGCCGAGCCGAACCAATCTCAAGAAGTCCGGCGCCGCATCGAACAGTCGGGCATCGCATTTATGTCAGAATTGCCGCGCCGTCAAGCGCCAGCCACACTGCGTCTAAAGGAGCTTATCGCCACTAAGTTAGGTGATCCCGAACTGGTTTTTTGTCAACTTCGACAAACTCGTAACGCAGTCGGGGAAACTTCTGGGCAGCATGTCCACCCCACTTCGATGTTTCGGGATCTTGTCGAATTAGTAGATTGGTGTTGTTACGTTGTCGACCAGCGACCGAGCTCTGTGACCGGCCTGCGGCATGAGGTCTCGACGAATCCCAACGATCGCGACTATCGCCTTGTGAACCTCGATTTTTCGCCTCACCATCAACCTGGTACCGGGCCTGCTGCTCAAATTAGCTGTGGCCGCTACCTCTCTGCAACTTGGCGCGATGCACTCTCATTTCGGCGACCTGCTGAATTACAGGTATGCTGTGCTCACGGCGTGGCATTTGTCGACTTTCCCAACACTCTGACATGGTTCGATGACGCTGGCCAACATCTTGAATCTCTGGACACCGATCGTGTTGTGGGCGAACAAATGCTGATTCAATTTCATCGATCGGTAACAAGCCTCGTTCGAAAAACCGACGCGTTCGAAAATACGTTCCGATCTCTCGACATTGTCGAAGCATCCGAAGAAAGTTTTCGGACAGGTCAACGTGTGATGCTTAATTCCTAGCCACCATCCTCAGCATTGACACCGCGATTATTCGTCATGGGCTTTCAGCCACGGTGTGAGCGTTGGTTCATAGGGGCATAGTTCCCCTGCAGTGAAATAAAGCCCGATTTCCCGCGTAGAAGACTCTGGTCCATCCGAAGCGTGCACTAGATTCATTTGCCTACTACTACTGAAATCCCCTCGAATGGTTCCCGCTGCTGCGTTGAGTCCATTGGTTGCCCCCAGCATGTCACGAACCACACGAATAGCTTCCAAGCCTTCAATCACCAGGGCGACGACAGGTGCTCCTGTGATAAAGGCTTCCAAACCAGAATAAAATGGTTTTTCCACATGTTCTTGATAGTGTTGTTTTGCCAGATCAGGTGTTACCTGAATCATTTTCATAGCAATAATGTTAAGGCCTTTGGATTCAAAGCGGCTGATCACTGCTCCCATCAGACGCCTTTGAACACAGTCAGGCTTCAATAAAACAAGTGTTCGTTCCATTTTGTGAATTTCCCTGTTTGATCTGCAGTGGATTGCAAGGCGACGATTCTACGGAATGGCTCAAAAACGATCAACGGCAGGCAATCGCGAACTGAGCGAAAATTGAAACTAACATCGTCTGCCATCGACAAGCGTTCAGGTTGGCCGTGTTAAATCTCCGCAAGGGCCGACGGCAACGGTTGTATTCACGGTGAGCGGGTACTTGGCGAGAACAGCCTCAATTTCATCGACCTCAACGGCTTCGTACGCTTCCCTGACCTCAGTCAACGTACGATAGCGGCCTCGCTGAATCCAATCGGACCCCACAGAAAACATCCGGTTGCTCGCGCGCTCACCCTGCAACACAAGGTGAGAACAAATCTTATTTTTTGCTTGCACAAGCTCGGCTCCGGTGACTCCGTTAGACTCCAACTCCAACTCCAGGTCGTGAATCCTCTGGAGATTTTCCTGAGTACGTTCCGGGGCACATCCTAAAAAAGACATGAAGACTCCCGTCCCTTGAAACTCATACGCACCGACTGCGGCATACTCGGCTAAACCAGTGTCAATCAAGTTCCAAAACATTCGACTGCCGGTATCATCGCCCAGGACTGTTGCCAGAATTCTCGCGGCGTGCCGATCGGTATCCTCAGCGGCTGGTCCGTCGGCCAACTGCACCACGTACTCTTGCGCAGAGGACTCTTTGTGAACTATCTCAAGGACTGATTGAGAGGCTGGTCGGGACGTATCTCGTGGGGCCTCAAACGGCTCCCAGTGGCCACAACGCCGACTCGCCTCAGTAACCAAACGATCAAAATCAACGTTTCCGGTTGCCACCAGAACGATATTTCGAGAGCTATATCGCTGTTGAAAATATGCCATCATCTGCTCTGGTGTAAGCGCTCCAACGCTTTCGATACTACCCAAAACGTTGCGGGCCAGAGAGTGTCCACGAAAATGCGCAGCCATGCACTTTTCATTGGCGCCAAACGGTGGCTGATTCTCGTACTTGGCGATCTCTTCAAGAATGACTTTTTTCTCAACCTCAAAATCATCGGCGCGTAACGAGGGACGCAAAATATCGCTGAGCAAATCCACCGCTCGATCCTGATATTCAGGTAACACGGCGCCATAGTAAACGGTTTGCTCTTCCGATGTGTAAGCATTCGAGTGAGAGCCGATCTCGTCCAACTCACGATTCACATCAGCCGCAGTGCGCTGCGGTGTGCCCTTAAAGACCATGTGCTCGAGAAAGTGGCTCACGCCCGAAAACTGATCGGTTTCATCACGTGACCCAGTCTTCACAAAGAAGGCAATCCCCACCGAATACGCATTTGGGTTGCATTCAGCTATGATTTCTAGGCCGTTATCTAGCGTTTTCTGTCGAAACTCCAACGGGCATCTCCAAAGGTTGTTCGCCTAGCGTCACCACCGTAAAGTCGCCAGGTGGATTTTTACGAAGATATTCATTAATCGATTCGCACGATAACACATCTATCTTTTGGCTAATCTCATCAAGCGTCTGAACTCGTTGCAAAAAGTACCAATCTGCGGCGATCGAACTACTGCGTGATGCACTTGATTCTTGTTGCATAATCAAAGCGCTCTTGATCCTGGCCTTCAGACGCCGCAATTCACCAACTTCGATACCATCTGCAAGTCGCTTTAATTCAGCGACCATTACATCTAATGTCTCCTGCGCTCGGTCAGTTGTTGTCCCGCTATAACAAACAACACAGCCACGGTTACGCAAGGAATGGCACGAAGCAAAAACCGTATAGCAGAGCCCACGATTTTCACGGACTTCAGTAAACAGTCGTGAACTCATTCCATCGCTCAAAACACCGACTGCTCCCCGCGCCTGATAATAATCGTCATCAGGATATGGCACACTGGAATAGGAAATACCCAAGTGGGTTTGTGTGGAATCGTGATTAAAGTGCCTGTAGCCGTATAACGGTGTCTGCTCCTGAATCGCCGCCAATGGAACCGGCTGCCAATCCCCCCAGAGGCTTTGAATGTGCTCTCGTAATCTCGGCCAGTCAATTTTTCCCGCAACACTTAAAATACAATCCTGAGGTTGGTAATTCTCTGTCACAAATGCTTGAACATCGGATCCGTTGATGGCCTGCACGCAATCAAGCCTTCCATGCGCAGGTCGTCCAAACGGTTCTCCGTATTGCCTGCGTCTTACTTCCTGCATTACTTTTTGTGGCAAATCATCTTCAGCCGACTGAATTTCCTGTAAACAAACCAATCGGCCATCTTCGAATTGATCCTCGGGAAGATGTGGACGCCGAATCAAATCGCAATAAATTGCCAAAGCCTCATAAATTTTGTCCGCAACCATGGCACCACCGAAACTTGTGTGCACGGTCGACACGTTGGCAGAGCGTTCTACGCCTAAATTATCCAGGTCTTCAATGAACTGACGACTGTCACGTGAACCACACCCGCGTTGAACCATTTCACAGGAAAAGTTTGCCAGCCCAGCAAGATGATGCGCATCACGCGAGCAACCTGCTGGGACAAGTAATGAAAAAGCGACGGATTCCAGCCAGTCCATCGACTCAGCAACAATCGTCATCCCGTTATCAAGATGTTCAGTAAAAATATTTTCCGCCACAATCTGTTCCTTGACCGGTGACAACACCAACTCCTGAAGATCTCATGGACGGCTAAATCGTCAACACGTCGTGAAACCCAGCGTTAGCAGAACTGCTGATCAAAAAAGGGTAGTCTGCCCATCAAACACACGCAACCTCGGCTGCCTTATAGACAGTTCTTACTTTACGAAAACCGAGTTGACGGTACAGCCGCACAGCACCTGTATTTTGTGCGGTGACCTCCAGAAATGCTTTTTTCAAGCCTATGTCGCGAAATCCACGCAGCGCATTTAATATCAGCCATTTGCCAATCCCACAACCACGATGGCTCGGAATTACACCGACATTTTGGATCGACCCCGAGCCATTTCCATCTAGAATCCCTTGAATTGTTCCACACGACAACGAGCCAGAACGGCCAACTTCATCGAATTGCACCAGCCACGTGGCCTCTGCGACAAAATCTTCTCGCCTGCTAATATCCGACATCAGACGACTACAACCTTCTGGATCTCCCAGGCAAGGGAAAACATTCGCATCAATCTCGCAACAAAAACTATGGTATTTGACTTTCGCATGCTCTTGTAACAAACACTCGTCCCAAGGTAACAAATGGTATGCCAAAGGTAGCGGCGCAACTTCAAAAAGGGTCCCAAGAAGATCGATCTCCATTCGAAAGCGCTTAAAGTAGGTAATCCCCATGTAACAGACCCGGCTTACTCGATGGAGTGGGAACAAAGTCGCATTCCCCAGCGACGGTTTTCTGGCACCAGCGACGGTTTTCTGGCAGGGGTTCATCGTATCGATGCTAATTTAAGCGGTCAATATTTGGTCATTTGCGACAGGCCGCAAATGCTGCATCTCTTGTCAGTCAACGCCGCCAAATTGCTTAACCCAGGCGTTTTGATCTTGGTTCATACGACTTTTTCCCCAATCGAAATTCAGAAATGAGGCTTGTCAAAAACACTCTCGGCAGCCGATGATCGAATTACCTCAAGCATCCGTTACCTCGCAGCGAACCCAACGTGAGTTCATTCCACCAGCAGCCTAGCTCTATGACTCAAGCAGGATTTCCTGCTCCTGTGAATCCATCCGAAGATATCGACCAAGTCCGCAATCGCCGCGCCTTCACATTGCTGCGCGTCGCTGCCCTAGGAGTCGTCATCCGGCTCCTCATCGTCACCATCGAATTTTTGTCGTACTGGCGACTGAACTATTCCGTCTTGCTCGTCGATGCCATTGCAAGCTGTGCAGACATACTTACAAGCTTAACCATTATCTTCGCGATCCATTTGGCCCGTCGGCCACCAGATGAAGATCACCCTTTTGGACATGGTCGCTATGAGCCGCTGGCCGGCCTTCAATTGGGACTCCTCATTATTTTTCTGGGTATCGGGCTGGCCGCCCAACAGTTTGTTGCCGCCATCCAACACCCTGCGGCAGGAAACATTCTAATGATCACCGCAGCCATTCCCATGGGAGCGGCATTCCTGCTAGAGATCTGCTATCAAATATTGGTGCGACGGGCACGTAGTAATCATAGTCCCGTGTTACTCGCAGAAGCTTATCACTATCGTGTCGATGCATTCACGAGCTTACTAGCTGCAGCTGGGATCGGAATTGCCGCCTTCGCGCCAAATTACAGTCACCTCATCGATCACGTCTTCGCAATCTTACTGGCCGTCGTAATGATGTTTCTAGGTTATGTCGCGGCGAAAGAAAACCTCCACCAGTTAACCGATCGTTTGCCTGATCTTCAATGGTTCCAGCGTGTGCGAGCGGCAACAGAAAGCGTGACAGGAATTCTCGCTGTAGAAAAAGTACGTATCCAGATCGCCGGTCCCGATGCCCACGTAGACATTGACATCGAAGTGAATCCCCAGTGCACCGTAGACGATGCGCATGTAATCGCACAACATGTACGCGCCAGCATTCAATCCGATTGGCCCGCCGTCCGCGAAGTTGTCGTCCATGTCGAACCATTCTATGCCAACGACCATTAAGCTCCGGGTCCTCGCCCACAACAGTGCCTGTATCTACCGAGGTCAAGCATCCCGTTTGGCCGCTCAATATTCCGGCTTAGGTAAACTCTGCGGATCACGGAATGTTCGCCAACCTACAAGTCGATTCAACCCCACCTGTCTTTCTGATTCGCGAAAACATCGGCGATTTCAAGTTATGCGCACGTTCTAGAAAGATCGATGACATTGCAGAAAAGACGACATCCTCTGACCGTGCGCCGGAAAATCAATTGCCATGCCATACACCAATCCCTCACGCCAGAAATGGTACTTTTGCCGCCTGCTCAAAGTAGCCAAGCTTCAGATTGTCGGCCTTTTCATAGCGACAATGCTTACGGCCGGCTCTGCCAGCGCAGGCAACCTTTCCTATCAATTGTCATCTAACTTCTTCTCTTCTCAGCAAAACGGTCGCGAGAGCATAGTACGTAAACCTTGCCGCTGCCAACCGAGACAAACGCTACTGCAATGGAGCTACGGAACAAGTTTTAGTGGTGGACCTAATCTCTCCGAACCGCTCGTAACCGATCGCCCTGACTTTACAGAGGCAGCCTCCACCGTTGGCCGGGGGGTTGCGCAATTAGAAATGGGTTTTACCTACGTACGTGACGTCTCCGAGTTGACCACAACCGCTACTTCATATCCCGAACTACTCCTGCGTTATGGACTACTGGCCGAATGGCTCGAGTTGCGGATAGGCTGGACTTATCTCGAAGAAGACAGCGCAACTATTAGCAGCAAAAGCCGCCGCAAGGGATCCGATGACCTTTATCTGGGTTTCAAAATTGGTCTGACGCCTCAAGAGGGGCTCTTACCCGAAATGGCGTTGATTCCACAAATGACCGTCCCTATAGGCTCTATTGGTTTTAGTGCCGAAGAGGTTCTTCCAGGGCTGAATTGGATTTATGGCTGGGAGTGGACCGAACGTCTGGCGACCGCCGGCTCGACTCAAGTCAATCGCAGCCTCGACGCGGGTACAAATGACCCGTACCTCGAAGTTGCGCAATCCGCAACCATCGCCTTTGCTCTGACAGAGCGTCTGGGCATGTACACCGAATGGTTCGTCTTGGTACCAGACGGGGCTGACACAAATCGAACAGAACACTATTTCAACGGCGGCTTCACGCTACTGCTCAGCAACAATTTGCAGCTCGATCTGCGGGCCGGTACAGGCCTCAATCAAGCGGCCGATGATTTCTTCGGCGGTATGGGCGCCGTGGTGCGTTTCTGAGCTAAACACTTGGCCAGATTCCCCATTGGACCTACCAAACAGCAACATGCCAGCCGAACCTCCGCATTGCCAGCACATCTTTCCGCTCACAAAGGTGATAAAATTTTACCTCGTGACACCGCGCGCTGGTTGTTGACTTCGGCATAGTCAAAAATATAATTTTGATTAGACAAAAACAGTTCTTACTCGCTTAGGCAGGACTTTTCATGCTGTACTTTCTTCCGCGCCGTCTTTTTCTCATGGGGTGCGGGCTCACAACCCTGCTCTCCGGTTGTGGTGACCCTCCCGCCTCTCCCCAGTCCTCCTCAGCAAATCCAGAGCAACGGGGTATTGAGTCCATCGTCACGACCTGTGGAATGGTTACAGATATTGTGCGCACTGTGGCAGGGGAGCATGCGGAAGTCACTGGCCTGATGAGCGAGGGAGTCGATCCCCACCTCTATAAACCGACGCGTGGTGACGTGAAACAACTCAATGAAGCAGATTTGGTGTTCTATTCAGGGCTTATGCTGGAAGGTCGGATGGCTGACACTTTCCTTAGAATCCAGCGTAGCGGCACCCCGGCCTACCCGATCACAGAGGCCATTGACGAGTCGAATTTACGCGAACCTCCGGAATTCGAGGGACATTGGGATCCTCATGTCTGGATGGACATCGAGCTGTGGAGTACTTGCGTGGGTTACGTTGCCACGGTGCTCTCCCAAGAAGACCCCGAGCATGCGGCCGCTTATCGGCAAAACGCAGACACACTTCAAACAAAGCTTAAGGATCTAGATGCCTACGTGAAAAGTGCGATCAACTCCATTCCGGATGGCCAACGCATCTTAATCACGGCACACGATGCCTTCGGCTATTTTGCACAGGCCTATGGTATGACCGTGCGGGCACCTCAAGGTCTGAGCACTGAATCGTCAGCGGGTGTCCAAGATATTGTCGAATTGGTTGATTTTATCGTCGACAATGAAATCAAAGCAATTTTTGTCGAGTCAAGTGTTTCTGAAGAAAATATTAAAGCCCTCATTGAGGCAGCAGCGAGCAAAAATTGGACGGTAAAAATCGGTGGCGAGTTGTTTGCAGATGCCATGGGCGCACCAGGCACGTACACCGGAACCTATATCGGCATGATGGATCACAACGCCACGGTAATTGCTCGAGCACTCGGTGGCGAAGCACCAGAAAATGGATTCCAAGGAAATTTGAACCAATAAATCCGCCCCTAAAAAATCTTGGCTTGCCTCGAGCGACGTGTGTGAAACACACCATCAATAGCAGCGTCTCAGGAGCCTAACCTCAAACGACCTCGGTCACGGTCATTCATCATGCCTAAGCATCCGTCGCTCAGCCCCGAAAATGACCATCCTCGTTCTGCTCCACTTTCGATCCACGATCTCACCGTTGCTTATCACCGTAAACCGGTACTTTGGGACATTGATTACAATGCGCCAGCTGGAAAATTAATTGCCATCGTCGGCCCCAACGGCGCCGGTAAGAGCACCCTGCTCAATGCGGCGTTGGACTTGGTGCCGAAAGCCTCCGGTCGCATCTGTTTTTTTGGCGATTCGTATCAACAGCAACGGCAACGTGTAGGTTACGTTCCCCAACGTGAAAGTGTCGACTGGGATTTTCCGATCAGCGCCTTAGATGTCGTCGCGATGGGACTCTATCGGAAAATTGGCTGGTGCTTTCCTATCTCCAAAAAACATCGACAAACTTCTCTGCAAGCACTCCAAAAAGTCGGCATGGCCGACTTTGCTGGACGGCAAATTAGCCAACTATCCGGTGGTCAGCAGCAACGCGTATTCTTAGCCCGCGCACTGGCACAAAACGCAGATCTTTATTTAATGGACGAGCCCTTTACAGGAGTGGATGCCGCCACCGAACGCGCCATTGTAGAACTCTTGAGAGAACTACAATCCGCTGGAAAAACAGCCTTAGTCGTTCATCACGACCTGCAAACGGTGGCGGAGTATTTTGATGAAGTCGTTTTGCTCAACATGCGTCTNGTGGCCACGGGACCAGTCGACCAAGTCTTCACCAAGGAGAACTTGAGGAAAACCTATGGCGGCAAATTNGCCTTGCTGGACCANGTTGGCCATCGCATGAAAATAGGTCACGAGGAAACGCCATGAAAAGCTCATGCTGCGNTNCTGATCAACANTTTTTTCGGTGGCGAGNATTTGTGGCTACCCTCCTCATCATCGCCCATTGCGGGACNNTCCCANCAAATGCGAATGAAACACANCAACACGNCACACGCAAAGTAGCCNCACAACATTCGTCTGGATCGCTAAGTCAAAGTAAGTTCACGTGGCCCACATCAGAAGAGTTCCTGCGGGTTCTCTCTTTACAGGACTTTACCGTCCGAGTTGTTCTCAGCGGCACTGTACTGCTCGGCCTTTGCGCCGGGATCGTCGGGACGTTTATGCTGCTGCGAAAACGCTCTCTGGTGGGTGATGTCATTGGTCACGCGTCACTTCCAGGTATCGCAATTGCTTTTTTAGTGATGGAACTTCTCCATCCTGGATCCGGAAAATCATTGCCGGGGCTGTTGCTTGGTGCCATGATTTCAGGAACTCTCGGCATGCTCTGTACAGTTGCCATCCATCGCTACACACGCATCAAACAGGACGCGGCCTTAGCGATCGTGCTGAGCGTCTTCTTCGGTGCGGGTATTGCACTCTTTACTGTCATTCAAGATATCCCCTCGGGTGCCCAAGCAGGACTACATCAATTCATCTACGGCAAAGCGGCTTCGCTCAGCACCGCCGATGTTCGCTTAATCGCCAGCGGGTCGATCATGGTGATCCTTGTGAGTATTTTATTCTTCAAGGAATTCGCGATTCTCTGTTTTGATGAGCAATTTGCTTCCAGCCAAGGCTGGCCGGTCTTGGGACTCGACATCCTTTTAATGTGTCTCGTTACGGGCGTCTCGGTCATTGGACTACAAAGTGTCGGACTCTTGCTGGTCGTCGCGATGCTGCTGATGCCCGCTGCCTCCGCTAGATTCTGGACTGATCGTTTACGACCTTTGGCAGTGATCGCTGGTACCATGGGCGCTTTAACCGCGGGCTTGGGAGTCATCGCCAGTGCACTTTTCCCCCGCTTGGCCGCCGGCGCAGTTATCGTCCTGGTAGGGTCGTTATTTTTCGCCCTGAGCATGCTGTTCGGTCGACGTCGAGGCATGCTTCTGCGTTGGAGCATGACCGCCCAATTAAGGCAACGCGTCGGTCGCCAGCATTTGCTGCGTGCCCTGTTCGAATTTGGGGAAACCGCCAGCACAGAAAACACGTCAACCAAGGCTGAGCCTCTCGCTCCAATCAAATTTGAGACACTTCTCGGGATGCGTTCCTGGACACCGCGTCAATTAAGACGCATCCTGGCTTCCAATCGCCGCCAGGGAGTCGTCCTCCAAGATTCTAATGGCTCATACGGGCTGACCCCAGATGGCATGAGAGAAGCGACTCAAGTCGTACGTAACCATCGGCTGTGGGAAACCTATTTAATTCACTATGCCGACATTGCCCCCAGTCATGTCGATCGCGATGCTGATCAAATTGAACACATTCTGGAACCTGATTTACTGAACGAACTCGAACGTCTCTTGGCAGCAGAATTTCCCAATCGCACTGTACCACCAAGCCCGCATCAGCTGAATTAGCGCAGCTAACCTTAATCTCATGAACGACCGCCGCGCAAAACCGAGATCATCGTTTGGTTCTCGTCATTTCCGGATCATGGCGACGGTCGTTTTGGTTCTTGTCATCTGTTGCATCGCGGCAATCTACTTCGTGGCCCGCAAGCCTCTTCAGGAAACCGTTGACATACTCAGCGGTTGGTACTCACTCGACAGCTGGATCGTCGGCACGGCCGCTATTGCGGCCATGGCTTGTGCCTTACCTGGTAATTTTCTGGTCCTCCGACGCCAGAGTATGATGGGGGATGCGATCAGCCATACCGTCCTACCTGGAATTGTGATGGCATTCCTATTTTCGCATTGGCTTCTAACCAATGGTTGGATCGATCGGACTTCCTACAGCCTTTGGCAACACAGCGCAATGTTTTCCGGCGCAATTGCAATGGGAATCTTTTCTGCGCTGCTTACCGAATGGGTTCAAAAACTTGGGCGTGTCGAAAGTAGTGCGGCACTCGGGGTAGTTTTCACAACGCTGTTTGCCGTTGGACTACTGCTTATTCGGATTGCCACTGACGATGTACACATCGATCCCGATTGTGTGCTTTACGGCAATATTGAAACGGTGGTCCTAGGTGCCGACGGTATCCCGACACCGACCATTGTCGTGAGTACGGTGCTCGCGACGAATCTCATACTCACCTTGCTATTCTTCAAGGAATTGCGGATCGCGTCCTTTGATCCGCAACTTGCCACAACAATGGGCATCAACGCCCGGTTCATACATTACAGTTTAATGGCTGTGACGGCCGCGACCTTGGTTGCCGCCTTTGAAAGTGTCGGTAGCATCTTGGTTATTTCCATGCTCATTGCACCACCTTCAACAGCCTACTTACTTACCGATCGCTTGTCCCACATGATTGTCATCAGCATGACCATCGCAATCGTCACTGCGATCTTCGGGCATGCACTGGCACTGACCGTGCCGCCTATCTTGTTTGGCCGCCTCGGCTTCACCTCGGTTACCGACGCCAGCACGGCCGGCATGATCACCGTCGCCGCGGGCATTCTATTTGTCACCGCTGCTTGCCTCGGTCCGAGGCATGGCCTATTGAGTCAGTTTTTCATGCGTGTGCGGCTCGGCCTGAGAATCGCTCGCGAAGATATTCTCGGGGCGCTCTACCGTCGGGAAGAAAAACGTCGTCCAGATGACCAGCCCGGCACCTCCCCACGACGATCAACGTTTGTCGTGGGTCCATTACTCAGTCGGCTCGCCCATTGGCAACTTGCGGTCGATGGCGACATCACCGCCAAGCATGAGGAGCTTCGCCTGACTTCTCAAGGCCGCCTCCACGCGCAGCACCTGATCCGTTCTCACCGACTTTGGGAAAGCTATGTCGAGAAACATTTTGACTTGCCGGACGATCACCTCCACGAGTCTGCAGAAAGGGCCGAACACTATATCGACCCGACCCTTCAAGAACAACTCCTGGCGGAATTAGATCATCCGGAAGAAGACCCTCATGGCCGTTCCATCCCTCCAGAATAACCTTGGCCCTCCAGAATGACCTTGCCCGATGGCCAGGGCAAGGAAACATGAAAGAAATTATTCGACCAATTGGCGCAGCCTGCTTAGATTCTGCATGTCCCAATCTTCTCCGGTGGTTTCGTCGGTTCCCTTGGGTGTCTCTAAATACATGGGCAGGTCGACCAAACGGGGCTCATTTACCACATTTGCAAAAGCTTCCATTCCCAGATGCCCCTGCCCAATGTGTTCATGTCGGTCGACTCGGGACCCCAGGGGACGCTTACTATCATTTAAATGCATCGCCTTCACTTTTGTGAGGCCAACAGTTTGGTCAAGTTCTTTGAGCGCGGCTTGAAAAGCCTTTTGGTCCGAAAGCTCATAGCCTGCGGCAAATGCGTGGCAAGTATCAATACAAATGCCAATCGAATCGGGCGATTTCACCCCGTCAATCATCAACGCCAACTGCTCAAACTTCCAACCAAGATTGGTGCCTTGTCCCGCTGTATTCTCCAACAGACAAATGGCCTGGCCATCACTAGTTTGGCGGCACACCTCATCAAGCGCTGCCGAAATTCGCTGAATTCCAGCCGCTTCGCTACTTGTCGTAAAAGCACCAGGATGGACCACAACGCTGGGAATCCCGAGTTGATTCGCGCGACGCAACTCCAGTACCAAAGCGTCAATCGATTTATTCCAAAGATCCTCCTTGGGGGTCGCCAAATTAATTAAATAAGATGCGTGTGAAAGCACNGCAACAATNTTTTCNCTGGCAAGTGTTGCCGAAAATTTCTCNGCCTCNTCNGGAGTGATCGGTTTGGCACGCCATTGATTATTGTTCTTGGTAAAGACTTGCACGCAATCACAAGTCGCTNNGCGTCCTGCTTCGAGCGCTTTGAAATAACCNCCGGCGATCGACATATGAGCACCAAGAATGGGCATTCTTTTCCTTTCTCCCTGGGATGAAACCATGCTCGGAAAATTCCCTTGGGCGCCATCGTACCAGCCCGACTAGTTAAAAATTGCCGAGAGGAAAAACGGACTGCAACAAAGGACATTCAGTATGGTACCGACAATTCCTAGAATCATACCCACTTGGGTCAGACTACGACCTTCTGGGTCCATGTCACGGCGATTCATCGCTTTCAAATCACTGTTTCCCATGTACCACGCCATGATGCCTGGCAACAAACACAGATTGAAGACCAACGCGCAGATTCCCAAGGCGAGTACAACTCCACCGCGATGGGGAGTCATGTACCCTCCAGGCGTCATATTCTGCGGGTCTGTCTGGGGTGCGACATAAGGATGGCCTTCTTGCTCTGGCCTGTCGGCAAAAGGATTCTGCTGGGCTGGAAACGGACTGGATCCTTGTAGCGAAGAATAAATGGCAGCTGCAGGCTGATACCTGTCGGAATCTTCTCGCCTTAGAAAACATCGCGAGGTAATACGTCCTTGGCTCAACCAGGCGTCGAGTTCGGCCTTCGCCACCGGACCATATTCATCCCCTGTTTCGGTGCGCAGCATCCATTGCTCAGGGCTCACAGAGCGCGCCGGAGTCTCTTCGCGACCCTCGTGGAAACTTTCACTCTTGGTGGGAACAACATAGACCGTTTTACAATCGGGGCAACGTGCTTTCTTCCCGGCAAACTCATCTGCGACGCGTAGTTTTCGTGCGCAGCCTTGGCAAATTGTGTCAATCGACATCGCAATATTTCCTTTTGTCAACCAGCAAGCCAAACGGTAAGCACCCCACCCATCCCAACATTCAGTCGCTGTCTCTTTTCACAATTAGCTCAGATTCGTGCCAGCATCACAAATATCCCGATCACCGCAGCAACAATCCATATCAAAGCAGCCACCATCCCCAACATGCGACCTGCCTGGGTCGCTCTCAACCCCTTGTAATCCATATGTCCCATTTTCATTTCACGCATATCAGCGCTTCCCCACACCCAAGCGAGCACGCTGAAAATTGGACAGATGGCGACAAACCCAGCAACCCCCAATAATAACACAATCGATCCCCGCTGGCTCTTGGTAAAAAAAGCCGTCGCTGTACCCGCACCATGCATCGTCGGTTCCGCAACCGGATTGCAAAGACGACCGTCACCACTCTCAACTGGGGACGAACGCGGAACCGTGATCGCCGCAATTTCAGGATACGTCAAAGCTGCAGAATTCCAATTATTGGTGCCGTGACGCCGCAGCAGGCAATCGTCTGCGACGCGTCCTTGACGGACCCAGTCGTCGAGTTCCTTCCTCCCCGCCGGGCCATAAACTTGCCCTTCTGGAGTCTGCAGATACCACAAGGATGCACGATCCGCAACGACTTCGACTTCCACAAATTGCTCGAGATCCGGTTCATCGACCGCATCTCGCAGACGCACCAACTCGTGGCAAATCGGACACTTCTTCTGCAGCTCCCTTACTTGATTCTCAAACCGGAGTGTCTGACCACAAGCATGACATCTCACAGTAATTGTCATCAAACTCCCCTTCACAAGAAAGCGCTGTCATCCCCGATGACTCTGGCCGTCGGCAAAATATTGGAAACATTCTGCGAAGTCTATTACAAGTGACGGCTTCCTTCAACGAACCGAATTTCTAGAAACCGTCATTCGCTACCCTTTCAAGACACCCGCACCATTCCGGTGACGCGATCCGCAAGTCCTAGCATACGACTCCAACAACTGCTGCTTCAAAGTGTTGTCAAATCTCTCTTAAATCACCAGAATGAGAGCTTATCGTGGCGGTTCATTTTCCTACACATTAAATCAGCTTGACTGTCGGAGTACTTTTTCATGGAAATGGTCGCCCTTGGTATCGGTATCCTGGCTGTGGCTACGGCTGTCATGACGATCCTCTTGCGACCTCGGTTAAGAGAATCTCGACTCGCCTCACAAAGGCTTCAAGGTCGCAACACATTTGCAGCCGCACGAAAAGATCTCGAAGCAAAGTTTTTTACGCTTTCCGCCCAGAGTGGCCGACCCCGTGGGCTAAGTTGGCTTCATTGTGATTTTGCTGAAACAGTCACTTTTGCTCGCGACACCAATTCCGGCGAACTGCGGGCGCTGGTGGGAATGACCATTCAATTCCAAGCGATTGCTGGAGGGGACATGGAAGACAACCCCAACGCCACCAACCTGCGTGCTGCAACGGCCGTCTTTTCTTTTGAAGCAGGCCAATGGTCGACTGCCGGGCGGACCATTTTCAACCTCAATCCGGTAGAAACGATCACGCACTTTAAGCACGAACTGCAGGTCCTGGAAGAAGCAGAGGGAACAGACGGCTGAACAGAGGCCTCTGGATGGAAAGCGCTGCAGCCCTCCGTCGTCCTGCCCTGTACCATCCTCTACTTAGAGCAGCTCATGCACAAATCTTACTGATTTAACAAACTCAGCACACGAATCTTATGCTGCTGATTGGCTTTGGCAATCTGCCAGACACGCTTTAATTCCGCGCGTTTCGCAGGGTCCTCAGACGCACGTATCGAGGAACCCAAGAATTGATGGATCGAGGAATGCGCGACGTCTTCAAACACAATCCCCCGCCGCGCCATTTCTTCAAGCAGCTGTTCGGACAAGTAGTTGGGGGCAATCCTTAAAGCAGCTCGCATCGCCCACCCTCGGGTGACCTCATCTTGATCAGCGACCAGTGCAAGCACATCCACAATAACTTCCCCCGCGCCCGGACCGATTGCGTGAATCACCCGCAGTCCACCGGCACGCATTTTTGCATCACTGTGCTGGAGCAGAGGTCTCAACTGAGAAAGCGCTGGTAAGGCTTCCTCTCCCAGTTGCTTCAGCACCTCAAGCCCCAGAAGCCTCATCCGTTGCTCACTATGGTTCAGCAATTTCGAGACATGCGGAACAGCCGATGCCCCCACTGAGGCCAGTTGAACCACTGCCATTCGATGCTGCTCAAACCCTGCTTTATCATAGAGCAGTGTCGCCAGTGACTGACGGATCTCTGCCGCAGCTTGGTCCTGCGAGCGAACGAGCGGCCCCGAGACCAAGGCGCCCACAAAAACAACGGCTCCGATGAACATACGGAGCGTTGCCTGAGACCAGCACATTTTAAGGAATTGCTTTTTGAACCATTGCATGGCAACGAATCCTTCTAGCGAGGTTCGCATCTTTGATCTGGCACGTACGAAAAGGAGAGACATGGTTCATTTCCCTTTGCCGGAAGACTTTTTCAACGGGGGCTTGGACGTCTTACGTTGGCTTGGGAGTAACGCTACTGCGCCTCCCGCCAGACAAACAAAAATGATCCCGCCCACCAAAACCAAACCTAACCACTGATTCATAGAAAATCACTTCCTTGCCACAAGGACTACCATTTAGCAACGCCGGGAGCACCCATTTTCAGGCCTGTAGCAGATGTTTCAAAACCGTCTGCAAAATACCCCCATTACGGTAGTAGTCTAATTCGACCGGTGTATCAATGCGAACGTTTGCCTCAAACTCAATCACGACACCTTCGCCTGAGGTCGCCTTGACATGGACGGTTCCTCGCGGCTTTAACTCTTCACCAAGTCCTTCGACATCATAGACCTCATCGCCCGTCAAGCCTAAGGACTCCCAGGTCTTACCGGCAGGAAATTCCAGGGGAAGTACTCCCATTCCAACAAGGTTGCTCCGGTGAATCCGCTCATAACTTGCAGCAATCACCGCACGAACTCCCAGTAACATGGTTCCCTTCGCTGCCCAATCTCGACTACTGCCAGTTCCATATTCTTTGCCTGCTAAGATCACCAGAGGCACACCATCTTGGGCATATTTGGTAGCTGCGTCGTAGATACTCATCTGCTCACCGTCAGGTAAATAACGGGTTACTCCACCCTCCGTACCAGGTGCCAGCTGATTACGGATACGGATATTCGCAAAAGTTCCACGATGCATGACGCGATCGTTTCCGCGACGAGAACCATAGCTATTAAAATCCCGTGGCGCAACTTCTTGTTCGACCAAATATCGCCCAGCAGGGCTGTCCTGGGCAATTGCCCCAGCTGGGGAGATGTGATCCGTCGTGACAGAATCACCCAACAAAGCTAATACTCGAGCACCCGCAATGGGCTGAAGCGGCGCAGCATCCAAAGTAACATGATCTAAAAAGGGCGGATGCTGAATGTATGTACTTGCTGCATTCCAGGCGTAAAGGTCGCCGTCTCCAGCTTCAATTTGGTTCCACATCTCATTCGAATCGAATGCACCCCCGTATTGGTCCGCAAACATTTCTGGGCTGATCGCTGCTTGAATGGCAGCATCGACCTCTCCTTGAGTTGGCCAGATCTCTGCTAACATCACGTCATTTCCATCTGCATCCTGTCCCAGAGGTTCTTTCGCCAGATCGGTGTCCGTCGTACCAGCCAATGCATAAGCAACCACCAGCGGAGGACTGGCCAGATAATTTGCCTTCGTGAGGGGATTCACACGACCTTCAAAATTTCGGTTGCCGCTTAATACTGCCGCAGCCACTAGATTTCCATCCTGGATTGCCTTTGCCACCGGCTCGGGAAGCGGACCTGAATTTCCGATACAGGAAGTACACCCATATCCAACGGTGTGGAAACCAAGTGACTGCAATGCTTCTGTTAACCCCGCCTTATCCAGATAATCACTCACAACGCGCGAGCCGGGGGCTAAACTCGTCTTCACGTGAGACTTGACTTGCAAGCCACGGGCAGTCGCTTTCTGCGCCAAAATCCCCGCTGCCAGCATAACGGACGGATTGCTTGTGTTCGTGCAACTCGTAATAGCGGCAATCACGACTGCCCCATGGCCGATTTCCGTAGAATCTCCATTGTTTTCCACCATGGATGTGGCATTTAGTGATGTCTCATCCAGTGCAAAGCCTCGTTCATTCACCGGCGCGACCAAGGACTTTCTGAACTCCGATTTCATTGCCGCCAGCGTGATGCGATCTTGCGGTCGCTTGGGCCCTGCCAAGCAAGGCTCGACGCTGGCGATGTCTAGCGAGAGCGACTTGGTATACGTTGGTGTCGGACTGTCGTCGCTGCGAAATATTCCCAATTCCTTGGTATAGCGTTCCACTAACGCCACCTCTGCATCGGTACGACCTGTGCGTCTCAAAAAATTCAAGGTCTCCGTGTCGACAGGAAAGAATCCCATGGTTGCACCATACTCTGGTGCCATATTTGCAATCGTCGCCCGATCAGCCAACGACATTGCTGAGACACCACTTCCATAGAACTCTACAAATTTTCCTACGACTCCTTCGCTTCTTAATTGCTCCGTCACGGTGAGCACCAAATCCGTGGCCGTGGTGCCAGTAGCCAATTTCCCGGTCAATTCGAAACCGACAACTTCTGGCATCAGCATGTAAAGAGGCTGCCCGAGCATGACTGCCTCAGCCTCAATCCCACCGACTCCCCATCCTAAAACGCCCAATCCATTGATCATGGTGGTGTGACTATCGGTGCCGACAAGCGTGTCTGGCATGGCAACCGTCCCCGTCGCATCCTCACGTAAGAAAACACCCTTGGCCAAAAATTCCAGATTGACCTGATGAACGATACCGACGTTCGGCGGCACAACACGAAAATTATCAAACGCCCGCTGGCCCCAACGTAGAAACTCATAGCGTTCGCGGTTGCGTTGAAATTCCAAGTTGACATTGTGCTCAAGTGCATCAGCCGAACCAAATTGGTCGACTTGAACTGAATGGTCAATAACCAAATCAACTGGGATGAGTGGATTGATCTTTTTCGGATCACCACCCAGCCGATCCATGGCAGACCGCATCGCGGCAAGATCCACAACAGCAGGCACTCCGGTAAAGTCCTGCAAAACGACACGCGATGGCTTAAAAGGGATCTCAACTTTGGCGGGCGCTGCTGCGTCCCAGGCTGCAAGGTTTTGTACGTCCTCTTCAGTGACTACGTACCCATCGCAGTTCCGCAAAACGGCTTCCA
>JAKVBY010000003.1:49393-63922 GCA_022446825.1 Pirellulaceae bacterium
GGATTCGACAACCTCAGGTCGGATCTCCCAGCCACTCTAATTTTCCTGGCCAATCGAAATTGAATCAGTACCCCAAAGGAAACCGATAAGCATGTAATGAGCGGGACAGACTACAACTGCTAACACGCGTCGATTGCGAGAATTCCTGGTTTTCTTGCGGTTTCTAGAAGAATGCCATGACCCCAGAACAAGCACGTTTTTTCAACGTAATCTTCTCCCATGAGTGCATCGGCACCCACCACAAGCTAGCACTCGATGCAGTCGGACATCTGCGGAACCCTGACGCCTGCACTTGGATAGACAACATCCTCTATTACTATGACACCTACCTCGATGGTAGTGAGGCACCAGATAAGCAATTTCAGGACTTCAAAAACCATGTCCTATACGTCCAGGATGATGACTGGGGGGGTGCCATCCCGACCGCTCAACATTGGTATAAAAAATCCCTCGCGGAACTGCGACGGGGTGCTTGGCCTGACGCCATCTATTCGATGGGCGTTTTAAGTCATTATTTCACCGATTTAATCATGCCTTTTCAGACAGGGCAAACAGCACAAGCAGGCAATATCCACCGCGCAGTCGAGTGGAGCGTTCGACAGTCATTCGACCACCTTCGTGACCGGACCAGGAATCAAGAAGAGTATCCAGACATAGAAATCCCAGATTCCCAGGACTGGTTGGCAGAAATGATGCGTCAAGGCGCTCGATACTCGCACACCTACTATCAACTCATTCTGGACCACTATGACCTCAAGGCGGCCAGAAGCAACCCTACCTCTGCCTTAGACGAAGAGTTGCAAGCCGCTTTGGCGGAACTTTTGGCTTATGCAACGATTGGTTTTGCACGGATCCTCGACCATTTTTTTGCTGAAGCTGAGGTCACTCCACCTCCTGTGAACATTCATGTTGCTCGAATCCTCACACAGCTAACAACTCCTATCGCCTGGCTCACTCGCAAAATTTCAGATCATGTCGAACGCAAAATCGCTGCGAACATTTGCCACGAAGTACAAGCAACCGGACGCGCAAGCAAAACCTTACCTCAAGCGGAACGGCTTGTTCGTGAAGCTCACGCGAAAGAAATTCTCGGGATCCCGCTAGATGAATTAGACCAACAAACCGTCCCACCAACGGGTCAACTTCACGGTCGCATGTCACTGACCAAGGCAAAACAGCGACTTGCCCACCAACAGTCTCTTAAACCATCCCGAGTAACAAAGACACAGGAGCGCCGAGTGGACATCCCCCATCAGGGCTCCCCGGCAGAACCTGTCTCAAAAAACAGACGTTGCCCCGTAGATGGTACATCAGCCCTAATAGAAGTTCCTTTCATCGGTCGCCAGGCAGTCCAAATACTAGAGACCCGGGGTATCCATAACGTAGCACAATTCATTGCCCTGGATGTCCAGCAAGTCGTGCAACAATGTGCCCCTTACTCGCTTGATCCCAAAACAATTCAACAATGGCAGATTCAATTAAGGCTCGTCTCCAGTCTACCGAATTTGGACAGTCATGGAGCGCAAATACTGGTAGGCTGTGGATTCACTTCAGTCGCAGAAATTGCCGACGCGACCAGCGCGGACATGACTTCACTTTTAGACGATTTTAGACAGTCCGATGAGGGAAGCCAGCTGCTGCAATCAGGCCGCTTTCCCGACACCACCTTAATTCGAGACTGGATTCACAAAGCCAACGAAGCTCTGCAATCCAAGGCGGCTTAAGATTTGCCGACAACCTTATGAGGTATTTAACTCACCACCGCAACAATTTTCCCCCACTCTTGCAACCGGAAAACTGGCGAGTTTCACAGCCCACTTGGATTTAGTCACGTTTCAGACTAAACGCCGTATAATGGAACCCTGTGGCATCACTCGTAACCATCGCACCTCGGGGAGCCAAGTATTTGGCCAGAACAGAAAACGGTGGCAAAGGATGATTATTGAGTGACTGATTGAGCGTGCCAAAGACCGGATTTTCTGAGGCGTTCGCTGATAATTGGCCACGCACGCCATCGGATTGCGCGAAATCATACAAAGCCTGCATGCTTTCTTCGACTCGACTAAACATCAAGACGGCCGGAGATTTACCACCCACCTGCCGCTCAATTTTATTGGCAATCAACTTAAAATCCAATTCACTAGAAAATTTCTTTCCCACCGATAACCGTGAAGTCTTCATCACCTCCTGCAGCAAATTCTCACTATCGGTTAACAAAAAGTAGTCGCCAACAATGCCAAAACAAGGTGCCGCCCGACGAAAGATGTCCTCAGCTAAGGGCACTTCATCGTTTTGACGCACTCGCTGGTACCTAATCCCACTAAAACTTGCATTCTCGAGCCCATTTGAAAAGCGCTGCGTGAGCGTTAACAACGTTTCACGAAATCTCTCTGGGTTGGTCAATTTAATCCCTAAAAGCATGGACTGACTATTCAGCCGAGCCGGCTTTTCAACCCAAGTAATCAAAGTCGCTCGCCCCTCGAGTTGTGCCAACAAATCGGTTTCGAAATCAATTCCTAACGGCTCTGAAAAACGCCGTTCGATCATACGCCCCAAAGCGCCTTCACCGTTAAGACCATCGACCAGTTTGGCGGCACTTAAATAAGTTTCTTCCAGATTCCAATTGAAGGTTGAGTAGCTCGCCACATCGCTCGGCACCCACGCTTCAGGTTCGGTCTCACCACTTTCCAGAGCGAGCATTGCTAAAACACCATTGCGGGGTGAACTTAACGACAAATGAACATGACTGATCGAATCAAATTCTTCCGTGTTCATAATGACACTGCCACCGAGCGCCTTCAGGCCATCAAGTCCCAAAGTGGGCAACATACCCACTACCGCGGTCATACCGAAGTTACCCTGCGAGATACGCTTCAACAAAGTAATTGGATCCAGAAACCAGCTCAACTGCGGACGCTCGCCTTTGGTTCCTTCGCAATGTTTCATGATGGTGGTAAACCGTCGATTGTCCGCGAGGGACTTATCATCGGCAACCTCACCATTGGCAGCAGCCACCATTTGCTTTGCCAACTCAAGATCTTGAACAAGCGAAACGACATCCTCGCGCACAAACACAACCATCTCTCGATCGGCACCACCAACTCCACTGTAGACGCGCAGGGTTACGTCACCGACTTCTTCTGTCGACTCGGAAGCCCCGTCTGCAATCATGTCACTTTCCATTAAATCAAGCACCTGCTCGGCAAGCGTTAAACGATCGCCCACGTCGATCATCACCATTAATGCCGGCTGACTTCCTTCAGGCACCGCGACACCAATTGCGACTTCGCCTTGCGGAATACTCAGCAAATCGCCAATGGACATACCGAGTCCATCCTGAACGTCCTCTTCGGCAAACGAACTGAACCCACGCCATAAATCTGACATGAGTGGTTGCACCTCTGCATCATTGAACATCCGTCCAAAAGAGGTCGCCTGGAACGAAGCGATGAATTCCTGCACATTGGCAATGCGTCCAAAGGCAATCGTTGAATCGGGAAATAATCGCACGGAACTTTTTTCCTGCGCATCCACGCCGCAGGTCCCCCAAGGAATCAGGAATAAGGGAACAAACCAAATCGCAACGCGAAGTACCAATGGTCGATCAAGGTGAGACACAACGTGACTCCTCAGAGGTGTATTTTCAAAGCAAATAGGAAACTAAACGTATTGGCCACAAAGATAGATTCCGAAAATCAGGCCAGCCTGGGGACGAGCATAGGGGGCACTAAAGGTCTCGCCATGAAGATCACGATTGATGGTTAGAGAGGACAAACTGCTGTATTGTTTCACTACTTCCCCTAAGCGGCAATACTTCCCTGCAGCAAAATTTGCTTCACTTCTGCCGTGGAGCCCTTTAAAACAAGGGATATTCGACTTCAACAGGAAGACTTCTGCAAAGGCTCTCGTGGCACTTTGGTTGCATTTGACGGGACATTTTGGAACACTAGAAGAACTGGCATAACCGGTACAGGCAAACCAATTTGATCCGGTGCAACCAATCGCAGGGAAGGTTGACGAATTAGTAAGAATGGAGTTCTCGTCGCATCCAACAAGGATTGTGGCGATGCTTCTGAGTCAAAGGTTGCGATCGCCTTGCACACGTCCCCGAGGTTTTGGATGATCCCATGACAAAACATTTCTTTCTCCTCTGCATGGCTTTGGTTGTAAACTCAGTGGTGCCCGACCGCGTTTCCGCACAGATACCGAATACTGGGCAAACAGCCAACAGTGGCCAGCGCACACAGGGCTTACAACAGACGGGGCAAGTCACCAGTGCAGCCGCCATCCAACGTCAAGAGGGAGCCTTCATTGGTGCTGGAAACGGCAGTCATCCTCGCAGTAAAATTGGCGAAAACGCCAGCAGCGTCAATTCTCAATTTACCGGGAACGGTGCAGCCTCAGGGCTTGGCGGTTTGTCGAGTGGATTGAACAGTTTCGGCTCCACCCTCGGTGGAGCCCGTGGTCTCGGCGGCTTGAGTTCAGGTTTCGGCAGTTCACTTGGTCAGGGCGGCTTTGGTCAAAACTCGTTTAACCGCAACGGACTTAATTCGGGAACTCAGGGATTCGGCGGTATGCAGCAAAATAACTTCGGAAATAACAACGCGCGGACCATTCGTACGCGGACCGTCGTCGGCCCCTCACTTGCACGTCCGTCGCCAAACAGGGTCAGCGCACATCTCGAAGCGTTGCTCCCTAATATCCCCTCCATCACATTGACTTCAGCAATCACGGTGCGGATGGCGGGAGAGATGTGTGTGATCGAGGGTAGCGTGGGAAGTCAACGCGATCGCGAGTTGATCGAGCGTCTGGCCCAGCTTGAGCCGGGAATCGGCTCCGTTCAAAACGGCTTGACCGTTTCGGCTGCCCCGCAGGAGCCAGCTGCGACACCCATGCCGGAACTTGTGCCTCCAACTGATCCGGAGTGACACCAGGAGCAGTGGGGGCTGCAGTCGGTTCTAAGACTTCCCGGTAAGCAGAGGGCAAATGGCGTCCTGCCTCACGCAACGTTTCCGCTGTCGGGGGCCGAGATGGACTGTCCCGGAGTGTGGCGGGAGACTGCTGCAAACGCCTCGACATGCTTTTCGGTAAAGCGATGGTCGTCGTATTTAAGGAATGTCGCGTTTCGCCTAATGTCGGTGAGCCCGCTCTCACTGCCTGTTGCTGGTGAGACACCTGCTGTAGCGGGCCTTTCCCCTTCGCTTGCAAGTGGCGGTATTGAAGACTTTGATCAACCATGGTCTCTGCGGATTTTCCGGGCAGCACATTCATGGCCTGCTGCCCCACAATCCGCTTTCCATCGGAAGTTGTAAATACTGGCAGGAGGCTGATTTTCTTCATGGAGTCGTTAAGCGTTTCCCACGGTAGCCACACGCTGTAAGAGGGCCCCAAATCCGACTGACTGAAATGGCTTTTGAACTGCTCTGGCGTGAAAACAAAGCGGCGATCCGGCTGGGTTTTATGTGTCGCCTGATAAGTATCGTCGAAGGCGTAAACCGTCAGCTGACCCGTTACTTCCACGGGCTTATGCGCTTCGTTGAAAAAATAGATGCGTCCCCCAAATCCACGTATCGGCTGAGTTCCCGCTACAGTATAGGCTGCCTCACTCCACACCGTTACCAACCGTTGAGGATCACGCATTCGTTTTTCTTCAGCAGCAGACTTTACGCCCGGTAAAACGCTCCACGACTTTTCCAGTGGTGAGGCACATCCAGCAAGCAGCATCACGACAACAAGCGTTGCCCAGGCCGAATCAATGCGTTGCTTCATTTTTCTCTATCTTTCTTGACCGAGGGCAAAACGCGAGGCAACAGTTAACCTGCCCAACCGTCGAGGTAACCGGCGCACCGCCCGTTCGTTGATTAACGCCTGCGCGTCGCTGGTAAGCGTACGGGTTGTTCATAGGAAGCTGGCTGCGTTGCGGTTCGCTGTGTCGCTTGCTCTTGCCGTGGCGGTTGTCCGGTAACATTTACATTGGGCGGAGTTTGTTGACGTTCATACACGGGCGGATGAGGAATTTCTGAAATCGGTCGAACTTGGACCGCCCGTCCTCGACTTCTGCCTGGAACACCGTGTTGGTTCAGATGCTGTGGCCGTCGCTGCGTCGTAGGCATAACAGGAACCGCCTCCACGTCAACATTTCCTGGTATTTGAGGAGGAGCGATTTTCGTCCCACCCGCTGGATCGATGTCAGGGTAAACAGTGGGAGCCTGCACAGGTCCCCACAAGCCATTGCCCGGCATCATATCGACCTCGCCATTGACTTCGAGGACATCGGCTAAACACCAACTCATCCGATCTGATTCGTTGAGGTTCATCTGCTCCATTTCGTCTTCACTGTCGATTACGTGCGGTGTCATAAAAATAAGTAACTCGGACCGGTTGTCAGTTTCAGTGTCATAGCGGAATAGCCGGCCTAGGGCAGGTATGTCTCCCAAGAAAGGCACCTTGCGTGTCGCATTAATGCGACTTTTTGTGATCAGACCAGCAAATACCACTGTTTGTCCACTGTGCGCACTTACCGTCGTCGAGGCGGTTGTAATGTTAATATTCGGTGAGATAACCGGCTGTCCCGTCGCATCCACGGCAACAGGAACTCCCGTATCATCGAGTGCTGAATTTTCTGCATCGACCGTCATGACCACAACTCGGTCTTCGTTGATTCGTGGTTGAATCCGCAACAACAGACCAATCGACACATCCTCTACAGTGTTGGTCGTACCACCTACAGTATTCGAGGTGCTTCCCGTAATCCGCGAAGTATTCTGGCCCACCTGAACAAAGGCTTGCTCATTATCAAGTGTCATAATTTGTGGTCGACTGAGAATCTGCAGTCGTCCTTCATCTTGCAGGGCCCGGACCAACATGTTCACCGATTCACTGGCAGCAGAAAGGACCAGGCCTCCATAACCCAAGGTTGAACTCGCCCGGCCTAACGTCAAACTCGATAAAGCTTGTCCAGCAAAATTCTCTTGTCCCGATGTCGATGCATTTGGCAGCAGGCCGAGATTGTTAAAGTTAAATCCAGGTGAAGAAGCTGTCTCGCCCGCAGCGATTCCGCGGTCAAACAGCATAGAATCTTGCAAACCAAGTTCAACTCCTAATTCGAAACGATCGTCCAAATCGACTTCGGCAATCACCACTTGCACCATGACCATCGAAGGCCGGAAATCGAGTGCATCAACCATCTTTTGAATTTCCGGGTAGTACTTTGGAGAGGCGCTGATAATGAGACTATTGGTTACCAACTCTGGCACCACAATCACTTCGCGATCTACCTGTTCGAATGAACTCACTTCACCGGTGATAAATAATTGATTATTGATAGCTCGCTGCTCGGCTAAAAAGTTGGCAATTGCTGTCGCGACATCAAAAGCCGGAGCATTCTTCAGGCGGAAAACCTCCGTCACGCGAGTCTCAATCCCTCCCTGGTCCAAACGCAATAGAAGAATCTCTACCACATTTAAATCGCCGATCGTACCCGAGGCGACGATACTGTTGGTACGCTGATCAATCGAAAAACGCAGTGGCACCAGTGAGCTTTCTCCTGCCCCTGCACCTGGCTGAAGATTGCTCAGGGAAATGGCCTGCGTCAACTGCCCTAAAGCACCTTGCCCTGCAGTCACCTGCTGACCGAATAGTTGCTGCAGCATCGCTGTAAGTTGCACTGCATCCCCATTCTCCAAACTGAACACTTTAATGATCGACTCCGCATCCGGTGGCTGATCTAATTGACGAATCAACTCACCGATCAACGGCATGCTTTTCGACGGAGCGCGAACAACTAACGCGTTGACATTCGCATCCGCAGTCACGATGGCGCCATTCAAAATTCCCGAATTGAGGACTTTGTTACCGGCCCCATCAATTCCAACAATCGACAACCGCGTGGAAGCAAGGTTGCCTTGGCCCCCTCCCTGAGCGCCGGCCGGCAGGCCTTGGACTCCTGGTGTCTGTTGAAAGCCCCCCGTACTCTGGCCGGCAATCGCATTCTGGAGAACTTGCTGCAAGTCGGTCGCCAAAGCGTTCTGAAGTTTAAAAACCTTTACCTCCGTGACGGCTTCGGTACTCTCCACATCCAGCTTTTGAATCAACATCGCTACCTCGACCATATCTCGAGGGCTGGCCTGAACGATCAACGAATTCGAGCGAAAGTCGGCTACCGCCACCACACGTGCCGATAAGCCAGTCGTCGTCTGGGATGCCCCACCTCCTTGCCCACCTTGCTGCGTCGTGGCGCCACTGTAGAAATTGTTCACAGTCTGCTCCGCATCCAACGCCGGCATATGTAGCAGACGAAAAACCCGGATTTGACTTGAAGGTGCAACTGGTTTATCCAATTTGACGATCAATTCCTTGACAGCATCGACCCCTTCTCTCAAGCCAATTAACAGGACGGCATTCGGCTTTCCTAATCCCACCACACTGACAGGACTCTGACGAGGGCCAAAAACATCCGCGTAAAGCGAGAGAACTAACTCCGCCACTGCTTGGCTGTTCGCATGGTTCAAATGGAAAACTTCGATTTCTGGTTTGGTTTCACGGGTCTGGTTTTCGATTTGTTCAATGATCTTCCTGACACGTTCCACATCGCGTTTGTGTCCTTTGATAATGAATACTCCCAGCCCCTCCACAAATTCAATCTGCACGGGCCCCATGACACCGGCTCCCGCTAGATCATCATTGATAACACCTTCTGGATTGGCTGGAATAGTCGCCGTAGTTTCTTCCTCTTCCTCCTCTACAGCCTCTTCCTCGCCTACAACCTCTTCCTCGGCGGGAGTGGGAGTCGCCTCTGCGTCTTCTGGCTCTTGGACCTCTTCCTCTTCCTCTTCCTGTTGGTCGCGTTGAAAAATCATTGAAACTAACTCGCCGCCCCAACGCCGCTTATGAGACTCACGACTCACTGGAACCGCACCGGTCACTTCGACGTCCGGTTTGTCACGTCCCACCGATCGCAACAATTCAATCGCTTGCTGGACACTATTAGGATCTGCACGATTGATCGGTACTACTTCGGCCGTACCATTCGACAACTGGGGGCCGGCATCAAGCATCCGAGCTAACTGTTTCCACGACCTAGCGAAATCCCCGTTGCCATTGATTTGAGCCGAATTATGCCGACGATCAATCTGCATTGTGGCAGATTGACCGTCTTCTTCTCGGGCCGTAAGGGTTGCAAGTTCACCACTACGATCGGTCGCTACATTGACGCGGCCCCGCATGGAACGTTGGATCGCATCCTGAAGTTCCCGCCAAGAGACATTCTGCAAAGAAACGGTACCGGGCCGGAGTGGACTCTGTACAATTCGCCGTTCGGGCACGGGACCCGTATCGGTGGCCTGCGCCAATTCTCCTGAACGCTGCATCAATTGCAATGCGTCGTGGACCGACTGGGGTGCAACCACCAAGATTTGCGAGGTCCGAGAATCGGTCGCCACACGGACGCCTGTTGATTCTGGAAAACGCCCACGAATAATCTCAGCCGAACGCTGCAATTCCTCGCGCGGCACATTATACCCACGCACATCTGCCGGACGTGGCGTTTTTATGGTTCGCTCGCCCGCTGAGTTTTGACGGTCAAGTGTTTTGATCATTTGGCCGACCAGCCGTTGGATGTCCGCAGAACCCCGTACAACAATGCGATTACGATCATGTTCAACCATGATCTCGGGGTTTTCTGGAGAGCTGTCCAGAATGCCACGAAGTTTTGCCGCGACTTCTTCTACAGCTGCATGCCGTAACGGATAAACCCGCATCTCCGGCGCCACTTGCTGGCTCCAAGAGACACTGACAGCAAGGACTGCGGCGGCGCAAGCTGTGCCTAGAGAAAAACGAGTAAGTGATTGGCGAAGCCCCTGAACGAGTTGGAACATCGGTTCCCCCGATATAGTCTATACATGCGCACGCTAGCACCATGCCAGCGCATTCCGGATCTTCCACTCAACCAGAATGATCGGCATATTTTATTAAGCGGCTAAAGGCAAACCGACAAAACCTCAAAGATCACCGCAGGCTTAAACCGTAGAAATGACCACCAGCGCAGTGGCAGACCGACCACACGCCCACCACGCTTTGAGGGGCTAGCGCGCAACCTATGGCGACCAGCACGGTCCTTCGACTCAATTCGCCTGCAAATCGCGGCGGGGGATTTTAAAGATCATCCGGGATCTGATCCTCAGGAATCTCGTCCGCAGGAATCTCGTCCGCGGAGATCTCCTCGGAGACTTGGTCTAAGCCCTCATTCGCCACGGTATCGGAATCCTCGGTGACGGTCGTAGCAGGGGGCTGTTTTGTCGCTGCCGCAATTAATTGCCCCTCACGGAGATTCTGACCACAGCGAACCAGCATGCGTTTCCCATCCAGATCGACTTCAGCCGATTTACGGTGAATCTTCGCCACAAGGCCTTGCACTTCACCAATGGAGAACTCTTCTCCCTGGCCAAGTTCAAGAGATTGCCCTGTAGTACGAACTGAAAGCCACAATTTCGGTTTCCCGTTGACTTCTACGATCGCTGTAAGAAATGCAAATTTCGCTTGGTCAAATACTGGCTTTTTCTCTACGACACGGGGCGGGGGTGGATTGGATACCGACACCTTGATCGTCTGCTGAACACTTTTTGCTGGTAATCCATCGTCTGTCGCTTCGACGACGATCTCAAATTCGCCTTCGGTATCGGGCTCTAACGCAATTCTCCCAGATTTTGTATCGAGTGTGGGATCGACATTGGGAATCGTGTGTCGGAGCAAGGCAAAACGAAGTTCTTGATCATCGTCATTAGCCCGCGCTCTCAACTGAATAGTTCCCTCTTTGCCCAGGTAAAGCCGTTGCGAGTCCGCCGAGGTGAATCGTGGTGGATTGTTCCCCGGCGCCAAGGCATTCCGACGCACGATCACCGCGACATAATCATCCAGCGTCGGCAATTCTAGAAGATCTGACTCGCGTTCCGGTAACACAGGTTCATTTCCAGCCCGACTCAGCGAAAGGGCCTCTGCAGTCAAGCGGAGTGTGAGTTGTTTAGAATTTCTCGCGGGCTCGATATCTAGCTTGGTAATCTGGTGCAAATAATCGGCTTTGTGGAATTCATACAAGAGAGCGGTCACCTGCTCTAAGTCACCATTGCCTGAGAGGGAAAAGGTCAACTCGCTCAAAACATCACCACGGGTCAAGCCTGAGTCATAGCTGACCTCGATTTTATCCAGTCGGGCAGCGCGCGCAATTTTGTGCAACCAAGCTCGATAAGCAGAGTTACCGATATGGACGTCACGAGGCAAAGACTGCATTTCATAAATCTCTTGACGTTTCCCAGCTCGATTGGCTTTGTTGATCAATTTGCGATTGCTTGAAATCGTCGTTTCAAGCTGCGATCGCTGGATATTACGCACATCGAAAGCAGTCGTGATTTTTCCCATCACGTAGATCATCCCTAATCCAAAGAGCAGGAGACCAACCGCAACAGAAAGTATTTTTTCATTTCGTGTCATTATTGGGCCTCCTCGCGATCATTTTGAACCACCGACCCCTGCGTCCCATTCTCTTCTTCTGCATCGCGTTCGTCTGGATCGTCCTCGCTGGGGGGAGATTTCAAACTTGGCGATTTCAACTCGGCATCATCATTCGGGGAAGTGGTCCCTGTCTCTTTGGTCGGTATCTCCTCACCTCCTGCATCCGTGGAAGTACTTTCCGCCTCCACTGCGCGTTGCAGAAGAATCTGTGCGCGAAACGTTGCCGGATAGCGAGAATCTGTCGCGTTCGCGGCGCCGTCATCTCCATCGACGACATGACGAGGATCACGCAAGCCACTTTCCAGATCGTCAATCAACTCGGCGTCCTGTACAGCACCATCGAGAATCATTTTTGAACCGGTGCGGCGGTTCGTTCGAAAACTGATTCGGCGGAGAATCGCTTCGTCGGGTCCTAATAAATTTCGCGACAGCCAAGCAACCTCATCAAGCCATACGACACCCGCATCAACAAACTCATCCACCAATTGAGTGTCATCAAGGCGTTCTTGCGACCGCTCAACCATTATTTTTTGTCCCGTAATTTCCTCAGCAAGCTCTGCATTATGGTTATCCAAACTGCGCAGCAGAAACCAAATGATCCCCATAGAAAAGACCAGCATCGTGGCCACGGCAATTCCCAAGCTCACCAACAAACGACTGCGACTCTTGGGCTCCGGTTTTTTTCGCGGATGCAAAAAGTCGATCGCATGGGATTGTTCCTCTGCTTCGTCAAGCAGTAATCCTAACAATGAGGCAAAGCGTCCAGCATGCCCCAGTGACTTCGAGAAGTTGTCAGAGGCGACATCAATGCCAGCAAACGGATCAATGACATCGACCTCTAAGGTAGATAATCGCTCGGCAATTGCGTCACGCATGCCACGATGTAACTTGGAATCCCCCAAGATGGTCGCTTTGGTAATGCGTCGACCGCTCAATTGCCCCTGGGCCGAGCCAATCGTCCGCCGCATTTCACCAATGACGGCGAGATGCAAGGCTTCGTCACCACCCTCGGTCGGGGGCCGAAAGGTACGCATCATCACAACCTGGCCACCCACCATCACGGTCAGATCCGCTTCATCGGCTAACAAGTCGACCATCAAGCGACAATCTTCCGGGCCGTCGGCAATCCGTCGCTGCAACAAGGAAGCTGCGGCAAACGGTCGCAATACCATCCGCTGCGGTACCAGTTGTACTTCCTCACAGAGGGAACGGGCTTCCTTGACCAAATCTTGAGCAATCGTGGCGGCTAAGACGGTTAAAGATTCTTGATTTCCTGTATCGACGTGGACAAAGTCGAGAGGCCAATTCTCTCCCAAAGAGGTAAATTGCCGCACGGCTTGAAATCGCACCATTTCTGGGAGCTCTTCCATCGGCGCATGGGGCAGAGTGAGCATGCGCAACTCGGCACTCGCCCGCCCGACCGCAACCAAAGCGTCACGGCGGCCAATGTTTTTCGCGGCAAGGGCTTTTCGCAACGTGGAAGAAGCCTTGTTGCTCTCGCCTGTCAACTCGACGGCAAAAGCATCTTCCACTACCAGCCCACGCCCACTCGTGGAGGCCAAAACAACTCGGCCTTCAAATGCGTCCCATTCAACTGCGATTAACTGTCGCATCTCTTTATTTCCCTCTCGCTCAGAGGTCCAACCCTTCAAAAGTTGCACTTAACGATGCGCCCAAAACGTCCAATGGATACCCCCGCCCCAAATGACTTATATCTCTCCAGAATAATACGCGGGGTAGCGGAGTGGTAGCATCAAAAATAACCTCCGCCCGTGAAGCAGCCGCTTCATCTTCGTAATAACCGACGATTTGCGCCTGAAATACGTCACCACCCGTACAAACAAACGGGATCATCGACTTCATTTCTTCCAGTGTGACAATGCCCTCCGTCAGCAACCAAGTCTCATGCTGAAAGCTCATATTGAGTGCCGTCTCTTCACTTGGCACCCCTCGCCGCTCAAGCAAGCTGGCCAGGATATCCTCGGTCATGCCAGGTATTCCCGCCAAGACCGTTGCGGAAGTTTCGTTAATATTGATGCGACCTGGAATGGTTAATTCCTTGCTGGTCGAAACCTGATCCAACAGCGTCGGCAAGTAAAATGCCAGGGCCGTTGGGTCTTCGGGAAATGGAGATTGCAGAACGGTCGGCTGCTCATTACCTTGAAACTTGATTTCAACCTTTTTGCCAATAAGATCGAGAACCTGAGTCAGTTTATTTTTTCCTTCTTGTTCAAAATCTAACTGTTGTCCGGCACCAGATTCTCCAGATTCTTGTCCGTCATACGCACCGGCCTGCCGATAAGCAACAATAAAGATGGCCCATTCTTCATCGAAGACCGTCGTCAGTTGGCTGTAAAGCTCTTCTAAATTATCGTTGTTGAGAAAAATTCTCGGCTGCCCCAACGCATTGACGTTCCGCTCCTGACTAAACAGCGTCAAGTAAGCGGCCCAGCCTCGCTCGAGCTCCACTTCGGCCAGCGCGGCAGCGTCGATACCTGCCTCACTTCCCATTGGATCGGAGAATTCATGTGGGTCGATCGTTCCGTTGCGGTTCGCATCTGCCCCAAACAGGAGTTGTGGCGTCACACCTCGCACGAGCAACAATTCTTCGACCGTATCCAAGGGCTGATTCTTGGCAGCATACGGCGGATCCAAGGTCGAATAGTACTCGGACTCGACGCCGTACTCGCGAATTTCTTCATCCTCATCGATCCAGTCAAGAATCGCATCAGCGATCTCTTCGCTCATTCCCGGTAAAGCCATGAGAATTTCACGCGCGGACCCTTCGATATTTTCATCGGCGAACAACAAAGCGTTCAAATTCAACCGGCTCGAGACGTCTTCCAGTCCATAACGCACGCCTCCCAGCATGCCATCTTGATCGACGGCTGGAGACAAAACGGTGAAATTTCCTCGCTGTAAACCCGTTGGGTCGAGCAGTACCGACGCCGCTTGAAAGTAGTCCGGGTTGTCAAAGTGCCCTCCGAGTTGCTGGCGGATCTCCTCGTCTTGGATCAGGTAAGA
>JAKVBY010000003.1:64022-73742 GCA_022446825.1 Pirellulaceae bacterium
TTCTGCTTCCTCGGACTCTTCGGTCTCCTCCGTTTCCTCAAGTTCCTCTCCGGTGGGCAATTGAGCAATCGGTAGATGGACAACCATGCGATAGAACAATTCATCATTCATGCCCACGTCGGCGGGATTACCAGAGATTGCGTTGTTTCGCAGCTGGGTCAAGACCGCTGCGGGCAAGATAGAAACCACCACCTCCACCGCCATGGGCAGACCTTGCATCGCTTCGGTATCCCACACCGGATACCACTCGAAACCATCGAAATACGCGAACTGAACCCCGCTGACCTCCGGAGCAATCACATCCGGAATTGGGTCCAAGAACTCAATCGTGCCGACTTCGCTGGCAAAGGTGGTTACTGCTCGATCGAGTTCGCGTCGCACTAACCCGCCTTTTAAACTACGTTTTTCCGCGAGCGTCGCTCCTACCATCGGAGCCTGCAAGCCAGTATTGGCAGGTAGCATGTAATAGGTCACCGTTTTCACGTCACTAGGAATTCGTGTCACATCAAGCGAACCATCTTCATTCATCTGCGGTAAGTACTGATCAACACGAGGCAAGCGACTTACATCAACCATTAATTGAAATTGGTTACCATAAATTCCCGGCAGGGGAGGGGGCGCCAGGAGTGCGGCATAATCCGCTTCTTCTTCCTCGCCTGCAAGTAATTCGGTCTCGTCACCAAGTAAGTCCGTCACCTCGGAACCGAGCGCGGCCTCGAGCATCTCATCGGTCCCCGCCACTTTCGAAAAATCTACCGTTTCAAAAACGACGGCCCCACGCAAGTCATCGGCAATGCGGCGCAACAAAGCACGAGCGAGTTGTGATTCTTCTACGTTAGCTCGACGCGTGTTCAAAGCACGCAGGTTTAAATCCAACGCCATACCAATCGCGACAAACACGAGCGCCGACAAAGCTAATGCCAGCATCAGCTCCAGCAGCGTAAACCCGGTTCGTGGTTGATTAAGTCGTGGCATGATACTTGCTTGTTATTCTAAACTCGCAGCGTCCTCTTCTTCCTCAAGCGCAACACTTTCCTCCATCGCCATCCCAGCGGCTAACAATTCCATTTCCAATTCCGGATCCAACATCCACCTGGCCATGGAACAAAAAACGGGCTTCGCAGTCGACTGCACTACTTTGGTAACTGTCACACCAACGTATAACAGCCCTTCGCGATCCGTCGCTTCAATCGTCGTTGAATACGACCATTCGTTCGTCCCGTCGAGGGCATCCAGCGGCATGGAACTAATCGACTGCAAGGGTTCAATTCCGGCGGACAACTCGGCCATTTTACTTTCACAGAGAATTTGTGCGCGGGTCATGTCCCGGCTTGCTGCCCCACTGCGTGAACCGATGCGAATCAATTCGCCAATGGCTGCCATCGCCCCCCCGAGAATGCCAATGGCGAGGATCACTTCCAGCAACGTGATTCCCGCACGGCGCTTCGACCGCCACTCTGGCAGACGACCGCCGCGCGTAAACCGTTGCCTAAGGCAAAGACGTTTCATCTTCACGACCCTCAAAGTCCGAGTTCTTCACGCACTAACACTTCACTGACAAGCGAAGTTCCGGTTAAGCCCCGCAGGTCCACTTGGACAAAACGCTGGCGATTGTTCTGCAAAATAACCTGAGCGTCCGACGTGGTACCGTCCGGATAAAAGACGATCGGTTGGGACCACGCTTGGACCAGGGGTGTGGTCGCCACCGGTTGCTCTATGAGTTCTTGCGCACGGGTATCAAAATCCTGTTGAGCACCCGCAAAAACAACATCCTCGGGCAAGGTTTCCGTTACGATACCGACACTTACAGCTGCGAAGTTATCGGTGACATCGACTCTCTCCGCGCCCCCAGCAACTCCCTGCACGGCATTTAGACTTTGTTCGAGAAAATCTTCTTCGCGATTCCAAGGTGCAATCTGATACTGACTTCCCGCCTGCTGAAACCGAAAGACAAACATCTGGCCAGAGGACATCGCCTTGATCCGCGCCCGAGCCCAGGCAATCTGAACCAACTCACCCGACTTACGAATCCGGTGATTCGCCAACGGACGCTGAAAACTTGGTGCCGCCACCGCGGCGACCGCCACCAGCAAGGCCAGCACGAGGAGTAATTCCAGCAAGGTTAGACCGGTAGTGCTCCGCCGGTAAACGCGGCGACGATGCGATCGGCAACCAGCCCACTGGACTGCCCACAGGTTATGGCGGAAGGACGTCATCTTCGCTACCACTCATTGAGTCTGGCCCCATCGACCAGACATTGAAAGTACCATCTTGCCCTAATTCATATTGATACTGATTTTCCCAGGGATCGGCCGGAATATCTTTTTCTGCATAGGGGCCATCCCATTTGTGCGCATTCTGTGCCCCATCGGGCCGAATCCGCAAACCTGAAAGACTTTGCGGAGGCACCCCCATATCCATGGCGTAGAGATTGATCGTATCTTCAAGCATCCCCAGTTGGGTCTGCGCGGTACGCACATACCCCTTCTTTTGCATGCCCAAGATGTAGAAGCTCACGGTCGAGCCCATAATGACGAGAATTGCCAGTACCAGTAAAACTTCCAGCAACGTAAAACCACCGCGACGACGGCGGGACCTTCGGGTTTTCATCTCATTTGGCTCCTTATCCGAACATGCTACTCATTTTAATCACGGGCATCAGAAGCGCCATCACAACAAACAAAACAATGCCCGCCAGAACGAGCAACATGATGGGTTCCAACAAACGTACTGCGAGATCCAGAGAACGGCTTGTCCGCTTCTCAAGACCATCGGCGACTTCGACTAAAACTGTGTCCAATGTGTTTGATTCCTCAGCAACCGCAATCATCTCGACGACCGTACGGGGAAAATGACCGCTGGCTGCCAGCGGTTTGGCCAACGATTCCCCGCCGGTAATATTATCGGTGGCACGGTCGATCGCTTCGGAAAGCACACGATTCCCTGCCGCCTGACGACTGATGGCCAAGGACTTTAAAATCGGGACGCCATTACGCAACAGCGTTCCCAAGACCCGACAAAACCTCGCAACGGCCAAGTTCTTGAAGATAACGCCCAACAGGGGCAAGCGTAATTTCAGCTGGTCGCGTGTATATCGCCCTCGTTCGCTTTGTAGTCGTGCGCGGATGACCAACAAGACCAAGAAGATCGCGGCCACCAGAAAGAGGCCGTACCCACGCACCAATTCACTGAACGCCAACAACCAATCGGTCATTACAGGTAATTCCCCTTGATCACGCAACGTATCGAACATCATGCTGAACTTGGGGACAAAGAACACGATGAGAACGGTAACCACCGTCGTGCCGACAACTGCTAAAAAGATCGGGTATGCCAAAGCACCTGTGGTGCGGCTCTTGAGATCCTCCTGCTCCTCGGTAAAACTCGAGACACGCTCCAAGGCATCCTCTAAAAAGCCACCTTCGCCACCGGCCCGCACCATATTGACCGCCATCTCACTAAAGACGCGGGGATGGCGGGCCATCGCTTCCCCTAAGGGCTCGCCATCCTCCACTCGATCATGAATCTCGCCAAGTACCGTTTTCAAGGTAACCTGCGAAGCCTGATCGTGCAGGATGCGAATCGAACGCAAGAGGGGTACACCACTGCGCAACAACGACGACAACTGACTATACAACACGGCCATTAACTGGCCCTTAACTCGGCGGCTGAACAGGTTGTTCGCAGCCGGCTTTTCCTCGGAAACATCCAAGGGAAAGAGGGATTGGCCACCTAACATATTAAGTACGTCGCGTTCACTCGACGCTTCGATACTGCCAACCACTCGGTCGCCAGTCAGATTTCTCGCAACGTAGGCAAATTTGGACATATCAAACTAAATATTATCGTGGCTTGGAAAAATTTAAATCGCCTTTGGTCACTCGCAAAATTTCATCGACGGTCGTGGTACCGGCTAGTACTTTCCGCCAACCATCACTGCGCAAAGTTCGCATCCCTTGTTTTTGAGCTTCCTTCTTGATTTCCCAAGTACTCACTCGATCGTGCGCCAGCTGTCGCAAGCTATCGGTGGTTGGCTGTAACTCGAAGATGCCCAAACGCCCGGCATAACCGAAATTGCGGCATTCTCGACAACCGGTGTTGCGATACAGAGGACGTGCATCAAGCTCATCAAAAGGAAAGTCAGCTGGCAGGTCGGCTCGCTGAGGTACATATGCCTCCTTGCAGTGCTTACACAATCGCCGTACCAAACGCTGGGCCATGACTGCCTCCACGGTACTGGCCACTAAAAATGGCTCCACGCCCATGTCCGACATCCGTGTAAAAGCTCCGGCGGCGTCATTGGTGTGCAAAGTGCTGAAGACAAGGTGGCCTGTCAACGAGGCCTGAATCGCGTTTTCCGCCGTCTCCAGGTCACGAATTTCACCAACCAAAATAACATCCGGATCATGCCTTAAAATACTTCGCAAGGAATGGGCAAATGTCAGGCCAATCTTGGTGTGCACCTGAATTTGATTGATACCTTCAAGTTGATATTCAACAGGATCTTCGGTCGTGATAATTTTGGTATCCGGCTGGTTAATTTCAATCAGCGCGCTGTAGAGGGTCGTCGTTTTTCCCGACCCGGTCGGACCCGTGACCAAAATGATTCCATGAGGTAGTTGAATCAACTCGTGGAGGGCTTCATAGGTATCCTCCTCCAGCCCGACACTGCGCAACTCGAAGACCATGGCACCTTTATCAAGAATCCGCAGAACGAGACTTTCTCCATGAATCATCGGGATCACGGATACCCGTACATCAATCTCGCGGCCACTGACTTTTAATTTAATGCGTCCATCTTGGGGCAAACGTTTTTCAGCAATATTGAGCCGTGCCATGATTTTTAAGCGGCTTATAATCGCGGCTTGAAAACGATTGATTTCAGCAGGGACAGGTTGCGAGTGCAACAAGCCATCAATTCGATAACGAATGACAACGCCAGTGACCTGAGACTCGATATGGACATCGCTGGCTCTTGAGTCAATCGCCTCAAGCAAGATTTCGTTCACAAGTCGCACCACCGATGCTTCCTGTGCCATTTCGGAAAGCTCAGAGCCATCCGTCTCGATGTCATCGAGCAATTCAACGTCATCATCAACGGTCAACTCCATCAAACCGTCGACCGTCTCACTCCCCACACCGAGGTGCCTCTTGATTAACTTGGAAATCTCGGTACGCGCCGCTAATACCGGCACAACTGACACCCCCATCGCTGCACTCACCTCATCGATCGGATAAAGATCAAATGGGTCACTGGTGGCCACGACAAGCTGTCCGTTTTCACGCAGAATCGGAAAGAGGTTTTCGCGGTGAATCAGTTTGGGAGGAAACCCTTTGAGCAGCGACAAATCAACTTCGGTCTCTCTTAGGTCAATGTAATCAAGCCCAAATTCTTCACCCAATGCCGTCAGTGCTGCCGCCTCCTCAACGAAGCCCAGCTCCACTGCCTTCTCAACCAGCGTTGTCGCATCACCATTACTGGCAACAACGTTTTCAAGCTGGCCTCGGGATATCAGCCCACGTTCTTGGAGTATTTGTCCAGCGTCCATTCGTTACTTCTTCGTCCGGGCTAGAGGTATATTTTTAAAGGAAAATGCGAGGCCAAACATGATGGCCACCAAGAAAGATTCCGAGAATCGCGCAGGCCTGGGGACAGGCGTAGGGGGGATTAGGGGGTGTCAGAATTCCCGACTTGTCTTCGTGGTAGTTAGACCACTCATTTACCAGACCGGAAATCGCAATTTTTTTTTCGGGTGGTTTCACTTAAGGTGGAGTCTGCTGCATCAATAGATCCCGTCAATCGAGATCGTCTCACATCGCCATCCACCCCACAATAAATCACTCTCAACACAAAGGAGCTGGTAGTCACCAGCCGGTCTTTAGATAACCGCCTCATGTAGCAAGAGAAAAAAACATATTCCATGTTGCCCGGATCCACAAACCATCCGGGCAACATGATTTTATTCCATCTTCGGCAATAGACACCTAATCTTCGCCACCTAGCGAGTTAAGGCCATGCCAGTCGTTTCACGACTACTCGTCTGCACTAGGACGTTGGGGGCGGCCTTCACCACCAGGACGTCCACGTCCACCAGTACCACCACGACTACGGCGGCCACGGCTCGATTCACCCGGATCGTTAAATTCAAAGGGATCGCCTAGCATGGCCTGCAACTTGTCACGTTGCGCAGGAGTTAGTTCTTCCAACAATTCGTTCTGTGATTCCTTACGAAGTTTTTCAATCTTCTTCGCTAATTCTTGTTGCAACTCTCGCGCCCGTTCGCGCAGCTGTTCACGATCCTCCTCAGAGATTCCCAGCTGCTCCATTACCCGACTGCTGGCCAATCCGCCGGACTGACTTCCGCGCGTGCGATATTGGAGCTCGAGTTGCTGCAAACGTTCAAACTGATGTGGCAGAAGCACTTCACTGACTGCAGATTTCACTTCGTCCTGTACTTCCTGCATAATTTCACGCATTCGCTCACGACGTTGCTCGGGAGCAACGTCCTGCAATTCCGAAAATCGCTCGCGGAAGTTCCCTGTCAAATTTTGGGTCACACTACGCAACTCCTCCACTTGCTCGTCAACAACTTCCAGTTCCTTTTGAACGTCGGGCCGCATGATGAGCTGAACCATCGTCCCTTGAGCACCACCGCGACCTTGGCTGCCGCGCCGCCCTCGTTCTTGTCCTTGCCCGAAGCTAGGCGTCACGACCATTAAGGTGACCGCCAGAGAAGCACAAATCAAAACAAGTCGTTGTCTACGCATCATTTTTCTCCATATCTAAGTTCACCACCCGTGTTTATTTCACTGCGGATCATAACAAAATTCCGCAGTTCGTGATTCACCTCCGCCGTTCCAATCTTCGCTTGGCCAAAACATTCGCCACATCTCCAATTCGCACGAAGCCAAGTCGCGGATTAAGCTATTCGACAATTCCTCCGAGTTCCTAACAAAAATACCCTGACTGCAAAACTATCGCCCACGGCTACTGCCGCTACTGCGGGAGCCTCCACTCCGCGAACGACTACTGCCTGAGTCTCCACTCCGCGAACGACTACTGCCCGAACTTCCGCTCCTCGAACGACTACTGCCTGAGTCTCCACTCCGCGAACGACTCAAACCTTCCTGAACTCTACGGAAAAACTCCGCTTGCCGGGAAGCGGACTCCGAGGAACGCCGACTTGAGTCAGACCGGCTACTCGAACTTTGGGATCTGGAACTCGAAGTACTTGTGACCGACTCGCCAAACAAAGAGACTAGTGCTTGCTGCACCGCCGCTGGATTCGCAGAGCGGACCGATTGGACTTCCACCAACTCATTAGGCTGAGCACTTAATTCGTCAATTGCTTCAACAAGCATTTTCACTTCTTCAAATTGCTGCTCTGTGGCAGTAACAATAATCGAATTACTGCGACTTTCGACAGCCAAAGTCATCTTCGGCTCTTCGCTTTTGGCCTCACCTCCACCACCACCTCCACGGCCACCACCACGAATGGCCTTGATAAAATCTTCTGGCGACGGCTGTCTCTGCTGCTGGCCACCCGAGCCTCCTCCAATTCGCCCAGCGTAGGCATCCTTCAAGACCGCTACCACGTCTTCGGCCGCCGCAAAAGTGAGGGGGATCAGACGCGCCCGTCCTGCAGTTTGTACGTCTGTAATACTATTTTCTTTGTCAATTGCTTGCAGCAACTCGTCGATTTGCTCTAACTCCGTAGCCGGCCCTTGCACAATCAGCCGATTGAGTCGCGCGTCCGCCACAATACTAGAAGCACCTACCGTGACAACGCTCCCTTCTCCACCACCGCCAACGCCACCACCACCCAGCAAAGCCCCCAAAATCCCTCCGCCGCCTCCGAGCAAGTTGGAAGCCATATCTCCAATCAATGATCCGCCGCCGCTGCTGGACCCGCCAAGAATCTCTTTAATCAAAGCTGCTGTCGGCTCTGCTTTGGCAAACTTTAGATAGAAGAAAGCGATTTCGCTGTCTTGCAGGGCTTGCGGTCCAGCAAGGGTGCGTAACAGTTCCTCAAATTCGTCTAGGGCTGCGGTATCTTTCGAATGAATCAAGATCCCGTTCGCAGTGGCTTCAACATAAATGTCCTGGTCTCGATTCCCGGCCAACGCTGCTGTGGCAGTTTCTGAAGCCTGCCCCTCACCAGAGTCGGCTTGCTGACTTACAAAAAAAACTGGATTTTTCGACAACTGCTGCCGCGTCGATGTCACCGGCGAATCGCTGCTTGCCTCAACCGGCTCTTCCGTTTCCGTGTCAGCAGCATCGCTCTCTTCCGGAGTGCCTCCCTGCTTCAACTGGTCGAGAAGGCCCTCGGGAATGAGTTGCCGTAGTGGTTCCGGAGGATGCACATTGCGTTCCCGCACACGATTCCCGTCATACTCGCCAGGGGCAATCATCTGGATCTTGTTCTCGCCCGCCCAAAACCGCTTAGCACGCTCGACAGCATTCATCGCTTCGGGACCGGATAACGGAATCAGGCGAAGATTCGCGCGGCCGACTGTGTCGGTTTCGCGCAACTTATCAATCACATCACGAATCTGATTGATTTCCGTGTTCGTGCCTCGCACAAACATGCGTCCTGTTATTGGATCGGCATCCACACGTGGCCCCGAGACCACGGCTTCCTCACCTTCACCAACGCTGGTCGAAAACATTTGATTGACCATCAACACAGCAATTTCCGGATCCAATCGATTGAGCGGAATCACCTCAAATTGCAACGATTCGCCCTCAATTTCCCGAATTGTACTTTCAATCATTTCATGTTCAGACGGCCTGGCGAAAGCAATCATCTTGCCTGTTTTCGGGTCGATACTCAATCGCACGTCGGGCAGACCTGCCATTAATGTTTGCATCACTGACAACACGGATTGCGCGTCGGCCGCGCTGATTCTGTGCGAACGCAATTCCAATTGCTCAAAAACAATCGCGCCCTCGGTAGCCGCATCCGGCTCAGCATCTAACTGCGTTACCAGCGCCTTGAGGATCTCAAGATTTTCCTCGGATCCGGTCACAAATAGCCGGGCTCCCAATGGACCGATCGAGATGCTGATGTCGTCCCCTGTGGTTGCCTCTTCTTCAAGCCCCAACAGGGGTCGCGCCACGGCCACAATTTCTTCGGCCGGGGCATACTTCAACGTAATCACTTCCACCGGGTCGGAGCCGGCACGCGGATTTTCGACAGCTTCAATAATTTGACGAATGGTCCGCAGCTTGCCAGCCGTTTCCGTCACGAGAAGCTGACGAGACTGCCCGAGCACCACCAAGGACCGTCCCGGGCCAATCATTGGCTGAATCTCTGCCTCCGCATCCGCCGGATCCATTTTTACTAACGGAAACAAAGTCTTGATCAATTCAAACTCACCGCGATCGTCTAACTGAGTCATCGGTACAAATTCAACTAACACGTCTGGAATCGGGCTTTCATCTTCGAGATTCATCACCGTCAATAACCGACCGCGGCGAATTAACGTGTACCCTTTGGTCAACAAGATTCCGTTCACCAAATCAATCGCTTCGGCCACGGTGTACGTTTTCGAATCTGAATAGGTCAAGCTGCCAGGCGGTGGAATATCAAGTTGCAGGGCGAGATCTGCTCTTTCCGCAAGCTCACTCAAAACATCCTTCCACAAGGCACCAGCAAACTCAAAGCGAATCGCGGTTTCCGCGGCAGGCTCGACAGTAGCCGGTTCTTCCGCAGCAGG
>JAKVBY010000003.1:73842-145971 GCA_022446825.1 Pirellulaceae bacterium
CGCACGAACGCTACTTGAGTTAACCGTCAAAAGTGGTGCAGAATCGACCGTTACGGCGGCTCGATCCGGAAAAATACTCTAAGAAATCCACCAAATCCTTGGCGAAACCCTCCCAAACACCAAAGTCATCGATTTTAATACTCATCTTTCTATCTTAGTCACAAACACCGGTTCTCGCCACACAAAAGTCTCCTCTACTTCACCATAAGACACCGTATGGCAAGGACTTAGAATTCGACTGAAGCCGCCATAGGTAATCCTTAAAAGTCGCCAAAACCGGTAATGTTCCGTATGATGGAACTATAGGTTCAGTGTTAAGGTTCGGGGGCAGACAAAAACCTTTTTCCTTTTCAATAATCCTCCCACGGCAGCCATTTTCCGGCATGTACCGACTGCATTTACCGACTGGACCGCACTGGCGTCCCTTTCTCGTAGTCGCCACTCTACTGAGTCTCCCCACTCCACTGGTTCTCCCCATCCTCCTCGCCCCCTCTGCAAGTGCTCAGGAAGGACGGTCAACATCGACACTTTCACTGGTTGCCCCGCAACACTTCGGCATTTCCATTCCGGCAGGCCCCACGCGCTACCAGGTCGAACAGAATGTTATCACTCATGACGAAGAGGGAAATTCTGTTGTTGCCAAGCTTCACGTCGAAGTCGGCGATCACCGCATTGTCATGCTTCCCGATGGACAGTTAGTCGCTCGATTGAGTTCCGCCTCGCCGGCAACCGAACGCCCCTTCCAAGCATTGTCGAAAGAAGCCATCGCCAGCAATCTCCTCCGCTCGCTGCCAGCGGACTTCCAATTGAAGCAAACTCGCCGCTACCTATACCTCTACAACACCAGCGAATCATTTCAGCTTGCGACAAGCCGCATCCTCGAAACCATGTTTCCCGGCGTAGTCCATTACGCGCAAGCTCAAAAAATCGTGACGCATCCACCGCTGATCCCGATGGTCGTCATTATGTTTCGTACGGAAAAAGAATTTCGAGAATTTCAACGAGTGCCTGACCAAGTGGTCGCCTATTACCAACCCGTTTCCAATCACATCACGATGCACGAGGGATCGAAACAGAACAATGCTCCAACAAAACTGGCCATCCAACAATCCTTGTCAACAATTGCCCATGAAGGCGCTCATCAAATCCTCCATAACATCGGTGTCCAGAAACGACTCTCCTGGTGGCCCATGTGGTTGAGTGAAGGATTGGCGGAATATCTCGCACCAACTTCAACCGGCAAGCGTTTTCGGTGGAAAGGTGCCGGCCAAGTGAACGACTTCCGCATGTTTGAGTTGGAACAATATCTCCAAATGCAGCCGTTGAATGCTGGCCCTGGTGAACTCATCCAAAACACGCTCCTGGCTGGACGGCTGACATCCACGGGCTACGCTTCGGCTTGGGCATTGACACATTTTCTGGCCAAAAATCGACGGCAAACGTTTAACGATTTCGTGCATGAAGTAAGTAAACTTCGACCGCTGGAAACACTCGGTCCCGTAAAATCTGGTCGTGTCCCGGCAAATTTAGACTTTTTCGAAACCCACTTCGGCCGTGATCTGGCGAAATTCGAGACGCTGCTCCTCACACACCTCCGCAAGCTTCCCTACACCAGCCCTTTAGCCAACTCACCTCACTGGACCGTGACTTTCGAAATCTCCAGCCGTGCCTTAAGGATTCGACGCGCCGAGGTCTTTCACTCCCAAAAACTGGCGCAATTGTGGGTAAAAACCATGCTCGAGCAGCTCCCGGCCAAACGACGTGCAGAGGCGAAGTTCGTCACGCACAAACTTGCCAACCGGCCATTGGCGGTGCAATTGGCCACCCATTGGCTCCAGACTCGTCAGAAATGAATTGTCACAAAGTATGTAGCTGGGCCCGCAATTTAAAAGTAGATTCTGGCCCGTGCTTCAGAACCGACCTAGAATTTCATGACAATCCAGGAGCGTTGCAGAAAACCACGACGTCATCAACATGACGTCTTTCCATGACGAGTTACTTCCCAAGCAACCCTTTCGGGTCATCCCTCGGGGCTACTCGGCTTCTCCGCCCCTGAACCAGGTGATGGATCGTCACTCCACGGGTTTGCGGGCCCTCCTTTCTCAGTAAAGCGCTCAGGATGCAATTCTTTTTCTTCCTCTATCACGCGATCCGGCGTTGCTTCACGGACAGCCTTGATTTCAGGAAGCGAGAGACAAACATTGACAAAAAACACTACCCCCGCACTAGCGAAAATCAATATAGGAACTTCGAGAGGAAGTCTGCCACGCGAATCGCTGGCCTCGGCGAGTGTCCAAGCCCAATTCCCCAATTGCAGCGCGGTGTAATCGTTGTTCTGAAAACCATTCACGAGCACCTGTGCCGAAGCAGATAGCAAGATACCCAAAACGAGTAAAATAACTTGCACAAGCAACGAGGCAACAATTCCTAACTGGTAAAACCTGCGGAGAAACAAAAGAATCAACCTGCCGATGCCCAAATAAGTGGTCAAATAGGCCCAGGCTAATCCAGCGAACATCAATCGGTTGTCAAAACCTCTGCTTCGACTCCAATTAATCCCATCTCCCACTGCGATCGTGATCTCAAAGAACGCCGTTACCAAAATAAAACCTAAAAAACTGGTGACCGCAAAAATATAACCGGTTCCAGAACCAGGGTTGAACCAAGTGCCCACCATTCGTCCGAGAAAGGACTGAGGTAAATCGCGCCGAGCGCGTGGGGAGAGCTGGGGTGATTCTCCCGACAACAAAGCCCCCATAACCAACCAATAAAATCCGGCACAACTCGCAAATACAAGAAAAACCCCAGGGTCGCGCTCCTGCAGAGCCAGCGCAATCATCCAGCCAACCCATAGCAACTGTTGAATGATCATCGCGTAGCGAATTTTGGTCGAACGGTTATCACTGGGAAAACTGAGTTTGCCCGCCGCAGCCAAAGTGAACAAAAGACAAAATGACAAGTACATCATCATGACGAACAAGTTCATCACCCAAAATTCACCCGTTTCAACTGGCAAGGATCCATAGAAAAGCGTTTGCACCACAACGCTGGACCAACTAAATCCCGCAATCAGAAATGCCAGGACTAATACCACGGACAAAAACACTTGCCACATGACAGACCGAGAAATCGTGGCAAAACAAATGGCGAAAAAAGAGAGCAGGATCGAAATCAACACCGTCCACCCCAGCACCCAAAACACGGTGATAATGTCAATTCCCCGTAACAGATAGGTAAAGGCAATACAGGGGGAAAGCGCCGAGGAAAAAACAATCATCTGAACAATGGCGCTGCCCAGTTTTCCCGTGACAATTTGCCGTGCCGTGAGTGACGTAATCGACACCAACTCAAAGGTCCCGTCATCTCGCTCACCTGCCAGGGACCAGAAGGCCATCAAGGGAACGGCGACAATTAGGGGTACGGCCAAGACAAAAAAATAACCGCATAACATCGTGGGGCCGCCCGGGTTGTAATAAACACCGGGCGACAAAACGAGCAGCACACCAAAGATGGACCAGGCCCACCCGAAGATCAGCATCAGTGCAAACACAATGACAAACATGCGGCTTTTCAAGGCCTGCCGGACTTCCTTAACCAAAATAGGATTCAGACGTTCGCCAATACGTTCCAACTTCTGCTCCAATTGATAGAGCAGCTTGCCAGAGGCGTCGTCGCCGTTTTGGTTTTCTGAATACGTCACGTCCCCAGCACTCATTGAACCACCCCTTGCGTCACATGCAAAAAGACGTCTTCGAGTGACTTGGTGCGTGCCGCAAACTCCACGACCGGAAACTCGGCCAAAACCATTTCCCGTAATAAGGCGGCTTCGGCTTGTCGATCACCGGCGTACGTAAACCGGACGATCTCTCCATCAACGACGACATGACTGATGCCATCACGGTCAGCAAGCCAGTGCCCTAAGGATGCACCCGTGTTCAAAACCCGCGCGTGAATCTCCGTCATGGATGGGTCTCCAACCTGAGGCGTTGCACGCATCCCATCCTGCATGTCAGCAACACTTCCGGTTGCCAGCAACGTTCCTTGCTCAAGAATTCCCACGCGATCACACATTTCGTCTAACTCAGTTAAAATGTGCGAACTGATCAAAATTGCCTTGCCGTCGGATGCCAAGCTGCGAATCATGCGACGCAATTCAATGCGGGCACGAGGATCTAATCCCGCTGCAGGTTCATCAAGGATGAGGACACTCGGGTCGTGAATCATCGCACGTCCTAAACATAGCCGCTGCTTCATCCCCTTAGACAACCCGCGGATAGGCTTTTCTGCCAACCCATCCAATCCGGTAAAGTCCATCACATACTTCAAAGATTTGGCGCGCTCGCGGCCAATCAATCCGTAGGCACGTGCGAAGAAGTCAAGGTACTCCGTACAATTCACGTTCGCGTAGGTGCCATAGTAATCGGGCATAAAGCCCAGACGCCGGCGGACACGATCCGGATCATTAACCACAGAAAAGCCGTCAACAAAGGCATCTCCATAGGTAGGCACGTCCAACGTCGCCAAAATCCTCATGCTCGTCGTTTTCCCGGCACCGTTGGGACCGATATACCCAAAGACTTCACCTGCCGGAATTTCGAAGGAAACGTCATCTACAGCGCGCGTGTCACCGAAAAAACGATGCACACGACGCAGTTCAATCATGGGACGATTCATACTGGACATCCGACTTACCACTTGCCTCGAATCACGTGGAAGCTCCCACGCTCTTTCAGTGACTTTATTCCTAACGCGACTTCGGGGCCGCGATCAACGATGGCAATATAAGATCGTCTCGAAATCCCGGGCTTGTTTAAGTTCAATTTCCCAAGCTCGGATTCCATAATACTGGTAGTAAACAGCACCGGTGGCTCGTTCTGATCGGTGCCGCTCCCCCAATAAATGTTTCCATAATCATTCGGGTTAAAATCCGGCTCATGCTCCAAGCGGTTTTCTCTTAACCGCTGACCAAGCATCGCATAGGCATCCGCAGCAGAAATCGTTTGCAGTTGCACATTCTGCTTGTCATCGATCGACTCACCGACAAAAAAGCCGCCCGCTGTATTTCTCAGGAGCAAAGTTTGAATCTTGGTTCCCAGCTCATTTTGAATGGTTGGCACACCATCGTTGTCTGAATCGTCGATGGTAATTTCTGCTAATGTTGACTTGGCATTAATCACTAGAAACTGCCCAACCGTGCGCGAGACAAGGTGGCTGCTCGACCAGACCTGGTCAACGGTCCAATTGATTGATTTTGATCGATCTCGATTCGATCCGTTCTTCGATGGCGCCGGATGGACGGGAAAAACAAGCGCAGTGGCCGGAAAGGTCAGGCCGCTCGATGGAACGATCGACGCATAATAGGACTGTCGCGACCAACAGACACACGTCCCGGTGGTTTGATCAATCTCCGTAAAACTTCGGACTCGCGTCTGCACTCCCAAACCATCGCCAACAATCGCATAAGCGAGCAAGCTAACGGTCACGAAAGCAGCGCCCCCCGGAACGGTGACCAAGAGCAAATAGAGGCGTCGCAAACGTCGCAAAACAACGTAATTTACCGGACCGATGAGTACAACAAATGCTGAAATCAGCACCAAAAACAGAGTCACTGGTGGCAAACCGACACCTTGCACCAACCATTTCCAGTAGTCCGAGTTCGCTCGATGCAGAGAAAGACCATGGCGCTGATACCATTTAAGCCGGTCGACATTGGTGCTGGTGGCTTTCAATAAACGATGCCAATTTTTTCCCGGAAAAGGTTCTTCCTCTGCCAGGATTACCAATTTCCCCAGGCCGATCTCCCGATGCGCTGCAATCCCCTGCGCGAAAGCCGTCTCCTCGTTGACACCGCGGAGCGGCTTGAAAGCCGCGTCGATGAAGGTAAAACCGGCAAAACAATTTGCAGTGGAAACCTCTTCTCGAGGTGACAAATCGACCAAGTGGTTCAATTCTGGCAAACGCTGATACCGATCGCCGAGCCCATAAACACAAAGCATGGGGCCGGAGGCAGCCCAGGACCGCACCGCATCCCACTTCTCCGGAAATTCGTCCTGTAACTTTTTCAGATCGTCGATGGAAACCACAATCAAATCTGCGATCGAATAATGGATCCATGCCGTGGGCAATTCAGCGGGAGGTAGAATCTCAATCTTGTCTAGCTGGTTCAACTGCTGCACGATCTCGTGATCGTAAGCCCGCGTCTTATTGACGTACGACACATCTTGATTATGTGACCCTAAATCGATCGCCAGACGACGAACGTCTGGCAAATGCGTCGTTTGATCCTCTGCTTTTATGCGCTCACCACCAGCCATGCGTGCCAGCCTTTGTTGGCGCACTTTCTCGCCGGGCATATCACTGTCAATGAACAAAACCCGCGGGTGGGCCTCTGTCCAGTCATAGTAATTGCCGCTGCTATTCAAGAATAGATTGACGGACAAATCTTGATGCACTTGTCCATTTTCCGAGAAGCTCAATTGCAGATTATTCAAAAAACCCTGTTGGGGCACGGAAACGATGGTCGTGACCGAATTCTCGCCCTTCGCTAGTTGTACGTTCTGTACAACGACTGGGCTCTCGCGACGCCAATATGCGGAATCGGCTCGCACCATGATTTGGAGAGTTCGATCACTGGCCGCGGGCCCCCCCTGGGACATCACTTTGACTTGCACAGGACGATATCCATTGCCATCCATCCAGCGAGACGCGACCTCGACATTAAGGCGACTCTTTTTCGGGTGCCCCGTGCGATATATGGGGGTATGCTCGCTAGCCTCGGTAACTCCCAGGAAAAACAGGCTGCAAAAGCCAAGAACTAGCAGCGCCGCAATCTGCTGATTCTGAGAGACTTTCAATCCTTTCCTGTCAACAAGGGAAGCTATTGTCACTTTCAAACTCCGACACTCATTGAATTTTTTCGATCGCGTGGACTAAACATCATTACTTTGATTGGGTGGGATTAATTGGGTCGGAAGCCGGTCGGTCGCAAAGGGAGAATCGCCACCGCCTCGCCTACGGGTCAATCCAATCACTTCCGCCAGCAGCCACGCGAATAAAAATGCTGTGGAGTATGCCACCAGAAGCAGCAACAACCCCACCAATCCGAAAGCGATCCCCACCGCCCAGGGCTCATAATCTACAATGGCATACTTCATAATGAGACAAACGACAGACAACGCAGTCATCGCGATCAACATCCAACGCAAAGAAAATCTTGGAATAATCATATCGCAGGCGGTTTCGAAGCAGGAATTCGCGATTTGCGGCGACCATGGTTGCAGTGTTCACCACACAGTGCACAAATTGTAACATACCTTGTTTACCGGACATCCTCTTGGTTTGCCGGACATCCTCCTGAATCCTGTCCAAAGAGGTCGAATCCGAGCAAACCCTGTCAGCAAAACTTCATCCCAGACTTGACGGTTTACCCAAACAACCAAACAGCGTCCATCTTTAAACCTCCTGAAAAATGAACCAACTCTTTTCTGAACACTTCCGTCGCAATGCTGATAGCCGCGATTCCTGGAAGTGTTTCAGCGAACATCGCCAGCGTGTAACCGAACTTTTGCTCTCGCTTGAATCCCCATCCTATGAACGACTATGCATTCTTGGTGCTGGCAACTGCAACGACATCGACCTCCGACAACTACTTCAGAAATATCATGAAATTCATCTCGTTGACATTGACGAAACCGCGCTGCTTAGCGGTATCCAAATGCAATGTGGCAAAATGCCTGGAAACATTACGCTACATACTGGGATCGACCTGACCGGCATCGGCCAACCGTTGGAAGCCTGGAAGGCAGGCCTCAGTGGGGGTGAAGCCGCCTTTCAAGAGCTCTTGTCACAAGCCGCCGTGGCAACGTTTGATCAACTACCCAAAGACTGCAATGTGGTGGCATCCATCGGGCTGCTTACCCAACTCTTTGATTGCGGGGTGTTGTCGTTAGGGCCAAGCCACGAACGTTTGGCCGAGTTATTGGTTTGCCTGCGACACCGTCATCTTTGTTTATTGGCGGAAACCCTGTGCAGCGGTGGTACGGCCGCGCTGGTTACCGATTTCGTCGCTTCCACCACGCTGCCAGACTTGCCCAAGATCGCAGCGGAACAACTAGCCAGTTATCTGTCCGCTGCCATCGCCGCAGGAAACTTTTTCACCGGAGCGAACCCTCAGGCAATTCACGCCACCTTGCTGCATGATGCCAAACTGGCTCCACTGTTCGAGCAAATTCGCATTCATCCGCCCTGGCGATGGAATTTCGGCCCGCGCGTTTATGCGGTTTGTGCGGTTGAAGCACGGCGCAGCAGCACTCCTGTGGCGTAATCATTGCGAGTCGTGGTGAACAAAACGTCACCTGACATTGGTAAGAGCTAAGCTTGAGAGAAGACATCGAAGTAAATTGACTTCCTCACGCGTTTTCTCATGGTTCCTTACTAATGTGGCATCCAAGTTCAATACGGACGATCTGTTGGATCCGTTATATGGTGTTGATTCTGGCTTGCACTGCTGCGCAGGCTCTCCACGCAGTGCCTCGGGGGGACCTCACACTACAGGTTACCGATCTCGATTCGGGAAAACCAATCCCCATTCGCATGCACCTCCACGATCAACGCAACCGGTCGATTAAACCGCCAAAATTGGTGGGAAATAATCATTACTTCGTTTTCGATCGGGAGATCACACTCAGCTTAAAACCTGGACAATACTCGTTTCAAATGGAACGTGGCCCGGAATATCGACGGCGACGCGGCAGTTTTACGATCGATCGTGATTCTCATGACATCAAATCACTTACCATGCAGCGTTTCGTCGACATGAGTCGTGAAGGTTGGTGGGCAGGCGACTTGGCCATTACCAGTGACACAAAAAATCTAGAACTGTTGATGGGGGCTGAAGATTTACATGTCGCACCGGCGGTGACCTGGGACAACAAACGTGTCCGCTGGCAACAAACGGCTCTTCCTCAAAACCCACTGGTTCAATTTGAGGGAAATCGTTTCATGCATCTTTTGGCAGGGCAAGACTCCCGTCAAGGAGGAACATTACGTTTCTTCAATGCCAAGTCCCCTCTAGAAACGACCAAGGTCACCCCCGAATTTCCCTCGGCAGTGACTTTCCTGAAACAGGCTCGAGATCAATCTGCGCATGTGGACATTGGAGATCCCTTTTCGCCTGATCTACCGCTTTGGATCGCCAGTGGAATGACCCATTCGCTCAACATTTGCAGTAGCCAATTAGTCCGAGATTTGGCCCTTAAGCGTTCGCCTCCCAATCCCTTCGCGGGCGTTTCTCAATTCCCCGACAAATATGGCGACGGTGACTGGGCGCAACAAGTTTATTACCACTTGCTGAATTGTGGTCTCCGAATCCCGATGACGGCAGGAAGCGGTTTCGGTGAAAACGGTAATCCGCTCGGAAACAACCGTGTTTACGTTTACTGCGGAACCGACTTAACTTGGGAGCATTGGTGGCGTGCGTTGCAAGCCGGTCGCACGGTCGTGACCAATGGTCCCATGCTGCGCCCCCGCATCAACAACCAACTTCCCGGATTTGTCTTTGAGGGTTTTGCAGAGGAAAAATTTGAGCTCGAAATTGGGCTAAAACTTTCTATGCGTGAAAAAGTCGACTACTTGGAAATCGTTAAAAACGGCCAAGTCATTCACCATGTAATGCTGGACGAATATGCCAAACAGCAGGGACGTTTACCCAAGGTCGAATTCAGCCAGAGTGGCTGGTTGCTCGTTCGAGCTGTCGTGGACAATCCCTCCACCTACCAGTTTGCTTCATCGGGCCCATATTATGTAAAAATCGGGGAGAAGCCACGTGTAAGTCGCAATTCTGCTCAATTTTTTCTGGACTGGTTATTTGAGCGAGCAAAGCAACTTGACATCGAAGATCCTCAGCAAAAGCAGAGCGTGCTGAGATACCATCGCGCAGCACGGGACTTTTGGCAAAAGCTGCTCGCTTCTGCAAATGCAGAATAGAAGCCTGAAGCCCGCATCTACCATCTCGCCACATCCGATCTTCTCGCGATATACTCGGTGCATGGCTGAACACATCGATTGGCGCGCACTTTATCCTTTTGAGTCGCATCACATGAGACTCGGAAGTTTGCGTTTACATTACTTAGACGAAGGCAGCGGTAACCCGTTACTGATGGTCCACGGGAATCCCACTTGGTCATTCTATTGGCGCAACTTGGCGATTGAGTTCCGCCAACATTTCCGAGTCCTGGTACCAGATCACATCGGTTGTGGATTAAGCGACAAACCCCAAAACTATGATTACAGCCTGGCTCAACATATTTCCAATTTGGTCGAATTGATAGAAACACGTGATCTCAAAAATATCACGTTGCTCGCTCACGATTGGGGAGGAGCAATTGGCTTGGGTGCAGCTCTGCAATGTGCCGACCGATTTGCACAGATCGTTCTCTTCAACACGGGAGCCTTCCCGCCTCCCAGTATTCCACGACGCATTCGCGCCTGCCGGATTCCGGGACTTGGCCAAATCGCAGTACGTGGTTTCAACGCGTTTGCACGCGCTGCACTCACCATGGCCACCACCAATCCGGCTCAATTCACCCCAGCGGTCAGGAGTGGCTTTCTTTATCCTTACAACAGTTGGGCCAATCGCATAGCAATCCAGCGGTTTGTACAAGACATCCCGAACAGCCCACAGCACTCCACGTGGCAAACGCTTGCCAACATTGAAGACTCTCTGAAATCGCTTTCCGATCGACCGACGAAATTCATCTGGGGCATGCAAGATTGGTGTTTTACTCCCGCCTGTCTTGAACGACTCTTGATTCATTTCCCTCACGCCGAAGTCTGTCGTATTGCAGAGGCCGGACATTTCGTTGTCGAAGACGCCCATGCCCAAATCGTCACCGAACTGAATCAATTCTTTCATCAATCTGGCAAGCTGCCGCCGCCTTCCCCACAGGCAACAACCAATGGTTGAGATGCAACATCGTGATTCTGCGACATCGACACTGTCAACGCGGCAATGCGTCGAGTTGGCCTGCCTTTTGGAGGTCGCGGCTCCGAAACCCGGCAATGTCCACCGTGGGGCCGATTTTCCCCACATCGGCCTGACCGATTTTCTTACCAGCGCTGTGGCCATCGCTCCTGCGTTAGAACGGACGGTCGAGACTGGCGTCGGCCAAGCAGTACTCTCAGCGATCCAGGGAACCCGCCAATTTGTCGAGCAAAACACCAATTTGGGAATTGTGCTGCTACTGGCTCCGCTCTCCGCGATCCCTCCGACGACACCACTTTCTAGTGGGATCGGCAAGGTCCTCGCAAACCTGACAAACAAGGATACGTCCTTGATATATCAGGCAATTCGACTGGCCGCTCCGCGTGGACTCGGTACTTCGGAAACATGGGATATTGACGAGGAAACCCCAGATGATTTATTAACAGCCATGCAGATCGCAGCGCCACGAGACATGATTGCCAGGCAATATGTCAATAATTTCCAACAGATCTTTGAAAACATCGTACCCTGGATCGTTGTAGGTTGTGCGAACGGTTTATCGTTAACGCAGAGCATCGTCCATACCCACGTTCGCTGCATGGCCGAATTTCCCGACACCGACATTGCCAGGAAGATCGATGTTGCCACGGCGAGTGAATCAGCTCAACGAGCAGGCAGCGTCCTTAAAGCAGGTGATCCAATGAGCGAAGACTACGAAACGGCCCTCGCAAATTTCGATTTCTGGTTACGTTCCGACGGGACTCGCCGAAATCCTGGCACAACCGCCGACTTAATCGTCGCCGGCTTATTCATCAGCCTGCGTGACGGCATAATAAAGCCGCCTTTTCGCTAAACCTTGGAGATTTCCATCCCGTGCCGACTTATCATGTCCGCTTGAATAAACCGTCGATGGTTTTCAGCGCTGCGCATTTCATTACTTTTAATGGCAACGTTTGTGAACGCTTGCATGGGCATAACTATCACGTATGCGCAGAGGTACACGGCGATTTGGATGAGAATCAATACGTAATTGACTTTATTGCCTTACGAGATTCTTTAAAACACCTGTGTGATGAATTGGATCATCACATGCTCCTTCCCACGAACCATCCACTGATTCAGGTAACAACAAAAGCACAAGAGGTGGAAGTAATCTTTGAAGATCGGCGTTGGATTTTCCCACGCGAGGACTGTGTCCTGCTACCTATTGAAAACACCACTGCGGAACTCCTCGCTCGGTATTTAGGAGAACGTTTATTACAAGATCTAGAGAAACTAACTGGTTCCCGACCAACGCTTTTACGTATCGGCGTTGATGAAAATGACGGGCAGTGGGCAATGTGCGAGTTGTCTCATGAGTGATTCACCTTGGAAACATCCGCTCGCTGCCGCCCGCAGACAACTTCTCGGAATCATTGCATCCGGCCTTCTTGCTGCCGGTGTATTGATCCTCTGGAAGTATGGAACAGACGCCGAATCCGCGAGTCTTTATGGAAGTATCTGCTTGCGTCTTGGGCTTGTCCTGGGAGCAATTTGGCTGGCCTTTCCGCAGATTTTACAGATCTGGATCAAACGCCCCTCTGGGACCACGCTCTTGATCGGAGCCGGAATTTTGGCCCTCATCGCCTACCCCAAGTCCGCCATCGTCATGGTGCCGATCATTGCGATACTACTAGGGCTCAATTTCATCACTTGGCTAAAAAAGCCGTTGAAGTGATGCCACAGTCGCGCCAGACAGCAACCAGCACAACGGCTCAGAGGATTTGTAACCATGCTGCCCCGCTGCGCGGACTTCCCGCAGCACAACCTGTCTGACTAACCGATTTTTGCCTTCAACTCACGGAGTAATTGTACAGCCTGACCGATCTCCTCTTTTTGACGTTCGGGCTCGGAGGCAATCTCGCGTTCAATGGTGAGCGGACCGACATAACCCAAATCATCCAGGGTGCGCAGGTAAGTTTCCATCCCCACAGCGCCCGCTCCTAGCGGAACTTCGGCGCCCCACTCTTCTCCTGGTTTGTCAGCCCAGGTACCGTCTTTGCAATGCACACTGTGTACGAGGGAACCAATCTTTTTCAACGCTGCAATGGGTTCGCCTGTACCGTAAAGGATCATGTTCGCTGGGTCAAAATTCACAAAGAGATTGTCTCGCTCCACATCGCTGACAAATTGCAACAATCCATCCGCCGATTCCTGGCCGGTTTCCAGATGGAGATCCTGACCATTGGCTTTGCAATGATCGAGCACCTCACGCGTCACCGTCAGAACTTGCTCATAAAGTGGATCGCTGGCATCGTGAGGAATAAAACCAAGATGCAATCCAACGCAGTGACAGCCGAGCAACTTGGCAAAATCTGCGATCTCTTTTAACTCCTGAGTTCGTGCTGCGCGTGTTTCTGGAGGAACGAGCCCCACGGTCTTCGAGACCGTGGGAATGTCCGCATAACTCTCCCCTTCAAAACCACAAAACACGCACGTCAACTGGATACCTAAAGAGTCCAAGCGTCCTAGAAATGCTTGGGCGTTTTCCGCTGTACGAGTTTCTTTTGCCGGTGCGTGCAGTTGAATCGTAGGCACGTTGAGTTCTTGGGCGACTTCCAGCTTTACCCCAAGTCCAGCGTCAACGCTCGTAAAAACTCCGATGGGCCATTTTTCCACGGTTGTACCTCCGTCACGCGAGAATCTAAGTCAGATGAATACTTATCGCGCGACTAATCTAAGTCCCACTGGCCGTTGCGACAAGTACGGCACAGCGATTACCTGTCACGGTGGAGGGCAAATCAGGGCTGTCGGAGAAATCCTGACTATCAAATCGTTAAGCCGACCAAGGAACAACTACCGGACAATTAAAGGGCCAGTTACCAAAACATCAGGGAAAATCACACCTTCAAATCGTCTTCGGGTGTGGCCGGATCATCGATTTCAAACCAGCTGTCTTTAAATTGGACGTAGCCACCCTGACCGGAATTAGCTCGTTTGATGGCCAACTTGGAAGTTAGGGCAATCACGGCATCGGCCAAAGCGATTTCCGGGTGGCAACGCGGCTGATTTTCTGGTGCTTTGTTGCGAACACACCAGGCAAAATGTTCCAGTTCTTCGGTATAACCACGGCTGACTGGCTTAGCGTCGGCAGCCTTGGCAACCGGTGCCATGTCACCACTGGCTTGCGTATCGAGTGAGGGCCCACCACCGTCATCCTTCACAGCGACTTTGGTCGACGTGGAAGAGCCTTTGTAAAGCATGGCTTCTTTCTCACGATCTAATATCAACGTCGCCTTCGTACCCATGATGGTTTCGCCATAGCCCCCAAAACCATTTCCCATGATCGATGAATAGGTCACAATGATTTTTTTGTTCGGGTCGTCCTGGTAACTGGGAATCCCCGTTTCCTTACTCGGAAAATCGGCGACTTTATCATAATAGCCAAATCTCTCCTGGGGATTTTCCGCCGGGTCATAGCCTGGACCTGGAAACTCAAACGTACAATAAACGTGATCATCCGCATCACGATTCAGTGGAAATGTGTGCCGGCCACCCACCGCGTGCACCGTCAGTGGACGAGCCTTCTGACCGTCGCGACGCAATGCACTAATAAAGATGCTCGCCGCATCGAGTTGATGACTGCCAAGTTCCGCCATTAAACCACCACCCGTTCGGTCCCACAGGCGCCAACGCACTAACTCTTCCAAGGCAGAACGGTCTTGTCCATTGCTAAGTTTGATATTTTCATAGCCGTGCGCTTCAGCGGGAACATTCTTATCCGTATCCCAGCGTGTCCATTGCGCTATCTGCTTCTCTAATAAGGACCGTGCGGTCGAATCCTTAGAGCGTTCCAATTTCTTTTGAAAACTAGCCAATTGCCGGGCAATCGGATCATAAGTGCTCCCTCGCGGCGTCACCTGGCCGCCCGGAATGGGCTGCTCCCAACTGTCTCGTCCGGGTAAATTCCCTCGATGCCATTGCGCGCGGATGAACTGGACTTCGCCAAGAATCCCCCATCTCAACAACTGCACCGCATTGTCATAGAGAATGCTGTAATGCCGTTGATGTCCCGTTGCTAACAACCGATCAGTACCTTGAGCTTTCTGACACATCGCCTTGCACTGCCCAACACTATGAGCCATGAGCTTTTCTGTTACGACATGTTTCCCTGCCTCCATTGCCGCAATGGCAACCTCGGCATGCAGATGCAAGGGCAGGGCGATGATCACGGCTTCCACATCTGCAGCCTGCAATAATTCTTGCCAGCCTCCATTATCGGCATCAAAGACTTGCACATTTTTTCGGGCTTCATCTTCTCCGTTCCAGCCATATTTCTGAATCAAACCAGGACGCAAGGAATGCGTGACGTTCGGATTCGATCCACCCCAATCGCCGTGCAAAGCACGGTGGATACTCGAAGGTCGAATATCCGCAATCGCGGTTACCTGCATGTAATCGGGATTTAGAGCACCGATCAGTATTCCCCCTTCATCTCCCGTCCCGATGATGCCAACACGCACCGGGTCACCAACTTTTTGATAACCATAATAAGCCGCACCTAACCCGCCGGCTGAAACAGCACTGCTCGCCAACACGCCCTTTAAAAATTCGCGACGACGAACCCCAACGGCCTCGTAATAATTGTCGCGGCCTACTTCTCGTTCTTCTGGCGTTAGGTTCATGCGTCTGACCCTCTTTTTTTCGAGCAGCACTTTGCCCACAAACTAGAAACAAAAAAATCAAGCCCGCCGAAACGTCCCGCGCCGGTAGCAGCTAAGACAAGGGAGGCGAGTGCCAAATTCAAGTGATAATATGTCGACGTCGGACCGGTCGTCGGCGGCCATTGAGAGGCTACGACGGAAAGCAAAAAACACGCCGCCAAGACCGACGAAATGCGTGTAAACAAACCGACCATTAACAAAATACCAATCGTTGCATCAAAACAGCGAATGAACATGTCGATCGATTCTGAATCAATCAGGCGACGTCCAGGTCTTTCCAAAACAAAGGTCTCCGCTTCGATTTGGGTACCGTTTGCCAAGGCATTGATATCCGTTTCAAAACCAGACCACATGCCATCGACTTTTCGAATCCAAGGCGTGCTCGTCGCCTTGGATTCAGCGCGCCGTTCCGCTAACTGTCCGGCGAGCGATGCCACCTCCCGCATCGGCGCAGTCTTTGCATTTTTCGGATTCGCATCACGATCCTGCCGTTGAACCTCTAACAAATGCTGTTCTATGTCCGCACGGTTGCTCTCAAAGAAAAGGTCGAGCTCAGTCGAATAACGCTGGAAAATCGCCTCGGCTTTCACATTCTGTTCTTCTGTAAATCCATAATGTTTCGCAGCCCGGTCTCGATAATGTTCCCAGGATTCAATCGTCTCGTCCTGCTGGAGTCGCGCAACTCCATCCACATCCCAAATCATCCCTTGAAACAGAGGGGCGAGTGGCCCTCGCGCACTGGCCAAAAAATAGGACGAGTAGGGCTTTGCTGATTGCAGTTTGGTCGCACCCTCTTGATAAAACTGCCACCCCACACCCAAACGCAAAGCGACTAACGCGAACATGACAAGAGAACAACACTTGATCTTTGCAGCATCCAGAAGTAGGTCTCCTCTAAACAAGATCGTCGTCTAAATTAAGGCCGTCACCAGGCAAACGACCGATCGGGAAGTAACAGTGCGAGCTGGGAAAAATGCCTAAACCTGCCACTTCGCCAAGGCGATCGCCACTTACTTTTTCCATTATGTATGAATTGACGGCATTCGCCAAGAAGACCAGAAAATTCACTGCCCCAGCCCTCTTATTTCTAGTTGCGTTGATAAAACCCCGTCTCGGTAGTACTACTTTACGTCTTGGGATTGAATTCCGTCTCGATCACACGCATCTCACGCCATTTCCCTTGCTGAAAACGTCCTAAGTAGATGACACCGAGCAGGAAAATCCATGCCGCAATCAAAGACCACCACCAATACAAACCACCCGCAAATTGCCGTTCTCCTAAGGTTCCAATGAGCAGGCCAATGGTCGATATCCAAACTGTCGTGCGAAGCACAAACCAAGTATCGCCTGCTCCCTTGATCGCACCTACAAAGACCAATTGCATCGAATCAAAAATGCAATAAACCGCCACAAATCGCAGCAATACGACCGCCACATCGCGCACGGCTGAAAAGGTTTCAGGGTCTGCACCGCGTGCATGTCCCCAAAGAAACCAATCTGGAATCGCCAGATAGGCTGCAGCAAAGATTCCGGTATAGAGCAAACCGATAACCAAGGCGGTCCAAGTCGCTCGTGCCGCTAAATCAACTCGACTGGCGGTTAACTTCTGGCCCACCAAAATGCTCACCGCGATGCTGATCCCATTCATGGGAATGAAAGCGACTGAATTGATATTGAATGCTAAGGTAGTTGCCGCCATCGCAATGACGCCATTTTGCCCCATCTCGAAAATGACCCAAGTAAAAGCCAAGCTCTCAACAAAAAATTGAAGACCGCTCGGTCCACCATAGCGAACAATACGCCGCATGAGTGTGAAATCCAAGCGGCGGGACGTCGGTAAAAAAAACTTATTCCGAACTGCAGGCCGTCGCAACAAAAAAAAGTAGGCAATGACTTTGATCCATTGTGCAATCGCAGTCGCAATCGCAGCACCCGCAATACCTAATTCTGGAAAACCTCCGGCCCCAAAAATCAGCACATAATCCAGCAATGCATTCAAGCACGTCGAAGCGACACTAATGTACATCTCAACACGCGTTATTCCGCGCCCGGTATAGTACGTCGCTTGTGCTGCTGAGATGACTCCGGCTCCAGCACCAAGCATCAAGAACTGAAAATATACAATCTCAAATTTAAGTACCTCCTCCGGGTGCTCAAAAAATCTGAAGAGCATCGGTGCGAGAGGGATCAAACAAAGAAACAACGGCAGCGAAGAGATTCCCAGCCAAATTCCTTGGCTGACCGCAGTACCGATTCTTTGCGGCTGAGCGACACCGTGATATTGCGCTACAAAGGTATTGACATATGACACCAAGCCAAGTGGGAAGCAAAGCAGGGTCCAATAGCACATTCCCGCCGGCATGGCTGCTGCTAATTCAGGCGGCGAATGCCAAAAGAGGAACATGCGATCGATGAAGAGCATCAACGAAAGAAACCCCGAGGAAATCATCAAGGGTAATGCGAGGGCAAGAACTTCACGCCCCCCGGATTCTCGCTTCCACCAATTCGCTTTTGTCGCTTCGGCCAACATGACCGCCCCCCTAGTAGATTTGCTGGCCTATTTTGCCGGAAACGAGGTAATGAACAACCCGACCGAGTTGCCAGAGAAGCCCTACCACTTGAAACGGAGGGCTGTTAGGATCGACGCATTGAAAGTTCTGTATCCAGGCGTTGGAAGTGCTATGCGAATTGTCCTTTGTTTCCCGGTTGAACAACGGCATATGGAGCAAATCGCTGCTGCTGCACCTGGCGCTGAAATAATCAATGCTGGACAGGAAGATATCGCGACGGAACTCCCTACGGCGGACATCTTCATTGGCCACGCGAAAGTACCCGTGCCATGGGACCAAACAGTAGCTCAGGGACGATTGAAGTGGATTCAGTCATCGGCAGCGGGGATGGACCATTGCTTGACGCCTGCGGTCATCGCATCTGATATTTTAGTGACCAGTGCGTCCGGCTTGTTCGCAAATCAAGTCGCCGAACAGACGCTGGCATTGCTCCTGGCGATGCTCCGTAGCTTGCCAAGGTTCTTTCGGGCACAACAAGCGAAAGAGTTTATCCGCCGCCCCACCGACGACTTGCACGGCAAAACGGTGGGCATCGTTGGCTTCGGCGGAAACGGACGACGAATTGCGGAAGTCCTCCGTCCCTTTAATACGCACCTGCTGGCCACGGACTTATTCCCTTATGACAAAACACCTTACATTGACGAACTCTGGCCAGCCGACCGACTCCGCGAGCTACTTCCCTTAGTCGACATCCTCATTTTGTCCGTCCCCCTGAATAGTGAGACTTCTGGGATGATCGATAAAACGGTTTTTTCTCAACTTAAACCCGGCGCTTATCTAGTGAACGTCGCACGAGGTCCAGTGGTCGTCGAAGCGGATTTAGTCGCAGCCTTGAACTCTGGACAACTCACCGCCGCTGGTCTGGATGTTACCGAAACCGAGCCACTTGCTCCGGAAAGTCCCTTATGGGACATGCCCAATGTTGTTATTACTCCCCACGTTGGTGCACAATCAAAACAGCGTGTTGATGACTCAACAAGTTTCGCAGTCGAGAATCTGAAAAGATATTTAGCTGGCCAACCTCTGCAGAATCTGGTCGATAAACAATTGGGCTTTCCAATTCGTAGAAACACAACGAGTTAGCCCACGGCGATAAGTGCAATGGGTATCGTCTTTCTCTGCGTCTCGTACAATAGTTCTCTATGACTACGGATCTCATTCTTGGTACTGCTGGCCATATCGACCATGGCAAGACTTCGCTGATACGCGTCCTGACCGGGACGAACACCGATCGCCTACCGGAGGAAAAAAAGCGTGGCATTACCATCGAACTCGGATTTGCTGAGTTAAAGTTAGATGACTTTCGCCTCGGGATTGTCGATGTCCCCGGACACGAGAAATTTGTTCGAAACATGCTCGCTGGAGCAACCGGAGTCGACATGGCGATGCTGGTAATCGCTGCGGACGACTCGGTCAAACAGCAAACGCGTGAACACCTTGAAATTCTCCGTCTGATGAACTTAGAAACCGGCTTGATCGCATTAACCAAGATAGATCTTGTCGATCCTGATTGGCTGGACCTGGTCGAAGAAGAGATTCGCGAACTGGTCGCCGACACTTTTCTGCATGATGCGCCGATCATTCGGACAAGTAGCCATACAGCTCAGGGGGTAGATGAATTGAAAGCGGCCTTACAAAAAGCCGCTCACAAAGTGGCACACTCTGGACGATTGAATCGTCTCGAGGCACCGTTTCGCATGGCCATCGATCGTACGTTTTCGGTCGCCGGACACGGAACCGTCGTCACTGGCAGCACCAGTAGTGGTGAGGTTAACCGAGGAGACGAATTGGTGATCCAACCTGGCAATCTCCAAGTACGTGTCCGAGGTCTTCAAAACCACGACCGCAGTGTGGAACAAGTCCATCATGGCCAACGGGCTGCAATTAGTCTGGCTGGAGTGCACCACGACGAAATTCAGCGAGGACACGAACTCGCCCTGGCGGGTTACTTAGAGCCAAGCCGCCTGATGACCGTGCGAGTCATGATGCTGGAATCAGCACCACGTCCACTCAAAAACCGCAGTCATGTCCGCTTTCATATCGGTACTGCTGAAGTGATGGCGTCGGTCGTGCTACTCGATCGGCCACAACTCGAACGCGGTGAAACAGCGTCGGCTCAACTTTTCCTAAGTGAACCGACCGTAGCGACCTGGAACCAGCCATTTGTTTTGCGAAGTGAATCCCCCGTCATTACAATTGGGGGGGGACACATCCTGGTACCGAATGCCCGCAAACTTCGTCGACCTGAAGATGACGACTTTGCCATGCTGGACTGGCTATCTTCAAATGATCCTTTGAAGCGTGCTTCCGCAGCGATCTTTTTCGAAGGCCTCCAACCTTGGGCACCTGGTGATCTCGCCCGCACAGCCGGGATCGTCAAGCCCGACGACATTTACGTGCAGCTTATCGAAAGTGGCGATGTTCGTGAAATCCAAGTAACACCAACCCGTACGGCGCGTATTCACCAAAAAGTCATAGCTCAAATTTGCGAACGCATTGAAGCAGCATTACGCACCATCCACGACCAGCATCCCCTAAAAACAACGCTTGAACGCTCCCGTGTGATGCATGGCTTCGAATACGTCGGCGACCAGGTTGTCATCACTGCAATTCTTGAGGAAATGAAAGCTCGCGGGCAAATTCGACTTACAGCCAAGGGGGTTGCTTTGGTGGGCTGTGGCCCCAAGCTCTCGAAAAGTGAGCGCAACGTATTGAATGACTTAATTCAACAGTATCGAAACCTAAAAATTGAAACGCCGACGGTCGCTGAACTACAGAAAAAAGCTGTTAAAAACCAAAACTCCGTGCCACAACTCATCGAATTAGCGGCAGCGGACGGTGACCTCGTCGCAATCAACTCAACGTATTATTTACATCGAGAAACATTTTCTCAAATTTGCCACACTTTGGCCGAACAACTCCAAGACGGTCGAGGTAGAACGCTGAGCGAAATCCGGGAAATCCTTGACACGACAAGGAAATTTGCAGTCCCCCTGTGCGAGTTTCTCGATGAGATCGGCTTCACTAAACGCCAAGGTGATCTGCGCCAGCTTGGAGACCGACACGCGGTGTCTGAGCTTATTGAATGAAAGGCCGGAAAGGAATTAAAGACAAATGTCAAACCTACTACGAAACATTCCATCCGTTAATGAACTTCTAGAAAGTCCCCAGTTGCGCACGGTGGTGAAAAAACTCAATCGTGGTGCAGTTGTATCTGGAGTCCGTGATTTCCTGACAAATTTTCGCGAAGAAATACAGACCGCCGTTTCGGACGTAAACATTCCAACTGCGACCGAGTTGGCAGATCAAATAGCAGATTGGATCATTCAGACAGAGCAACCCAAATTGCGTCCGGTCATCAATGCCACCGGAGTCTTACTGCACACGGGACTAGGCCGAGCGCCCCTGGCCGAAGAAGCTCGCAACGCCATTGCCACAGTTGCAGATGGATATGCAAACTTGGAAGTAAACCTTGAGTCTGGTGCACGATCGCAGCGAGTCGATGCCGTCGAGAAATTACTCTGCCAAACGACTGGCGCTGAGGCAGCGGCAGTGGTCAACAATAACGCTGGAGCTACGTTGCTTGTCCTGGCCGCGATTGCAGCAGGACGTAAAGTGATTGTTTCCCGCGGTCAACTCGTCGAGATTGGCGGTAGCTTCCGCTTACCGGAAGTCATGGCTCAAAGTGGTGCGATCCTTGCCGAAGTCGGGACGACAAATAAGACACACCTTGAAGATTTTGAAGCTGCAATCGGTGAAGACTGCGCAGCGATGATGCGAGTTCATCCAAGTAATTTTGTTATTGAAGGCTTTACCGCAACACCTTCTCTTGAGGCCCTGGTTGCGTTGGGCCACAAACATAACATTCCCGTGATCGACGACGTTGGCTCGGGAGCCCTGATCGATTTTGCGAAATACGGGGTCACTGGGGAACCCATCGTGCCTGCCAGTATCAAAACAGGTGCAGACCTCGTCCTGTTCAGTGGGGACAAGCTGCTCGGTGGCCCTCAGTGCGGTATTATTGTGGGAAGAAAAGCTCTGATCAAACAGGTTGCAACGCATCCTTTAATGCGAGCTTTTCGGGTGGACAAAGTAACCCTTGCTGCCCTCGCCGCAACGTTGCGGCTTTACCAGGAACAAGAAATTGCCGAAGAACGGGTCCCGTTGCTGTCCCTGTTGAGCACACCGATCGAAAATTTAAAGAATCGTGCCGAGCGGCTTGCGCCCCAACTGGCCGCACTACCCTCGATACAATCAGCAGAACCAATTCAGGACCATTCCTTTCTTGGAGGTGGCTCGGTTCCCTCACAAAAGATCCCCACCTACTGTGTTGCCTTAACTCCTACGGAAGGCTCCATCGACCAATTCGCTCAAAAATTACGCCTCAGTTCGCCAGCGATCTTCGGCCGCGTAAAACAAAACCGGCTCATGTTGGATTTGCGTACTGTCTTCCCTAGGCAAGATACGGGACTTATGAGTGCCGTCAGAGCGTTAGGTTCCCAACCAGAACCCGAACAGGAAAAATGATTTTCCCACAAATTGACCAGCGTCTGATCCTTCCCCAACAAACCCCCTCGGGCTAAAATACTGGGCTGTCCTAATCTGTTGTCGCCAACCTAATTTGTTGTCGCCAAAGTTCTCCAAGCAATCTTTCTCGCGGGAACTCTGGCAGTCCCGCGGCTTTAAGGGAAAGTACCTGAAATGATTGACCGTAGAACGCTTGTAATTGCATTCATCTGTCTTTCGGTCACTCATGGAATTGCGATTAGCGAAGACTTCAACAGTCCTCGGCAGCAAGATTCCTGGGGACCCTTCGAACCTAATGCATGGAAACTGGTGGAAATCACAAAGCAATCTCGTGCCAAAAATGGCGTCATGGTTACTACCAGTATTCGTGAAACCCTCACAAAGTTGCACCAAGTCGACGACGAAAAGGTCTCACTCCAAGTCTCTGTCACAGAAAAACTCGGCGGGCGTCGGATTAATGCCCCCATCCAAGAAGTCCGTCATCTATACGTTGGACAGTTTGCTGGTGAAACCAAGGTGGCCGATGAGACTTTGGCGACCGAAGATGTCGTCATTGGGCGAAAGCAATTTCGTTGCCGGGTCCGCCAAGTAGCTTTCAGCGGTCCTCGCGGGAAACGAACAAGTAAGATATACACCGCTCGAAAAGTCTATCCGGTTCGCATTCGCCAAGAAACCATCACGGAAAGTACTGAAGGAAGTGACAATGGGTCAAAAACCATTGTTGAGCTAGTAGCATTTGAAATACCCCATCAAGTACTGGAAAATGTGAAGACCGTCTCACACCTTAAAACCGAGCATACTCACAAAAGAGGCACCACAACGACCCTTGAGATCTTGTGCCCCGAAGTCCCCGGAGCCATTGTTGCTCACTGGTCTGTGACGAAGAACGCAGCAGGTCAAGTGACAGAGCGTTCGATGCTCAAACTTTTAGACTATGGCACTCAGTTGCCAGAAGCTCCGCAACGAGAATCCAATCGAGAACGCCAGCGGCGGCGATCTCGTAGTGGTCGGTAGCGATTTGCAGTGGAAACTGAAGTTCTCTGCTGTGCAACTCCTGCCAGCACGACCATCCACAGTCACCCACTTCAAAATGTCCCACGACGCCGACATAATGTTTGGATTCACTCCTCTTCCTTCGATTTATAGTAGGGCCGCGTGATGCACAAGATTCGTCATACTGCAATCACCTTCGATGATGTTCTGCTTGAGCCGCGCTACAGCGAGGTCGTTCCTGCTGACGTGGCTGTAGATACTAAGCTGACGCGTAATATTGACCTGCGCATCCCACTCATTAGTTCTCCGATGGATACGGTAACGGAGAGTGCTATGGCGATCGCCCTTGCCAAGATGGGTGGCATAGGTGTGATACACAAGAATATGTCGGTTAAGAGCCAGACAGCTGAAGTCTACACGGTGAAACGGAGTGCCAACGGTATTATTGCAGACCCGGTGACGTTGCCACCTACCGCGACCGTCGCCGACGCTCAGGAAGTAATGGAGCGGAACAAGGTGTCTGGAGTCCCGATTACCGAGCAAAACGGCAAGCTAGCAGGCATTATTACGCGGCGAGATTTGCGATTTTTAGAACGTAGTGACTCATCAATTTCCGAAGTGATGACGCGTGAGAACTTAGTGACGGCGAAGGGGACTTTAACGCTTGAGGAAGCCGAGAAGATTTTAACGGCTAAAAAGGTGGAGAAACTTTTGCTGGTTGACGAAAGTTACAAACTGACAGGTCTCATCACCATCAAAGACATTGACATGATGAAGTCCTTCCCGGACGCCTGCAAAGACGACCAGGGACGGCTGCGCGTCGGTGCAGCTATTGGTGTGTTTGATTTTGAGCGAGCTGAAAGTTTAGTCCAAAACGAAGTTGACGTGCTGATCGTAGATAGTGCCCATGGTCACACGAAGAACGTGATCGAAACGGTAAAGGAGTTAAAACAACGTTGGGACGTTGACGTCATTGCAGGCAATGTTGCGACCAGCCAAGGCTGTAAAGACCTCATCGATGCGGGAGTTGATGCGGTGAAAGTTGGTATTGGCCCCGGTTCGATTTGCACAACTCGAGTCATTTCTGGTGTAGGGGTCCCACAGATTTCCGCAATTTACGAGGCGGCCCAAGTGGCTGCAGACTCTGATGTACCTATTATTGCAGATGGAGGAATTCGATTTTCTGGAGATATCACGAAAGCGATTGCTGCAGGAGCTCACTGTGTAATGATTGGTGGACTTTTTGCTGGGTTAGCGGAAAGTCCCGGACGAACCATCCTCTATCAAGGACGAACATTCAAAGTTTATCGCGGTATGGGCTCGCTGGGCGCGATGGTCCAAGGCTCCAGTGAACGATACCGACAAGTAAATTTAAAGCCTGGAGAAGGAAACGGAAAACTGGTCCCCGAGGGTGTCGAAGGTCGCGTACCGTTCAAGGGACCGCTGAGTGAATATGTTTATCAGTTAGTTGGTGGATTGCGAGCCGGAATGGGCTATTGCGGCACGTGCACCATCGCAGAGTTGCGCACGGATGCACAATTCATACAAGTTTCATCGGCGAGTGTGCGAGAGAGCCACCCTCATGACATTGCAATTACGCAGGAAGCACCAAATTACAGTCCAGAATCTCCTTCGAGTGGAGACTCCGTTTAAATCTTCAACGGGCTTGGCAAGTATTCTCGTACCGCTGCTCTTGATGGGTTCAGGCTTTCAGGGAATTTCTTTTCTCCAAGCCGATGAGCGGGTGTCACAACGGCTTTTCCGTGAACTAAGCGAATTTCAGCCTCTCGAAAAACCAAAACAAGCTCGCGCAACCAACCCCACTTCAACAGCTTCGACTCCCACGGCTAGATTAAAACGATCGCCGACGCAGCAGGTGCCACACGAAAGGTTACATGCCGATATCCAGCACACGAAGTCATCGCAAACCGTCCTTCGTTGGCGAACCACAGGCCGATCAAATCCCAACCCGAAAAACGTTCCTTCACACACCAGCAGGGCAGTGCAAAAGAAAACTTCTAGAGCCGTTTTTGCTGTTTCTCAAGCTGCGGTGCAAACAGAAGATACTCCCCTCCAGAACAGCCTTGGCGGACCGCCAGAACTTCCACAAAACGAGTTGCCAGCCCCTACTGAGGAAGCCACAGAAAAACCCACCCCCGCGTTCCGCGAATCCCAACTTGACGTACCAAACGAAGTCCCTGATCCGTTCGATGACCCGTTTGGAGAAGAAGCAGAAAACAACAGTACGGATTTGTCGCCCAAGCGTGGATTCGAGCCGACGCCCAATTCAGACAATAATCTAGACTCCGAATTTGAGAAACTGACGCCACCTGGCAATCCTCAAACGGGCGCATTTAACAAACGCGATTGCGACGCCGATCGAGAAGCTTGCCTACAGGATCTCGCCGTCTTGAAAGCAAACACCATTGATCAGATTTCACTTGATATCACACCGCGATTTCGGCCAGATGAAGAGTCCCCGGCAACCGCGGCAGTCAAAAAATCTCAGCAACTCGACAAATCGCCCTCGCGAGAGTGGCGTGGCAAGCACGGCGTTTCTCTCGCCCAGGGTCGAATGACCGACTATCGCAATGGACGCGTTGACATCCTCCAGGGCAATGGAACTACGGTTCAATTGAAATATCGCGAACTTGACGCTGTCGATCGTTGCTTTGTGGCCGCTTGGTGGGGCGTCCCTTCAGAATGCAACTTTGATAACGAGCACTTCACATCGCGTGACTGGATCGCATCAACCCTAACATGGAAGGCTGCGTCCACCTGCCATAAACCACTTTATTTTGAAGAAGTTCAGTTGGAACGTTATGGACACAGTGCCGGCCCATTGATTCAGCCATCCCTTTCCGCCGCACACTTTTTTGGCAATCTCGTAGCACTTCCGTATAAAATGGGAATCCACCCACCAAACGAATGCCGATACTCTCTTGGCTATTACAGGCCGGGGAGCTGTGCACCGTGGCTGGTCCCACCCGTACCACTCAGCCTCCGAGCGGCTCTCCTACCGACAGCTGCTGCAATTGGCGGCGGAATCCTGATTCCATAAACAGAATCGCAGTCATTGCTCACAACACACCGTTCAGCCCGATGAATGAAGTCCTCAGCAACAAAAATCGACTCGCTTTCCCAGAAAAAGAGCTGACCAACTAAATCAAGACCACTGTTCGGGAGCGATTGGTTTGACAAGCGGCGGAGTGATCATTTCACTCCGCCGCTTTTTCTTAGCTCGCGGGAATTCCAAATCCAGCAACATCTGGTTCGCAGGTTCAAGAGAGCGCAAACTATTCCATCGCGCAACCCCCGCCGCCACACTGCGGAAGCCCACAGCCACTCGCCGCAGCGGGTGGTGAACAAACCGGGAGATTCGTTGAACCAGCCGAATGAGTTGCCGGAACGCTAAGTAGCTTTTCGAGTTCCCGGCCTCCACAAGCGGGACAAATCGGAACCTCCGAACCTCGTATCAACAGTTCAACTTCGTCGTTGCACTGACGACAAACATATTCATATATAGGCACTGCAGGGAATCCATCTCGAGAGTTCACAATAAAGTCGCACACCAATTCCCATTTTAAACCATCTCAGGCAAGATGTGAATTCACTGCATCAGCTTAATTATCGCTGAATACTCCCACAGCCAACAATTTTCCGGCAATTCAGCCTACTGATTGACTCCAAATTATTTCAAGCTCGTCCTTCAACACAAGAGAACTCTATCGGCTAGTCATTCATGGAGTTCCATGAAGTAGAACGCGTAACCGGTCGGTAGAAGCCCAATGTTCGTCACAATTTGACCAGCCGAGTAAAACGCAGCCTCGAGAGGATTTACAACAACCGCAACCTCGAACTCTGACCGCAAAAGCAAGTCAGCCAATCCGTAATTGAGATTCAACGCGTCGGAGAGCTTCTTTTACTTGACACAAGCCGTGTCCAAGTTCGATGGTTTGCCCAACCTCGACCCAGTCCGTCACTTTATTATTGGCCGAAATGACCGTGCTGTGCTTCCGACGCCCAAAATAATCGCCGATTTCTGAAAATGCCGCACGTGTATGCTTTCGAGCAAGCCACATAGCCAACATTCGTGGCTGACTGACCGTTTTTGCTTTTCGCTTGGAATGCAATGACTTTTCTTGAAGGCCAAACACGCTGCACACAGCACGATCAATATCCTGTATCCGTACCGCACGCTGGGAGACCTGCAGTAAATCGGCCAACGTAGTCTCCGCAAACTCCAGGCTTACCTCGACACGATATGCTTGACTAGCTGCAACTAAGCGATTTAAAGCACCAATTAATTGTCGCGCATCCACATCCATGCTTCCGGCCATCATCTCAATGACTTCAGTGGGAATCTGAACTTGAAGGTTTCGCTGATGATTGCGCAGAATGCCCGCGCGCGTGTCAAAATCAGGCGAGTCCAGACCACAGACCAATCCTCCCGACATACGCGCAACCAATTCCGATTCCATACTGTTAAATGCACTCGGTGGACGATCACTGGTCAGAATTAGCTGCCGTCCATTGTGGAGCAATGTATCAATCGTGTATTGAACCTCGACTAAAGTCGCTCGTTTCCCTAGAAAGAAGTGAACATCCTCTAAAACCAACAACTCCGCATCTCGATACTTACGGCGAAAACTCGGTAGCCCCTTTCCCTGCAATGCCTCCAAAAAATAACTCGTAAATTGCTCGGCGGACAAACGAACGCAACGTTTTAAGCGTCGAAGACCACGTAGCGACGAGTAGATCGCCTCGGCAAGATGCGTCTTGCCACTACCCGTTGGGCCATAGAGAAATATCGGAGTAATGGATCCAGGACGTTCCACCGTGCTACGTGCCGCAGTCCACGCAACGCGATTGCCCTCGCCGACAATGAAACTTTCGAAACTCGCGAGCTGTCGGCCCGTACGATGTTCTGACGATGTTTCAGTTTGACTCAAAGGCCCTGCGTTGGCACGCTCGGAGTCAGAATTCGCTTTCGGAAAAGTTTCTTTGTCCTTTTCCTCACTGTCGTGTACCGCTGCAAGGTGGTAGAGCACCTTGATATCCTGCCCTGTAACGGATCGCACCGTCGATTTCAAATCACGATGAAAGTGAGCTCGCAGTCGCTCCAGAACAAAACGATCCGGTACCATTACGTGTAGGCCATCGCTGTCCAAGCGAGTGTCAACCGATCCAAACCAGAGTTCAAATCGGTCCTTGCCGACCTTTTCCGCAAGGCTTTGCCGAATTGTGAGAACGACTTCCCTACCGCGTTTTTTCACTTCCTGCCGCATCCTATGCGCGCACCACAACCACCAAAACACAAAACGTCTCTTAATTCAGCCCCAGGAGCACCCGGGCAAAAACACTAGACGGGGCGAATGCAGCGCGATTCCTAAATGTAAGAGCAGCCATCGCTAAATCAATCAAGCAATGACTAATTTGTTCAATAAACGAGACGCCGATTCTAAGCGTGCTAGCGGAGATGTCAAACCATTCCAGAGTAGTTACCCCAAGTTTTTTGGCGCGCTGCTAGTTTTTGCCTTTTTCCAAATGAATTTTCGAGTTTCCACTTTTATTTTGCCTACAAACAGAAGCCTTTCAGGGATGGTCCTTTGTGGAAAACCTGTCGCATCTCTGTTTACGACGGTACCCTAGCTGACAAACCTAAGCTGCCAAATAGCCTCGCTCCAAGTAAGCCATTGCCCGGACACAAAAACCGCCGGAGCTGATAACCAAAACACCCTAGTCCCAACTGGTCCTCCCAAATTAACAAGCCGACCATTTGTACTCTTAAACCAAATTTTAACGGAGTTGATTGATCGCGGCTCCCTCATCAATCTGGACCCAAATCTCCAACCCTTCACCAAAGCGGCAATTTTACCACGCCGCTCAGATCTGACAGGCCAGATCTGAAAATCGTTTTTCCGTTCTTAAAGAGGAAGTCAGAATCCTCACGCCAGAACCTGGTGTCCCCAAATGGAAAAAGTAAACCACTATAGATTTAGGGAGGCTGCTCGCAGCAAAAATTTTGTGCCACAATGACATTTGACCTTGGCCTCAGTACCCAATGCGAAAAATCGCAAAAATAAGAAGGTACCCGGTAACCTCAGTAGATTCAACAATCCGGCAAAGTCTGGCACACGCACTGGCACTTAGCTGAACATATCCACCGACACTTATCGGATCAGTGCCAGTTGCCGTTGAAAAAAAGAGCTCATCCCTTGGTGGGCTGCTGGCCAGTTAAGCTCTAATGCAACCTGTAATTGAGAATTTTGAGATNTAATTTCAGGAGGAGCTGCCTGGACAATACGCAACGCGTTCAGAGGTGCACCGTTCCAACTCGAAATATAAATTCCATTGCCAACGTTCGGCACCGGCCGCAAATGAAAACGGCGTGCCAGTAAGGCAACCAGCGGAGTATCATCACCGGTAATTCCCTGAAAATCAATTCTTCGGACTTGATGCTTTTGATTGAAATAATAGGTGAGGGAACCGGCCAAGTCGTCGGGACGGGTACCGGTAACAACTGGCACTCTCATACCTTGTAGTTTACCAGTGGCTGGCACAATCGAGATGCGACTCCAGCGACTACGTATCCATTCTGGAGTGATGTCAAAGCGAAAAATCGCCTCAATTCCATCAATACCCTTGCCTTCAAGTTGTCTGGTACCGTTAAGTGTCCCATCAAAATCCGAAGCTTCGAACCGTGTACCAACCTTATCCCCTAGCAGGCCTACTAAGGGGTTTTCAGAAATCAGGCCGTGGTGAGTGGCATACGGAAGGCCGATCGCTGTAGCGAGGCCGCCGGTAATCATCGTTCGTCGTCCGATACTCATGAGAGGGCTCCTCACTGACATCCTCAGTAAGCAACATCGGGTTCTATATACACGGATCTTGCGTTCGCTCCTCAGCCTCGCACTGGCTTCTCTGACAGGAAAAAGCAGTACTTTAAGTGCAATCGATACCTTTACTCTGACTCACTTTGATCAAACCACGCGTTCAATGCAGTCCAGGAGGTATCCAGTAAAGCGGCTAGATATTCTTCGTCGGAGTCATACTTGGCGCGCGCTTGCTCTGGCTGAATCCCCAAATCAACTAACATCTGCTCCGCCTTCTCAAGGGGATAGCGCCGTTGCTGCTGTTTCAACAAATGCAGGAAATCGGAATCTTCAAGTGCTACGACAAATGATGGCCAACGTCGCACCATATGTCCCGGGTTATGCTGGAGGATCTTATATCGACAGTAGATGTCGATTTTCTTCCATTTCATCCTGGCAGCGATCGATCCACTGATGACCAGCAATTTATCTCGTACGTGTGGACGTTGGCGTTGCTGGCTGGCTTTTGCCAAATGCAAGTAGACGGACAGGATGTCGACGGGCTGAGACATCCTAGCTATCTTGCACAAGTTGACGCTTCCAGCCAAGTAGACTTTTCGATTCAAGGTTGCGTAGGCCATGTTCAATTTAAGTGACATTCACTGGCTCACCAGTGACGCAGCCGAACCTTGGCTCGCAGATGCCGCTCTCGAAAAGAATCTCGTTGGGCTTGCCAAGAGGCTGCGAAAACACCTTTCCAGCGAACAAACTCACTTAGTGCTCGAACAAACTCAATTACGACACCGTGCCCGAGAAAAGTTTTCGCATGCCGCTCACATGTTCTTTACTCGCAAAGGCTTCGAACAATCTACCGATGAGACAATTGCTCGCTATAAGTCACAAAGGTTTGCACTCCATTCTAAAGTGGCCGACCTATGCTGCGGAATTGGCGGTGACACCTTAGGCATCGCACAAATTGCCAACGTAACTGCTGTGGACCGTTGTGACGCAACTGCATTTTTTGCAAAAACAAACTGCGAAAGGCTGGGGCTTCACAACGTAGAGGTACAGGCTCAAGATATTCGGGAATTGGATTTGAGTAAATTCCAGGCAATTCACGTCGATCCTGATCGCCGCGTTCTAGGAAAGCGAACATCACAAGTGCAAGGTGGTGAGCCGGGATTGAAGACACTTTGCAGTCTGGTTGAAAGGTACCAGAACGTAGCAATTAAACTGTCTCCCACAGCTGTGCTTCCAATAGATATGGAACGACGCGGAGAACTTGAATGGATCGAAAGCCGTGGAGAGTGCCGACAACTTGTCGCTTGGTTTGGCAACTTGGCGTATCGCCCCGGCAGCCGTCAAGCAACGATGGTCGTCGGAGACAAAATCGAGTCTTTCGGTGTCTCAGAACCCACTACCCCTACACTCGGTCAGAGTCCAGTAATCGGAAAATATCTCTACGAACCCCGTCCCAGCATCCTCGCTGCGGACCTTACCTCAAGCATTGCCAATGCACACGAATTAAATGCCATCGCGCCCGGCATTCCTTATCTTGTCTCCAACCAACGGATCGACCATCCCATGCTACGAGGTTGGATGATTCATACCTGGCTCCCGTTTGATTTGCGCCGCTTGCGTGCAAAACTCCAGGACGCCAATTTCATGGTCCTCGACGTCAAAAAACGTGGCGTTGATCTCTCCCCCCGAACCATCGCTCGAAAATTGCATGGTACGGGTGAAAAACCAATTACGTTGATTGTCACGCGACATGAAAATCGCGTGATTGCGCTCATCACAAGTCGCGTAACAACTTAACTCCCAAGAAACTTTCACCGGAAATGACGGCACGGCGAAGTTCGCGGTAAAACCTACCCGCTTTACTAGCGGCCGAAGGGGGAACTGTCTACACGACACTACCATGTCCATTGTTTTCTAGAAAACTGACAAACTAGCTGGCGTTTTTCTATAACTTGTTACATTTCGAGGGGGACACGGAATATATTTAGAGCAAAGCCTAACCTAGTTCGGCAGATGGGGAAACGCTCACAAGTAACCACGCCAAGAGAAATGAAAAGTGTCCATCTATAAATACTTCAACCCCGAGCAGACGGAAACGGCACTCATTGCACGTGTCTCAACATCGCATTTTTTAGACCGCTTGGTGATCCATGAATTTCAGGAAGAACTAATCAACTTTGTGCTGGCAGAACACCCACAAAACCTTATCGTTGATTTTGGCAGAGTGCAACAGATTTCCTCAGAGACAGTCAATGCGTTAATTCGCGCTAGAGAATGCATCCTTGGCCATGAAGGTACGTTGTTTCTCTGTGACTTGAGGCCGGAAATTCGTGAGGTTTTTCAATTACTCAATCTTGACGGAACTCTGTTCCAAATTCACGACTCGCTATCCGCGGCACTAATTGCCACCCAGTAAGGCATGGGAAGCTCATAACGGTATGGGAAGCTAATAACCACTACCGTCAGCATAAAAACCGCCACAGGTGACTCCTGATTTGCGACTGAGGCGAGAACCTGGGAGCTGTTTACGGAAGGACTCGCCTTGTGCTTGGTCAGCGTCTCTGATAACTTCTCGCGACTTTTCCAGATCGTTGGCACTCCTGCCGACTCGCACGCTAGCATATCCTGCAAATTCAATATGAATCTTTCTAAGATTGCCAAACTCTGTATCGCAGTGATGGTTACTGCAATTACTGTGATTCAATGCGGTTGTGCGAATGGCCCCTTCGATTCTGTGGCAGAATGGAATCCGCTTCTTCGTATGGAACTACAAGAGGACCAACAGTTCGGACCAACTTGGTATCAAAAGCTCAATGAACTTCACACCCTTCGAGAAAATGCGTCTCGCATGTCATCGGTCGAACAGGAACGCTGGTCGCAACAGTTAGCTGCCATGCTGAGTAATCCGGTAAACTCTGTCCAGAGGCCAGACATCATCCTGACTCTGGGTGCCTTTAAGACACCAACGGCGGTCGCCATCTTGCGACAAGCCGTCAATGACCCTGACGCCCAGATGCGCATGGCCGCTTGTCGTGCTTGGGCAACTTATGGTGGCTCTGAAGCCGTGCAATCGCTTTCCTGGGTAGTTGGTAGCGACACGGACCAGGATGTTCGGGCCGCTGCACTCCGCGAGCTAGCGCAGTTCAAAGGAGAGCCTGCGGCGATTCAAGCTCTGGGACTCGCCTTGGATGACAGCGATCCAGCACTGCAATATCGCGCTGTACAGTCTCTGAAATCAGTAAGCGGACGTGATTACGGAGATAATGTTCCTGCCTGGAAACAGTATGTACAAGGTGGAAACCCGAACGTGCCCGAGGTCAGTGTCGCCGAAAAGGTGAGAGAATGGCTACCGTTCTAACACCCCAAAAGCGACTTTAGAGAATTTCTCTTCAAATAAGATCTATTTATTCCAGGCATCCCTCGCGCACTTGGGAACAGGGATATCTCGCTGGGCAACTTTAATCAGTTCCTGGACCAAGGTAGGCTCAGCCTTCCAGCTGGAAACTAGGTGAGTTCTAGCGATTCATCGGAAGAAACTGACGACCCATTCTTTGCGCAACTCGCAAAGTTTCACTGATCTTTCAATTGCGCAAAGAGCTTGGCAAAAAACAACTTGCGCGCCTGGATTCTATCGCAAAGATGACCGATAGGAGTGCTACGGACAACTCAAACCGCTATCACTCCCCGTGTAACTCACCGCGGCCAATTGACGGACCGTCCCTCATACCACTTTTCTCCTACCAACTCACTGATTCAATCCAAAATGCTGCTGGGAAGACGCCTCCATTTTCTATGCGTTGTCCCTGCTGTAAGGCGAGACATGATGCGAATATCGAACTCTCGAATGCTAGTATACGGATGGGCGTTTACCTTAGCTGGTACCTTGTCTGCAGACACAAAAACGGACGAACCGTTCGACTCCCCCACGAACACTCTCCAAGAGATTGTGACTGAGTCTCCTACCAACAAGGAAGCTCTCAATGTCGTTCCCTCAGCCGACAAAACGACGACATCCAAACCAGAGGACACGGATAAAATCCGCTCGCAATCACGCGATACGCCCGGCGGCTCCCTCAACGATAGGGCTGCAGACCTTACAGCAGACCTTACAACGGAAAATCAACCTTCCGGAGATATAGAGGACACTGCTTCCACGGCACCCTTGAGTTCCGCCCAATTAGCCTTCTCCGAGCAAGAGTTGGAACGGCGCGATTTAATTCGCAAGTGCTTGTCTTACTATTTCCAACAAAAGGAAAACACGAGTACCCGAAGTCCGTGGGGCCTCATGCACGCATTGATCGCGTTCGGTGTCGACACGGAATTCATTTCACGAGGCAAAGAGGTTAACGCGGCTGGCTACCTTTGCTGGAACGGGTCTGGCCGGGGACAGCGTCTTTTTTCTATACGAAAAGGCCAAATTCACACACCGATTGGTCCTGGCTTCCAGGGACACGAGGGACAGTTTTTAGCCATCCTTGCGCAAAGCCGTGTTCAAAAAGATTATCCCTTACGTATTAGTGGAAAACGCTTAACCGTGCAGGACCTCATTGAACACGAGCAACGAACATGCCGTCCAAAGTCAGAATTAACCTTCAAGTTGATCGGGCTATCGCATTACCTCCCCATCAACGCAACGTGGGAATGCAATAACGGAAGCCAATGGGACCTTGAGCGAATCATTAAGGAAGAACTGGCCCAACCCGTCGTCGGAGCCGCTTGTGGGGGTACACACCGAATGATGGGATTTACTTACGCAGTCCAGAAACGTATTCGCAAAGGTGGTGAAATCACCGGACAATGGGAACGGGCGGAAAAGTTTGTCAGCGAGTTTGTTGATTACACTCTCGAACTTCAAAATTCTGATGGGAGCTTTAGCACCAAATGGTTTGAAGGACGAGGAAATGAAAACTCAAAAGCCCGCAAACTACAAACAACCGGTCATTTGGTTGAATGGTTGGTTGCTACGTTACCTCCCGAGCGACTGCGTGAGCAGGACATCGCTCAAGCTGTTGATTTCTTAGCCAAACTTATGTGGAAAGATCGTCGCATGAAATGGGAAGTAGGCCCAAAAGGTCACGCTGTTCGCGCTTTGGCACTCTACGATGAACGGGTATTTGGAAGCAAACCCGGCAGTCGTGACGAAATGCTTGCCGGTATCAAAGGCAAGAATTCCAACCGACTACGACGGTGACCTAGTCCGAATCTCTGCGATACAGCAGGCAGTAGCATCGCGGCCTCCATTACAGACCAGCCTGCGTGGATGTCACGGCCCTCTCTTTGAGATCATGCCACGGTGATCCTTAATCGCTGGTAATAATGAATTGCCTGACACTGTCAGGTTGCCCTTTCTTTTCAAAACACGTACGATGCGACGGCGCGTTTGCTCCCCCAGCGACCCCCGTCCTGCTGTTTTCGGCAACTTGATTTGTATGAAATCCCAGCGTTTCGATAAACAATTTTCCACGATCTACGATCTGGCCGTCAAGCAAAGCGGCGCCGTCAACGCCGATGCGCTGCTGGTAATGCTCGATGGCCCTACGGATTGGAAGGCCCTCAAGAAACGTGCACGGCGTAGAAAAATACTCATTGCCGCCGACCTCGAAGAAGAATTAGCCGGGGCGGAAGAAGAGGGTTTAGAGACGATCGTTCTAGGCCGGGAAGACTCGCCCGTTTTCGAGAAATTGACACAGGCCCTCCTGAATGCCGTCGCAGACGACATGTTAGCTGCAGGTGCCGAAGTGCTGGCTATTTACAGCGGCTTCGAACCGGGAAAAATTGATTCCATCAGTTATATTCGGCTTGATGAGCACCTGGGGCGATTGACCTCTCGCGACTTACAGCAGCTAGAAACAAGCGTGCCGCTGGACACCCTGAAAGTCGTTGTCGACTTAGCCATCGATATTGGCCGAGAGGGACGAGAAGGTAAATCTGTAGGTACGTTGTTTGTCGTGGGAGACACGCGAAAAGTTTCCAACTACTGCCACGCCTTGGGGTTTGATTCTGTCAAAGGCTATTCCCGCGACGAACGAAGTCTCCACGACAACCGCACGCGCGAGGCGATCAAGGAAATTTCTCAGCTGGATGGAGCAATTGTTGTATCTCCCGATGGTACCGTCGAAAAAACATGTCAATTGATTGACGCTCCAAACGTAAATTTAACGCTCTCTAAAGGTCTTGGTTCACGCCACTGGGCTGCAGCAAAGATCTCCAAACTGACGAATGCAATCTCGGTCGTAGTCAGTGCCACTGCAGGGACGGTGCGTATTTTCCAGAACGGCGAAGTGATGCTAAGAATCGAGCCCTTTCGGCGGGCAATGAAATGGAAAGACTTTGAATACGAGCCGCCACCACATTCAGAATGATCTCGCATTACCGCGATTGCAGCCCTTCTTGACTTGTCACTTGCTGAATGATTTCGAGCGGAACACCGATGTCGACCACATGCACCTCCCCCACAAATGCCGCTGCAGTTTCGACAAGTAGCCCAGGCTTGGTTGCCACAAACGTACACGTGTGATCGGCCCGAAAGGCGACCGGCGAGACTTCACCAGTGTCCGCATCAAGGCCTGTAGGAATGTCAACAGCAAGGCGTTTGACGGGAAGATTATTGACCGTTTCGACAAGCCTAGACATCGGTTCGCGCAGCGGCCCAGAAGCCCCGGTGCCCAACAGAGCATCAATCAGCCAACTGCAACGCTCCCACACGGGAACCAATGCAGACACTTCATGCCTTTGAGCAATTGTTTCAATCGGAATGCCGCAAGCTCGAAGCGAACGATAATTTATCTGGCTCTCATTTGAAAACCGCTTCTCAGCACCAATCAAATAGACGGTCGGATCAAATCCTCGCACTTTCAAATGGCGCGCAATTACAAAGCCATCACCGCCGTTATTTCCTTGGCCACAGAAAATTGCCACACGCCCAGACACCCCCAGCGTGCAGAGTTGCTCAACACACCCACGGCCCGCATTTTCCATCAGGATGATTCCCGGAATTCCATATTGTTCGATGGCAACATGATCGACTGCCCGGGCCTGTTGACTGGTAAGGATCGCATCAGGCATGACAAATAGTATCCAGGAGCCTTGAGTGGAGCGGAGGTCACAACGATCCTCTGATGAGAAGCTTAGGCAAAGCAAACCCAAACAGATCAGGAAACATCCTGTCACACAGCTCTGCTAATTTTCTGGATGTCGGATAAACAATGCGGACTCTTCACGGCCAGAATGAACACTGCGCACCACAACCGTATGCACCTGGGCACCAAGCTTACCGTTCGTTTCCTGCCGGGGAATAACCTCTTACTTCACACATAACACATGAAAGCATGTTTACCCCACACGACAATGGCTATGCCCTTCCCGGAATCGAAACTTTTGGAATCTTCACGTCCCCCCACTCGTAACTCGGGGGAGAAAGATCGACGGTCGAATTCATCATCTCATCCCAGGTAATCTGCTTACCGGTATAACACGCTTCACGGCCCATAATTGCCATTAACGTGCTATAGGACATGTATTCGCCATTGTTGATGATGTTACCGCTCCGCAACCCCTCAAAGAGCGCTTTGTGTTCCAGATCGTACATACTCGGTTTCTGACCTTCGAACTTCCACTCGCCACCGTCGCCAACAACATGATTCTTGAGAACGGAAGCCTTGCCCTTTGTACCGACCACGTAGTCTTCCACATCGTTATGACAACCTGACTGCTGGCGAGTAAAAGCGAACGTCTTGACGCCATTTTCCCATTCATAACAAATCGCAAAGTGGTCAAAAATATGACCCCATTTTTCTTCTGTGCGTGACTGACGCCCTCCCAACCCAAAGCAACGGGCGGGCGGCTTGTCACCCATCAACCACATAGCCTTGTCGAGACTGTGAATATGCTGCTCAACGATGTGGTCACCAGACAACCAGGTAAAATAGAGCCAATTGCGCACCTGATATTCCATTTCCGTCCAGTCGGCCTCCCGAGTCCGATGCCACAAACCACCGGTTAGATAGTTTTCCTGAATGGTCTGAATGTCTCCGATTGCTCCATCTTGAATTTGCTGCATCACTGCTTTGACACCCAGGTCATAACGCCAACAAAGCCCAGAAACAATCGTCAGATTTTTTTCCTTGGCTTTTTTCGTCGTCTCTAAGACACTGCGCACACCCGGGCCGTCCACAGCAACCGGCTTTTCACAAAACACGTGTTTGCCGGCTTCGATAGCAGCCTTGAGATGTGCAGGGCGAAAATGTGGCGGCGTGCAAAGGAGCACAACATCAACATCAGAAAGCATCATCTCTTTGTACGCATCAAATCCGACCAGACAATTCTCGTCTTCCACTGCGTATTGATTCGGAAATTGACGTGAAAGCACACTCTGCGTTGACTTGAGCGGCCCAGCAAACATATCTGCTAACGCGGTGACCTTCACATTCGGATCAGCTCGCATGGCATTTCCTGCGGCACTGCTACCACGACCACCACAGCCAATCAAGCCAACTTTAATGATATCATCCCCTTCAGCATGAACCGTCTTGGGGACCAGACCGGTGGTCAACGTACTACCCACAACTGCAGCCGTCGAATTCTTCAGGAAAGTCCGTCGAGTTGGTTCTGTCTTGGGTAATTCAGTCATCTTGTTCCATTCTCTCATTGCAAAATGTGGGAAGGTGTTGGCGGTCAAAAGGGGTAGCGGTGAAATATCAAGCGAGTCGGGAGTAAGCCGTCGCAAGCACGAAAACTCAAATCTGCCTAGAACTCAAAACTTAACCCTCATCATACTCAGTCGTCACCACGGTCGGCAAGGAAAGCCAACCAATCGCAGATTACAATTAGCCGTTACTCAACTGCCAGTGCTGTAATATACCGTGTGAACTCACTGTCGAGCAACTTTAAGTTGCCAAAGACTTGCTTGAACTCCTGCAAGCGTTCTTCGGGCGTAGCATAAACTTGATAGGGCTTGGCCGCGATCAGCCTGGTGTACTCCAGATACTCTTCCGATTTCCGCTTAATCAGGAAATAATTCAGCGCCCAGGCCTCCGCATAGGCCTCAGCAGCTGTCCGAGCAGATCGAAATCGATCATCTACGGCAATCAAGGTCGCCAAAGAATCTGCCGGCCGCGTAGCAAGAAATCGCCGAAAAGTCTGCAAGCGAATCGAGTTAATCTGTCCGATGCCGCGCCAACCTCGACGACTCTTTAAATCGGGTGTCTCAAAATAGATTGCCAGCCCTTCACTGACCCACATAGGGACATCTGCATACCGCGTCTGGATGCCACAATTGAAAGCAATTTGATGAGTCGCCTCATGGATAATGGTGGCAACTGACTCCGCTGCGCGGGGTTGAGACAATACTCGATTGATCAGTTTCCCAGAAGAGATCCGGCCTTCCCCCAAACCAAACTCTTCTATTCCAGTCAAGTCATACATCATGACCCGATTAAACCGTAAGCTGAAATAACCAAATGGCGGTCGCGGCGCATCGCCAAAATCAGCACCCGCAAACTCCACATAAGAATCACGGCTAGCAAATACAAGAGCAACCAAGGGAAATTTCGGCTCCACCAAATCGACGCGTTGCAATCGCCAATAATTATAAAAGGCCAGATACAAACGCTCAAACAATGCACCGCACCATCTCGCATACGGCTCAGACGTATTGTATCCAATGACAAAATGACGCGTGACATGCGTTCGAAATCCCGGCAATTCCTTCTTCAGATGTTCGGATGCTTCTTTTTGGTTCAACGGCTCAAACGGCTGGTCCGTGGTTCCCCGCTGCTGAATTTCATCAGGCTGAACCGCCCAAAAGGTGCCCTGGCGATCCGCCAGTAAAAGCCCACCATCCTGAGCCTCAACCAGAATTTCACCTTCAACATAGATTCGCTGATCGCCTCGCAAAATCACAACTTCGTCGGTTGCTCTGGAACACTGCAGGGACAAGAACACAAAAAAACAGGTGAGTCCAGCGTAACCTACCCTCGAACGAAAACGTTTCATCCGCGACTCCTCCTCTTATGACATGAAGGTTACATCGTGACACTACCTAACAACAGCATTTCGATTGTAACGAAATCCGCAAGCATTCTCGAAGTCTGAATTAAATTGTTTTCTCAAACATCTCTCCTTTATTCGAAGCCTTGCTGGACAAAACATCGTCGCCTCAAAAAAGTCAGCCCACCAACAACTCCTCCGATTATCGTCAAAAGAACGAGCGAAACACCCGCTTCCTGATAGCGTACGCCGTAATGAATGAGATTAAAGATCCGATAAGCAATCGTGTTAACTCCTGGTGGCAAAACGAGAATGCTGGTGGCTAAGTCACCAATCGCAATCGCAAACGTAGTAATCCATATGAGGGCCACAAGAGCCATTCGCTGAGGTAAAGCAATGCGAAGAAATCGACCTACTGACCCCACACCGGCAACCGCTGCATTTTCTAACTGTGTCTCGTCAAACGATCGAAATCCATACCAGGCTAAGAAGATCGCCATCGGCAAGCAGCGGATTGTGACGGCGCACACCGGAGCCACGACCGTCTGGTCGTAAAGCCAAATCAACACCGGATAGGGGTGATTTAAAAATCCCTCGACCGCCACAGCAATCATCGGACCAGGAGTAACCAAACAAACAGCTGCCCCGCATAAAACCGGAATCGCCTTCCAACCACCACGTCGAATACTCCAACCAAGCGGTAGAGCGATCAGGAGAGACAAAAAGCCGGTCCAACCACCGATCAAAAACGACCAGCCGAAATCGTCGAGGAATTCTCGAGGTACGCTAGCGACGGTATCCCAAAATCGAAACAACGACCAGACGCGCATCCGGTCATCGCCTATCTGCCGAACAACCACTCCGGCGCGATAAATGAGATTCGCAAGCGGCAATCCAGCCACGACCAAAAGACCAAACCAGAGACCGATAGATCCCGCAAATCGCCAACGTCGCAAAGAAAACCTGAAGTTACTCCGAACCGATGTTCGGACAACGCTCGAAACAACGGTTGCCACGGTTACCACAACGATCACGACGAGCCACGCTAATAAAATGACCCCGGGCCGAATACTTGCCCAGACTTCAGCAGCATCTTCTCCCAAAGCAAAGCTCGTATAGACTTCCTCAGCATAGGTGCGAATTTGGTAGATATCCGTAATCGTCATTTCCGCTGCCGTACTGACAATCACCCACACAACGGCTACTCCTAATGCAGGAAGGGCGCGGGGGAACGTCACGAATAGCAACACACGCAGTGGCGGACCCTCCAGCGATGCGCGCTCTTCAAGTTTTGGCCCCACAAACTGCAATCCAAGCGAAACCAATAGGGTCACCCACGGAACACCGGCCATAGCATGAATCCAGATCGCCGCTCTCCACCCAGACAGCCAAGGTTTCGCAACCTCATCACGTGCGACGGAATACCACCCCAATTGGCCAAATCCAGCGTCCCAAGCCGCCGCTTGAAGGTACAACGGTACAAACAGCATGGCGACAAGGATCACTCGGGCCAAGCCACGACCGATCGCGTCGGTCCGAGACAAAATGACTGCAAACACCGTCCCCAGCGGGAGACTGATAACAATCGCACCTGCACACAGTTGAAACGTGTTGAGTGCTAAAGATCCAGCACGTGGATCGAACTGCCCAAACAAAACAGCAAAAACAATTCCACTCCCCACGATGACGACAAACGCTGTTAACCAGCGCGCATTACGAAACTCAATCATGCTCTAAGTTTAGCGCCGCCGGCGCTCCATGTCGTCCCACATGATGACGTTAGCCAGCAGAAAGATCTAACGATTCTGTATTTCGTCTTACGGTCTTACTGTCAGAATGAATCTTTTCTGTAAAGCGAGCCAAGTATTTCAGGCGACTGTCGGCACCATTGAATCCAACGACCGACTCATCCCAATCGAAGTGTTTGGACACAATGCGACCTGCGTCCATGTCAAATTTAACGGTCCCATGCGTTATTTTCTGGACCAATTGGGATTCGATTTTTGGATTGCTAAACGGTGTAATCACCTGAGTCTTCACTTTGATCGTGGCAAGAGCTGTTTGCACCGTGGCAAGTTGAAATTGCTGGCGAACTTTGATTTTCTTGCTTCGCCCCTCGACGACCACAGTAACTTCATCCGTGGTATGCCATTTTTGCCCCACGCGAATCGCGGCGGTAGGAAAAGGTACGGTCAGATCTGCGACGCCCAATTCGAAAACCTGACTAGCGCTGGTGTGCTTGATGACATGCCCGGTCGGTGTAATGGTGACTTTTGATAGAGGTACTCCAATCGCTTTGGCAACCGATCGATAATCTAAAGGCGGCTCATCATCGGTGCTACTGTTGTAACGAACTTCAGATTCACCGGTCACCTTTTTCCACATATTGACAGACTTGAGTGTGTTCACGAAGGTAATGTTTCCGTCTTCATCAACCTTTTCGATGGTCCAAACCTTACTCGAAGCGGTGCTCGACTGAGCCTCTTGAGTTTCTCCTTTGATTTTAGTTTCCGTAGTCGCCAAATGGCGAACAGACCATTCAATCGATTCGCCCTCCTGAAACTTATATTTCATCAGGAAAGTATTCTGCGGAAGTTTGGCCTTGGCTGCCTTGAGCTGTTTGCTCAAATCGGACTTGCCATCTTCCGCATGGACCAACGACACAACGAGCAAAGAGAACACTAGGTGAACGACACCGGCAATAAAAAAAGTTCGCATGGTCTTGCTTCCTTGCAAGTAAAAGTTGCCATCCAAAGACCCAAAGTTGTGAGTTACCATCTCACTCGCGTTTGACGCGAATCCGCCCGCTCCAATCGAGCCGTTCACGTAGGGTACGATAATAGCTTTGACCGGGCACTTCGATCAACTTGAATTTTGGCTCTGCGCGCTGAACTCGAACTCGGTCAGAGGGCTGCAGTTTCGCTAGCACATTACCATCTACGACCACCGTGGTAGCATCGTTCGGTTCTTGAACAACCACGTCATAAATGTGATCGGCCGTGTCCACAACCGGACGAACCGTCAAAGCGTGCGGACTAATGGGGGAAATCACGAATGCTTGCAGATTCTTGCGCAAAATGGGGCCCCCTGCGGACAAATTATGCGCCGTCGATCCAACCGGCGTGCTGACAATCAAACCATCACAACTATAGGTGGTCGCTAGTTCTGCATCCACAAACAAATCGATATCTAAAATCGAAAATGGTGGTCCCGCAAGAATCGCCATTTCATTTAAGCCTAACGCCTCGGCCACGACGACTTCCTCACGAATGACCGTACAGTGAAACATAAGGTGCTCAACGACCGTCGCCTTTCCGGCGACAACCTCTGAAAAAACCCGCATTAAATCCCCAGGGGAAATTGCCGCTAAAAAACCGAGTCTCCCCAAATTGACGGCGAGTACGGGAATTTGGCGAAGTCCCATTTGTCTGGCCGCCCGCAAGATGGAACCATCTCCCCCAAGGACAACTGCTAAGTCTGCATCAATCGCTTCCAGGTCCTGCGACATCGCAAAATCAGCGAGCACGATTTCAGCGTGCGTTTCGACAATTTCCTGCAAGCCGGGTTGTTGTTCGCGAACCGTTTCATACCTTCCGGTCCCCAACAGAATTACCCGTGGTTTACGTTTCGCGTCAATCCAATTAGTAGCAATTCCAGAAACGCTCATAACTTGATCGTAGGACACAAATAGAGGTTTTGGCAAGGGTCTCGAATTTGGCAAATAATGGGGCACCGGCAAGCCGCATCAAACTGCCCCAAAGATTTCCGTCGGGGCCCTCAATCCCGCAATGCCCCAAGCTGTTTTCTGATGACGCTACGTAGCCAGAAAAACAAATACTCACGTTCACAACGGGTAACTCAACTTCTCCAGGATTGTGAATTCCTGCCAATTGTCAGGCAAGATTACCTCACCGCATCGGAGGCGTTTACCATTTCACGGCAAGCGCGGGCAATTCCAATCGAATCAAGTTCCAAATCTGCCAGTAGCTCACCCCGTTCCCCGTGCTCAATGAATTGATCCGGAATGCCGAGCCGTTTAATACAACTGGCATTCAGCCCTAAATCCGTTGCGACTTCAAGCACAGCACTCCCAAAACCTCCCATCAGGGCTGCCTCTTCGACTGTGACTAAAAAAGAACCTTCTTCCAATGCTCTTGAAACCATATCTCGGTCGATCGGCTTGACGAATCTCGCATTGACGACGCCCACGTCAATTCCTTCGGAAGCCAATTTTTCAGCAGCATGCAAACAATCTTCTAGCTGGGTACCACAGCAGAAAATGGTTCCTGCTTCACCCCAACGTAAGACCTCACTGCGGCCTAGTTCGATTGGTGCACGTTCTCCTGCGATCTCGGCAGCAGTTGCCTTGGGATACCGGATGGCAACCGGTCCTGCTTGCTCCAATGCAAATTCCAACATCGCACCGAGATCGCTTGCATCCCCTGGTGCCATGACCACCATTCTAGGAAACAATCGCATGTATCCCAAATCGAAAACGCCATGATGCGTTGGCCCATCCGGCCCCGCTAATCCAGCACGATCTAACATGAAAGTAACCGGCAAATTTTGCAGTGCCACTTCTTGAAAAATTTGATCGTAACTGCGTTGCAGAAAAGTACTATAGATTGTCACAATCGGGCGGAGTCCCGCCTTCGCTTGCCCAGCGGCAAAAGCGACTGCATGCGATTCACAGATACCGGTATCAAAAAATCGCTCGGGAAATTTTTCTCGTACCGGTTCCAGTTTGTTGCCTTGGCACATCGCTGCCGTCAAGACCGTCACTTTTTCATTGCCGGCCATCTGCTCGGAAATGGCGTCCCGTGCATAATGCGTGTAGGCTTTCGAACCACCTTGATTCTTGGGAACGGCCTTGCCGTTGTCATTTTCAAAAGCAGGGGGAGTGTGGAAAAAAACCGGATCCGCAACAGCAGGCTTAAAACCATGGCCTTTTTCGGTAACCACGTGCAAAAGAACAGGACCTTCCTGGCCTTTAATCATCTTTAAATATTTTCTCAGCACGGCAATGTCGTGGCCTTCAACAGGGCCGATATAGCGAAACCCCAGATCTTCAAACAGCATCCCCCCATGCAAGCCCGCTTTCACGCCTTCTTTTAGTTGCGCTAGAAATCGCTCCATAGGATCGCCAAAGACGGGCACTTTGTTTAACGCTTTGACGACCTCGGTTTTGAGACCTGTATAAAATGGATTCGTGCGCAAGCGGTCAAGATAACTCGCCATCCCACCGACTCGAGGACAGATCGACATCTTATTGTCGTTCAAAATGACAAGCAGATTTTTCCCCAACCCACCCGCGTTGTTCATCGCTTCGTAAACAATGCCTGAGGGAAATGCACCATCACCGATCACGGCAACCGCCCGACGTTCCTCGCCACCCAATAAATCATCGCCACTCTTTACACCTAGCACTGACGAAATACTGCAACCGGCATGCCCCGTCATAAACAAGTCATAGGGGCTTTCTTCTGGATTGGGATAACCCATCAATCCAGCTTTGGTACGAATCGTGCTAAACTCCCGATAACGTCCCGTGATGAGCTTGTGCGGATAAATCTGGTGCCCCGTGTCCCAGATTAAGCGATCGTTGCGAAAGTCGAAGACGCTGTGCAGAGCCAAGCAGAGTTCGACAACGCCCAAATTGGAGGCAAAGTGCGCAGTTCGCGCGCTCAACAGGTTACAAAGGACGTCACGAATTTCACCACCGAGTTGCTGAAGCTCGTGCAGCGACATTTCTTGCAAGTCGCCAGCATGCTCAATTTTCGAAAGCAATGGATGCATAAGTCGTGACTACTTTCACAAAGTCCATTTCACGTCATCGCCAACTATGGCATTGTCGATTAATGGTCTCGTTCCAAAACGTATCTTGCCAATGTTTCTAAATGACCAGCTGCTGCTCCCAACGGGGACAGGGCTTGGCAGGCGTCTTCAATAAGCTCTTTAGCGCGAAGTCGACTCGCGTCGATGCCCAACAATCCTGGAAACGTTATCTTTCCTCTGCCCACATCCTTGCCAGTCCGTTTTCCTAAAGACTTTTCATTACCCTCCACGTCCAACAAATCATCTACAATCTGAAAAGCAAGCCCCAAAGCTTGGCCATATTTATCCAGTGCGACGAGTTGCTCTTCAGCCGCTCGAGAAACCATCCCTCCAAGTCGCAAAGAAGTTCTGAGTAAAGCCCCTGTTTTTCTACGGTGAATCCGCTGAAGTTGTTCTAGATCACCTCCATTCGCTTCGGCATCTAAATCATCTGCTTGGCCACCAACCATCCCACTGGCTCCTGCGGCGGACGCCAATTCGGCACAACACTTTGCAGCAATCTCGGCTGATTTAATTCCTAGCACAAGTACTTCAAAAGCGCGTGTAAGCAAGGCATCGCCCGCCAGCACTGCCGTCGCCTCGCCAAATTTAATGTGGCATGTGGGCTGACCACGACGTAAATCATCATCATCCATCGCAGGTAAGTCATCATGAATCAGCGAATAGCTATGAACCATTTCAATGGCACAAGCAGCGGGAAAAGCAGTCTCATAATCAGAACCGCACGCCTCAGCTGCAAATAACACTAAAGCGGGTCGTAAACGCTTACCGGGAGCGAGCAAACTATATTGAATCGCCTCGCGGAGCAGGGCAGGGCAGTCGTCGTCGAATTGCGACCAGCGTAATAATTCGCGGTTGATGTCACTGCGCAAATGGGCAGCAAACTCAAGAAACGCGGGTGTATCAAGTTGGGCACTCAAGGAATCGAATCAACACTAGTTAAAGGAACTTGCTTCAACAACTTTGAACCGGAAGGACAAATCAACCGCTCGTCGGCCGGGCCCAATCGGTGGGCTTCTCTTGGAGAAGCCACGTTTCTATTCTAAAACAGGCCTCGTGACTCGTCCACGTCTGACGTATCGCCCGCTTTACCGGCGCTTTTCCCTGCAGTTCGGCGACGACTACGCGCATCCAGCTTTGAATCGAGCGACATGGCTTCGTCATCGAAAGCTTCTAGAGTGGGGTTTCCCTCGGCATCAACACCAGAGAGCAGCTCGATTTTTCGTTCCGCTTTCTCTAACAGCTGATGACATTGTCGCAAATATATTACACCTTCTTCGTACCGTTTCAGACCATCGCTCAACCCTAATTGACCTGCTTCCAATTCCGCGACAATCTTTTCCAGGGACTGCAAAGCCTGCTCAAACGTGGCCTGCTTCCCATTAGCAACTTTCTTTTTTTTTGCCACCAGATCCCCTCATTCTAAAAAACGTCCTACCAACTCAGCCTGTTCTCTAGACTACTCCTCCTCTTCGAACTCCTCAACCTCTTCAACGCGGCTGGTAAATGCGCCGTGTTCCAGGCGAGTACGCACTACATCGCCTCGAGAAAGTTCGTCCATCTGCTTGACCACCTGATTATTTTTCGCCGTCGTGGTGACACTGTATCCACGACTCAACACCGCGAGCGGGCTCAGTGAGTCTAAGCGATTCGCCTCCGCTCGAACACATTCCCGAAATCGCTCCATTTGACCATTAATCGCGCGAGCCTGACGAGAATCGAGTTCATCAAGCCTGCGAGTGAGTTCGTGAATCGAGTCAAAGGGGCGACGAAAAATAGAATTTCCACTAATCGCAGTCAATCGAGAGCGTGCAGTGATCGCGACGTTTTTCAGGGCCGATGTAAGTTGCAAACGTAACCTTCGCAAATCGGCCTGTAGTTCCTCGTGGGATGGCACAACCAATTCAGCGGCTTCCGTGGGAGTCGCTGCACGGAGATCCGCAACAAGGTCAGACAACGTCACATCGATCTCGTGTCCCACAGCCGATACCACAGGAATACGTGACATAAAAATGGATCGCACGACCGCTTCTTCATTGAAACACCAGAGATCCTCAACACTGCCGCCACCGCGACCAACAACAATCACATCAGGCGGATCCACAAGTTGGTTCGCCAGGCGTAGGCCTCGTGAAATTTCAACTGCGGCTTCACTACCTTGGACGCGAGCGGGAATGACCGTTACCTGGACTCCTTTCCAGCGCCGGCGGGCAACTTCCAAAAAATCGCGAATCGCAGCTCCCGTGGGACTGGTGACAAAGGCAATGCGACGGGAAAACGTCGGCAGCGACTGTTTGTGCTCCAGAGCAAAGAGACCTTCTTCAGTAAGCTTGGCATGCAATTGCTGAAATGCCAATTGCAACGCACCAACGCCCACGGGCTCAATCTTACGGATGATCAGTTGATAGCTGCCGCGCGGCGGATAAACGTCGACTTGTCCTTGGCAGATGACTTCCTGTCCATCTTCGAGTTTGAACGGCAGCTTACTTGCCACACCACGCCACATCACAGCGCGAATCTGGGACGTCTTGTCTTTGAGTGTTAGATAAACATGACCCGATTGTGGACGTGCCAAATCGGACAATTCACCAGACACCCAGACCGAGGAAAAATTCCCCTCAAGACAAGACTTAATTTGACTCGTTAAGTCGGCTACGCTGAGCACTGGAGGTTTTTCAGCCATCAAAAGTTCCGTTCCCAATATAACTTCGCACTTGACTTCAGGACCTAGCAAAACATTCTGCCATGCTCCACTTCTTCATTGGTCTCACAGGCATTGAACAGAAAAAGTATCTCGTCAGAGTTTTACCTTCTATATGAAAAGACATTTTGCGACGTCGCTGTCGATTTCATTTCAGTAATTTCAAATGCTCTAACATTTTTACGACCACGGTGTCACAAGCCCGCCCCGCTGCTGCATTTCCCACATTCGCAGCAACAAGAAAGGTCAAATTTAGTTCCGGGCTGATCCATACATTGCAATACCAACGCGTGTTACTTCCACGATGAGAATAGGTTACGCCATCGGCCCACTTTCGATCGACGACCGTCCAGCCCAACGCATAACGATCATCTTTCTCTACGAGGCTCACCAAACGCTCCACCATAGATTCCTCAAGTACTGGGTTTTCTTTACGCCCATCATTTGTAAATATCTGAGCGAACTTGGCCCAATCGGCAACGGAGCAGTGCACGGTACCTGCCGGACCCAACGATGGTGGATTGTCTACCTGATCCGGAACGAACTCAAGTTGAACCTGCCTGTGCCCCCACGGCTGCTTTACCTTTCCCAGGGGCCCAGGCGGCCCAAAACCGGCAGATGTCATCCCCAACGGTGTGAAAATGCGTTCCGTCATAAGTTGCTCCCAACTTTTCCCCGTCACTTTCTCGGCCATCAACCCCGCCAATGCGTATCCCACGTTGGAATAGCCAAATGCCGTAGCCGGCGTTGTCGGGGCAGGCTTGGCGAGCACGCGGGACAGCATGTCGTACCGCTGTTCGGTTGCGGTGTTTCCCACGAGCTCACCCCACGAGATATTGGCCGGCAGACCCGCACGATGACGCAGCAAAAGCTCCAAGGTTACCGCGTGATAATCGGGGTGAATCATCTCGCTCGCTGAGGGAAAGAGATCCACCAACTTCGTCGACCAAGCGAGCTTTCTTTCCGCCACCAAAGTTGCCAGCAGCGCCGCTGTCATGGCCTTCGTACACGAGCCGATATGCATGAGATCCTCTGCCGTCATGGGCGTTTCATCACCCACTTTGCGTATTCCTAAAGCCTTCAATTCCACCACATCAAGACCCTGCGTATACGCATACACCAGACCAGGGATCTCGGCCTGAACACGCACCTCTTCGATTGCCTCTCGTAATTGGGAAAATTGAGATTCGGTGTCGACTACACACTCATCGGCTCGGATCAACGGGCCCAGGTCCCCGCAGCAACAAATCACTCCAACAAAAAAATTGAGTCGCCAAACGACCTCGGTGGCATGCCAGATTTTTTTCCGCATCATGCTTTCCTCTAAATTACGTCAACCTCTCGTCTAAAAATCAAGGCGAGCATTCCTCGCTCCCCAGTAAAACAAATGACGCCCCATGGCGGTCCATGGTTTGATTTTGTTCGTTTCATCCCTGGGTGTTGCAATCTGGGTATTGAAAATAACACCCTGCAGCGATCTGTCGACCATCTTATCTCAACCGGGTGTTACTTGTTTCCCCTTCAATTCCAGCAAGTAACGCCCCACAAAGGATCAAAAGCCTTTCTCTGTTTCGTAGTACAAGCCCGACAATTCGACCTCACTCGCAGGTAACTCCTACCTGTCCCAAGTTGGCTCCTCGGTCTCCTGAGCGTCTACATTAAAATCGAACGTTTTAAAGGGTAAACCTCTCGAGATCAATAAAAACACCTGGGACTCGGCCTACCTCAAAAGACTTCCGCTCACGCGTGAATCGTGCCAGAGTGCCTAACGACGGTTTCGAGCTACCGCAAAAATCTACGGTTTCCAGCGCACCAACGTCATGCCCATGGTGAGGTAGTTGTTATGCACGGAAAGGATCGATCCGTCGTCTAATAACGTAGAACATAAGTGACCAGCCTGTCCCGCCCCTGGAGTAAGTGCTGTATAAAACTCCCACTCGTCCAAAACATACTTGCGATCAAGGTCCCATGTCATACCATGATCCCGACTGACAATTGCTTCAAATCCACGGCGATAGCTGAGCAGTTCCCCCTGCTCGACATCCGCCCGCACAGTGAGTGTGAGCACAAGGTCACCGTTCGGCATCCGCAACAGGTGTCCGTGCATCCTTCCCGTTTTGTAGAGAAAATTAATTTTGGACCAGGTCCTACCGTTATCCTTAGAAATGGAGATCCCGGTTCCTTCCAACTGATCACTATGCGCACCTTCAATGCCCCGAGCTGGAATCCCGGTGCGCAGCGAGGCAACGAGCCAGCCATTTTCTGCCCGCACAACCGATCCTTCGCTGATGCCACGTCTCCACGTCTTGCCGTCATGGGCATCATCCCAGTACCAGTTTTTGGGATTTACCTCATCAGTCCAAGTGCGACCCCCGTCATGCGACCAACGAAAAAAACCATGTTCCGGCTTGCGCACATCATAAGAAAGCCCCGGCCCTCCCATGTTGTAACCAATTTCAGCGATATGGACCGTGCCATCCTTGTCTTGCTCAACTAATGGATTGCCTTCTCCACCAATACCCGCGCCATTGCTGACGGGCGGATCGGCCAATGGTGCTTCCCAGGTACGACCGTAATCCTGGCTGAAGAAACGCTGTCCCTCAATCCAACCACTTTTATAGGTCAACCAACCTGGGCTCCACGTAGCGACTAGCATCGGCCGCACATCATTCGCTCCCTTTTGAGCTTTGCGTATCTCGGAAAAGTCCGTCCAAGTGTCCCCTCGGTCTTTGCTGAACGCGATGATCGTCCGCTCACCTTCACCACCTCCGTACCAGAGGCTCTTGCCTGGATCGACGGTACCAAAAAGCGCAAGCTCACCATTGTCCATCTGCACAACACCAAATCCACAAGTCCAACCGCGATGTTGAGCATGCAATATTTGGCATTGGACCTCCCGCAAATCCCAGCCACCCTTTCCATCACCAACTCGGATAAAGTGAGGCCGCCAGCCAGGATTCTCTGCCAGTGTGGCTACAGACGTAATCAGAATGAACAGCAGCGCAAAAACGGCCTCGATCAACCACCAATGTTTCGTTCTACCCATTGCTGCCTCGCGACTTTTTTGGGGAAATCCAACCTGTCGTTGGTACGATCAAAGTGTCCACAACGTGCACAAAATGTGTCACGCCCAACGCCCGCGTACCGGACAAGCTCACGTAGCTGCCCAGCATACCCCAACTCGCAAACAGGGAATACCGCCAGCGTCGCCTCGACGAATGAACTCAAATCTCGTCGTTCATATTCATCAGGGTGCTTGTTTTGTCGGCTAGGCCGCGCGGACAACCACGCAGTAAACAGGCACCTCAACCTCTGCAGTGGGCGGTTTCCCCAACCGATCAGTGAAAGCGATGGCAACTCTTGCCCTCGCATCAGCCAGGAGCCACAGCCGAATCAACACAACGAATCCCAGCGTCAGAAAACCATAGATCCGAGACGAGACCTAGCATCCGCTTGCCAACGGTGGCACACAAAAACTCTTAGAGAACACAGTTGGCTTGCCAATCGCCAGACCAACGCATCGTTAAAAACCAGCCGTCCCTGCAAATACAACTTTTCCCGCAACCAGCATCAGGGCCACTGGCCAACAAACACTTCGGCGGCAGGCCCCGTCATATAGACATGGTTGTCCTCTGCGTTCCACTCAAGTTCCAAATCACCTCCCAGCAAATGATTCCGAATCTTGCGTTCCGTCTTCCCCAAAAGAACTCCCGCGACGCAGACGGCGCTGGCTCCCGTACCGCAGGCTAAGGTTTCACCGGAACCACGCTCCCAGGTTCGCTGCCGAACCTCTGTTGGACTCATGACTTCAACAAACTCAACGTTAACACGCGCGGGAAAACAACGATGATTTTCGACTTGTGGACCAACCCCGAGCACCAAGTCATCGCTCATTTCTTCGACAAACGTGATGCAGTGTGGATTCCCCATCGAGATACAGGTAACCCGCAAGCTCTCGTTGTCCACGCTTAACTCTTGATTGACGACTGGCTCTCCGGGCAAGGTGGTCGGAATGCGAGCAGCTTCTAGAATCGGCTCTCCCATATCGACTCGCACGCGCTCGACAATTTGATGAACAGCCTCAACTTCCAGTGACAGAACGCCGGTGGCCGTTTCAATCTGCAAGTGTTCTTTTTTCGCAATACCATGGTCATAAACATATTTCGCTACACAGCGAATACCATTACCGCACATTTCGGCTTCGCTCCCGTCTGCATTGAACATTTGCATACGTGCGTCAGCAACATCCGACGGACAGATCAGAATCAGGCCATCTCCACCGACACCAAAATGACGATCGGCCATCCGACGAGCGAGAGTCGCTACATCGCCTGTGACCGCTTCTTCAAAACAATTGATGTATACGTAGTCGTTACCGGCTCCGTGCATTTTTGTGAATTGCATATTACTGGCCAAAAATGATTTCAAAGGAGAGAGACTGCTCGAACAACAAAGGGTTCATCCTGCCTGGAATGCCGTCTGGAAACAGTCGCGACATTCCCAAGTTGGACAAAGCGACTCAAGCCAAGAAATGTCAACTTTCCACAAACTATCCGAGCAAGTCAAGGTTCGCTCCGAGTTGCCTGCTAGGACCTGGGAACGCGTCTGCAGTGCCTTCCTCCTGGACCACTTCGTTGTCCGTTGCCTCTTCTGGGACCCAAAGTAATCTCCCATCTGGGTCACGGTCAGGAGCCGCCTCGTCTCGCTCAGGCTGCCCCACCGTTTGGGCACCCATTGATTTCGGCTCTAATTCAAGCTTCCCTGTTCGGGCTGCCGTCTCAATCTTTTCCCGGTCCGGTCCGGATCCGGTTCCCTGCGGCAATGGCAAACCGCCGACGCCGCTTCCCATGCCCATTGGTCCAACACTCATTTTAGCCTCGTATTAAGTTCTATCTTCAGGAAGCTCACGTTCTCGCGTAGACGAGTGATCCCATCTGAAGAACCCATTCACAGAAAGCATTTTGCGCCCACGATCGCATATTTTGTTGCGATCCTCTTTACCAATGCCCAAAACGTTGAAAAAGAAGCTATGTCTTCTCTTCGGAAGCTGGCATGAGGAAATTGAAACGGTTTCGTTTGCATGACGAGTTTTTGTCGCGGACAAAAGGTGATGCAGCAGAAACGATCGCATCTTAACGATTCTCCTGTTTGCTGAGGCCCTCACAAGCTAACGAGACTGAGAAGTTGTCGAACGCGATCTCGGGCCTCGCGCTAGTTCTGGAAATAGGGTTTTCAAGGTACCGTCTAATTCCGGTAAAGGCGTCGGTGTCACGACCGGCTTATCCACCGTCCCGGTGACGTCAATTTCCAGGATACTGCGGCTTGCTTCATCTAAAATCGAATTAATGAATGGCAGTTGGATCCTCGTCGTTCCCACCCGTGTATAAAACTGTAAACCGAGATTTCGATGCCAATCCATCCAACCTTTGCGGCAGTAAAACCGCACCGCATTTCCCAGCAAGTCAAAACGATCAAACAAAACATTCTCGCCGCGTAACCGGCAGTCGATCTCAACATTTGAAAAAGCGTTCGCTTCAGGAGCTTTGATCGATAACAAACTAAGCAAAGAAACCGCCAAAGGGAAATCATAAAGGTTGGCATCCCGCAAACGCAGCCGACCGGAACCATGGAATGAGCGACGCCCCGTGTCATTGCCCTTTAATTGAATTGACCCATAAGCACGTCCGTCGATGTTGCGAGGCGTCTGCAGCAACTCGCGATCGATCGCAACCAGGTCTGCGTCACTCAACGTAAACTGCAATTCAAACGGGTAGTTATCCGTCAAGCTCACCTTGGCATCTCCCATCAACTCGCCATGAAAGACACTTCCTCGCAAACTACGCGGCACATCACTTGCGTTTTCCGGCGGCACCAATGCTCCTAGTAGTACTTGCTTATCGTCAATCCACATCGGCCCGGTAAACGGTGCTACCTGAACTCCCTTGAAAACGACAGAGTCCAGATCAAGAACCGCGCGACTGCGAAATCCCTGTTCGTCGTTGCTGCCGCGCAATCTCAGCCCACCCTGAATGTGCTCGAGTTGAACCCCTACATCCATCCGGCCATCATAAACACCGACATTCAAATCCCAGCGAGAATGGACCGCTGTGGAATCTGCCACTCCCGAAAGCTCAAGAGCCCCGGTGACATGCATGGGTCCCGTCACGTGTAATTTTTCCACAGCGGAGCCTAAGGCCTTCGGCAAAGCTGCGATCAGGTCCCGATCTGACCTTAAATCGGTCACTGAAAGTTCACGAAAGTGCGTTTTCCAACGCCCACCTGGGATCGATTCCGTACTTCCTTGCGCGCGAAGTTTTGTCGTCCCGTGCCGAGCCTGAACGTCCACCAACTCGGCCTTACCATCCCGATAGTGGACCGTTCCGGTGACATCAGTCATTTGGAATGGGAATTGTTTCGGATGGATCGAAATAGTCCCACTACGACTTGCGCTGGAATTGGCCCATTTTTGCCCCGTTACCTGCAAGCCAAGTTTTCGTTCCAGTGAATCGTAAGTCACGCCAATCTCGACATGATCCAACACACCGCTCGGTTGCAAACGATCCCACACAAGACGTTGGGAGTCCTGCAGAGCATCGTGGAGTTCATCATCGAGGGGAACCTGAGTGGCATCAAATCCTAAAGTCAGCAAGCCCCCGGAACCCGTGTAGGGGCTCCAGCCACCATTACAGGTAATGCGTCCAATACCGTGCTGCCCTACAAGATCATGAAACGTCCATGCTCCTTGGTCGAAAAGCAACGTCCCCTGAACCTGGCGAATCGGATAGGCAAATTTTTCGTAGTTCACACTGCCCTGACGAATTTCCAACTCAATGGTCTTTTCCATTTTTTTCACGCTCGGATCTCGGCGTTCACATCGAAACTGCTTAACCCAGACTTCTCCATGCGGTCGCAGTGCTGAGACAATCTTGCGAGGCTTCTCTTCTAGTTTCGCAATCACCTCCGCATTGAAGGGTACAAAGTCGGTGCTTGCTGCTGTAAACCACCCGGTAAACTGCTTCCCCGGGTTTTCAATCTGAGCATTCAACTGAACGGCCACTTCACCAATCATGGCGGTCAAACCGCTCGTCGTTAACACGCCGCTGTGATATCGCATCTTGCCACGCACTCTATCCATACGTTGTGGAAAACGGTGGTAGGAAAATGCTCCATCCACAACTTGAACCGTCACATTTGGACGCGACTGACTGTCTCNTGAGTCAAACACGACATCTGCATGAATCGTCCCCGTGGGATTGAACTTTTCCTTCAGCAGGGCAATTTCGGGGGGAGCACAAGCAAAGAACGCCTCGTCCACACGTAAATTCCGCAGCTTGGCATCCATTTGCACCGCGCCGTCCGCCATATAATTCGTGCAGCTTAGGTCAAAATGAACTTCTGTTTTGCCGTTGGTCGCCACAAAGTTATCGATCTCCAAGCGGTGGTTGTCGCAATGGATTTTCGCCTGGAGCCCCTCAAACGGGATCGGCAATCGTGGATCCTCCAGCTTGCCCTCGAAAATGCGGCCATCGATGGAAAATGCAAATCCCAAATCCTGGGCCACATCCGCATGGGCACTGAAGACAAGTTCGGAACGACCTCGCAGGTTCGTCCCGTTGAAAACCTGTTGCTTTAGTTCAGCCGGAAAGTACTTGGCGACTTCTGGAGAGATGGCGATTTCATGAACTTTCCCTTGGCAGGACCACGCTTCTCCGTCGGATCGCCACTCGCTACGAATGTCGACCTGTCGACAAAAATCAGAACGAAAACTTCCCTCCGCCAGATACTGCCGTGGGTAGGGATGAAAATCCGTTGCGCTTTGAGATGGAGTCGTCGCGGTGCTGGAGACATTCAAGTCAATGTCGTGAATCACAAACGGATCTCGCTGCCCTGTCGTTGGGTTACGAATGGTGACTTCCGCATCCTCAATGCGGAGGCCTGGCGAACCTTCACCAAATTTCGGCAGGGGAAACAAGGACTCGACGTTCCAATGTTCCTGATCATCACGCACGACCACCAGACGTGGTCGCCGAATCGTTAATTGCTTGACTTGCAGGTCAGCCGTTGCCAGATCTGCCAAATTGGAGTCGCAGGCGACATAGATCTCATCGATATACACTAAGGATGATTGATCAATTTCCTGTGACTTTTCTTTGATTGTGAGACCACGGATCTCAATTCCGCTCGAGCCGACCCGACGCGCAGATTTAATTGCAACTTCGAAATTCGAGTAATGGTTGGCAAATTGACTTTCGACATACTTCCGAATCTCTTCGTCCAACCTCTCAAACAACAAGCCACTTCCCAAACTCGCCGCGGCTGCCACGCAGAGAATCAAAAACAACAAGCGTTTCACAAATCGGCCCACACACGCAGAAAAGCCGCGCTGAACGCTCTGAGGACTTCGGCGAGTTTCCGTTCTCGCAGTAAACATTCTTTAGTCGCGCAGTTACGACGCGATTCCCTGAGGCTCAAGTGACGTTTGCTTGGACGAAAAAAAACTTACCAGGAAACCCGACGCCAAGACGATCAAAGCCAGCATCGCTGGCTGGCGATAGCGGATTGAACTCACAAAAATCATGTGTAACAAAGTGAAATAAACGGCTGGCAACGTCAGTAACCAACAGAAGTGTTGCCGATCGGCAAATCGCCATGCTCCCGCCAAGGCCAAACCAAGAATCGGCAGGTAACTGGCTAGGACCAGCAGCGACATCGCCGAGCCACGCGATTGCACGTCGTTCGGCAGTGGGTTCCAAATCCGCCCCAACTTGACCCCGGCCAATTGCAACGCTTTGCCAGGGTGCTGCGTCGCCCAACCGATTGCCGCCGTCTTTAAACGCTGGTTCATACGATACTCAAAGATCTCCTGGGGGAGCTCCGACGCCGCGCGATCTTCACGTTTCTGCTGCAAGTAGAACTGGAAAGGAAATTCAGACATATCACTGGCGCCCGTAGCTTGCGGGTTCAGCCCATCGTAAAAACTCGCACCCACCTGAAGTGTCGTGGGCACAAAGCGTCCCGCGACCCGGTAATTCCGTATCCACCAAGGAGTCATCGTCCCGCAAAGAACGAGCAGCATCAGTGCAAAGACACCCAGCACTTTCCCACGCTCCTGTTCCACCAAGAGCACGCAGCCCATGGCAAACGGAATAAATAACAACCAACTTGGCCGCATCAAGGTTGCCAACCCGGCCAACAGGCCGGCAGCCCCCCCCGCCACAGAGCGTCGCGCCAGGGAAGTACTTTTCACTGCGAGGTAAAACAAACCTAAATTCAACATCATCAGGGGACAAAAGGGCGCTTCGCTGAGCACGAAAATACTCATCCCGATACCTCCGGGATAAACGGCCGCCAACAAGCCCGCAACCAGAGCCGTGCGCACTCCGAACCAGAGCCACGCCACCCAGGCCACGGCAGCCACCGCGAGCGTCCCCAAAAAGGCTCCCAGGACCCGCGCCCAGACTACGTCCGGTTCATCCCCGGCGATCAGGAACAAAGTAGCCAGGACCGCCGGATAGCCAGGCATGCGAAAAACTCGATATTCATCGCTGCCGAGCTGATAGGGTTCTCCGGCTGCCAAAGCCCCGGCTAAGGACCAATAGCTTTGACTATCCGGCATCCCGAATTTGGCGTCGGCTGGCAATTGCGTTTGCCACCAAAAAGCGCCTGCCAGACGCAACGCGAACGCCAAGAGCAAGATCAGCCCCAAACCACCCCCAAACCGTTTATTACAACACACCATGGCCCGACCGATTGTCCTGAAAAACGAATGTCGGCATGGTAGGAAAATCTGCCCCCCAGGGTCAAGATAAGTCGGTTGAACTAAGTAACCGAAGCGTCGACACAGAAACGGTTTACTTAAGATCGTCAAACGGTATACTCAGGGCCTTTCGCGCAGCAATAATACGCTAGTCGCGCAGCAACAACACGCTAGCATCAGCTTCGATAAACTTCAGGGGGAGAAAAGCAACGACGGGCGATCGGTCTGGCTTCATAGGCCAAAACTTCGTCTATTAGCTGCTTTACTGGTGAACGCGGTCACCTTGGCGGTCCAGTGCGGCCAATAACGCCTCTTTACAGACCCCGCATCTCACCTATTCCCGTTCCTTAACTTACAACATCCCTGGCTTACAACGGACACACTTACAAATTCTCTGGAGGCGAAAATGCAGCCAAATCGTGCAAAACTTATGTTGATCAGTTTCCTGACGTTGATTGCGGCCGGTATGGGCTTTGCCACCCGAGCCGCCAGTGGCCCGGCGTGGGCCTCCGAATTTAATATCGGTGGTGCCGATTTTGGCATGATCATGGGGGCCGGATTTTTGGGCTTCGGCATTTTTATTTTCGCAGGAGGCATGCTGGTTGAATTGGTCGGCTACAAGCTTTTGCTGCTAGCTGCAGTCATACTCCACATCGTCAGCGCGGTCATGCTGCTGATGGCGCCCAGTTGGTATGCAGGGGTACTGGAATCCGGAGGCCCTGAGGCAGCAACGGCAAGTGTGACGACCCTCTTGTATTGGAGCGTTTTTCTCTTCGCAGTCTGCAACGGACTCTACGAAGCGGTCATCAATCCACTGGTCGGCCAAATCTACCCCGAAAATCAGACCCACTACCTGAACATCTTGCACGCCGGTTGGCCGGGCGGACTGATCGTAGGCGGAATCCTGGCCTTCTGCTTCCAAAACAGTACGGCAGCGATTAGTGAAATTCCCTGGCAATATGCGGGAGCCGCCTACTCGGTCGTCCTGGTAACGCTCTTGCTGATGTCTCTGAAAGAGTCCTTTCCCGCCACCGTGGCCCAGGGAGGTAAAGTAAGTTACGGAGTCCTGTTCAGCTGTTTTGCCTCCCTCCCTTTCCTGCTCTTGATTGTGCTGCACGGCCTGATTGGGTTTATGGAACTCGGAGTCGATTCCTGGCAAACACGGCTGATGGAAAATCTGGTCAGCAACTCAGTAATCGTACTGATCTACACCTCGTTCCTAATGTTTGCGCTGCGATTTTTTGCCGGTCCTATCGCCCATCGAATCAATCCAATCGGGCTATTGCTACTGAGCTCGGTACTGGCGGTCTTGGGCCTCCTCTGGCTCGGCAGTGAAATCAACACTGTGGCGGTCATTTTTGCCGCTGCCACACTCTACGCGCTCGGCAAGGCCTTCCTCTGGCCGACGATGCTCGCAGTGGCGGGTGAACGTTACCCCCAATCGGGTGCGGTTGCCATGAGCGCCTTAGGGGGCGCAGGCATGCTCACCGTGGGGCTGATCGGCGGCGAGTTGATCGGCGTCTGGCAATCTTCGGCAACAACGGCCCACCTGGAAGCAAATCATCCGGAAGTCTACGCCGAGTTCAAGGTAGCTGAACCCAACTCCTTTCCCTCTTGGGGAAAAGGGATCGGTCTGAGCATTGTCACCTTCAACGAATTGAGCGCAGAGAAACAACAGCAGGCCATGGAGGACGACACGGATCCCCATTCGCAGACCATCAAAGATGCGTTTACGTTCGGCGGACGGGCAGCCCTGCGTCAAACCGCCTTGCTTCCCACGAGCATGGCGATTGGTTTCTTGATCCTGCTGTTGTATTACCGAGCTCAGGGCGGCTACAAGGTGCTGGACCTAGGCGCGAACGGGGAATCTGCCGGCGAGCCCGCCGAGGCAGCAGAAGCCTAAACATATTCGCCTGCTCCGCAATAAAACTTAACCAGGGCGAGTCAGCAAAAGCAACTCGCCCTGGTTTTCTGCGCGGATGCCCCCAGGAAGCAAGAGGAGGCTTTGCTCATGACTCGGCGCGGTTGCGCAGGTCGCCAACTGCCGCCATTTGGCGGCATCCATCGCCTGCATCGGCCAGGCTTGTTGCTTCCAAATCCGCAGGAAGAATTCACGCAGCAAAACCGGATTCAATCGTTGGACTGCGACGCGCCGGATTTCGACGCGTGCTGTATTGCGCACCAGTAGGCCGACTTGCTCAAACTGCGTGAACTCCTCATCGAACAACATGGTCATCTCCTGGGCCTGAGTTGCCAGACGCACCAAGGAATCAACCACCTGAGGATTGTGCTGGGCTTCGAGCTGGGGGATCAATTCATATCGCAGGCGGTTGCGGGCAAAGCTCACATCCTGATTACTCCGATCTTCCCGATGGGGCTGGTCAATCGCTGTCAGATACTCACGAATCAGCGCGCGACGGGTCGTCAGCAGCGGTCGAATGATCGTAACGCTGTTCGACAAGGAACGCAGCCGCGGAATCCCAGCAAGTCCCGCGACCCCGGTACCGCGAAAAATGCGGAATAAAATGGTTTCGGCAACATCATCGGCAGTATGCGCCGTGACGACGTAGCGAGCCCCACTTCGCCGCGCCGCGTCATTGAGAAAATCATACCGCTCCTCGCGAGCCTCGGCTTCACTGGAGAGATCCGCCGAGGGCGCAGCACGGCCCACTTCCAAAGGGACCGCAAATTGGGCTGCCACTTGGGCCACAAAAGCCTCATCACGATCCGCAGCATCCCCCCGCAGGCGGTGATTATAGTGGGCGACGGCGAAGTTTCCCGCACCTTCTTCCCGCAGCGTTAACATCCCCCGCAAAAGCCCGATACTGTCGGCGCCGCCAGAAACGGCACACAGGACATTTTCATCCCGCCAAGCCTCTCCTGGCCAGTCATCCTCGAGCTGGCGTTCAAACGCGTGCAACTGCGACACTCATGATCCTCCCAAGCTACCTCAACCCCGACAATTTACGACAATCTTCGGCAATTTACGACAATCCCTGCCGATTCCAAGATCGATCCCCCTGCGGTGAGTTGCAGTGCACCGTCACTCTGTTACCATACTGTTAAGCATTGGGTGGGCAAGCGTCGCTCTACTTGAATGCGGGGAAACTCCCCTGACGAAATTATTAACAGCGTCTGCGGTAAGCCAATACGAGGATTTTGACGTAGGCAAGACTCCAAAATCGATGTTGCTGTAATTACACTGGAACTGAATCTTTTTTGCCTTGGATACATGCGGTCCCAACATGCATTTCCTGATCATTATGCTAAGGTTGCTTTTTGGCAAATCGCCCTATGGTCGCGACCGGCTGCAAGCGATTGCAATTCGTCGTGATGGCCGAATTGATCTAAATGAAGGTTTCCGACAGCCTTTCGGCTTGTGGATTCCATTCATGGGTTGGATCACTTTTTGTCGTACCGATTTTTGGCAAGATACAGACGAGGCGAGCAGAATTTCGCATATTGCTTCGTCGCACGATCGACGTTAGCCTGCTCCAGAGCGCCAACGTTGCTACAAATTCCAGCTGTGCTTACAACTCGATTGCTAGCTCGCTCTGAGAGTTGGCATTGGACTGCTTGCCGCTCGTCAACAGCATGAAAAATCCAAGAGCTGCTGAGGTGTGCTCACTCGATCACCCCTCGCACATTTGCAATCTTGGGGCCTTCGCCTCCTCGGCAACCGCGATGCATATCCATTGAGGAAACGTGTCGTGCTTACATCAAAAGAGGTAACCATTCTGGTTATCGCTGCAGCTGTTGCGGCTGGCTTAACCTTCCTTCTCCTGCGGCTACTTGATCATTTACGCAAAAAGGATGCCCAGGCAGAAGCAAACAAAATCACCGAACAAGCAGAGCGGGATGCCAAAAATAAGCTGCGTTCGGCTGAGCTCGAGGCCAAAGAACGGGCCTTGCAAGAAAAAGCCGAGTCCGAAGAAGAACTTAACAAAGTTCGCGAATCGCTCCGTGATCGTGAACGGCTGCTCGATAAAAGACAGGAAACGACCGAACAGCAAACCGAAGACCTGCGCAAACAGGAACGCATTGTCGAAGGCACTCAACGTCGGCTCACGGAAAAACTCGAAAACACCACTCGGCGGGACGAGGAACTCTCCAAAGTACTCGACATGCAACGCCAGACTTTGCATGAGCTGACTGGCCTTGGCCGTGAAGAGGCCACCAACCGCTTACTGGAAATGCTCGATCGTGAACTAACCAACGAGACGGGTGCACTCATCCTAAAGCACGAACGTCGTATCGCAGAAACCTGTGACGAAAAATCGAGGGACATGCTGCTAACGGCCTTACAACGTTATGCTGCAGTGCACACCACGGAATCTACCACCAGCACAATTGACATCCCTAATGACGAGATGAAAGGCCGAATTATTGGTCGCGAGGGTCGGAACATCCGGGCCTTCGAAAAAGCAACCGGAATCGACGTCATTATCGATGACACTCCAGGCGTTGTGATCGTCAGCGGCTTTGATCCCGTCCGCCGGGAAGTTGCCCGTCAGACCCTCGGTAAGTTAATTTCCGACGGTCGCATTCACCCCTCGCGCATTGAAGAAGTCGTTGGTGAGACGGAGAAGGAAGTCCAGAAAAGCATCCGCTCCAAAGGCTCGGAAGCCGCGCTTGAGTTAAACGTACATGGCTTGCAAGACCGCGTGATCGAGATGATGGGAAGGTTGCACTACCGTACGAGTTATAGCCAAAACGTACTCCGCCATAGTGTCGAAGTCGCCTTTTTGACTGGCATGCTGGCCGAGATGATGGGACTCGACGCTCAATTGGGGCGACGCTGTGGCTTCCTTCACGATATTGGCAAGGCGGCAGATCACGAACTCGAAGGTGGTCATCCAAAGATCGGCGCGGATCTTCTCAAACGTCATGGAGAATGTGCAGAAGTGGTCCATGCCGCCTTTGGACATCACGATGAAATCATCACCGAATATCCGTATACGATGCTCGTCGCGACGGCCGATGCCTGCAGCGCTTCGCGACCAGGTGCGCGCCGCGAATCGCTGGAACGATATATCAAACGCATGGAAGAACTCGAAGCGATTGCCGTCGGCTTCAAAGGGGTCGAACAGGCATTTGCTATCCAGGCAGGTCGAGAAGTCCGTGTGATCGCAGCGGCAAAGGAAACCGACGATGCGCAAGCTGCTAAAATCTGTCGCGACATTGCCAAGGCCTTTGAAGAACAACTGACGTATCCTGGTGAGATCAAAGTCACGGTCGTCCGCGAATCCCGCTTTACCGGAACTGCTCGCTAAAAGAAGAAGGGTTATTGCGTGCGCATTCTCCTTATCGGCGACATCGTCGGACGACCTGGTCGTCGCATTGTCGAACGCTGCCTGCGAGGTCTGCGCAAACGCGAAAATCTCTCTTGTGTGATTGCTAACGGCGAAAACTCCGCCGACGGATCTGGGATTACCCCTGCGATTTTCAAAGATTTAATCAACGCTGGCGTCGATTGTGTCACTTTGGGAGATCACATTTATCGGCGTAAAGAGATCAGCGAAACGCTCGTTTCTGATTCCCGCATCCTCAAACCGGCAAACTACCCTCAAAGTGCTCCAGGAAGAGGCTGGACAACGATCGAGGCAGCTAACGGAGAAGTCGTGGCCGTCTTCAGTTTGTTGGCACGTGTTTTCATGAAGCCGGTTGACTGTCCGTTCATGGCCGCCGATCGGGTACTCGGTGAAATGCCACAGGACGTCCCCGTTCGCATATTGGATTTTCACGCAGAAGCGACAAGTGACATGCAATTGATGGGACGCTATCTGGACGGTCGTGCGTCTGCTGTCTTAGGCACCCATACGCACGTCGCCACGGCTGACCAACAGATTTTTCCGGGAGGCACTGCCTTCCAATGCGATGTGGGCATGACGGGGCCGTATGAAAGTATTTTAGGCCGCCGGATTGATCGCGTGCTGGAAACGACGCTGACTTTCAATCCCACTCATTTCCAGGTAGCAACGGAAGATGTCAGAATGTGTGGGACGATTGTCGATATCGATCCAAAAACAGGATTGGCCTTAAACATTGAGCGTCTCGTCGTGACACAAGCCGAAGCAGAAGAGCTAGCAGTTACCCAGACACCCGGAAGCCTCTCCGAAAGTTAAGCGCTCGCCCACCGAGACCCGAGCGACGGAAAACCTCTCTTGCATTTGAACCGCAACGTCGATATTCTCGGCTCGCTTGTCCAAAAATCACGTGTTGTCCAGAAATCAGGTGCGTGAACCACCCCCCCAACACTCGAAAAAGTTAGCCTGGTACATACGCTGTGGGCTGGGCCTGGGGGGACTTGGTCTCATGGGATTGTTGGCAACGGCTGCGATGTTGGAACCGGATCCACAAGGCTTCGGTACCCACCAACAGCTCGGCTTACCAGCGTGTTCCTTTAAAGTATTCGTAGGTTTTCGATGTCCGTCATGTGGAATGACGACATCCTGGTCGTTGTTTACCAAAGGGCGAATTTTTGATTCCCTTGCTGCCAACGCAGGTGGTGCACTTTTAGCTTTGAGTTCCCTCCTCATAGGCCCCTGGGCTCTCCTGTCCGCCATGATCGGGCGACCCTGGGGGAAAGTAGCTCACGAATGGTGGCTCGTCGGAATCAGCACTGTCATTCTGCTTGTCACCATGATCGATTGGATGGCCAGGATCCTCTTCGAAAAATGACTCAAAGATTTATCAATCGGTAAGCAACTAACCAACGACCACCTCATTAATTTAACTTGAACGTTGACGTCTCGACACAAGAATGTGTGTGTAAAACAAGGATGTGACATGAGCCATTCAAAATCATTTCGTCGCCGCGCTGCACTTGTCGTGCTCACCGCATTTTTGGTTATCCCAAGTTTTGGGTGCGCCGGCCTGCTAACCACACTTCTTTGGCTCAAAGACGGCAGAACCCATCCAGCGGAATTTTCCGACCTGGAATGGAGTAAAGTAGCGGTGATCTGTGTCCGTGACGATTCCTCCTTTGGCCCCGATCGCATCGCCGAGACGATCGCCCGCCGCGTCGAAAGGCAGTTCGAAAAAAACATACGCGGCGTTGAAATCATCCACCAAGATGAAGTCGTGGACTGGATGGACAACCACAGTTGGGATCGCATTGACTATCGAGACATTGGGCGTGGTCTGGAAGCCGAAATGGTAGTCGGGATCGACATTTCAGATTTTCGGACCCAGGAGGGATCCTCGCTATATCGTGGTCGGGCAGACGTCAACATTACGGTCTACAACATGGAACAGGATGGTTCAATCGCTTACGAAACAGACATGCCCAATGCGACATTCCCCAAGACAGCCGGCATTCCATCTACAGAACGTAGTGCGGATCAATTCCGCAAATCGTTCGTGAATGCCCTGGCAGACGGTATCGCCCGCAAGTTCTATGATTATGACATCGACGCAGTATTCGCCACCGAAGCCTCCATCGGAGAACTCTAGCATTTGATCTGTGCAGACGACTCGCCAGATATTTCCGGGTCGTCTGCAATGTCTCTTGCTTCACGTCCGAGACTGGCTCACTTGACTAGAGCTTGGGAGCAGCCCGTTTGGGCGCTTTTTTCGCGATCACGCGTTTTTGATCGTCCCGACCCGGGCCTGGATTTCCACCTCCACCACCACGATTTCGAGGGGCTGGCGCCAAGTTGGTAAACTCTTCCGCCCATTCCCAACCCAAGGGTTGCGCGAGCTCTCGTTGAGCTAAAGTAGCCCACGGAGTTCCGGGATGGTCATCGACCACGCGCGTCAGATACATCAGGGCCTTTTCTGATTCTTTTTTGAGTTGGCTGGAGATCGTAATCTCCGCGTTTGGCTTGAGAATCCACGTATTGTTCTTGGCTTCTTCAAACTTCAGCCCGCGTTTCGCTTTCGCTAACATAGCGTTATAGCCCTCCGTACGAACCTTTACCGCCAAGACACGCCCCATCGCAAGGTCGAAACCCGCCTGCCAGCGTAACACGACTTCCTCATCACGATCCGCTTCCCCGAGTTTGATCAGGTTGTAGAGATTGGCAACCCTGGGAGTAAGCTTCGCGGCATTCTTTTGCGATTCCGTCAAAGCATTGACAAATTCTGCTTCACTGCGTTTAACAAAACGAACACGCGGAGCTTCCATGGGCGCAATCCACGAATTGCGAGCCGCCTCAATCAACGCCTGGCGTGCCTTGTTGCCATGGACTCGCTTTTTGTATTCTGTGAGGGAAACATAGTCCGGACGATACTTTCGCATCACTTCTGGGTCAAAGAAACGCTTCATGTGAGCTGAAAAAGCTACTGTCTCCCCCTTACTAACGCTTTTTTCGGTGCGGCGGTTCGGATGAACGGCAAAATAAATTCCGCCCGTCTCGTAACATAACCGCGTAAGTGAAAACGGCCCAAAGCCAGAATCGATCGGTGCTTCATCCTCTCGAGTTGCTGAAAAGTGCAATTTGATTCGTTCTGGAAGAAATGATTCCGGGCCTTGACTGACGATGCCCCACTGGGGCGTCTGATCAAATTCTGGATCCGGGTCAACCCATTTGACCATTGTTTCCCGCCGTCCAAAGGGGGCTGGAACTCCCACAACATAGACTGGAATGGCATAACGCCGGCATTGCCGGATGGTCTTACTCAAACCGTCCTGATCGTCACCTGCCTCATCGGTGAGTGCGATGATCATCACGTTGCGTTCTGGTTCTTCGCTTGTGCCTTGTGGAATTCGGTAATCCTTAAACCAGTCCGCAGCTAACCAAATGCCAGAAAAAACACGCTCCACGCCACTGTCATCGCGTTTAATTGCGGCAACCGCTTCTTTTAACGCATTAACATTATCGGTCGGTTCTTCCGTCATGCGCATCACCTTGTCGCCAAAAGCGATGACTGAGGACAACAACGGCTTATCACGATGACGCTTAAACGCAGGATTCTCTGAGGCTTCGATCACTCCCAACTCTTCGTAAATCCGATCAAATCGTTGGTTAATTTCCTGCCGCTGACGCGTCAGACTACCCGACTGATCAAAGAGCCAAACCACCAAAGTTTTGCGTTCTTCTAGAGACAGCATAATTTCGTGGGTGATTCGATCGATCGCCCCATCGGCACCAGTGGTCCCTTCACCGGCGGCACCTTTAACGGCCAAGTTTTCATTGAACATTCGTCCGGTGGCGACTTGAATTGTGTGATTGATATTAATGTCCGCATTGAGGTCTGTGGGAGTCCACTCGACTGGGCTGGGAATATCCGAAACCTCAGCAATGAGAGGAGCCTCTGAAAGGGCAATATCGACGTCATCCAGACTGTTGGCACCGATCTCGTCGAGGGGCTGTTCATTGAAATGAAACTCCTCTGGAAGTTCAACCAGATCTTCCTCTTCCAATTCGGTGGGAGTCGTAATCAGTAAAGAAACTTGGCTGCTGGCAATCACTAACGGCGCAAACCCGAGACCCAGCAAGAGACAGAGATGAAACAGCAAACTCACGACAAACGCACCGGAATCGCTATCGAATGGCGTTTCTTCTTCTCCTGTACGTCGCTGCCACCAATTATTCAATTTTCGGATGACTTTCACCGCGTATCTCCTGTCCGAAGTAACCCCTAATGTCACCGTAAACCATTATTCCCAAGAACCTTCTGCTATGCAAGTAAAGTCTCGTCGCAGCCCCAACAACCTCTAATGGACAGCCCGCGACCAATTCACCTGCCCCCCCTAAATAACCGCACTTAAGCAGCCAAACCAGCTTACGAGCAATTTTGCAGGGAAAAACACCTTGCTTGTCTCTCAACTGCGCGGAACTTGACACCTACCTGTCCACCCGTTCGGACAACACTAAAGCGTTTTTGTAGCAAGTTTGTACTCAGCGCCCGTAGATCGCAGCCCAGGTGGTCGATAACTACTTATCAGGACACAGACGACGTAACTTCCCCTGTACATTTCGTTGACGATCCAGCAATAGCTATCTAGTATTAACCAAATTACCGGGCCGCAATCAAACTCCGAACTGCTTACTGGTAAAATATTTACGTTGTTTCTATAAGACCGCTCGTGCGCGGGTGCCTTTTCAAAATTGAGTAGCTGGCCATGAAGAATCTTCTCTACAATCCCGTCGCAACAATGACATCTCATTTGTATCCATCGGTACAGAAATTCGTTCTCTATTGCTTCTCCGCGTTTTTCCCCTTGCTTGGCATGGCCCAGGAGAACTCTCCGGAAGTTGAAATTCCCACACCGCGCTTCGTACGCTTGGATACAAAAGATGGTGTGAATCTCCGCTGCGTCTACTACGAGGCTCCGCTTTCTGAAGAAGTTGGCAAGACCGCGATTCCCGTCATGCTGCTCCACGGCTGGGAAGGACATGCTGGCGACTTTGACGGCCTTGCCAGCGCCATGCAAAAGGGAGGCTATGCTGTCTTGGTGCCTGATCTACGTGGACATGGTCGCAGTGTTAAACAGGTAGATCGTAGCGGCAATGAGCGTGACATTACGCCTGACAAAATGCGTGCTACTGACTTTCGAGCGATGGTACTCGACGTCCATGCAGCTAAAAAATTTCTCATCAAAGAACACAACGCAGGTAAGCTTAACATCGAGTTACTGACCGTCGTCGGCGCGGAAATGGGCGCTATTATCGCACTCAACTGGGCGGCTCATGACCTGAACGTGAAAGACTTGCCAGCCTTTAAACGCGGCAAAGACATCAAAGGGCTTGTCTTACTCTCACCACCTCAATCATTCAACGGTCTTAGTCCCGGTGCAGCAATTCGGCAGCCCACTGTGGCAAAGGAATTGTCTGTCATGGTGTTGGTGGGGAGAGAAGAACGCAAGTCTTATGAAGCGGCTCGACGAATCCATCGTCAGTTCAAGGCAAAACGCCCTAAGCTTCCTAACGACCCCGATGAACGTTATGTAAAACAAGATCTATTTTGGGACGCGATCGATACTTCCTTACAAGGAACCGAACTGCTCAACCCACAGTTACCGGTCAACAATCTCATCGCACAGTTCATGCGTCAGCGAATTGTTGAACGACGCGAAGACTTACCTAAATGGGAAATTCGCAGGTACGAGTAATTGCCTGGCTTCGCAGTAACCTTAGGGCTCTTCAGCAATTCTTGGAAGTGCAGTACGCTCCAAGATGCCACTCCGCTGAATTGGCGTTAATTCCAGATTACCGTCAGGCTGCTTCGACCGGGGAGGGATGATAATTTGCGAGCCGACCAGCAAACTAGATTTTGCAGTGCGCAAGTTGGGATTGGCCGCAACAATCCTCATAGCTTCTTGGGCCGAGCCTAGATACTGAATCGCAATACCGGCTAGTGTCTCACCTGCTGAAACCACATGAACCCTGCCTCTTTCCAGCCAGTCACTTCCTTCCATATCGCCAGCGGCTGTCTCTGCCGAAGAAGTGGGAGTCGGCCATACCGGGACTGGCTGGACAAGCTCCTCAATTGGTAAAGACAAACTCTGAGATTCTGCGCCTCGTGACATACTCGAACTATAAGTATCGTCAAGTTTCACAGCAGCTGGCCTTTTTTCCAATAAGGGGTAACTCGTAACTCGGCGCGCACTTCGCTCGCTCGTCAAGTGACTTAGCCGCTTCTCGCCTTCCGCGTCAGCAACGGTCCCTGGTGCCAAAGAAAGCTGAGGACGGGCCACCAGTGAGCCTTCAGGCGATCTCAGCTTGTTGGTGCCAACGGCATCTGCGGATCCCGCGCAATCAGCGCGACGAAATAACAAAGACACACCAATCCCGACAGCGAGAACCAAAATCGCCATCAGCAACGGAAATCGTTTCGCCATGAACTACCCTCACTCTTCGTCTGAGCGCGTCGAAATAACGCTTACGCCTTAAGCACATAGAGACGACGACACCAAGTAGAAATCGCACACACCGCATAGAAAGAACAACGAACAAGGCAGAGACCTACTCGAAATAGCCAGGTCTACCGCACCATGTCCTAGCATCGGACCGAATGCTTTACCGCGTCAATCTTCCTGCAAAATCCCGCGCAGAGTCGAGAATTTTGGGATGATAAGTCCGGATGTGACGGCCAGGCGCGCTCAGGCGCGGTCACACACAGCCAGCACCATTCGAATTTTCGGCGAGCAAAAGCCGCCTTGCCTCACGACCCACAGGTTATTGGGGAGCACTCTGCCGTTGGCCTTTGGAACGCGTTCGCATCATCCACAGTAGCGCCGGAGATGCCACGAAGACCGAACTGTACGTTCCGACAAGAACACCAACAACCAGGGCAAATGCGAATCCGTGAATTCCTTGGCCGCCAAAAAAATAAAGGATGAGCACCACGATTAAAGTGGTCAGAGAGGTCAAAATCGTCCGGCTGAGAGTTTGATTGATGCTTCGATTGATCATATCGGCAGTTAGCTCCGGACTCTTTCCGCGCACTTCACGAATCCGATCGAAGACAACAATGGTGTCGTTCAACGAATAACCAATAATGGTCAAGAAAGCAGCCACCACGGGAAGGCTGATTTTAAATTCTTCGAATAGTAAGAATTGCAGGGAACCAGAAAGCCAATAACTCAGAGCAATGGCACCGAGCGTAATTAAAATATCGTGGACCAATGCCAACACCGCTGCCAAACCAAACATTACGCGTTGAAATCGAATCCAGATATAACCAACAATTCCGATGAGACTAGCCAGCAAAGCAACGATCGCCTTCGATTTCATGTCACCTGCAACTTTGCTCCCAATTGAATTTGAGGATAGCCAGATAGGCGTGGCGGCAAACTCCGCTTCCAAATGCTCAAAAACCTTCAGCACCGCTGCGCGGTCCACATTCACCGTAACCGTCCAATTTTCAAAGGGAGTATTGTCTTCCCCATCCCACTCAGTACAAGACAATTCAACCTGCGCGTCCGAAATGGGAGAATCTAGTGCCTGTGCCGCCTCAATAATCTTCGCGGTCAATGTTCCATGGTTAATCTTGTCAGGGAATTGCAACTGAGCCGTCGTCTGTGGGATCAACACAACCGCCGGTTCACTAACCGGTTCACTTTCTTCGGCAACTGACTCAGTAGCTGTGCTGTCATCACTCTCGAGTGAATCGNCCACTACCTGAGCAGTTTCGCNATCACTTTCGGACGGATCGGAAACNGGCTCTTCTGTGGACGGTGCAGTCGTCTCTTGCAAAACAGCCACCCATTGGCTTGACTCGGCGCCGGTAGGCTGACAAAGACTTTGGGCATTTTCTGCAGGTTCTTCGGCTGCAGGTTCTTCGGCTGCA
>JAKVBY010000003.1:146031-182559 GCA_022446825.1 Pirellulaceae bacterium
GGTTCTTCGGCTGCAGGCTCTTCGGCTGCAGGTTCTTCTGTCGTCGGCTCCTCTGTACTCTCTGCAGGTACTACCGAAGCCACTTCAATCATTTCTTCGGTTACTGCTGCAGCATCAAATTTCATTTCATAATGAGCCAGCGAAAACGCTCCCGCAATAACGCTCTGCAAGGCTTCCACGTCGCTGAGTGATGTATCGATTTTCCAGTAAAGATCCTGCTGCTCTTCGCTATCGCTATTGAGCGAGACCGACACCTTGTTAAGCGTATACTGCTCCGCCGTACCCTCCTCCTTCAATTCGTCAAATTTCTGATCCAACAGTGCGCGAACCTCAACGTCTGTCATAGGCTCCTGCAAGGTCATGGTAACAGAAGATCCACCTGTAAAATCAATGTCGAAAATATGCTCACTTCGCTTAGCAACGCCGACCAGACCGATCACAATCACCACCAGTGACAAGACGGCTGCGACACGACTCTTTTTACCAATGAAATTGATTTGGGTCGCATTCAACAGACGCAACATTCCCAGTCGGCTGATCCAACGGCGTTTTTCAGCCACGTCGAAGACAACGCGTGAACAAAAGATCGCCGTGTACATGCACATCAGGATGCCGAGAATCAAAGTAACTGCAAAACCCCGAATCTGATCGGTACCGATCGCATAGAGCACAATCGCGGTAATCAAAGTTGTGAGATTCGCGTCTACAATTGTCGTTGTTGCTCGACTGAAACCATTCCGAATTGCCATGCGCAAACCGGACCCTTTGGTTAACTCCTCCCGAATGCGTTCAAAAATCAACACATTCGCGTCGACCGACATACCTACCGTCAACACCAACCCAGCCATACCAGGCAGAGTCATCGAAGCCTTTAAAATGATCATCAGGGCCAAAATAAAGACTAAGTTCACCAGCAGGGCCAGACAGGCAACAAGGCCAGCAAATCGATAATAAAACAAGATAAAGACCAGAACGGCCGCGAGTGAAATTCCAATGGCGAAGCTTCCCTTGCGAATCGTGTCCTGCCCTAAGGTCGCTCCGACTTTACTCACGCTTAAAGGATTCTTTTCCAACGTGGTGGTCAATCGACCAGCTCGGAGGATCCCCACCAGAAAGCTTACTTCCTCTTCGGTAAAGCGACCCGTGATCCGTCCACGATCACTGATCGTGCTTACAATCCGCGGCGCCGAAAGCAATTGATCGTCGAGAACAATCCCCAGCAACCGGTGAAAGTTAGTTTCTTTATCCGGCAGATTTTCCCGGGTCAAATTCCCAAATCGGGTCGAGCCTCCCCCTACGGAACTCATTGAGAAATTCACGCAGGGCATCATCTGCTCGTCAAAACTTGCCCCCATGCTCGCCAAATCGTCGCCGGTCACATGAAAGGCTTCTTCTGGATCAACGGCCATCAAAATATCAACATTCTTAACCCCAACCCCGTCAAGGTACCGCTCCAAAGCTTCATTCTCACCGGCCGCTACCGCTGCAGGTACTGAAATTACAGCCTCACCAACATTTCCCCCACTCGCAGCATTTCCCTGGAACTCCAACAAGCGGCCCGTTTTTGCATCGCGAACGGTGTGACTCACCACACTCACTTTGAAGGGCCGTATCTCTTTTGACGGATCACTTTGATCACGGCCAACGCGCACCCATTTGCCAATGACCTTACCTTCTTCATTAGAAAACCGCCGCGTGTTGCGTTTCCCCAGGGTCTGCGCGGCTTCTTTGGCCATGTCGATTAACTCTTGATGATCACGCGCGTTAGCAACAATTCGAAACTCCAACGCGCCCGCTGCCTGAAGTATTCTCTCGATCTCTTGAATCTCATGATCATCGACTTCAGGAACAATGATTTCGATCTGAAGTTCGCCATAGGGACGAATCACAATTTCTTTCGTCCCACTTGGATTAAGTCGATTCTTCAATGCGGCAATCAAGGAGTCCATATCCTGCTTACCGAAGGTCTTCACGGTGCCATCGCCCGTCGCTTCGGCCAGCCCCGAGGCTTCTTGATCGATTTGATAGACCAGAATCGCACCGCCGCGAAGATCGACACCCCACTTCAGTTGCAACTGCCCGGTATTCCAATCCCAGTGCACCCCCACAATCGCCACTGCCGCAAAAAGCGTACAAAGGATCAAGCCGATCTTGCCGCCATAGCCCGGCATACGAAATCCTTTCGCCAGTAGGCGGCCCACTACAAAGGGCACGATAAAAATACCTACCAGAAGTAGGGGCACGACCCATAACGTGGTCGAAGACTCGGACTCTTGGGCAAGCAACAGAGATGCCATTGAGAGATCATTTAACATGGCCTAATCCACTTACTATTTCAGCAAAACCTAGTGAACCCACTTATAGACGACTTCAACCTTTTCCACTTACTTCCTTCTCGGCGCCACCCTTGTCAGCAACCACGCGAGCTATGGCACTACGCAAAATCCTGAGGCGGGTATTATTTGTCTCATCGATGCGGAGGGTCACCTCTTCGGCATCCTTCTGGACGTTGACAATCGTCCCGAAAATCCCACCAATGGTAACCACGCGATCATTTTTCTTTAGCTCTTCCAACATCTGCATGGCCGCGCGCCGTTTCCTTCGCTCAGGCCGAATCATCATGAAATAGAACAAAATTCCAATGATGACGAACATATTCAACGGGTTTAACAGCAAACCGGGCAGGCCCCCTGGAGCCGGGGCTGCCCCATCCTGGGCGAACAAAAAACCAGACATGAGATCAAATTGGAAAGACATGTTCTTCATTTCTAGCGTCGCCAGGGGAAAACTTAATAAGCTAGGGGACTTTCGAAAAATGGGGCCTGGGCACTAAGCATGTAAGCAACTCGTGAGCAAAGGCGTTGCTTGCCGGCCACCATGGCCATCTATTCACAGCATCCAGTCTTCCGTGACACACTCTTGCGTGACATACAGGGCATCCCCCCCAAAGTAGCGAGCGACCCAATTCTCATTTGCACCGCGCCGCGTCACTTCACACAAGGCCGGATCATCATAAAATGTTGCGCCACAACGGGCAAGGGCAGCTAAGAAAGAGAGTTCCGTGATCGCTCGACGCACGAAACCTTATTCCGCATCGGCCTCGCGAGAGGCTTGCCAACCTTCCATTTTTCGATCGAAGAAACTCAAAAAACAATCTTCCTCAATCGCGGCGCGTGCTTCGGACAGCATTTTCTGATAGTAGGTCAAATTGTGTATGCTGACCAAAATCGGTCCAAGCATTTCCTTGGCCAAAAACAGATGTCGTAAATACCCTCGGCTGTGCCGGCACGCCAGACAGCAACATCCCTCCTGTAGCGGTCGTCGATCCAACGCATGTCGCTTGTTTCGCAATCTCAACGGTCCCTGATCGGTGAATGCCAAAGCATTTCGTCCATTGCGCGTCGGCATCACGCAGTCAAACAAATCAACTCCTTGACGCACGGCCTCTAAAATATCCTCGGGGCGACCGACCCCCATCAAATACCGCGGGGATGTTTCCGGCAAAACAGGACAGGTCACGGCCAAGATTCGATACATGTCCGCTGGCTCTTCGCCAACACTAAGACCTCCAATCGCATATCCCGCGAAATCTAATTTTGCCAATTCTGTCGCGCATTGCCGGCGCAATTCGTGGTCCAGCCCCCCCTGCACAATGGCAAATTGCACTTGGTCCACTTGCCCCGATGCGGCGTCCTGACATCGTTCTGCCCAACGGATGGACCGCTCACTGGCATCCCGAATGGTTTCCAAATCATTGGGCAGGGCAACCACGTGATCCAACACCATGGCAATATCGCTACCTAATTGCTCCTGGATTTGAATCGCGCGTTCGGGGGACAATTCAAACAAACGCCCATCGATGTGGGAACGAAACTCCACTGCCTCTTCGCTAACCTTGGTCATTTGGGCCAAGCTAAAAACTTGAAACCCCCCGCTGTCGGTCAAAATCGGGCCGTCCCAACCCATAAATGCCTGCAACCCACCGTGCGCTTCGACAACCTCGGCTCCGGGGCGTAGGGCCAGATGATAAGTATTCCCCAGAACCATTTGAGCGCCAGTCGCCCGGATCATATCCACCGTCAAACCTTTGACCGTGCCCTGCGTCCCTACCGGCATAAAAGCCGGTGTTTCCACTGTCCCGCGCGACAAACTGATTGCGCCGCGCCGCGCGGCACAATGCGATTCGGTAACGTGCACTTGGAATGAAAAAGACGCAGCGCCCATGCGGTCCTCTGGCGTTCCTAAAAACACCGCCGTTCAATCCCTCATTCCGGAGCAAGTGAAAAAATACAGCGACTTAATCGCCACGCAGCTTAAGGTTCAGCAGCGTCAATTTTTCACGAACTTCGTTGAGGCTGGTGACGCCGAAGTTCTTCGACTCCAACAAATCATCACCAGACTTACGGACCAACTCCCCAATCGTAGCCAAGCCTAGTCTCACCATACACTTACGAGCGCGAACGGAAAGGTTAAGGTCCGCAATCGGGCGATCCATGATCGCTTGTTGATCGGGAGAAAGATTCGACACATCCATCGTCGGCTCTGCCTCAACATGCTCACCCGCGAATTGGCCTAACTCCAGACCCTTCGAAGAAAGCATATCCCGAATCTCAATTAAAGAGGTTTCGCCGAAATTCTTGCTCGCCAGCAGTTCCTGTTCAGAAGTCCGGGTCAGGTCGCCCAAAGTCATGATGCCCATCTTCTGCAAACAATTGCGGCTGCGGACCGACAACTCAAAATCTGCCACAGGGATATTCAATACCTGCGACAACCGATCATTCGCCTTTTGCGCTGCTTCATCGTAATACATATCTCCTGAAGCAACTGCATCTTTGAAATAGAGCCGTGCGCGGGAATGATCAGGAAAAGCTGTCAGGATGCGTTGATAGCACTGCTGGGCACGATCATATCGTTCCTGATCTTCAAAAAGGATTCCCAAATTTAATAAAGCACCTACGTTGGCTGGAAAGCAATTGGTAGCCCTTTGGTAATACTCTACAGCAACGGCATCATTGCCTCGACGATCGTTTTCCAATGCGAGGCCAAAGAGGGCGCCCGCATGCATCCCATCGACTTCCACTGCACGTTCGTACAAGGCAACCACTTCCAAGGGATTGTCTCCTGTCGTGGCCACCGTAGCCGCCCGTTGATAAAGATACTCAGGGGTTTGTTCAATGGCGCCAAACAAGTCGTCCAGCAACTTGAGTGCTGAAGTAGGATTCCCCGCGTTACGACTCGACTCTGCAATCGCAATAATGCAGGTTTCAGAATGGTAACCCGCGGTTTTCGCCGATTCGTAACTCGTAATGGACGCTTCGTAGTCTCCCTGAGCCGCCAGCGTGCGTCCCAAATAAAAGTGAGCTACCGCGCCACCATCGGCATTCGCCAAGGTTTCTGCCGCGCGCGAGTAACGACCTAACAAGTAATAACAAACCCCCAAACGAACTGCGGTTGCCGGACTGCGCTGCTCAATCATTTCCAATTCAGCGACTGCATCCCGCAGTACGGAGAAGTTCGAAAAATCCTGATTGATCGCCTGCGTTAATTGATCGATCTCCACCGGACCAAAGGAACTGTTAGACAAGACGATTTCCTTGACATCGATTTCCAAGACTTGCGACATGCGAAGAAGCTCCCAAGGAGAGTGATCGGTACGATTAGATTGTTCAAAGCAAAAGCCAGCGGTGGGAGTCGAACCCACAACCCCCGCATTACGAATGCGGTGCTCTGCCGATTGAAGCTACGCTGGCAAGGGAAGCNATGTGGGCAGCCCTCGNTCTGGAATGTGCAAGCTGTTCACCCTAAAAAAAGCGGTGTTTTTCGTCAATAGTGGGTAGTTTACAAATTCGGCACTTATGCGGTGAGTCATTCTCCAAGAGCCCAGCAGACGGCCTCTGCGTTCGCGGGCATGCCAATTCCTCCCAGAGCATCTCGTTTCACTGCCTAACAGGGCGCAGCACTAACAAGTGGCCCGTCCAACGTGCGGCCAATGTTCGCCTCGGCTACTTCTATAGATTGGCCACGGCTACAGACTGGCGTAGTGTCAAGAAGAAGATGCCCCTTGCAACACGCTACACGCCGTCGGAAAGGAAAAAGAGCTTGAAAAAGGGCCTCTGGCGTGCCAACCACACGCTGGCAGCAAAATGACCAGGGGCAAGGCTACCATTCCGCCTTCATTCGCCAGAGACCCCACGGGTCAGCTTGTTACCAGAACAGCTGCTCTGNCAACGCAATGCAGCAAGNGCATACAACGTGCCAAACTGGACATTTCAAAGAAGGCTCTTAAAAAACAGCGTCACTTCGGAAAACACACTGGAAATTCTGCCGTGTTGCTCGCCAGTCGCTACCGTTGGATACCGCAAAAGCCCGCTGCCGCTGCATTATTTTGCTACGTGTATTAAATTGCGGTATTAAAATCCACTATTTCCCTCTTCAACAGAGTCTTTCCTCTATAACAGCCGAGTCGCAGTGCCTTCCCAAAATATCGAAAGACGCAGTGTCCAAATACTGCCTAGCGATGCTCGCCACGTACTCATTTCTCTCAATCCTAATTCCGGATCTGTCTCTGGCAAACCGCTGGCAGATGACCTTACCGCACATCTCCGACAAAGAAATTTTCTCGTTGAGTTGGTTATGGAACCGGCTGTCCTAGCAAAGCGGTCGGCCGAACTGAGCGCAACTGGAAATCTGCGCGCCGTGGTATCTGCTGGCGGCGACGGTACAGCAGCCATGGTTGTCAACCTCACTCCAGTTGGCACGCCACTGGCAATTCTGCCACTAGGGACAGAAAACTTACTGGCCAAGTATCTCGAAATCACAGACTCCGCAGCAGAAGTCGCCGAGCGAATTCAACAGGGCTACACTGTCAATCTCGATGCCGGACAAGCCGAAAATCGTGTCTTCCTGCTCATGGTTGGTGTCGGATTTGACGCGGAGGTCGTCAGGCAATTGCATGAGACGCGAACGGGAAACATCCGCCACTTGACTTACCTAAAGCCGCTCCTCAATACCTTGCGGCGATACCGATATCCTGAAATCCGCATCCAAGCCGACACGGGTGAGAGAATGGCACCGCCGACAACCTCCCCGCTACGGCTTGCACGCTGGGCCTTCGTCGTAAATTTGCCTAAATATGCCTTTGGACTAAAGATCGCGCCAGCTGCCAAGGGAACGGATAATTTGCTCGATGTTTGCACTTTTCAGGGGGGCTCACTGATCAGCAGCTTGCGTTATGTGGCTGGTGTTATCACCGGCAAACACCGATCATGGAGGGATTGCGAAACATTTCAGACAAAGCGGATTCGCATCGAGTCTGACGAGGAGGTACCTTACCAATTAGACGGTGACCCTGGTGGCCACCTGCCAGTGGAAATTAGTGTGCTCCCAGAACGGCTGACCGTGCTAATTTCTGAGACATGGGCCAGTCGGCATGGTTTTGACAAACCAAAGTAACCTTGCCTACCGGCGGGAAAAAATTGTATCAACTTAGTACTGAAAGCTTTTAGGTTCTCATCTCCTGTGCCAAACAATCCTGCGAAAATCGGACCCTACCTCTGTGGTAATAAAGAGCCTCTACTCTTCATCGCGGGCCCCTGCGTTATCGAAGATCGCGAGAAAACGCTGCACATCGCTGAAAAGTTGCTGGCATTGACGACTCATCACCGGCTCAACCTCATCTTCAAAGCTTCGTTTGACAAAGCAAACCGCACCAGTATTCAATCGTTCCGCGGTGTCGGCCTCGAAAATGGTTTACGTATTCTGGAAGAAGTCCATAACACAACGGGGCTCCCCGTCACGACAGATATTCACGAACCGCAGCAGGCGGCGGCCGTAGCTGAAGTATGCCAGCTATTGCAAATTCCGGCATTTCTGGCACGTCAAACGGACCTCCTGACGGCTGCCGCCCGTACCGGCCGAGCCGTAAACGCCAAAAAAGGGCAATTCATGGCTCCTACGGACATGCGGCACGTCGTCAAAAAACTCGACGAATCTGGCTGTCAAAATGTGCTTTTGTGTGAACGAGGGACATTTTTTGGTTATGGTCGGTTAGTGAATGACATGCGTGCGATTCCTCAAATGCAGCAGTTTGGAACCCCCGTGATTTTTGATGCCACGCACAGTGTGCAGGAACCTGGTGGACTCGGAGGTACGACTGGGGGAAACCGCGAAATGGTCGAACCATTGGCCCGCGCAGCTACCGCTGTAGGCGCCGATGGATTATTTATGGAGACGCACCCAGAACCTGACAAATCACCGAGTGATGGGGCCAACATGCTTCCTTTAAATGAACTGAGCCCTGTCCTAAGCCGTATTCTTCGTATTCGAGAAACTCTTTACGAACGCACTAGCCAATGACTGAATCTATGAGGAAAACACTTTTCCACATCTCTTTCTCTGCCCTGTTTGCGACTGGTGTGGGAATCCTCCTTACCGTCAGCGGCTGTGGTAAAACTGCAGAAACAGCCACTTCCTCTGCGACTGGATCCAAAGCAACCGAAGGATCGCAGCATGCAGCTTTTGATTTTGCGATGGAAATGGTCTGGACGATCGACAACTTCGATCCAGACCAAACACGGCCCAAGATTGCTTACAACCTCAATCAATGGGTGAAAAATCAACCCAAGGACAATGGCTGGTTACTGGATCCGCTGGCCTCCAAATTGCGTCCCGAATATCGAAGACTGCCACACATCAAGAACCTCACCGAAGATCTATTTTCCATCGACGACATTCGTTTTCTCGAAGAAGCCTACTTGCTCCGCACGGTTTCTGAGTGGGTTTCCCGCTTGGAACACGAAACCGACTTTGCCAATTGGCTGGAGAGTTCTGAGCAAACCATCGGAGCGGATGCAGCATTCCAGTTGGGCGTCGCAGAACGGCTCTTCGATTGGATCGTCCGCAATGTTCAACAAACAGCACTGCGGGAATACCCTAAAAATGTCGCTGCCGGTCCAAATCAAGAAACAAACGGCCGGACCCAACAAAAAATGTTGCCTCACATGCAAGGCATCGTGGGGCCTGGCTACGAACACTTTCCCTGGCAAATATTGCTCTTTGGGGAAGGTGATGCCTGGCAGCGTGCCTGGCTATTTTCTCTCTTAGCGCGCCAACAAGAAATTGATGTCGTGGTGATTGCCATCAGAGATCCCAAAAGACCTGGCAGGCCGACGCCTTGGCTGTCTGCGGCATTGATTGATGACGCTCTTTACCTGTTTGACACGCAGCTCGGGGTTCCCATTCCCAACGCCGATGGCCGGGGGATCGCCACACTCGCCGAAGTTCGTGCAAATCCTTCTTTACTTTATGCCTTGAATATTGGATCAACGCTCCGCATCTCGTATGGCCCTGAGGAAAAACCGGTCACACCGGCTGATCTTGAAAATGCGGTCATTCTACTTGAGGGATCACCCGGCTATCTGGCCCATCGCATGAAACTCATTCAGAAACAACTTCCACCAAACAAACGAATGGTTTTGAGCACTGCACCGGCAAAAATCGCCAAGCGGCTAAAAAAACATGGCGACGTCAAAATATGGGCGATCTCTTATGAAAACATCGTCTACCGCATGGCCTTCAAACAACTTGTTGGTAAAAATCAAAGTATTGGATTCCAATGGCTGCAAGATGAAGCGGCCTATCAAAACGGTTCTTCACTTTTGATGGCGCGGTACGCCCACCTTCACAAATTCCTTAAGACAACTGACGAACGCAAAGGGGCGATTCCTTTGTATCTGGAAGGGCGAACACCGGATCGTCTGATGGATGCCATTGCCAGCAATCCCATGATTCAGCGTAGCGCTGGCATTGTCCAGGGTCCTGGCGAACACGAAGATGCCTACAAGGGACGCGTCAAGCTGACCGAAATTGCGCTGCGGCAGAGCAAACAAAATTCCACCTATTTTTTAGGTCTGGCAAACTACGACGCGGGGAATTACAACGTTGCCATCGATTGGCTCAAAGGTCGTATCTTGGACAAGTCCGCCGAAAGCCGGTGGACCTTTGGAGCCAGCTACAACCTCGCACGGACGTACGAAAAATTGGGCCGTTACAAAGAGGCCAGAGAGCTATACCATCGCAGCGACTCGCCACAACGCCATGGCAATCTGTTACGTGCCAGACGTTTGCGAAAATTCCTTAAAACAGAAGAAGCCGATCCTACGACTTCTAGTACTGAGGCAAAATCGGATCCCAAGCAAGCAGGGACTCCAACTGACTCACCGGCTGAGCCTGCGAAATCGACACCAGCAGACGACGCTTTTCCCAAAGCGTCCTCCTCCAATGCAAAGACTCTGCCCGGCAATGGGGAGACCGCAGAGGCGCCCACTCCGGACGGGATCAATCCTTCCACAAATGACTAATCGATCCGCGGAGTGAATTCAAAATCCGCGTGACCTTCGGTAATTTGAATGTGACCGTCAACCGGCAGATCTGTTAATACTTGAGTTTGGTTATTGGGCCAACGAATCGTTAATCGATCGATCCGTTCGGCCGCATCCACGCCAAGTTCAACAACGGCAGGGGATTGCCCCTGGAAACCGTTGGCCGCAAAAACGTCGCGTACGATTTGACGTCCGCCACATTGGGCGGTAACCCTCGCACCGATCCCTGACCGGTTGCTTTGGACGCCGACAAGCTCAATCGTCAGGCGATGTAGGTCACGTGGGAAGCGATTGAGGAACAAACGTAACGGGCCTCCGCCCACAGAGCCCACCAGCAGGTCAGGAGCCCCATCACGATCAAAGTCCGCGGCCATCACCGCCCGCGAGTCGGAATCAATATCCGTGACGGAAGCATACGACGCATCTAGAAATGTCTTGCCGTCTACATTGAGAAAGAGCCGATTGCGTTCGTAAGCACTCAAATTCTCGTTCAAGGACTGAAACATAAAAGGATTATCGACCCAGAATTCGCCCGCTTCTTCGTCAATCTCGCCCAGCACAGCGAATTCGCGATTCCGATCCAAGGGCTGTGTCACGACAGCCCGCCAAAGGCAAGTTCAGCCATCCGGCTTTTTGCGTGAGAAGCTCAAAAAACCTGCCGTCGCATAAAGGTCAAGCTGACCATCCGCGTCAAAATCTGCCATGGCGGGCGCGTGTGCCCAGCCCACTGGATTGACGCCGGCGGCCTCGCTGATCTCCACAAAATCAGTACTTCCCAAGTCGCAACGATACAGTCGGTTTCCTGCACAAGATCCCTGAATATCGGCAAATACACCAGCTGGATAATCGCTCTCGCCAACATGACCAATAATCCGCCGTCCCATCTTGGAAAACATATTGGCGACATAAATCTCCGACTGTCCGTCATTGTCTAGATCGCCCGCGGCGACACCCATGCTGGTCGCATAGTCGCCGACCTGAGCCTGCTCCGTGACATCAGCAAATGTGCCGTCTCCCAGATTTTGCAAGACAACGTTCTTGCCAAAATCATTCGCCACATAAAGATCCGGATAATGGTCGTCGTCTAAAAAAAACCAGCAGCCGGCGAAACTACGTTTCTTATTTCCGCCCGCACCGGCCAACTTGGTCACGTTCGTGAATCTGCCCTCTCCATCGTTGCGCCAAAGTTGGTTCTCTGCACCCGTTTCCTCATCACCAACCCAGGGCATGTGCTCCATTTGTGGAGGCACCTCTGGATGCTGGTAGAGAACGTACAAATCGAGCCAACCGTCACAATTGTAATCCGCAATCAGACAACCCATCGGGCGTCGGCCAAAACCAATCCCTGAACGTGAGGTCACATTGACGAAATGTGTCCCCTCGACGTTACGATAAAGCCGGTCCCCCATCAACAGATCAGGGTAGCCATCATTATCGAAATCAATCCAAGACGTCATGAAGCTATCGGACAACCACGTCGAAAGGAGAGCCTGCCTGGTGACATCTTCAAATCGCTTTCCATCCACAGAATGCAACAACAACGGCTTGCCTTCCATCGCCACTGCGATGTCCAGATGGCCATCACGATCGTAATCTGCAACCGCCGTTTGGAAATGATATTGATTGGCGGGGTGATCGGCTGGCAAATCCCAATTGTCTTCGATTTTAAGTTCTGCCAGCCCATAAGCTTCTGTTGCCTCTGCAAACAAACCGGCAGGAACCGATCGCACTACCACCGTGTCGGTGTACCAACGGCTGATCACTTCTAAATTAGTTAATTTTTTTTCGTCCTGAATTTGGAATTCAATACGTTGAATGGACTCAAATTCCAGACGTTGCCGAGCTTCACTCTCTCCAGCAAAGCCCAACAAAACGTCAGCTTTCCAAGCTCCCTCCTCTCTGTCGAGAGGATCAATAGAAAGAACCCGTAACGTACGACGCTCAATCACATGAAATGCTTGTAAATGCTCTAACAAAAGATCGATCATTCCCTGAGCATCAACAGCTGTGACAGCGACACTGCCACGTTCACCACGCCGCTCAACAAGTCCCGCCTTATCACGTTGTGTTCCCTCCGCAACGGCCAAAAACTCGCCTGCGAAATCCTCTTGAAAGAAATCACCCAGTGTCTCCTTATCACGAGCTTGAAGTAACCGAGTAAATTCTTTGCCAAAGCGGGCTTCCAGTTCGAAAGCCATGTGCTCACAATCCCAAATCAGCTTTTGACGTGCCGGGTCGAGCTCGGCTTCAGCGAGCATTTTTTCTAAACCGGAAATCGACGCAGTCTCTAATGGTTCGGGAACCTGTGGCGGATCCGCTCGATTCCAAAAGAGGAAAGCGGCTACCGTAGTAAGCAGAGCAACACCAAGCAGAATCCCAATTGCTTTCACGTCGTTCTCACTAGCGCAGCGCAGAGGTTATGAGTAACAGCACAAGAAGTAGGCCATGAACCCACTCCTATTCGAATGTAACTACCCTGGACATGCGTGGCAATCTCGTTCGCCTCAGACCTGCAAGCAGGGCGGAGCTGTAATAACACGCGTATCAGCCAAAGCATCCACGAGAATGTCAGCGCTCGGCTGTTTATTTCCCAGGCAAATGGCTGTCCCGTGAGTTGCTCGTACGCCTCACCGCACTTGTCGCGGGTTTTGCTCACATTATCGCAAGCAAGCGTTGGAATATACCAGCGTGGACATTCTCCTCGCGAGTATGACAAGGTCAATCGCATCTTCTGTCGCTCAACACGGGGCTATCAATTGGCAATTCGCCTGAGTTGAATCCTTGGGTGCCCTGCGGTAGACTCGCAAAACGCTGCTGCCGCCAAGCCGCGCAACAAACACGATCCGCCCAGATCGGCCTTTGAATTTTTGTTGAGCTACCAACGGGGTCCCATGCGATTTCTTCATCCGCGTCGCCAAATGTTGCCCCCCGTAGCAACCGAATTCGCCTATTTGGCTGGCATGGAAGGCATTCCCTGGGAAAGTACCAATCGCTGGGAGGAAAGCATATTGGTCATCGAACGTGCCATCGATGAATCCGGTAATCTCTACATTCCCTGGGAAGTCGAAGGGCATGGCCAACTCGTACTCTCAACAGCCAGCTTGATGGAACGTGACGAAGCGTACCACCTACCTCTCGAACTCGCACGCGGCACACTGAACCGCATTCGCAATTACGCTGCCGAATGGTCCCAAGCGGGCATGCTCGTGTCCGAAAACTTGCAAGCGAAGTTAGCCGCAGCACGTACAGATTTTGTCAACGCAGCCACGATTCAAGAGCGCGCACAAGACGCGGCAGAGATGGCCGAAGCTTCCATTCGTAGTGGCTTGGACGCGATGGAACTCCTGGGCCACGAATTTTCGCAACAAATGCTGAGACAGCGGCACGAAAGAGAAACGCACATCCCCGCATTGCTAGGGGCTGAAATTCCGACATTGCCACTGACTGGTACAGAAACCGAGCACTTTCAAGCGACCTTTAATGCGGCCACAATCCCAATTCGCTGGCGTGACCTGGAGCCCAACCCCGGTGAATACAGCTGGGACAGCATCGACCAGCGAGTCCAGTGGTGCCTGGAATCGGGCCTGCGCATCTGCATCGGACCGCTCGTCAGTCTTGACGAAGCGAATCTTCCCGACTGGATTTATCTCTGGGAAGATGATTCGGATGACATCCAAGCAACAATTCTGCGCATGGTAGAAGCAGTCGTACAACGCTATCAGGACCGAACTCATATCTGGCACTCTGCGGCCAGGTTAAACATTCCCGGAGTTCTCTCCTTGAGTGAGGAGCAACGCCTGCAACTGGCGGTCGCCACGCTGTCGACCATTCGTCGTACCGATCGGAATACCCCCATGACAATTAGTTTCGATCAGCCCTGGGGCGAATACATGGCGCGCGAGCTGCTCGGTTTGTCACCTTTGCATTTTGCGGATGCGTTAGTACGTGCCGATCTAGGCCTCGCTGGCATCGGCCTCGAACTGAACCTCGGTTATTGGCCGCATGGAAGTCTTTATCGCGATCTTCTGGAAATCAACCGGCTCTTAGATCGCTGGTATTCACTGGGGCTGCCACTGCTAACTTTTCTGTCCGCTCCCAGCAGCAATGCAACCGATAGTTTGGCAACGCTAACCGCCCAGCCCTTGCCGATTGCAAGCGGAGATTCTCCCAATTTGACATCACAAGCAGCATTTGTCGATCGTCTGATTCCGTTACTACTAGCCAAACATTCCGTCCACGGAATTTTCTGGAACCAGCTTTCGGATTCGATTGAGCATCGTTTTCCTAACGGCGGCCTATTTGATCAAAACCGGACCCCGAAACCGATTCTTTCCAGACTAGCAGAGCTTCGCCAGGGACATTTGCGATAAATGCTCCCCAAAAAGCGTAAATTCTTGAAATTCGGCCCGTGTAAAGATTGCTGCTAGAACTTGCGTAAGTGTTCACCACGAAACAGACTAGACTAAGGTACAAACACAATTTCGGCAAAAGGACTGTGGCAACCAAGTGATCACCCAGGTACCTCTTGCTCGCTCGACACTGCGTGTCCTGCAGCCGTTCACTCACCGAGAAAATTCCACTTATTACACAATGAAGAAGATAGAGCATGAAATACTTTTTTAGAGGGATCATCTTGGCCGCAAGCGTCCTCCACTCAATTTCGGTCGCAGGCGATACAAACATCAACAATCCGAAACGGATCTCTATCGATAATTTGGCAAATGTCGACGAAGATTTTGCCTACCAAGGTGAATACGTCGGCAAAGTTTCCGCCGGACGTCAAAAAGGTCAGTCTATTGGCTTGCAGGTCATCGCGCGTGGCAATGGTCAATTTGACGCAACCTTTCTTGCCGGCGGACTCCCAGGAGCCGGTTGGGACGGCTTTTCACAGACCTCGCTCCAAGGCATCCGGGCCGACGAGCAGTTGCTATTAAAAGATGATCATTACCACATCCACGTGACCTCAGAGCATGCGGAAGTTCGCTGGTTCGATGGAACATTGCTCGGTCACATGCGGAAACACGTTCGCATGAGCCCCACGCTCGGAGCCTCTCCTCCACCCAATGCACAAGTACTATTTAATGGTGTCGAGAAACTTGCTCTCGAAGGGGGTGAAATCACCGAGGATGGCTTACTTACAACCGGTATCACCACAGCCTTTCCCGTCACTGATTTTCGCTTGCACCTCGAGTTTCGCACGCCCTACATGCCGTTGGCGAAAGGGCAATCTCGCGGCAATAGTGGTGTCTACATCCAGCAACGCTACGAAGTTCAAATCTTGGATTCTTTCGGGTTAACCGGAGAAGCTAATGAGTGCGGAGGGCTGTATCGACAAGTCTCACCCGACGTCAACATGTGCCTGCCACCCCTAACATGGCAAACGTATGACATTGGTTTTCAAGCTGCCAAATGGGATGAAAAAGGAGAGAAAATTTCTAATGCCCATATCACCGTGCTTCACAACGGCAAACTCGTCCACCAACAACGTGAGATCGTCAGCAAAACCGGTGCAGGAAAAGAAGAAGGGCCTGATGCGTTACCGATTCATTTCCAACACCACGGCGATCCCGTTCGCTTCCGCAATATCTGGCTCGTGACCCCAGGCCCTACGGAAGATGTACTTGCCAGCGTACAATCTTACGTATTCCGCAAGACGTCGGGCGATCCGCACGTTAAAAAATGGGCTTTCAGAATCCGCTGCCTGCGATGCAAAGCAAAGCGTCAAGAGGCGCGGCAGAAATTTCGCCAAGCAATTCAACTTCAGCTCAAATAAAAGACTTGCAACCGGATACTAGTTGCGGCGCAAGCTCACCAAACACATGTCGTCATCTTGGGGCTTCGCCCCCACAAACGACTGTACATCCTGAACGATGGTATTACCGGTCATCAATGGACTTCCATTACCGTTAGCAATATGTTCGCGCATTCGTTCGATGCCGTAGCACTCATTGCTTGAGTTCATTGCTTCATTCAAACCGTCGGTATACATCGTCAGGGCTTCACCCGCCTGCAGCGAAATGACCGTTTGCTGGTACTCAACTCCCTCCATGATCCCTAATGGCAAACCCGATTCTTCGAGACCCGGCTCCACAACCCTACCGTCAACAGAACGCAGTACAGGCGCCATGTGACCGGCGTTGACAATGGTAATGTCGTGCGTCACTGGATTAATGACTGCCATGATCAACGTGACGAATCGATCTACTGGCAGAGAACTCAAACGGTCATTCAAAGTGCAGACCGCCTGCGCCACACTGTCGTGACTGGCCAAGCAATACATTGCCTCTGCCGACAGCTTTGCCATCATCAGCGCTGCAGCAACACCGTGTCCAACAACGTCCGCAACAATCACTGCGACACGACCATCTTTCAGCGGCACATAGTCGTAGTAGTCTCCGCCCACGTGGCTGGCAGGCTGGTAGTAATCATAAAACTCATAACCCATCAATTCTGGAGACGTGCTCGGCAAGAATCCTTTTTGCACATCATGTGCTAATTGAAGATCACGCTCTAATGCCTGCTGATTTAAAGCCCGCTCGTGCATCTGCGCGCTGTCAATCGCCATCCCGGCTTGCGAGGCAACACTCGCCAGAACATCAAGATCGTCCTGCTGGAAACGCTTATGCTGATCCAAAGTGTCCAATTGAAGCACACCCAGAGAATTGCCTTCCGCGTCTAATAAAGGAGCGCACATCATCGAACGAATTCGAAACTCTGCAATGCTCTGGCTCATTTCAAATCGCTGATCCGTCGCAGCATCCGCAGACAGAATGGCCTCTCGCGACTCCATCACCTGATTCACAATCGTCCGACTGACACGAATCGCATCTTCTGTGTCAGCACGGCGAGCTTTAGACCAACGAGGAACGAGTACACCAGTTGAGTTCTTCAGCCCAATAAATCCTCGATCTGCCTGAACAAAGATCTTAAAGAGGCTATCTAACACGGTCGGCAAAACATTATCCAAAGCCAATACTTTCCCCAGACTGTTCGTAATCTCAAGCAAAGCCACCAACTTAGCTTCAGGACTGGCTGCAAATTGAATCTGGCCGCTTTTGGTAGAAACTTCTACGCTGGACATGATCGTCGAACTCACCGAGTCCATGGCATCGTCGTCGACCAGTATCGCACTTGGATGAGATTCTTCAGAAGGAAATGATTCCTCTGAAGAACCCACAGACAAGGGATCTGTTGCTGGAAACTTTGACGGAGGCTTGAAGGCCGAAGTCTCGGTCTCATGTAAGGCAAAGGTTACATCACAAATGCGCACCACATCTCCATGCGCGACAAGTTGCTGCCCTCTACCGAAAATATCAACACCGTTTAGAAATGTGTGATTACGGCTATTTAAATCTTCAAGTTGAAACTTGGTTTCGCTCACGATGATCTGGGCATGCTGACGACTGACCGCATCGACATCAAGCACGAGTTCGCAGTCAGGATGTCGCCCCATGACATTGACACCGAGTTGGAGCTGATATTTTCGACCAGCATCGGGACCATCGGTTACTCTTAAAAAAGCCATGAAATAAGTACTTTCTGCAGTTTTCGCCAACTCCAACCTACGAATGCTTGTCTCCGACAGAAATAATGGAAAGCGAGGCTGGGGACGGTCACAAAAACCGCCCAGCTGCAAACGCAGCGAAAACCATGGATTGTAGTTTGCACCTCCGCACACCGTCAAACAGGACCGGTTTGAAAATTGTGTAGAGTAGGCGTCTTATCCCGGCGATTTCACCTGGATCCCCCCTGTCATTTCAACGAATCCGGAGACAGGCCAGAAAAAAATAGGGGCCATGGAACAGAGGAAGACGCTCCTCTGGAATCTGGATGACGTCGGTAGCCACTACAAACTGCCTCAGCCACCGACTCAATCGTCAGCGGGCACAAAACCTCAGTGACACTTCGGCTGATATCGCAAAGTACAGACCCACACCATAGGAAACTTTTCGATTGACTTACTAGCTTTGATTTTGAACGCCAAAATTATACCGCAGCGTGCCCTGGTAATTGCTCTGCATGACGTCCCACTAAACCGGTTGCACACCCCAGCCAAAACGATCGCACTTCTGTTTCCAGGCCTGCATTTCGAAAAGCCGACACAACACGATGACAGCTACCAAAGGCGCGAGTATAGATACCCAACATGCGATAATTTTCGGGGTTTCCCAAGAGCAAGCGGCCGATCATTGGAATCAATCGATTTAAGTAGAAGAGGTAGGGTACTTTCAACCAGCCCGCCGGAGGTACCGAGATCTCGACAAATGAAAAAGTCCCCTGAGGCTTTAGAATACGCTTTACTTCCTGTGCTAACCGCTCGATCTGCCGCAAAGAAAACGTCTTGAGACCAAATGATGAAACGACAACATCTGCAGAATCATCCGGGATCGAACTACACAGCGCATCCGCTTCCATGATCTCGACAGTACAAGAAAATCTGCTCTTTTGATGCTGCTGCGCCTGGGCGCACATCACCGGAGAAATATCAACCGCCACAATCCTTCCCTGCGGCCCCAGACGCTGAGCGACCTCCGGACAAAGTTCTCCCATCCCAGTCATCAAGTCTACGGTCGTGCAACCAGAGGAAATCTCAATTTGACGAAGGCAGTACTGTCGCCATTTCCGACATACTCCAAATGACGAAACAAGGTTCACCAGTCCATAGGTCGCTGACATTTCATCAAATAACTTCTGCACAAAGCTCGGATCGTAAATTATTTCTTGGACTAATTCGCAAGATTCCCCAGCAGCCACGATAGTTTCTCCCCGCACCGCTACAATCCGAAGCACCGGGCAGCGACAATCTCTGTGATATTTTGTGCACCGAGCGTCACTAACTGACCAAGTGTCGCGCTAATCAAACAACGTCAACTCTCAACAAACCTTGTCACCTCGCTCTAGAAAACCCATCGGAAAAACAACTCGCCCCCCCTAAAACTCTGGTTAAGATGAGGACAGGTTAACCTTCCCAGTTGACGAAACCAAAAACAACCAACAGCCCAAGGAAGAGCTCATTCTTGTCTTCCACAAATCAGCTTACCGCGCAGATCACACCTGAAACTCCTCAAGAATAACCGCGAGAACACCCTCAGTCCTCTGGGAAGCTATTTCAGACCACCGGCCCGCCGCTTAAAGCAATTCTTCAATCACGCTCGGATCGTCTAAAACGGGAGTTGGCCGACCACTGTGGTCGAGAATTTGCAGGCTTGGATCGATCCCCAAACAACGATAAATCGTTGCATGAAGATTGTCTGGACGCAAAGGACGGGTCGCTGGGCGTTCACCTCGGCTGTTTGTAGAACCGACAATCTGGCCACCTCGGACACCACCACCACCAAGCAAGCAGAACATCGAATTTCCCCAATGATCACGACCTGGCGTGCCTTTACTCAGGGGCGGGCCACCATTGCCGCCATCATTCATGCGGGGAGTACGACTAAACTCGCCACAAAGAATCACCAAGGTCGTTTCAAGGATGCCACGCTCCTCCAGGTCCGTGAATAAGCCCGCAACTGCTGCATCGACTTGAGGCAGGTGGTTTTCCATCCCCGACTGCAGATTCCAATGATGGTCCCAGCCACCAAAATGAACCGTAACAAACGACGCACCAGCCTCGACAAGACGCCGCGCTAACAGAGTACTTTGCCCCCAGTTCTGTCGACCGTAGCGATCTCGAATCGCATCATCCTCACGACTGATATCAAACGCCTGGCGTGCCTTTTCACCAGATACAAACGCCGCAGCTTGCTGATCAAATCGATCAAGGGCATCGAACTGCCCACGACTTTCAACTTGACGTGAAATCCGATCGAGTTCACGGCGTAGCCCCTGTCGGTCGTCGAGCCGGTCTACGGCCAGTCCCTCGGACAGTGATAAGTTCTGCACTTGGAAGTCGGCTTTGCTGGGGTCACCCTCTGTCTGGAATGGGTCGTGCTGAACTCCTAGCAGGTTTCCACCAAAATAGCCTGGACGCAACCCAACACTCGACGCCACAGGTACCGAAACATAAGAGGGAATGTTTGAAACCTGCTGTCGGCGCTGGTATGCAACCAACGCACCAAGGGAGGGAAATTTTCCTGGCGTATTGGCACCACCGACTCCCATATTCTTGGTGGTCAACATGCGGTGCGCGCCAGCAAAATGATCGCCCGTATCATGATGCAAAGACCGCACGATCGAAAACTTGTCAGCAATTTTGGCTTGGCGGGGAAACAATTCCGAAATTTCTATCCCGGGCACGTTGGTGGGAATAGGCTGCCAAATACCTCGATATTCAACCGGGGCTTCGGGCTTCATGTCATACATGTCCATATGACCTGGACCACCATCTAGCCAAATTAAAATGGCGGAGGTCTGTTTCTGATCAGCCGCTGCCGCTTGCCGAGCGCGCAACACGCCGCCCAATCCTAGGTTCGACATTCCAGCAATTCCCAATTGCACGAAACTGCGGCGACTGACTCCATCACAATAACGCTTTGTCTGACCAGCTTGAATGCGGAACACAACGGCACCTCCAGAAGAGTCAACGGCCCACAACACAACAGGAAACTTAAAGTTAACTTAATTTATACTTTCCAGCGCGATTTGAATCAATTCAAACTGACAAAAGACCTTCGTTCCAAGATCAAAGCAGTACTGAGATCAAAGCAGTACTGATTGATGCATTGCTACGTCTCCATAGATCTGGCAGAGGCCGTCCATGAGATAGGCCGCGTTCCAGGCGGTTTTTGTACCCAATTTGATAAGAGTCTCCAGCTACAAGGAAAATCTGCTTGACATTTCCTGGACCAGTCGAGACCGTACTCGAACTTGAGAGCACGTATGTCACCAGAGCCAGGATCTATACTTACAGGTCGGAATTTTACCCCCAGGTCATGAATCAGTCCTGCGAACTGACGGCAACGAACACCGACCTGCTTTTGTAATTCTTGGCATCTCAAACCAGATGCTGGTCAAAAATCCTACTAAGACTCCCAAAAGGCGCCGCCCCCACCGCAGTACTACCACCAAGGCTCCTGAAAACAGTGGCTGGAATTCGTACCGAACGCAACTGACAACCCCACGATTACCGGCGATTCCGGACGACAGCCCGGCCGCACCCCGTGTAGCGCCCCGCCAGAATCTTGTGCTGCCGTTCCCCAACTTGGGTTCCGAAGTCCGCTGAGAACGAGTGAGCCAATTGACGTTTCCTCGTCAGCTTGTTAAACAACGGGACTGACAAACCTGCAGGTAATCAGTACAGTAGTCTCGATTCGTACCCCTTATCTATCTGCCTGCCTACATTAGCGAGGAGTCACTACGTGCCCAGCAGTGAAAGACAAAGAGAGCTCAAACGACGCCGTCATCGTCGTAAAAAAGTCGCCCACTTCAAATTAAAAGCTCAAAAAGCAAGCGTTTCCGAGAAAGCCGAAATCGCGAATAAATTGCGAAATCTTACCCCAGGCGCCGAAGAACTAATCGTGAATTGGCAACTCGAAGACCGCTAAATCAATCTGCTTCACTCTGCGTTTGAGATACGCCGCCACAGCCAATCGCTCCCTGGTGGGAACGTTCTCCGAAGCGGCCTACCCTCATTCACCAACCGCAAACTGTCGGCCAAGCAACGGAGCCGTGACAACAGCAGGCTGAAAGCGGTTTTCCTATTCTGCTCCCGAGCACAAGAGACACATTCTGTTTCTCGACGTGGCTAACGAAACCTCTGCAAAACAGTCTCTCATGCCGTTCCCAGAGCACGGATTCCCAAGCCACGGGAAGTTCGATCGCGAACACTGAGTCAGAGCCAAATTCAATGAGTCCATAGATTGTCTCGCAGGGCAGGGGGGAGGTCAAAACATGTCGCTCACTTCCGCAGATGGCTGGGCTGCAGTTTACCGATTCGGTTCCGCTGGAACCTCCTCTACTGGGATCTCGATTTCTTTGAGGAAATCGTCTCGCAACGTGATGATCTGTTGACCATCGAAAATTTCCTCGCGATAGCGCATCGTCAATCGTTTAACTTGCTCCTGGCCACGAAAACGAGGATGACGTCCCCAATAAAAAAGCTGCCCCCCAGGTGCTTTGAGCCAACGAGGGCAGATCCGTTTAGTCCTTCCCAAGTTGAAATTGGTCAGGAACTCCCGCATGTACCGATCGTGTTCAAACTCCAGTTCTTGATCGTACGCTGATTGTCCCAACTTGGCCTTAACTGCCTCCAGCCGTTCCGGCGCAGCCAAGGAATCATAAATCGCCTCTGCAATCTCCCAACGGGAAGTCTGACCAAGGTGACGATTAAGGCGTTTGTGCTGGGAGAGGAAGTAAGCAGAATGGTTGCCAAAGATGCGATCATTCGGCTCTAAGAAATCGTTATACAAACCATAGACTTTTCCGCTGACGCCTTCGACCGTCCAGTCAGTGCGGGCAATCAGGGGCGTATCCCACCAAGCTAATTTCTGAGGACTCCAGATTCGCAAAACCGGCAAGATAAACATCAGCAGACCTGCCAGTATCCCCTGAGTCGAGCCAAATATTTGCAGAGTGATCGCCTCCGGAAGGTAGACCAGGATTCCTCCCAGGCTCAACAACATCACCGTATTTTGCCAGAACAAAATCCCCCCCAAGATAAACACGACCAGATGAAAACCGGCCAGCAACAGAAGCACCGCCAGCGCTCCATGAGGTTCGAATAGCAGGGCAGCCGCGGCAAGCTCGAAAATAATGACCATGAGTTGGATGGGCAGATTCAAGTACCTTAAAGGACGCAACCAACAAATCACTCGTGCTCTTGGTAGGAAGCCACACCACCCCCACATATAGGCCGACATGGCCAGACAATTCAAACGATTCCGCCAAATCCAAGCGCCCCACAAAGGGCCCAATCGAAGCTTGGCAAATCCGGGCACAAAGTAATGCGAGCCAGTGACGACAAACGTTACAAACAGACCGGCCACAGTCATGCTGGAGGGAGCACTTACCAACGAGAGGATCAGATATCCGATCCAGGTCGCCAGAAAGAACAAGGCCAAGCGAATTTGGAGATGTTGATGATGCTGCCAAGCTCTTAAAAAATGGACCGCTGCAAAAAGAAGCAAAAACAGAAACCCGGGATAAAACAGCACTCCCATTGCTGCCATCAACACAACCCACCGTTCGATTATTAAGTGTCGTCCCATAGCTAGATCGACGTCGATGGTGGCAGACTTCCAGGCCAACATGACGGCGGCAAAACCAACCACCAGACGCAAGGTCTCGGTGGGATCGATGACCGACCAATGCAGCCACGGACAAGCAGCAAATGACAAGAGCGTCAGCATGCCGGGCAAAGTCCAGCAACTCCCAAAACGTCTCTTGAGTCGGGCGAGCCGGTTATCCAACCGCTTTCCAAACAAATCGGACCAGTCGTGATGCATCCGAACCTGACCGACCACTACCCGCTTGAGTGGCCGGTAAATCAGAAATGCCAGCAGAATGTTCAAATAGTCGGAGACTGCCATCATTCATTCCAGAGAAATGCGTCCGTGCCCCTGTCGTTGGATCGTACTGGAACACTGGCTCGTCCTGGAATACTGGATCGCTCTCTGACACCTACAAAGATATCAGACCAAAGATGGCCAATTACTCGGAATCCGGCAAACCACCGCAGTCCTTTGCCTCTGCTTGGTCGAACTGGCATTTTGGGAGTTGCCAACAGGCAAAAGCTGGCACCACAAGTTATTAGCTCAACTTGGTCAAGCCGCTGACAAACCTTATATCAATATCCCTCACAATCGCGTGCCAGCAAAGCTTTCAATACGTTCGCCACCCTGCAGCTGCGTTGTCGGCCTTGCTAACAGGTCGTCTCCCTGGGTTCAGACGATAAAGGTTACCGACTGCGCAGACCGTGAACTGCGTGAAATCTACTCGGCACAGCCTCAAAACCAAGCAGAAAAATCAGCGGCCAAAGAGATGTTCCCAGCACTCCGCCCAAACCACTTCGTCAACACCAAGGNTGGNAGAACAACCAGAAACAACACCAGAAAGCCGACCAGAAAAGCTGTCGGCCTACAGAACACAACCGGCTACTTCATTCGGTTTGCTGCCCATGCAACTTCGCCATCGAACGGTTGACGTAGCNGATCAAGCCCAACAAAACAACTGGATAAGGAATCCAAAGTAACCAATTCCAAGGGGCTGGCAGCACGCAGACGGCCGACACGAAGGCAATCGTGCCAACCCAGCATCCGAGAGAGATTTTTTTCAAAAACGCGCGTGTTTTTCCGGGGGGTGAGTTTCGAATCGCCATCCACGTCCCAAAGACCCCGCCAGCCACACCAAGGACACTCCCAAGGATCGCCCCAAAATATCCCGAAAAAGATTCCATTATGAAGCTCATGATATGCCAAGTAACGCTCTAAGTACAAACAAGTAATGTCACCAACTTCGGTCGCCAGCCGCAAGAGAGCACTTCACGAGATACTTATTGGCCCTTGACATCCCCAGCCAAGGGCACGACAAGGCAAGAAAAACACTGCGAAAGTGGGCACTGGTCGCATGGGGCCAACGAGCCTGCGAGAGAACGAACAATTGATCATTGGCTACGGAAACGCCGCTTGGAAAATTGGTCAGAGCAACCGTGGGTGCGGTTGGTGGCAATTTAAGACCGCCTCTGGCCGAGTTTCAACCACAACGAACTCTCGACAAATGCTCTGCAACGGCAATGCTTTCTCGACAAGTCACCACCAAGTGGTCTCGCCCATCAACTCCCCCTCAAAATAACACAAAGCGTGGGATTTGCCTCGACTGGTTTCCTCCGCATCATGGCTCACATTCCGAGAAAAAGGTGTGTTACTTGCTGCCGGATTGGCACATTGCCCCAGGCAAGTTGATTCGCATGCTCTCTCCGCAACATGGCGGTGTGCGTATCTGAGCTCAGACGAAGGCTCGCCGACGATGTCTGTCAGAGCGTCCCTAGCAAAGAGCCGATTGACGAACCGCAGAACTACGACGATACTCGGCGCGACGACTTCACCGCCTGACGGATCACTCCACCTTCACTTCTTGATGGGAAAACACCCCGATGCATGGGATTTTGACAATCACTCTTCGCTGGTTTGCTGTCACAATATTTTTGGGTTGCTTATGCACCTACACAGTTGCACCACTCATCGCCTGCCAACAAGATCAGGTCGACTCTGCGCCAATTGCAGACGATGTCGATGAGTCTGACCCCGGTCTGGCCGCGCTCGCCCTGGCACCACGGGAAGAGGACCACGACCGTCTATTTCGCCTCCTGGAGACTGCCCACCTTCTCGCTGACACGGGCGCGGGTTACGAAGCCGCCCGCGTCCTTGCAGCGTTGGCACTGCGTGCAGGCGAGCAGGGCCCTGGCCGTGAAGCACTGCATTTACTCGAGTCCTGGGGACTCTCGATTGACATTGTACGGAATGGGACACCCGCTGCGCTGAACGCGCAGGTTGCTCAATCACGGAACACCTCCGCACAAAACGAAGACCTGAGACCCCATGTCTACAACCTACTCGCCATGAGGCAGTATGCTCAGGCAGCCAGCGTCCTCCAGAAGGCGAGTCAAGCTACTAAGCCAGAACCGCCTGAGCGACAATGGGGCAGGCTCCTCAGGAAGTTCCGTGTGCCCGAGGAACTGGCGAATCCCGACGCGAGCCTGTCTGAACTCACCCGCGCATTACAAACTGGCCACGAACAAAATCTGCTGCTGCGAAAGTCTCAGATCCTGCGGGTCTTGGATCCGGAAGCGGGTGAACTGGCCCGTAGCCTGACCCACTATTTAGAACCCATCCAAGACGATAGAAACTGGCAAGAGGAAAATGCCTTCGGGCGCTGGGTGGCACGGGGAGACGACGACCACGGTTCACGAGAAGAAAAGCCCTCCCGCACAGAGTTAGCAGCCCATGCGGTGCGTTACGCGCGTCAACTCTCCTCCAGAGTCCCAGAAGCCTCGCAAATCCTGACCAGCTTGGCTCTGGCAGTTGCACCCAAACTGGACACCGCAAAAGAAGGTACTCAGGGACGCACGACGAATCCTCGCCAGGCACCTGAACCGCTCATCCATCCTTGGCACGCGGCCGAAGACGCGGGTGCCGAAGTTTTCAGATCTGGCGATTTATCCATACGCACCTATCACTTGGAACTGACGGAGAATGCCCTGGCGGCGTTACGTGAAGATCCGAAGGAGTACGTGTCAGCCACGTTTCGTGAAGGCGACGAAGTCTACCAGGACGTCGGTGTACGACTAAAAGGTGGTTGGGGCAGTTTTCGCATGATTGACGGTCGGTCCAAGGCTGGATTTACGATTAAGTTCAATGCCTTCGAAAAGGGGCTGCGTTTCCATGGACTCCGTAGGATCATCCTTAACAACGGCACCCAAGATCCAACCTTGATGCACGAGCACATTTGTTACAAAGCCTTCCGTGACGCAGGTATTCCAGCACCACGAACCGCCTATGCAACCCTGACTGTCAACGGTGAACCGTACGGTCTGTATGTACAAATCGAGGCGGTGACACGAGACTTCCTCAAGAACTGGTTTTCCAATCCGCGCGGCAATCTCTATGAAGGACCCGGCGACATGCTGGAGTGGAGAGAACTCGATCGAGATACCAACCAGAACAGTAACCGCCGCCTAGGCCTGCGACGGTTAGTCGAGACCATTGAAGACGCTGACGACGATGCTCCCTGGGAGACACTGGCGGACCATGTGTCTGTGGAGGCATTTGCCCTCTTTCTGGCTTTAGAACAATTTGTCGGGCACTGGGATGGCTACACGCAGACCAATAACTACCGTATGTACCAAGACCCAGACACTCATAAATTCGTCTTCTTTCCGCACGGAGCCGACCAGGTGTTTGACCACGTCGGAAGCGGCATTTTGCATCGGCAGGGCGGCATTCTCGGCCGAGCGTTAGTCCAGACAACGTCGGGCCGACAACATTTCCTGGACGCCATGCAACAAGTCGCCGCACAGGTATGGAACGAAGAGTCCTTACTTGATCGAGTCGCCGAAGCATATCTGCTGATTCGACCCCATATCCATTCCCAAGTGGGTAAAGAACCCCGTGACCCGATGCAATTTGAGGAGCAGGTGAACCGCATGTTGCGCTTTATCACTTTTCGACGCTATGCCGTCTTAGGACAACTGAAGACGGCCCGCTCTGACAGCTCGTGGCGTACCCGCAGGCATCACGATCACCTCCCTTCCTTCCTCCATCGAAATCATCCTGACTGGTAACCGCTCGTGGCATTCTGCTTCCGGTCAATCTGATAAAAAACAGCCTACAACGATCCAGCCACTTAGACATTAGGCACAACATCCCTGATAAAACACGCCTACGCCGGTGCCTATGACGCTCGTTGGTTTCCCCGTCATTTGACCAACTGTCTCTACACAAAAAGACTCCAGAAAATTACTGGTACGGACTCACAGAAGGGCGGAAATTGAATTTCTGCGTGCTCAATGTGAAGTGAATGCAGAAGCCTAATCAGCCTTTGCGTCGGGATCATTGCTACCTTTGTCCGAGCCGTGTCTTTTGTCACAACAGCACGACAAACGAGCCTCACCGCCTGGAGGAAGACTCTCATCAGGAGCTGGTATGCGCAACGCAAAAATCGACGTCCATCCGCACCAGGAGGGGTAACGCGCAAGAAGAATTTTGGTGAACCTTTTCGAAAAGGTTGATGGATTAGCCAAGGTGCGCGATGAACGTGGCACTTAGCTGCACACCAAAGCAAACTCAGGCAGCATTGAGGCAACACAAGAACAGAAACTGCAGCACGTGGCCAATCTTTCCAACGACGGTCGTTATACAAGCAGATTTCCAATCAGCCGGTTCAACATGCACAGGGATAAGCCTCGTGAAACGTGGATCGGCCAAACCTTCTGGGCCCATGCCTCAAGTCTGTGTCCATGCCTCAAGGCTCTGCCGCCGGATCTCTGCGGGGCGTCTCAAGATCCCTCAATCGCGTCAATTTGATTCGCCCGATGGCAAAATGATTGAAGTGGCTGCCTCGCGGTCCTTCACCACCGGCGACGTAGATCGTATCGCCGATGATCACCACGCCGGCATCGTTGTATACTGCCGCCGGTGGGATGGTACCTTCCAGCTTCCCCCAAACTTCGGTTTCGGTGTCGAACACAAAGACCAAGTCGTTCCAGAGATTGGCATTCGAGTACGGAGTCGTCGTTGGCCCGACACACCCTCCGACCAGGATGATGTAGCGATCACGGTAGGTCGCCGCTTCCCAACCGGAGACCCAGACCGGCGGTTTGCCGATCGAAGTCCACTGGTCGCTGGCGGGATCGTACTTCAGGGATTCATTGATCCAGGTGCTGTTCTTTTTCTCGTCAAACGTTAAACCACTGAATACATAGAAAGCGTTTTTATCTACCGAAGAGGCAACCCATCCCCGGCCGACGCCGGGGATAGAGGACCTTGCCTGCCAACCCAACTGTGGTTTCGAAAGGTCCAACACATCGGTCGTGCCCTTAATCGTCGACGCATGATAACCGTTCTTTGGATCCCATTTGACGCCGCCTGCCACAATCAGGTAATCACCGACTCGCCCGACCCCCATGTGGGTACGGGCTACAGACAGTTTGCCTTGCCTCTCCCAGGCAAGTGGCTGCTTTGCCAGATCCATCTTAAAGCAATCATCAGAGACAAGTTCTCCATGCGGATTCCCCTTGCGTTGCATGCTACCGCCGATCAAGTAAATCGCGTTATTAGTTGCAATAGCGCGTGTGTACTCCCGTCTCTCAGGAAGGTCTGGTAGGCGAGTCCATTCTTTCGTTGGAGGATCGTACCGGTGGACCCATCGTGAGGTCCGATGGCTGGCGCGATCAGAACTGCCATCACCAGCGGGAATAAACCCACCCAGCAGGTAGATCCTGCCGTCAACAACGACCATTCCCGCGCCGCTAATGCCTGCGTTGGGGCGTGCATCGATGAACGGGATCCTATCAAGCTTCCAATCAATGATTCCGCAGTGGGGTAAGGCCTGCACCTCCGGTGTCATGTTCTTCGAGAGCTGGATATAGGGTGGATCGGCCCATTGCTCCACCTGAGCGCAACACGTGCTGGTCCCGATGATCATGAAGTACGCCCGGGCAAGGGCGACTCCGCAAAACGCGAGTAAGCTCCTAAAGATCATTCCCTTCCTCTCTTCCTCATTGAAGGCGTTTCGACTTAGACACTCTTGGCACGTTGGCGACCGGACCTCCGCCTTACAGAAAGCGATTTTCATTTCTAACCGATAGAGGAGCCGATAGAGATTTTAATCCCGAAGAAGCAAGATATTACAGAGTTCCCTACAGACAGACCTCGAGTTTCGGAAACAGCCAGATCGCTAACGGATACTGATTTCCTCTGGGTGCAAGGCCCAAATGGTTGGCGGCCCCGAGCGTTTGCGTTGGGCGTCATCCAGAAGGAGTCGCAACTGGTTGAGTTGCAGACCGCGTGCGACCAACGTACGGATTTGACGAATTCCCAGCCCGCTCAAAATTTCGTCACCTCCACCACTACCAAGCAGTTCCATCAGGTTGATACCGGAACTGGCTACTGGGCGATGCACGACGGTATACTCGTCGAGTTCAGCCTTCTCCGCTAGGTATTTCAGGCAGTCATCGACGCCCCCCAAATGGTCGATCAGTCCGAGTTCCTGAGCCTGACTGCCGGACCAGACACGGCCCCCTGCCAGTTCACGCACTTTGTCGTCGGGCAGGTTGCGTGCTTTGGCTACTAACGCCAAAAATCGTCCGTAGACGCTGTCAATCGTTTTCTCGAGAGCTGCTTTTTCGCCAGCAGACCAGCCCCGCTCCAAAGAAAACATGCCAGCAGATTCATCGAGCGTGAGGGACTCGATGTGAACTCCCACGCGTCGCAATAACGCGCCGCCACTTAATTTCATCGAAAAGACTCCGATCGATCCGGTAATGGTGCCCATTTCAGCGTAGATCGGCACACCAATACAACTGATCCAGTAACCACCCGAGGCGGCAGTATCTCCCATCGAGACCACCGTCGGCTTGGCCGCGACGAGTTTTTCCAAGGCGCTGCGGATGACCTCACTGGCGGTGGCACTACCCCCGGGTGAGTTGATACGAACCACCACGGCCTTAATGCCATCATCATCGATCAGCGACTGGATTGTTTTGACGGTCGAACCTGAGACGATGGCACCCCCGCTGGCACCTCGACCGGCAATGATGTTCCCGCTCAAATGCAACACCGCAACCACCGCGCCCTTGGTTCGAGTTGCGGTTTTGGGCCCTGCCATCAGACTCCCCATCAGTTCAAAAAAGGAGACTGAACGCTGTGGTTTGGTCAGCGGACTCGACCACACCACTTCTCCTGGAATGCGTTCCGATAAAGTTGCCTGGAGACTCCCATAGGGTGCCAGTTGATCCACGAGTCCCGCCGCCAAGGCCTCTTCAGCCAATACAATACGCTGCCCCTGGAGGCGGCGTACAACTGCCTTTTCCAGTCCACGTCCTGCTGCGATTTTGGCAACCAGCCCGTCATTCATGCGACCTAGCATTTCCAGGTAATGTTCGCGGAGGTGCGCACTCATCGTCGATTGTGTATAGGGTTCCACCGCCCCTTTGAAATTTCCCGCGCGGACCACCGAAGCTTGAATCCCCAGCAGGTCAAAAGCGTCTTTATAGTACATGCTCTCCATGGCCAGCGACGGTATGTCCAGGCCGCTGAAATCGGTCATCACGACTTCATCACAGCAAGCGGCAATTGCCAAGGCCACCGTGGATGCGTCTTCCAGCCAAGCGATGGTTTTTTTCCCAGAAGTTTTGAGCTTTTCGATCCGGCGCGTGAACTCGTCCAATTGGGCCAAGTTCATCGTGAGCGATTGATCAGAAAGGTCCAGGACAAGGTATTGGTGTTTTTCTCCTCCTGCCAATTTGTCGATGTACTCGCATAACCGGTAAAACGGTTTTTGGTTCACCGGCCCTTGAAGCAGTGAGGAAACATCAAGCCCCATTGCCTGAGGCAGGTCTGCATACGCACCCCGCATTGAGAGCAAGTGGACGTTCTGTTTAACGGGCGCGGGGTCTGCCTGGGGTTCCTCCTCAGCACGCGAAATCCGACTGGTATATCCGAGGCATAGGAAGCAGGTGAGGACGGCCGTGACGCGTGGCAAGGTTCGTTTTAGACGGGTCATAATACTGGCAACCTCGTGGAGAAGAGCAGGTAATACCTTGGATAGATCCAGCCCCCGTGGCGTGCAGTTTTTTAAGTTGCTGGTCGAGTGCACGTCGGGCTGGACGATCAAAGTGGCTAGTGTACTGCATGTAAATGTGGTTTTAGGAGAGACTTACCTTGATGTTTTGTCCCTATACGTTAGTCAAGCGAAGCTGAGTGTCGTTGCGGTAGAACGTAAGATGCCGATGATCGGTCCCTAGATAAGAACTGAGAGGGATTTTTATCCTCAGACTCTCGATTCTCATCAGGACATCCAATACGTTAACATTATCACTCAAAACAATCACCTACGCAAAGCAGCCGCTCTAGGCAAAAGGAAGCTTAATGAGTAATCGACGCCTACGCTGCCGAGTCCTGGCAACCGTTATGTGGTTGTCAGCAACCGCCCCTCTGGCTGCTTACGAGCAGCCAGAAACCAACGGCAAATCTGACAATCCGCCTCTGCTCACAACTGTCGATTTGCTACGTGGCTTTAGCAGCAAGGAACTCGCCGAGGTCCAAAAGCTGATTCCGCAGCGCCCCGAACCTCCGCTGGCCGAAGCCGTCCCTCGCATCGCCACGATCCAGGGCAGGGTTTTTCTCGATGCCAATGGAAACGGCAAACAAGAATCAAACGAAAAGGGACTTGCCAACATCACTGTCAGTGACTGTCAGCGACTTGAACAGACCAGCCAAAGGGGCGAATTTGCTTTCGTCCTCAGATTCGATGACAAGCCCCACCATCGCTTCATCACCGTCACCCGGCCCACTGGATACCGCCTGACAGGAAGCTTTTACGTCCGCATTCCTTACGATGAAAATCGCTCCGAGTATTCTCTTCGTTTCGGCCTGCAGGCCGATCCCAAATCAGCCCAAAAGGATTTTTGGTTTATTTCGTCCAGCGACAGCCAGTTCACCGCCCATCACCAGATGATTCCGACCGCCAAAGATTATGCCCAAATCACCTCCGCCCCGGGTGGACCTGCCTTTTTGGTCACCGCCGGTGACCTGACCATGAACGGCAGCCAGTTTGAATGGGACATGTACGATTACATTCGCCGCTCCTCAAAAATTCCAGTCTACGAGGGATTTGGTGGTCATGACGGAAATTGCCTTGATCCACGCTGCACGGTTAGCTTCGAGCAGCGCATCGGTCCCCCGTACTACTCTTGGAACTATGGGGGTGTCCATTTCATCCAACTGGTGACCGAAACCGGCTATCTGCAATCTCCGGCGAAACTTCGCCAACAGGACTGGATTACTGCAGATCTTAAATCGCTGCCCGCCAGCACCCCAGTGATTGCGGTCTCGCACTACCCGCTCGATCCCGCCTGGTTTGACCAACGCCAGCAAGAAGGGATTAACGTCATTGCCCAAATTGGTGCCCATTACCACGTCGTCCATACCGGCAGTCGGGACGGCATCCCCGTAATGAACAGTGCTCCCGCCCGTGGAAGTGACTGGGGCGCTTACTCACGCACGTACCGCTGGACATTCGTCGATGCAGAGAGAAACGTCTCCTCGCAACTACGGGTCTCCGGCCAGTACAAACGCCTTAAGCTGTTAGCTCCGGGAGCACAAACCCATAACAATCCTCAACCGTTGGTAATACTCGCTTACGATTCAGCCCTGCTGGTCAAATCCGTCGCTTGCAACTGGACCAGTCCGTCGGGGAAAACTATCCATACATCGCTTGTCCCGCAAGGTGACTGGGCCTGGCATGGCACATTTCAACCCAACGAAACGGGTACCTGGCAATGTGCTTTGACCGCAACCGATGTCACTGGAGAACTGTGGAAACGGACGCAAACGGTTACCGTCGATCATATTCCGTTGGCTGAGCCGACCGTCGACGGCCAGATCCCCTGGGTTCTCGGTGGCGAACCCGCCCGCCGTATTAAGAACGGTCCCGAATTGCCCCTGATGCCGCTTTGGGTAACGCACACAGGCAGTCGGCACGTACTGCACAACTCACCCGTTACCGCGGGAGGTCGCGTCTACGTTTCGGTTGGAAACCCGAACGCTCACGCACCAGGTGCTGGCATTTTATGCCTGGACGCCAAGACGGGAAAATCAATCTGGAAAGCTCCCTCGCCTCACGGTGACATTCGTGGTGCGCTGACCGTCCACGCAGGAACCGTCTACACAGTCACTGCCGAAAGCTGGGTGGCTGCTTACGATGCGGACAACGGCAGTCTCAAGTGGTCTACGCAATTAAGACCTGACTACAAGAACGGCCGTCCACTGGCAATCAACAACACGCCTGCCGTCCCAACACCAAGGGGACTTCTGGTCAGTGACTGGACCCGTATCCAGTACCTGCTCGATTACGCGAGCGGAAAACAAATCCGCTCGCTCGACAGCAACGTCGGTGCCTACGCCAGTTTCCCCACGGTCTCTGATGACCGCATGTTCACGATTGCCCGGGGAGTGGGAGCAGCACTCCGACTATCTTCCGGTGAGACAATCTGGAAATACACGGAGAATTCTCGCTCGACTTCGGCACCATTACTGCACGGCGACAAGCTCTACTTCACATCCTCTGGAGGCATCTGTGCCAGAACGATGGAAACCGGGGACCTGGTATGGCGCACACCTTTTGCCAACGCTGGTTACCAAAATCCGATTCCCATCGTTTGGGATAACCAGTTACTGGTCAACGGGACCGATTTTAAATCACTCGAACTGGCCACCGGAAAAGTTCTTTGGCAAGTCAAGTGTGGCCAGGAAGCGGATCGGTTCTTGCGTTCCCAACGTCAGACGATCGGTGGTAGTTCAACACCCCTGGTTGCCGGTGAGCATGCCTTTTTCGGGCACGACGACACTTCCCTCCGCGCGGTCAACCACATTGGCGAGGTCCAGTGGGAATACCGACTCGGGACACCGATCAAAGCCGCTCCGACAGCCAGTGGGAACCTGCTGTTTGTTCACGATTTTGCTGGCAACCTGTGGTGTTTCGTCGGATCCAACCCCAAGACAACACAATAAGAAAAAACGCCGGGAAAGTTGCCATGCCCAGCGTTTGGTCGATCACCCGAACTACTCGAGCGGCCCTGCTTCGTCAAAATTTATTATCGCCAGAGATTGCCTCCCACGACATTGGGGTTGCTGGCAGACGCTTGGTCGAATTTGGCGCCAAGAACGTTCTCGGCACCCCCAAGGCACAGAAGAGTGGAGAACTGTGCTCCCTCATCGACAAACTCCACAACAAATCAGTTTCCACATGGGTCTCGAGCTACATGCACACCTTGCGTGCTTTCGGAAACGAGGGTGCTCACCATAAAGAAACCGGTAAGCGGATTCCTCAACGTCTCGATCAAGAGGACCTCGTCGCTTGCCTCGTCTGTGTCCAACGCGTCTTGTCATTTTGGCTCATCTATCAGCAAGAGAGGTTTCAAACGCCCCCTGCTATAGTGAAGTAAATGCTCCCCGTGACAGGAATCCACGGGTACCTGACAGGGGGCACGAAATCGACCCCAGACGATGGTCCGTAACGAGGCTAACAAGATGACAACCGGCATGCTCAACTCGTTGCAAGGGCACGGCTGGTTTTAGCCAAACAACTCGGTAAGTGGGCGACCAGAGTCCATTAAGTCAAAGGTGCGGCCATCTGGATCGGTGGCCGAGAGATCGGAAATTCCGGCAGCATAATAGAGGGTCCTGGCAATATCCTCCGGTTCTACCGGATTACGATCGGGATACGCTCCAACACGGTCGCTCGAACCATACACCTGGCCTCCGCGGACTCCGCCACCAGCCATCAGAACCGACATGCAATGTGTCCAGTGATCGCGACCCGACCCTTTGCTACCGCCTGATCTGGGGTCGCCAATCCTCGGCGAGCGGCCCATTTCACTCGTGACCAGGACCAGCGTTTCATCGAGCAATCCCCGTTCCTCCAGGTCAGCCAAAAGCGCTGCAAAGGGTCGATCGAATTTTGGGACGAGGACTTTTTTCAGGCAGTCAAAGTTTTTCCAATGCGTGTCCCAGGCACCACCTAAACAACCATTTCGCTTATCTTCCTCATAGTCGTGTTTCCAGAACACCGTGACGAAGGGGACCTCCGCTTCAACCAGCCGCCGCGCCATCAGCATACTCATGGCGTTCAACCCGGGTCCGTACCGCTCTCTCATGGCAGTTGGCTCGCGCGAGACATCGAAAGCTTCCTTGGACCGACTTGCCGTCAGCAAAGAGAATGCTTTTTGTTGTTGAGTCGACAACTTTTGTACCGCTCCGTCTTCCTCCAAAGACCGCTTCGCCTCATCCAGTTGTTCCAACAGCGAGCGGCGCTGCTGTAAACGTGGCAAAGTGACACTATCCTGCAACACCAGCGCGGGAACTTTGAAATCAAGAGGGTTTTCCAGATCGCCCATGACAAACAAGGGATCGTGCTGGACCCCCAGCCGCGCGGCAAACTGCCCCGGGCGATAGCTACCCGGTTCACCCGACATTTGTGGCAAAGTAATCGTGTTCGGAAGATAGGGATGAGCAGGCCGCTTGGCACCAACAACACAGCCCATGTAAGGCCAATCCGATGGCTGAGGCTGACGACTGTTCAGAAACGGTGGTTCGGGTTGGTGACCTGTGAGATTGTAATAGTAGCCGGTGTGGTGGTCGTTACGGGCACGATTGTAATGCCCAAGCGAACGGACAATTGCTAAATGGTGGGCTTGTTGCGCAACATGGGGCAACAGCTCTCCCAGTTGGATCTCCGGAGCCGAAGTTGCGATCGGTTGGAATTCACCCCGATAATCACTGGAAGCCTCTGGTTTCATGTCCCAGAGGTCGACGTGCGAAGGTCCACCTGAGAGCCAGATCAGGATCACCGACTTGGCTCGTTGTTGGGTCCGAGCCACCCCGACCTGGGGTAGCGCGAGGCCACAAAAACCCAGGCTGCTGGCAGCCAAGAGCGTCCGCCGATTGGAAATCAGGTGGGCGTTGGTACAAGAAGGCACAAGTGATTCTCGCCT
>JAKVBY010000030.1:0-71445 GCA_022446825.1 Pirellulaceae bacterium
GCGTTGAGGCCCTTGTTGCCAGAGGGATTCTGGGGATCAGGCAACCCTGAATAATAGTTCCACTGATAATCCATTTTGACCAGCTCCGCACCAGCCCTCTGGGCCATACGATGTCCCAGCCCGATCGAATGCCGACCCGAGCCAGCAAGAATGCGCTCTGGAAACTTGAACTCGGCTGGCCAGAACTCGCGCACCATGTCGAGGTTGTTCTGGAATCCTCCGGTGGCCAGCACGACAGCATCGGCCATGAATTCGCCCTGCACCCCATCTCGCACACCCGTGATCGAAACACCCACCACCCGTTCCTGACGAACGATAAGCCCGTCCGCACGGGTGTTCCACAAGAACCGCACGGCAGCATGTTCCAGACAAGCTCGATAGACCGGGGTCACCAAGCCGATCCCGCGTCCGACAGGCTGGTGAAATCGATCCGCTCGATTACCTGGCGCTGGCTCCACTCCAGAGAACCGGACACCCAGATCGGTCAGCCAGTCGTAAATCATCGCACGCGAATGATCGACGTAATAGCGGACCCATTGCTCCTGAGCCCCCTCACCCCAATCGATAAAATCCTCGTAGGCAAGATCGGGAGAGTCCGCTTGGCCTTGGGCTTCCTGGAGAGGCGTGCCGATAATCGAAATTCCGCCCTGCGACATCACGGCATGGCCTCCGTAGACGCTCGACATGTCGATCACTGTCACCTCCGCACCTCCATTGGCCAGCTCCAAGGCAGTCGAAAGCCCCGAGAGACCGGCGCCCACCACAACGACACGAGGTGCATCTGACAACCGGCGCGTGCCGGTCTGTGCCGGATTCTCCTGGGAATCCTGAAGTGCCATCGCCACCAGCGGATCTTGTCTTGAACAGCCAGCCAGCGCCGACAGCAGTAGCATTCCCAGCAAATATTTCATCTTTGGCTCTCCTTCTTTCGGTCAATCCTCGCCTCCCTAATATAAGGCCCCTCCGGACGCTGCGCACGGCAGTTAGAGACAAAAATGAGACCGTGCGAGTGCTGCGTCCGCAGCACGGGAGGTCCCTCAGGCTGTCAACAGCACCACGGGAAGCGGGCCGCTGAGTCCTGCGTCGGTCCAATAAAAGGGCCTTTTCCCACAGCGTGGCGATCGCTGGCGATTGCCAACAGGAATCACGAACACGATAATCCTCTGGTCTCCCTCCCTCTGGTCGACGAGAGACGGACGAGTTTTTATCTTCACTAGAAAAACCGCCTCAGCACTGTGGAGTAACCTGCTATGAACAAAAATTTATTTCAGCGACCAGCGGCGGAGTTGGTCAGCAGAAGATGCGCAGCGTTAGGGGGGCTACTCTTCCTCAGCATTGCTATGTTTCCAGCGCTGGGACGAGCCGAATGGCTGCCACATGAAATCCAACAGCTCAACGGCCAAGCCGCGCGATTTCAGCTGCCGGCACAATTCCAAATCGTTACCGAGCGTTGGAATCGAGTGGTTGCAGTTCCTTACATCGTCAACATGCCGGAGAAGGATCGGTTGCTGATGCTGGTCGGTTGTGACTATCCGCATCGGGCCTTCGTTTTGACCAGCGACGACCGTGGAGCGACGTGGACCGATCCTCGACCCGCGCGCAGCGGCGATGATGGAAAAGCATCGATCGGTCTGGGCACGAGTCTGGCTTATCTTGGTAATGGCAGTTTGGTTTTCTACGAGACAGGCGGCGTTGGAACTGGACGCCCCTCACGCTGGTTCAGTTCGGACTATGGCCAATCCTGGGGCGACCCCATAGCGATTGCACGGACGTCAGACGAGAAGCCCTGGGCCATCTGGGATCCACCACTGGTTGATCGTCATCCCGGGACTGGCAGGATCACTCAACTTGCGGAGACGGGCTACGCGCAATCAGGGACCAGTTCGCAGGCCAGCATCCGTTTCAGTACCGATGAAGGGCAAACGTGGAGCCAATCAATCAAGGTCCCGCAATGGCAGGGCGTTAATGAGGCGTACTTGTTTCGCGCCGGCAACGGCGATTTACTGGCAGCCTGCCGAACCGACGTTCCGAAACGGCTGAAAGGAAAGACTCTGGACCATTACGAAGGACTGGGAATCTCAATCTCCAGGGATGACGGCCGTCACTGGTCAGCGGTCAGGAAGTTCTACGACTACGGTCGCCATCATCCGTCGCTGGTCCTGATGCCCAACCAGGACATCGTCATGACCTACGTTGTACGACTGGGATATGTCGACGACCAGAACGGCTTCCCGCAGTTCGGCATCGAGGCCGTGGTCAGCCACGATCACGGCGTGACCTGGGATCTCGATCACCGATATTTGTTGCATGTCTGGTCGGGTCAACGGCAGGGGGAAACCTACTGGTGGCCCAGCAGCCAGGCGACGTCGTCCACACTGATGCGAGANGGTGTGATCCTGACAGCTTTCGGAACCGGATACCGCATCAAGGCTGGAAAGGACAGTCCACAGGCCCCGCGTGACGTCGGACTGATCGAGTGGCGGCTCAACTCAAAGCCGGTCAATGGCGAGAGCACAATCCGAGACGCCGCTTTCGACTCCGATCTACGCAATGTTTTCGATCCCTAAAATCACGCTCGCGATAAGCTACCAGAGAGAGTCCTGCCCGCCACCTCGTCTCCTACAACTTGTCTCCTGCAAGGCACCCGGACCAAGGCGACGCCTTGCGAAACTGCGGGCGCGCCGGAAGGCGCCCGACTCAACTGACGGGACAAACAGATCTGGCCAAGTAACGGAGGTGGGCGTGGGACTGCCCAGACGCCCTTCCAGAACGACGCGTTCGACCAAGCTCTTTCAAACCGGTTCTGTCAAATCACGATGCGCAAATCAGGNTNCAGCGNGNCGACTTAGGGCGCTGCAAGTGACCAGATCGAAAAATTGTCCANCAGAATACGGTCCGCTTCCTCAACTACAATGGCACAAGAGACTTTGGCCACTTTGAACGTGGTAACGTCAAACTCCGGTAGCTGGAACTCTCCCCGCTCGGTCTGCCACGATTCCGTGACAGGAAGTTTGATCAGGTTGGGAAAACCGAGCCAGCGAAATTCACCGGTGGTGGGATTAGTCGCTCCGACCCAGGCACGAAAATGGAAGGTTCCACTTCCTTTCAACGACACTTCGTAGCGGTATTTCGTGGCTGGCCGAATGATGAATGAGTAGCGGCCATGCAGTCCAATTTGGCAATCTTGCAGTAAAACAGAATGGCCTTCCAAAGCCTCGCTACCCGCTACCCTGCGACCAGAGGGTAGCGCAAATCCTTTGGCGCGCCGATAGAGCGGGCCTCGATGCTCGAACGGCAACGACTGACCTGCCTGCAAGCGTTTTCTACCCGAGGCGCGCATCCCAAATGTGATCGGCTCCCACGACCATATTTCAAAGTCATCATGGATGATGAGGCGGGACGGATCCTGCGGTTCGGCAGCTTGGACGAGCACCAATCGCTGCATGGCAAACAGGCTGAGTACGATCATCACAACGCGCAGGCAAGTCATGGGGCGGTCACCTCCAAGGTGGTAGTCGCGGTGGACCCTGCTATGGCGTGCTCGACGCGCACGCGATAGCGACCCGGCTCAAGCGACAAAGCAAGGGGCAATGAAATTTGGAATGTGGTTCCCGAAAACACGACGTTTTGTCGGAACCATTCGAGCTCATGATCCTGTGCATCCAAGACGCGGACATGGACAGCCTGAGCCGTCGTTTCCGCCTGGGCATCGTCATTAAAATGGACTCTGCCGGTCAGCGTGACCGTGGTCCCCGGCCTGATCGGTGTGACCGCGCCAGTTAACTCCAGCGACTCGACGCGGACAGGAAGTATCGCCAGGAATTGAGGTCGCAGGTCGATGTTCCGCTCGAGGCGGTCGGTAAATCCGAGTAACGACTGCGTGCGAACATCGTACACGTAGCCTGCTGCAGGAAGTTTTAGCTGGACTGGTGACATTTTTTGATCCTCGCCAAAATCGGTCGCGAGCAAACCGATCAGTTGCGTCGATCCATGTTGAAAGACACGCGTGAAAATGTCGTAGCGCGGGTGACCAGCTGCATCGACTAATTCCAAAGGAGGCTGCTGGTTGGCATGCTTGTGCAAGAGATCCACAACCACCTCCGCACCACCGAAATCCCCGTTTTCCAGACGCTGGGTATAGCCGTTGATGAGGTTGGGAAGATAGGCCGCCTGTCCCTTGCCAAAGGGCTGCAGGTGCCTTTGGTCGGTAACGGGAAAGAGGTCCGCCAGTTGCCCTTCTTCCAGGGGGCGGCCGTGCTGGGTGTAGGTCGCCGGATCATTGGCGGCGATCACCAGTCCTCCCTCAGCCACGAACTCTCGAATCGCCACGACCTCGCTGGGGGACATGCCTTTGTTGTAGGGTAATACGAGGGCTCGAAAACCTCGCTGCTGAAGAATTCCTGCCTGCAAATCCTCGGGCGCGATGATCGTTGGGCGCAGACGAATCGAGTTGAGCAGCGTCAGTGCGTCGGCCGGGGCACCACCAATGACACTTATATTCGACAACCAGGTCCCCGAAAAGCCATTCTCCTCAAACGGTAATAACCGCGAAATGTAATGATTGTAGGGAGCCCACAGCAAGGCCACCTGCGCCCGCTGCGGCTGCGCTGCAATCGTTAATTTTCCGATCCCGCGTTGAATCGAGCGTACCTCGCGCGCGTAATCCTTAAAGAAGGGCAACGCCTCGGAAAAGTCCGGCGTAAAGCAACTCAAACCGCCCAAGGTCGAGGGGTGTAAACAGTTTTCCCAGTCAAAGCCGTTCAAGCCGAGCATTAAAACGAGCCAGGGGTAGCGTTCCCGATGGACTGGCGATTGGTGGTCGTAGTTCCACCGCAGCACCGACTGAGGTGCCATGAGAAAACTACGCTCGGCCGCGAAGGACTGGGGCAACTCAACCGTCATGGCATGGCGCCACTGGGGATGAATTTCCTGGCCGATATACAACTTGGAACAAGTCATCTCGTGACGATACCGCGAAAAATCATGATGATCGTGGCCCACACGTCCCGTCCGCGCGTGCGGGATGAATCTCCGCATCATCTTCGTCAAGTCAATGAAATACTGGCTCCATACCCGGGACCGCATGAAATAGCGAAAGTCCACCCAACGCGGCAGCTGATCTTGTTCCACTGCCTCGGTCAGTAAAATGCCGCGAACCTGCTCCCAGCTATCAAACGGCGTGTTCCATTCGGCATTCAGTTTGGCCAGGTCATCACCGTACTGCTGCCGACACCAAGCTTGAAAGACCCGTGTGGTAGTCGCTCCAAAGCCAGAATTCTCGCGGGAACTGAACTCGCCCGAAAGGTAGTTCTCACCCGTCAACGTGTAAAACGGCGAGCCAAAGCGCGCGGCTTGTTTGTACTGATCAATCCGTCCATTGATGAATTCCGCACCGATGTATTGCATACGAAAGGGAAACTCCCGCGGATCGAGTTTTTCCCCCGTTGCGGCGACCCGACGCAGCATGCGGCTTATCTCTACCAGATCAAAATCGGCTTGTTCTTGATTTGGATCGCGCTGGTCATCCGCAGGACTGAGTATCTCTCCATGGTGCTCGGCATACGCCACGCTGCGCAAATGGTGTCGCGCATTCTGGACGAACTGTTGTTGATAGCTGTAGATCAGGTAGGTGAAAGTGGAATTAATTCCATATTTCCTCATCAAGCGACCATAAAGATCACCCTTCCAATGACTACGCCCCGGGGTTGGCGAGAAGATCAACATAAACATGTAATCTTCAAAACTGCGATTCGGAATCGGCGCGGGGATGGATCGCACATCAACGATTCCCGCAGGATCCGAAATCTGGCCCACAATATCCCAGAGCTCGGACAAAGGATTCCGCACCGGAATGGAGAACTCGACAAGGTCGTTGGCGACCGAGTGCAGGGTCGCCGTGGCGACCGTTCGCCCCCAGGTATCGACGGCATGGACCTCGACGGTTTGCCCTGCCGCCAGTGGTCGCTGACAATGCAATGTCCCGCGGATGTTTTGCCCCACCTCGTACCAGGGCCGATCCAGTGTGATTTCGTCCACGCGCTGGGCCGCTTCCACGCGGAAACTTTGCGAGGCAAAATCCAGCACGGCGCCCGCCTTGTCGAGCAAACGGACATCGATCAAATAATCGCCGCGCGGCAAGATCGGCAAGCTGCGTTGGATCGCTGGGGCCCATGGTAGCGTTTCCTGCTGAACCACCGCGCCCTCTCGAGTGCGCAATTGATACTGCAGGGAATCAGCGCGATCCGTCGCCGCCGTGATCTCGACCCGCGCGTCAGAAAGGCTCTGGCGAGCGACGACCCTGTGGGGAACCTGCGCGTGCCAGCGCAAGCGCCGTACCGCCGGATCCTGCGGCGCGGTCAGTGTCGTTTGCGGTGTGGAAAGGGTGATCGCCAGGTGGGCCGCCGCCTGACGCCGCGTACTCCACAACAGACAACGGGCCAGGATGGCAAAGGAGAAATCATAAGCAACCGCATCATGATCACCGCTGGGATGGTTCCAATAGGGCGTTAACGAATTGCTGTGCCGCCGCGCCGTGGCGGCATCAAAATAGTCGAGCCCGACAACCCGACCCAGTTCGTGTTGCGAGGTGGTCAGGCGTAGCGTGGTCTGTGCGTAGTCATGCGGGGGCACTCCCGCCAGCGGCTCGAACGAATCTTGGGCAGCGATCGGTTGGATAGGCAGCGTATCCAGAGGCGTGGACTGTCGAATCCAAGTCTCCAGCGGCCCCCCCTCCCCCGTTTCAAAGAGTCGCTCGAAAAGGGCATCACGGCCTTCAGCAACAACCGTTCGATTGCTATAGCCGGCGTTCAATCGATGGGGCGTGACACAGACCAGACCCGTGCCACGCGCCACGTGTTCCAAAATACGGCTACGCACCGCAGGCGGGATCACGGCCCAGGAAACCTTGCCAATGACGATCACATCATATCGATTTTCCAAGCTGAGTCGCTCTTTGACCAGGGACTCCAGAACGAGTTTTGCTTCGACGCCAACCAACGGCGTGGTCGTGTCCCCTTCGCTATATCCCTCTTCCCAAGCGGTGTGCCCGGCATTCATGATCACGGTATAGTCAAGCTCGAGCCGCTGCGAGATTTCAACAACCTCGCGCGCATCACTATAAGGCAGAATGAACAGTGCTCGTAGCGGACCTCCTGCGCAAGGTCGCGCCCAGGGAACATGGGGAGTCTCCAGCGTCCCCGGCAGCTGATCATAGGGTTGATTGGGATCACCAAAAGGGGGTGTCGCCCAGAGGGTCACCGACAAAAACAGCGCACTGGTAATGCTGAACAATGTGCAACGTAATAAGAACCGCATCGACTTAGATTTCCTTTTGGAGGGACTCTAGCAAATCGCAGAGCTAATCGCAGTAACCTAGCGGCTCCCAGTATACTCACTTCCTGCCTGCAACAAGTCGTTGCCGCCTCGCGCGCCAGTCAAGTTCGCTGTGGGACAACCCCGCAAGGCGGCCTGGGCGGGAGGTTTACAGTGCAAACACTAGGTCGGCGCTGCGGGGATCGTCATTTAGGGGTCGGCCGGCTCGCGGGGATCCTGCCTCTCGACAAATGCGCACAACTCATCGATTCTGCCGGTGTAATAATATTTCTCCAAGGTAGCCCGATCGAGCTCTGAATATTGCAGCAGGTCGGCAAAGACCTTCTCTCGCAGCCAGTAACCATGGTGGTACCGCTCTCGTCGCGTCTTTGCCACAAGATGCCGTGAGTAGCCGGGAGGAATTTCGAGTTTTTTGAGTTGCAAACGCGCGGCCGTCGAGGGGCGTGGGATGGCCACCCGATCCAAATCCTCCGAGCGATTCAGCCCCCGCTCTTTTGCCAGACGATGCAGTCGCGTGGCATCCTGCCACATTTGCTCACTGACCGCGGCATACGCACCGGACATCTTTTCAAAACCTGCCAGCACCGGTGTCCCTGCAAAATCTGCTGGCTCCAGCGGTCGACCGTCCCACTTGGCCAGCGACCAACCGGTGAGGGGAACATCGACGCGGGGATCGATTAACTCACACACATCCGGATGCGGCATTGTCTCGTCGGCATAGTCGAGAAGCGACACCACCCGCTCCACTTTTTCGGTGACCGCTTCGTCGCCGAACTGGCCCGTGTATTCGACGGTCATGTACGCGATCTGATCAAAAAAACCGTTGCCGTCGGTATCCGTATACCGCACGCGCGGGTAGCGCAGTCCCACGGGTGGCTGGGGCCCGTCGTCCGGGCGCGTGGTCACAGTACTGAAATAAGCCTCCTCGCCCTTATACCAGACCAGTGGGTCGACATCCCAAACCGCGAAGTCGGCATGCCACAGGTGAATCCGCCGGTCGAACTTTCCGATGTAGAGCTTGCCTTGTCCCTGGAAGTGGCTGTCGCGCTCATAGCGATCCCCGATCCGATCGGAGAGGACAAAGTTCTCCGGTTCATAGCGGCTGAACATCTCTTCCCAGCGGGTGTCGTCGTCGTCCTCGTCGAATTGGAGCCAGACACTTAACCAATCGCGGTAGTCGGTTGCAACTCGGTAGCCGTCCAGATAGGGCATGTAGCGCCGCACCACTTCCAACCGCGACCGACGTTTGTTTTCCGAGAGGAACTCGGCATCCCGGAGCCCTTCGATACCCGGTATTCGGTCCACAAAATGTCCGTACTCCAAGCCGCCGGTGAATTCTGTCTCGCGTACCTTGCGAAAACGCTGGTCTCCCACAAACGTCAGTTGCATATCCAGAGAATGCCAGCGCTGCATGTTGGTATTGCCATTTAACTCGAAGGCAATCTCTATTTGTTCATAGCGGCTGATGTGCCGTCCCTCGGCGCGGTCAACATTGGCGGACGAGTAGCGCGTCGACATGTTGTTGAACCCGTCAAAATCGAAGTCGTACCAGGCCAGTGGATTTTCGATCCCGGTCTGCACCTCCGGCGCGTAGGCATTCATGAAGAACCCGTTGCCATGCACGTTCATCACATACTTTCCACCGTCCAGCGAGCGGTTTTCATATCCATAGGCAAAGTCCTTCCAGTTCAGCAGGGACATCTCCCGTTCGCCGCTGAGATTGATGTGCGTCTTGCTGGCATCGTTGGCACCGGGATAGGCATGATAAAATTCGCCGTCCGGATCGCCGTCTTGGTTCAGATCGAGGACTTTGTAATACCAGTCTGCCGGATCGTCGAACCTTCCCGACTGGTCGCTGTCGACAAAAATCGTATAGCCGCCCCATCCGCTCCGCATCGTGTTCCAGGTCTGCGGTGGTTCTTGTCCCACGTTGAAGGCTTGGGTGAAATAGGCGTGCCAGTTACGACCTTCCTCGGCGGGCGACCACGGGAGCGTCCCATCATCGCTGACGACCGCGATGGTTCGATCATTCCAGACGGTGAGGAGTGTGTCGGGTCGGGCGTCCCGATTGAGATCGTTGTATCCCCAACGCAGCACCGGGTGACGCGTCCCATCGTATTTCAGGCCCGCGATCTCGCCCAGCACCACGTGGTTAAGCGGCTGGGCGGTCTCGGCTGGTCCTGGCGATTTTTCTTCCGCCCTCGCAAAATTCCCCGCCGTGCTGGCCCAGGTGAGCACCCAGTTGAGGGCCAGTAAAAATGCAGTCGCGCGGCCTCCCATCAACATCATCAGAGCAAACTTCCTTCGCGAGAAAACATGGGACGGACCAATCAAACGCTGCCAATTCTAGTATCCGCTAGCGCGGTTTGCTATCGGCCCAACGTCGTGCCTGCGGGAGCAATCGCACCAGCGATGTGTCGCTAGGTGATCGTCAGTTGCCTCATGAGCTAGTCATCAACGTCAAACCAGACACAAAAACCACGAGAGCCGGCCGTTGAGCTGGTCAGCGGTACCAAGGTGCCGCGAGTCCCGTTCTGGAAAGTCACTTGATAGGCCAACGGAACCGCAGCGTCCGCCAACTTGGTCCGCCTCAGGTGATTCCCTGGCTGAGCGACAGTCACTCCAGCGACGGTAGGGTAACCGAGGGGAGAGAGGTCACGGATGATTTCGCTGAGAGTCAATTCTGCGCCGCCAGCCATCAGAATTCGTGGTTCTCCACAGATACCTTCATCGGGTCCTGGAGGCCAACGGAGATGTCCCCTCAGAGTCAACAAGTGGACGCCCGCCAAATCGAATTCCAAGGGAAGCGGCGGATCGCCTAAATGCAAGTCCTCGCTCAACACCGTCTGGTCATCCAGCATCAAATCGAAACCGACCCGACCCGTTTTGGCAGCGCGAGTACCTGCCGTATCCCCGATACCAAGCTCGGCTTGAAAGGTCCGCGCATTCGCGCCTAAGGAAATCGTGATCTTGCCCCAAGAGTTAAAACCCAAACCATGTGCATAGCGTTTGTCGCCAATCTGGAGAGGTTCATCATGCCAAAAGGCTCGATCCAGTTTGAATTTCTCCGCCGGCTGTTTTAAATCCAGCACACGACAGGTATCAGGACCCGCACTGGCAACCTGCGCATCGCGACAGGCCAACAGCAACGGACCATGCCAGAAAGCAGCTTCCTGGCAGGACGCGTCCCTCCGTGGTTGTTGGATGACATGCAGCGGTGTGGGACAGCGAAATTGGATCTCATGACGACCCGACCACACAGAATTCGGCGACCGCAACACGACCCAATTCCCGTGCCTTTCCATCTGCAGTGCCTGCGGAGCAAAGCGAAAGTTTGACAGGCCTTGCTCCCGCGCAGAATTAGGAATCCGCAACCATACTTCCAGATTTGTCGCTTGCCGAAAACGCAGGCTTAAAGAAACGTCCGTGCCAAGTGGATAGTCCCCCGCCTGTTCGACGAGAATGGGCAGCGTGCCGGGAAAGGAGACTTCAGCAGACGAGGGCACTAGGAAATTGACGTAAATCCGCTGGGTCTGTTCGTCCACTTCGGGATCGTGTGGCTGCGCGGTGCTGTAGACATGCTGTGCAAGGTGCATGAGTCCCGTGGCCCCATGATACGAACAGCATTGATCGGCAGGTTCTCCAGCCCGACCGCGTAGGTCGCGATGGGCCACGAACCCCCCCGCGCGATTCTGATCAAAGGGCAACCCGTTAAAAACAACCGGTTCCGCGCAATCGAGATAGCGCTCCTGCTGGGTCAATCGCCATAATTCCAGATTCAGACGCAACCAGTCGACCGTCGCGCAAGCCTCATTGCCTGATTTGTCCGGGATCCCTTCAGGAAACGAACCTGAAATATAGGCAGCGTCTTTGATTTCCTCCCAAATGCTCTCCACATAGCGCAAATATTTTGCTTCGCGAGTCACCTCAGCCAAACGCAAAAGTCCTCGCAAACTTGTCATCAAACAATGCGCGTGCCCCTCCACCTGCCGGTAGAACATCGTATGCTTGGCAATCGCTCGGGCCGTCGCCAGGTAGTCTTCATTTTTGGTGAATCGGTAGAGGGTGACCAAACCTTCTACCGGACAGGCTTTGCCGCCAGGAGGCGCCAGGACGCCCATCGCTTCCCAGTCGCGCGCCGCTACCCGCGCCGCATAATAATCAGCCAGTTTTTTGGCGGCAGCCAGTGCCTCCTGATTACCACTCGCCGCCATCACCGCCAAACCGATCATGCCACGATGGTCTCCCCAATAGGTCATCATGTCGCGAGTGGCACTGAAGTGGCCGTCTGCTTGTTGATACTCTAAAACCGCCTCGAGAATGGGACTTTTGTTGTAACTGGGATAACCATACGCTTCTAACAAGGTGGCTCCTTCCAGCCAGCGACCGGGATAATCGATGCCCCAATTCCCAGGCCAAACCGCGCCTTCCTCTGCCGTCTCCGGTTCTTCCATCTGAATCGGTTTGTCGCGCAGACGTCGCATCTTGGTAGCAGACAAGTTCGTACGGACACCCAGGAAGCCCTGCAAGTTGACCGCTGCAGGCGGCAGTGGCTGGAGAATTGTCGCAATTTTCTGTACTGCGCCCGCCAGCCCAGCGCTCGCCGGAGGAGGCTTTGCTACCGGCTGAGATACGAGATCGAGGCTTCCATAGGTTAACCACTTTGCTGCGTCGATCCGCTGCGATTCCCAATCTTCTTCAAAGACCACCCGACCATGCTGTTCCACCAGAATGTCATCCAAGATCATCCCCCCTACACAGGTAAAGCCCACACGTAAATCAGCAACATGATAGGCTTGGCCGTAACGGTCTGGGCGACCCCGTTCATCGGGTCCTTCATTCCAGGTCTGTCCCCAGTCGGTCGACCATTCCAAAAAACCACCCGTTTCATCGCCCAGAGTAATCCGCACAGTAATTGCGGATTCTTTTTGTGCCGCCTGCTGGGCCGCAATCTGCAAAAGATGAGGTAGCTCAATCCCCTGGTTGCCGACGAACTCGCTGTATTTCAACACGCGCCCCCATGTTCCACAGGCAAGAGACCCGGCGGTCGTCGCCTCATTATGAAACGGTGCCTCCGCGCCGGAGAGCGTAGACCAGCCAGTAGAATTATTTAGATTGGGTACCGTGTCAAAGAACCACCCGCCAATCGGTGCAAAGACCTCCGGACAATCGACCTTCCCATCCGCCCGCCAAAAAGTGAAAGTAACCCGTAGGTTCCCACCTCGGTCCCAGGTTTGTTGCGACTCCAAAGTTGCTGAGGCAGCAAAATCGGGGCGACTCAGCCTCATCCTTAGGCCTTGGTTTGGGCGGATTTCTGCCTGCGTTTGTGGCAGTGCACATTCCAGCAAGAGCAAAACCATCCCCATCCACGTGGACCATTTCATAGCAACTTCACTCCAAAGGCTCACTCCAAAAATACGCCTTTAGTCTATGCGATGTTGATCCCTTTTTCACGTTCCGGGAAGTCGTGAGTCTTCTTGGCACAGGACGATGGTGCTGGCTAACAGTCGGCAAAGATCTTTGGCCAGATCTCCGAGGTCACCTCAAGCGACTGACGAACTTTCCAGTGCCATGAGAAATCGACACATCGTCCGCCTGAGGACGTTGGATACTGCACACCACTGGGGATCCTGACCAGGCATTTTTCAGCTGGGGGTCTATCGGACTGCTGGCATCATACCCAGGCAATAGTCTTCTGTCACCACTGTGGCCTGGGAACTCGCAGATCAAGAGGAAGGGAGCAATGTTTAGGTTGATTCTTCAATCTCGCGGACAACAATACGATTTCCACTGATCTCCAACACGCGGACCTGAGTGCCGGCATCAACAAAGCTACCATCGGTCACAACGTCGAAATACTCGTCGGAGAAGAGGGCTTTTCCCGCCGGCCGCAGCGGCGATTCGGCCACACCCCAATCCCCCACCTGCACTTGCAACTCGGACCTCGCAGGGAGCGACTTGGCACCACGGTCTGGCGGGGATAATAGTTCGTCGGCGGTGGGAGGTTTGAGGGTCAGGCGGTGGAACAGGGGGATTTCTCCTAAGTAAGTGCTCAGTCCAATGATTGCGACAACAGAGGTCGCTCCAGCTCCCATAACAACCAGCAGTTGGACAGTAACATCGCGCATCGACAAACCGTCCGATTGGGCATATTCTTCACCGGCCATAACCAAACTGGCGAGTACTAAGAGCAGGCCGCTGATGCCGGCAATTCCAAAGCCTGGAATGACGAAGAACTCCGTGGCAATGAAGATAAGGCCAGCGGCAAAGAGAATGACTTCCAGCCAACCGGAAGTGCCGCCCCAAAAGCGACTCCAAAAGAACAATACAAAACACAACCCAGAGATCAAGCCACCAACACCAACACCTGGGGCACTAAACTCGACATACAAAGCGATGAGCCCAATCACCAACAACAGGCCGGTGACCAACGGGAGGTTCAAGATCATTACTGCCTTGTCTACAGATGTCGTTTCCAAAACAAGTGGCTTCTCTTTTAATGCCAACCGCTCAAAAAGTTCCGTTCGCGAGTCGACCGTACCCGTAGCCAATTTTAGTTCTACCGCCCGTGCGCCGTTCAATTCGAGAAACAGGCCTTGCCGCGACTCCTGCACCGGCGGACCCTTCTCCCAAGCAGCGGGTTCCGCCAAGGCGCTTAGTTCTGCCTCTGACATAAGGGTGGTTTTATCAGTCTGTGGCTGGGTCACGTGATAAACAACCAGACCGTCATCAACCATGGCCTCGGCAAGTGCTGGAGGGAAGCCGTTGGCCTCTGCCAAATCGCGGACTCGTCGTACGAGATCGCTACGAATTTTCTCCGGAGCGTGACGAAACAGCGCATCTTCACCTTGAAAAATTGGGCCGGCATCACCAATTCTTGCCTTGGGGTGCATGACAATTTCATCACATCCCAAGGCCATGATGGCCGCACCGCTCAGTGCTCCTTGCTGACCATCGGGAACGTACGCTACCAGGCGACACCAGGAGTTCCTACGAAAGCGATCCGCCATGTTAAGGCTTGACTCGACATAACCACCGGGACTGTCGATCTCGATGATCACCAGATCGGCTTGATAACCCTTTGCCTTTTCCAGCTTTCGATATAATGACTGTTCACTGAGTGGGGTGATCATCCCTTCAAAACGGATCAGCACAGGACGTGAGAACCCGGCTGCAGTTGCAGGCTCACTGGCCTGATCGGCCGCAACCTTGGCAACGCATAGACCAAGCAACCCACATAGAAAGAGCCTTGTTCCGACAGTTTCATACCCTTGGAATCGAGCGGCTGGCATAAGAAAAATATCCGCGTTACTGGCAGGATTCGAACTTCGCTTGCAGTACCGATCCTAGATATTCGAAACGCTACTTGTCAAATCTAGCTCATCGGGATCACCTCCTGGAAGTACCGAGCCCAAACTCAGCGACAGCCCAACTTGTAAAGCAGAGTCGCTCGGAGTAAACGACATGGCCACACCTTTCGGAATTGCTTGCTGATCAAAGTTTCTGGACCTGCAAAACAGCACTAACAACCCGTTTCGCCAGCCAGGCAAGAGAATTTCACAAAACCTCACACGGACTCCCAAGGCCGCAGTGAAGCACCGCAGATCCCGACCTCACAAAACAGACAGTCGTCATTTACATCGGCGCGGTCAGCAACGACGCCCAGAGTAAATGCACCAATCGAAGACTGACCCTGCCAGCGGAGACTTCGCCATCTGGTATCTGGGCGACCACCAGATAGCAAAAGGCAAGCATCTTGATAGTAGAACCTGCCACCATGACCACCAAAGCCAAAATTTTGATCGTTTCTCTTTCGATCGACACAATCTCCCGTCTTACGAGTCCCTGTAACGCGTCCACATTCCGGGCGAGGAGACCAGATTGCTTGGCAAGGTGCGTTCGAGACCGCTTCACAATGCAAAGTGTCATCCTCAGCAAGCGCGCCGGCACATCTGAAAAGACTCAAACATTGGGTCGGAGTCAACAGACTCTCGGCGCACGCACCGATTACGGTTTCTGTGCGTTTCGTGCTCTCGGAACGCGTCACTCTCGCAAAGCGGTCGTCAATAAGTTACCAATCTTGCGACCAGTCACACTAAGGGGCAAATCTTCGAGTTGGGATAAGGCAATCCACTGTGCGCTGTCTTGAACTTGGCCAGCTACAAGTTCCGCGTCGTGACAATGCAACGTAATACGATAACGGGTGACACCGTGCTTAATGGTGGCAAAGCGTTCCTGGGCAGTCACGGTGAGACCAGTAAGGTCGCGCGTCTTCTCCTCTAATTCTCGCTGGAGTTTCTTGCCACGCTGAGACACGATTTCAAAACGTGGAAAGTCCCATAGTCCCGTCCAGCGTTCGTCAACGCCACAACGACGCAAGAGTATCTTTTCTCCCCGTCGGACAACCATCGCTGCTTCGGTCACTTGCTCATAGCATGTTTTCTTTTTCGGTTGCGGAATCTGGCTCTGCAGACCCTGAGCTTGGGTCGGGCAGAGTGAGGCCACGGGACAACGGGAACATTGAGGGTCCCGTGGGGTACAAATCTCCGACCCTAATTCCATCAGTGATTGGTTGAAATCGCCCACATGCTTACGCGGTAAGATTTCTTCGGCAAAAGACCATAAAATCTGCTGACCCTCGGCGGTCGTTGGGTTACCTCGAAACGCGAGCAAGCGACTGTACGTACGAATCGTGTTCGCTTCCAAAATGGGTTCTCGCGCATCCAAGGCGATTGAAAGAATGGCTCCGGCCGTATAACGCCCAATGCCCGGGAGCGCACGCACATCCTCGACATCACGTGGAAAGTCTCCCTGATGACGTTCACAAATTAATTGTGCCGCATGGTGTAACTGTCTCGCCCGACGATAGTAACCAAGACCTTCCCAGTATCGCAGTACCTCCTGTTCATCAGCCGCCGCCAGAGACGCAATGTCTGGAAAACGCTCGATGAACCGTTCAAAATAAGGAACGACGGTGGCGACCTGCGTCTGCTGGAGCATGATTTCGCTGATCCAGACATGGTATAACGTCTTAGCTTGTCGCCACGGCAGGTCGCGCGCTGCAGCACGAAACCAACGCAGCATGCGTCGGCGCAATGTTTGCTTCCAAGGTCTATCGAGGGGGGTGACATCCATCCGTGGGACTAAAATCGGCAGGCAACGGGGTGAATCAGAATTCCTGTCGCTCAATATAGAGACAGGCAATGCCCAGGACGACAAGCATGAATATCAAACTGCTCCATACTGGTGTCCAGGGGTCAAGCTTGTCTCGCGCGACGGTCAAACTACCAAGGCTCATGTTTTCAAACGATTCGGTTTCTTTGCCGGTCAGAAAATACTGGGCCGTGCGATCCAATTCACCCGGCTTGGGGAATACCGTATAGATTGGTGTCACAGCGTAATCATAAATCATTTCACCAATACCCTTTTCCGCAGCAAATTGCTTTTGAACGGCCCGTGTGTCGAGATTGTATTCTTTCACCCGAGTGCCACGCTCGGCAACCAGCATGGTTTCGTTACCGGAAAAAGTCATCGTGGAGATCGCACCCTGGCTAGCAAACGATGCCATAGCGCCTTCATTTGCTGCCGCATCGTAAAGCCACATCCTCCCGGTGTGGAAAACAACGGCAAACCATTTTCCTCCAGGGGCTGCCTGGATAAATCTTGGTGGGTTCCCTCGATCCGGGTTAAAGGAATTCTCTTCTTTCGCGGTCTTCAGGTCATAAACGCTCACGTGACCATCTTCGAACGCCAGTAACACGGTGGTCCCACCGAAGGCCAGCGCCACGGCCTGGTCCGCATCTTCAAGATCCAGTTGGATTTCACGTTGTTTTTGATAGTTATGTTTTTCATCCGGCTCTAACACGGTTAACGTGCCCCGACTGTAGAGCGCAAGTTGCCCCGTGTCCTCATTGATCGCGGCCGCCGCAGGGTCGGTTAAAACCACAGGTTCCCCAGGCTGCACCGAGCGCAGCGGGCGACTTCCGGTGAGAGGCAAGGAAACACCGAGAACTTTTACCGGCTTTGACTTAGCCAGCGGATCTCCTTCCAACCGGTCCAAACCGGCAGACGAAACGATCAGGGGTGTGCCATCCGGTTCGCGAAGTAAAAACTTCGCATACATCGGTGCCCCGGCTCCCTCTTGGTTCGACCAATTATCGGCTTTGCGACCCACACGCAAGGTAGAACGTAAACCGGGAAAGTTTCGCTGCACCGTAAGCAACTGCTCTCCCTGTTTGTCGAGCACATAACCAATCGGCAGAAATCTCTGCGCTTCGGCTGGCGCAAACATGAGCATTGCTTGCAATTGTTCTTGTGTGCTTGAACGAAAGACCTGCTTCCATTCCTGGGCATCCTCATCCCAGTGACTGACAACGCCAACTTCACTGACGCCCATCAAAGTGTCTTGGGAAAACATCAAACTGGTGAGTCGGCTGTTCTTATAAACAAACCTCTCGACACCACTGTGAATGGCCCCGACCACAAAACACGCAGCCCAAAAAACAATGCTGATGATCACACAGACAATGGGGCTACGCCAAATCACACCTGCCAGCGCGGAAACGGCATAGTAAATGACAAAAACAAAGACGTAGAGGGGAAGCATCAAGAGTAACTTGCCGTCCCAAATCCCAAAACGGAAGCCGAGAATAAACCAGACGCCGCAGATGAAATAGGCTGCGTTGAGTAACATGAAAGCGGAACCGCCAATAAACTTGGCTAGAAACACCACCGAGCGAGAAACGGGCTTGCTCAGGAGTAAACTCCACGAACCGGCGTCGAACATTTGAGGGATCATACCCGCAGTTACGATAATGGCCACAAAAATCCCAATCGTGCCAGCAATCCAGCGAATGACCAGTTCACCCCAATGGGTAACCTGCGCATCAAACTGTGCTTTTCGAAATGGCAACCGGTCGGACTCCTTGCCAAAATAAGTCAGAGACATGGCGGTTTGCGGACTGACCTGCAACATTTCGGGGTAGGCTGCTTCCAGCAGCAGTCGATTGCGTCGTTGTACTTGCTCTGCCGAAAGTGAGTTCGCATCTAATTCGAGCAACTCACGCGCCTCGTCGGAGCGCACAATGACATTTTCCCAGACATCAGCCCGATAAAACTCAGGCTTTTCTAAAAGTTCGTTGAGGCCCCCCAGGAATTTGTCAAACTCTCGCCAGAATTTCATATCCTTGCCCACCTCGGCCTTTTTTTCCTGAACGGCTGTTTTTTTCAAAAACGCCTTCAGATCTTCATTCGCCAAAGCAACAAGATGCCGGGAGGGAGAGACGGCGTCTGCTTCACTCTCTTGTTGAATTTTTGAGGCAAATTCGGGCCAGCGCCCTCGCTTGACATCGTGTTGACGCAAACCAACCGTAACGGATTCTTTGTAACCGCTGGGCAAAATCAACAACAGCAACAACGTGATCACCACGAGGAGAATCCATAGCACGCGCGAAGAAAGAGCTTCTTGAAACGAATCGCGAATGATCGCCACGTACGCTCTCATGATACTTTTGTCTCGGTTTCGATGATTTTGAGAAAGGCGTCTTCCAGCGTCGCGCGACGATGGACTAACGAGACAATACTTAATCCATCCGCACGCAGTGCATCAATACAGGCGTCAATGTCTTTTTGGCCGCTCATTTGTGCCACAATCCGAACCCGGTTTTCAGACAGCATCTCAGAGGCCACCACCTCGCATGTTTCCAGGGCAGCTTTGATCGCTGTATCCGTGCCAAGGATTTCAATTTCAACCTCGCTGCGATCCCGTGTCGTCGACGAAATTTGATCGAGCGTCCCCACCGAGCGCAATTCACCTTGATGCAAAATAGCAAAACGGTCACAGACCATTTCTACTTCTTGTAACAAATGGCTATTCAAAAAAATCGTCTTACCTTCATCCTTGAGTCGATGAATGATATTGCGAACTTCAGAGCGGCCGACGGGGTCAAGTCCATCTGTCGGTTCATCCAGAAACAACAACTCGGGATCGTGAAGTAAGGATTGAGCGAGGCCTAATCGTTGTCGCATGCCTTTGGAATACTTTTTGACAGAATCGCGGACACGATCCGCAAGTCCGACGGTTTCCAACAGGGGCATCCCTTTTTCACGAATCTCCCGTGAGTCCATACCACTGAGCTTGCCGTACAGCTTTAGTGCTCCCAGGGCGTTTAAGTGCGAGGGCAGTCGCAGGTGTTCCGGTAGATAGCCGACACGAACTCGGGTCGCGCGATCACCGACTGGCTGACCTAACATCGTTGCCGACCCGCTCGTTTTACGCACAATGCCCAGCATTATCTTCACAAAGGTCGTTTTGCCTGCACCATTCGGTCCCAACAAACCGAAAATTTCACCGCGCGGCACCTGGAACGAGACGCTCTTGAGCGCTTCAAAGCGTTTACGAAAAATCAGGCCATCGCGATAGGTCTTGTATAAGTCCTGAACAGCGATCGCTGCAGATTCGTCCATCGTATCGGAAGAGAATTCCATGGTAAAAACATCAACTGCAGCAGGCGCAAGGAACGGAATCGCTATGATACGTGGAATGTTTCGGAAAAGCGAACGACTATTTGCACGCTAGTTTTTCTCTGGCCATCATATCTTCTTCCGGCCCATATTCCCATGACATCCAGCACTGACCAAGTTCTTCTGGCACGCACGCAACCCAGTAAGAACTAGAGCAGTCCGGAAAACGGTTTGCCATTCTCAATCGCCCGCACGAGTTCCGTAGGCAGATCGGATTGCAACCGTAGCTGGCCCACATCGAAGAGGGTGTGCATCACCGTCGACATGAGATGTGACGGAGCAAAAGGTTCGGTCGCAGGGCGCGTGGCGTGCCGGTCAGACTGGCCAATTACCTGACCCATCTGCAAACCACCGCCTGCCATAAGCATCGGCGTGAGCTCACCATAATGATCCCGTCCCCCATTGCCATTCAGCCGGGGCGTTCGTCCCATTTCCCCCGTGACGATCAACAGAATGTCTTGGCTCAAACCACGTTCGTGAACATCTTCAATAAAAGCGTTCACCGCATGGTCTACTTGCCGAGCCATCGGGTCGAGCGCCGTCATATTCTTCGGACTATTTCCGTTGGCGTGCATGTCCCAGCCACAATCCGATACCGTCACAAATCCGCAACCGGCTTCGCAAAGCCGCCGCGCCAACAACATCTGATGGCCGAGCAAATTCGTCGTGCGTTTCATATCGTGATACCGTTGCATATCCGCGTTGCGAAACTTGCCGGTCGTATCATACCGTTTGATCGTTTGGGGATCCTCCTTGGACAAATCAAACGCTTGGGCAATCCCGCGCGTGATCATGTCGAATGCCTGCTGCTGATATTGATCAACACCAGACAAGTTATTTTCTGCATCGGCCGCACGCTTGATTTGATCCAAGCCACGAAGCAAACTCCGTCGATCCGCAAGTCGACTCCCAGGGATCTGCAACTTCATGGCCTCTTTCAGAGGCCCTCCGCCACTCGGATCGAACGCGGCACAGGTTGCTCCCAACTCACCCGGGTCGGTCACCGTGTGGAGTTCGTTCGTTTCAAAATTGCGGCCTAGTTTGAGACCTTCTTCAACCGCTTCGGGCACAACCAAAGTATTTTGCGGCATGCCCGTTTGTGGGTGATTGGCACCAGCCACTCGTGCATAAATCGACCCCATCGCAGCCTTCAAGGGGTTACCACCACTTGCCACCGCATTATACGTGTGCGCCGAATTTTTCGATCCGTACGACCGGACAATCGAAAAGTTCTCCATCCGCTGCGCAAGCTGTGGAAACGAGCTACCAAAGGAAACGCCGGGCGTTTGCGTTGAAATCTCACCCGTGATGCTGCGGAACTCCGCCGGTGCCGTCATCTTGGGATCAAAAAATTCGATGTGTGACGGGCCCCCATGAAGGAACAAAAGCACTACCGATTTTTCTCGTAAAACGCCCCTACCCGACGCGCAAGAGCGCAGAGCAAGCCAATCCGGTAGCGCCAAACTACCCAGTCCCAAACTACCGACGCGCAAGAAATCCCGCCGTTGCCATCCTGTGCAATTTCGACTGAAAGTTCCGTCTGTTATTTTCAGCATGCCAGACTCCTGCTGCTGCTTATTCCTGATCCTCACCGCCCTGGGATGACGATAACTCACCTGTGCGTTGTGGCGCACTTCAATTGTAGCTGGCTGTCGGACTTACCTAAACTCGAATTACCGGTTTTACCGGTTTTTCACCATACAAGAAATCGGCATCTGCTAGCCAAAACAGTAAGTTTCTTGTCACACAAGGACAAACCATCAGCTAAATTTGTAATGGCTAAGGGGATGTTCCAAGGTGTAAAACGACATGCGTGAGTTGTTTTTTCTATCCATTATTGTGGGTTCGGTTTTGGCAGCCTGCCTCTACGGCGGTTGGCTGCTACTGCGGGCGTTGTATGAAGTCTATCGCAACTGGCAGCTAGGTAAGGAATTAGACGAACTCGAGGCCCATACCGAACAACACAACCAGCAAGAAAAAGCGAACAATTCCGTACGGCTCAACAACGGCTGTGAGCACACTTTTGAGATCGGCCCCGGTGCACTGCCCAGCCGGATTTGTCGAAAATGCGGGATCGAAGCAGTGCAATCAGCCGACCCTTGCGATCACATCTGGTACCGGGCCAGCGACGATGACATCGTTAGTTACTGCGACAAATGTGGAAAAGAAGTGACCGGATCCATCGGCATGCCACAACCGCAGCACGGATAAACCGTCGCCCCAGCAGCAACATTCCTCTCTCTCTTTCCTGCCAAACGACCTCACGAGAGTCGTTCACAAACCGCCGACTCGAGCAGCAAGATTTGAGTCACATAGAGAGAGTGCGCGAATCCTTGTGTTTATGTCCCTCATTTTCTAGCTACAGTCTGTCCGGATTTTTAGTCATTTTTTGTTGACCACACATTGAGGTACCAAACGGCTTACTCCCATAGCAATTCCAAACAGCGCAACGAACGTGCTTGCGCAAGTGTGCCCTCAGCATATCCCAAGACCCAAGCAATCTGCAGAAACAAGGCAGATTTTTTGCCAGCAAAACCTCAGAACAAATGAGAAATCCAGCGGCTATTTGATCTTCGCCAGCACACAGCGCAAGCCAACAGCATCGTCTCGAAGGTCGTGAGAAACAGCAAAGCGGTAGGAAGAAGTGAGTTTGTTTGCTTTGTCTTTCCAGCTTCCGCCACGAACGATACGCACGGATTCGTCAGAACCCTTGGTCCAAGCCGATCCATCCGTCGGCACGTCCTTGTACGAGTTATGTGCGACATCGAGAACCCATTCCCACAAATAACCATGAATATCATAAAGGCCCCAGGGATTTGGTTTCTTCGCCCCAACTGGTGGATCGTTCCCTGCAGCATTACCGGTATGCCAACCGTAATCATCCAGGCGCGCCGTGTCGTCGCCAAAAGAATAGACAGTCGTTGTACCAGCCCGTGCTACGTACTCCCACTCGGCTTCACTCGGTAAACGTATCACTTCGTCGGAACGAATCAATTCGCTGATGCGCATCAGCTCGGTCACTTTGCTACAGAATTGCTGTGCCTCCTCAAAGGTCAACATTTCGACGGAATTTCGCGGACCCTTCCAACGGGAAGGATTGGATCCCATTACTGCTTCCCAAAGATTCTGAGGCACTTCATATTTGGCAATGTGAAAATCGTAGCTAAAGGAAACTTCCACGGGAGGGCGCTCGTTCTCCTCGCCACCTTCAGCACGGCCCAGGGTGAACGCCGCCGGATACACACCCGTACCGGGAGTGATGTGAATGAACTCTTGATGAAACGTTTTCAACAAAGCAATTTCTCCTGCCGTCGGCTCAGCGGCGAGCGTGGTGAGTACCAAACAGAGCGCAGACATGTCGAGGTTCCTTGATTATGAAGCGATAATCCCATGCGAACCCTTAGTGTAAATGGGAAAGGGACAAAGCCCAAGGTCTCATCTGCCAAGGAAATCTCCTCGAGACCGCCTAACGGACAGCCCCGCTGCTGTCAAAACTGACCAGCAGGACCAAAAACCTGGAACTTAAACTAGACCAAGGCAGGAAAAAATCTGTTATCCAAATGATTATGGAGTAGTCTCGGAATCGCCCTTCGCACGATGCGGGACCATTCAGGGAACCACCGGGAGGGCTTTTTGATATTCTCTTTATCACACCCTTTGTCACACAACAGGTCATTTCCAAAATGCTGATCTACACCGCGAAAAAGTGGGTAACCACAAAAAAACGGGCAGCGGCAAGCAGCCCCATGACCATCCTATTTTGCCTGGCCAGAAACCAAGGAAGCCGCGTCGATCATTCACGAAAGACCGTTTCGCCCAAACAGGTCCCAGGACCGGCAAGGGTTTGTACAGGGAGCCACATCCCACAGTTTTTTTGTTGGTCACAATTCGGTGCTTTGGTCTTCGTAGGGATCATCATAATGGAAGATATCCCAGACCATCTTCCATGAGCCATCGAGCTATTGTTTACTCAAAATAATCCGCTTATAAGTCTTGGTCTGGACCCCACTACCAGTTGTCTCGGTGGACTTGCCAGCACCTCGTAAGACGCCCAATCTCCCATGGCCAAAACCTCGGCGTCATCTCCTAATCGGAGGCCAGTAAATCGCAAAACAGTTCTCGGTAACCGGCAAGAATGTTTGGCTGCCCTAACAATGCTGGCATCTCTGGAATCATAGAGGGTACATTTTCCGCGTACAGGTCGGCACAGGCCTCTGCATCGCGTGCCAAAAACGTCTTGGCAAACTGACCCAGCAAGTTTTTGCTGCCCCTCATAGGCTGGTGCAGCGGTTACCCAAACAGGCACGGGTCCCGACGAGGCAACCGCGATCCCAATCCCAATCCCGATGAAGACGAAACTCAAATCTCCTGCAATCTTGTTTCATGCTCTTTCTACCTTTGGTGCTCTCGACTAGAAGGTGTCGATCCAGACCGCCCACAATTCAGACAACGATATCAGTTATTACCTGACCATGAACGTCCGTCAAACGCCGTTGAATTCCATTATGGTAAAAGGAAAGCTGCTCATGATTCAGGCCGAGCAAATGCAATAATGTGGCATAGAGGTCGTAGACCGTCGTGATGTTTTCGGTCGCCTTGTATCCAAAGTCATCCGTAGATCCATAATTAAAGGGTGCCTTGACACCTGCGCCCGCCATCCAGGCCGTGAAACCACTAGGGTTGTGATCGCGTCCGGTGGCACCCTTTTGAAAAGTCGGCATGCGACCAAATTCTGTACACCACACAACCAGGGTTTCGCGAAGTAATCCCCGTTGCTTGAGATCTTTCAACAACGCACCAGCTGGCTGGCTCAAAATCGGGCCATGAACATCGTATTGATCCTTAAGGATTTTGTGTCCATCCCAATTGCTCGTCCCTTCTCCACCCGTTTGATACGAGCCGTTGAAAAGCTGTACAAAACGCACTCCCTTTTCAATCAAACGCCGTGATAGAATGCAGTTCTTCGCAAATTCTGCTTTGATCGAATTTGCGGTATCATCCGCACCATACATTTTCAATGTCTGTTTTGATTCACTCGACAAATCACTGACTTCGGGAACACTCAACTGCATTTTTGCAGCCAGTTCGTAACTCGCAATGCGGGCCGCCAGTTGGGTATCCCCGGGAAACCGATCGAGGTGACGATCATTAAGTCGCTGGAGGATCTCCCGCGTGGCAACGTCTATAGGAGCTGCGATGGTTTTGGGCCGCGCCAAATTTCGGATGGGGTTGGTGGCATTAAAATCCACACCTTGATAGGCCGCCGGTAAAAAACCGGGACCCCAGCAATTCACACTGGCTTGCGGTTTGCCGCGCGGATCAGGAATCGCAACATAGGCTGGCAGATCCTGAGTTTCACTGCCGAGGGCGTAAGTCACCCATGCGCCGGCACTGGGAAAGCCATCCAGTGTAAAACCGGTACACATGAAGTTTTCACCGGGACCATGAGTGTTCGTCTTACTCGTGAGAGCATGAATCCAACAAATGTCATCCGCCATCTCACCGATATGCGACACCAAATCAGAAATCATTTTTCCCGATTCACCATACGGCCGAAATTCGTAGGGACTTTTCGTCAACGCACCCTGAGCCCCTTGAAAAGTGATTAATGACTCTTCGCCAGGCATGGATTGGCCATGTCGTTGGATCAATTCCGGCTTGTAGTCAAACGTATCTACATGACTACAGCCACCACTACAAAAAATCATCAACACATTCTTTGCTTGGGGAGCAAAATGGGTCGCGCGCGGTGCATGAGGGCTGGCGGCATCAATCTTCGGCGTGATGGGCTTTGGTGTACTGGATAAATTTTCCTCTGCTGCCAGCAAACCGGCATCGGACAATAAGGATGACAACCCAACCGCACTCAAACCTGCCGATGTGTTGGCCAGGAAATGGCGACGGTTGAGAAGACTTCGGCCAGTATTTGAAAGTATGGATTTCTGCATCATTCGATTAGGGGATAAAGACAAACTCGTTGGTATTTATAATGGCACGGCACAAGGCAGGTAATCCAAATGTTTCGACAAAAGCAAGGCAATCAGCCAGCTCTGGATCAAGCGGCGATCGATTGAACACGTCTTGAAACAAACGACGTAATTGAGCCGGCACATTGTCGCCACATTCGCTTTGCAGGCGACTTGCCAAGCGATTGGACTGCTGTAAAACAAAACCGCTATTAAGTAAATTAAGTGCTTGCAAAGGAGTTGTCGAAACCGGCCGCAAAGGTACCGTTTGATTCCCATCAGGACAATCAAACGCTCCGAAAACATCGTCCTGCTCTTGTCGGAATTTCATCACGTAAATCATCCGCCGCCATTCAGCAGGACCGAATTCGGTTTTTGGAAAAAAATGCCGTACCCCTTCCAATTGAATGTCAAACAAAGAATACCCCGGCCCTCCCATTTCGAGACGCAAGTTCCCACTCACGGCCAAGATCGAATCGCGAATGGCTTCGGCTTCCAAGCGTCGTGGAGGAAATCTCCACAACCAGCGGCAATCGGCATCCTGTGCTAAAGCCTCCACTCGTGGGTCACTGGATTGTTGAAACGTTTGGGAATTCAGAATCTGTCGTTGCAAACGCTTGATCGACCAACCTCCTGTCACAAAATCAATCGCCAACCGATCAAGCAATTCGCGATGGGACGGCAAACCACCGTTCGCACCGAAATCACTTGGCGTCGCAACAATACCAGTGCCAAAGATGTAATGCCAAACACGATTCACCAGCACACGCGAGGTCAACGGATTTTCGCTGGATGCTATCCAGGCAGCGAGTTTCTGGCGCCGCGATGGTTCCGGTTCATCCAGTGCCAATCCTAAACTGCCTAACACCGTCAGGGCATCGGGGGCCACCACTTCGCGCTTAGCTAGTGGATCACCACGGAACAGACGGTGTGTTGGACCTGGCTGTTGAAACATACCGGCGTAAATCATTCTTGGTTTACTGAGCGCGGAGTGCCTCGATTTGACAGCACGCAACTCACGCGCCCAAATACGACCTTGTGCAGCAACTTCCTGCGGGAAACCTGCGAAATGGTAGCTCGGCCCACGCGGAGCGCTCGGAGTGTAGGGCAACCGGTCGTCGGAAGAAGCCACCATGGTCCAATCACCGACGGCTGGAGCGACCTCGATCTGATATTTAGTGGCCACTCGATCAGCATATTGTGATTCTCGATCGCGTGACCATTCAATGCGATCAATGAGCGTTGGTTCAGCAAGTTCGATCTGCACCCAACCTCGACCATTTTCGTTGGAAATCCAGCTATGTGAATTGCCGACTTGGCCATCATTAAGATGTTCCAGCTTATGAAAAGCATTCCCAGAAAAATTACCTGAGGATGTGGCAATCGCACCGCGACTCGCCAGCGCCACATTCATACCAGCGGAAAAAATCTCGAGTTCATCGATACAGGGTTCGCCACTGCTGGAGGCCAGAATTTCAAAACGTACTCGCTGCGCGAGGACAGGCTCGAGTTGCTCGTAATTGTGTTGGGCATTCACTGAGCTGCGGAAAGAAGGTAACACGGTTTCCTTCGCGTCACCGGTGTTTGCAACATTACTATTAGCAATCTCGCTAACAGACTCTCCACTAACGGATTCAAGCAACACAACATCGCTGGTTGTCGCCACGCCATTATGACCAGCATAAAGCACGATCTTACTGCGCGGTTTTAGGCCGTGGACTCCGGCAAAATAAAAACCACTCCACAAAGCCTGGTTGAATTGACCGTCGTCTCCGTTGGAAAACTTGAGCTGATTGACTGTCGCCAGCTTCCGTTGATCGCTTGAAGTGTTCAGATCACCGTCGAGATCCAATACATAAACAGCATCCGTCACATGCGTCGGGTGTCCGGTGCCCCACGATAGCCAAATACGAAAACGGCCACGTGCACGTAGTTGATAGGCGGCAACCGCCTGGCCTTTGGCGTCACTCCACCAAGTATACTTCCCGTCACTTGCATTGTGCGTGTGAATATCGCTGCCTGGATCACTCAATTGACCACGGCCTTTGCCTGGTGGATTGCGCCCCTCCCCGGCGGCAGGGACTAATTCGACCAGGCCGCGACCTCCATGCTCGGCAGGTGGATTATCCTCAATGAAGATATATTTCTGTACGGTGTGAGCCACAAACTTTTCTAGTTTGTTGGTTAACTCCACAATCCGCGCGCTGAGTTCCGCAACTTCCTTAGTTTGGCTGGGAAGAATGGCTAGTGCGCGCTCTGCGTGTGTCACGCCAGCAAATACCGCCTGCAGCGCGTAGTAATCTTTTTGCAGAATCGGATCAAATTTATGGTTGTGACATCTGGCACATCCAAGCGTCAGGGCGAGGAACGTCGTACCCGTCGTATTGACGATGTCCGCCAGTTCGTTTTGTCGCTGCATCAAAGTGAGATTGATATCAGGACTCTTGACGAGATCGTACGGGCCACCAACGAGAAACCCCGTAGCCGCATCATAGCCCAACTGGTCACCGGCAATTTGTTGCTGAATAAACTGATCATATGGCTTGTCGGCATTCAACGCCTCGATGACATAGTCGCGAAACGGCCAGGCATTAGGACGTTCTTGGTTTGTTTCAAAACCGTGGGACTCTGCAAAACGCACGACATCCAGCCAATGACGCGCCCAACGTTCCCCATAACGGGGACTCGCAAGCGCGCGGTCCACTAAACGCTCGTAGGCATCGATGCGAGGATCGTTGACAAAATCGGTTACTTCTGCGGAAGACGGAGGCAGTCCAAGCATTACCAAAGACAATCGCCGTATGAGATTCACACGATCGCTTGAAGGAGATGGTAGTAGACCAGCCCTTTGCTGTTGCTGGTAAACAAATCGATCGATGGGGTTTACTGACCAATTGCCTCCTGAAGTTGGCAACAGAGACGCTGTTAATGGCTGAAATGACCAGTGATCGGTGGTCACTGTTGGCTCATCCGCGGCGTGCTCCGCAGGCCACAAAAATCCTTGATCGATCCAAGCCCGCAAAATTCCAATCTCGTTAGGCGTTAATCGCTCACCTGTGGGGGGCATGATCAAATCGTCGTGCAAGCCGGCCACAACCTGAATCAGAAAACTAACGGCACTTTTCCCCACCAGCACGGACGGCTCTCCAAAATCCCCTCCGCGTAAAAGAGACGCTTTACGATCTACCCGCAAGCCACTTTCCTGCTTCTCTGGGCCATGGCACTTCAGACAACGTGCAAAAAGAATCGGCTGGACGTCTTTTTGAAAGTCAACGGCGCGCTCGGTCGCAACAGGTAAGGTGCCTTCCCCAGCCGTTACGACTGCAGACATCATCACAACAATCAACACTCCCCTGACAACGATCATGATTCGGGTAACCATTCGGCAGTACATTGTCATCGGAATCGTAGTTTCCACAGAAGAAAACGGACACACCTCGGCTCGTCGGCAGCCAAGGGATTAACTAGAGGTGTCCAGCACTTGCTCATTTTAACCAAGCAAACATTTTTCCCCAAGTGATGGAATGGTCAAAAAAAACACTTCCTGAGGGAAACTCAGGTGATTCCAGCACAGGCACGAACTTGTTTCCTGACTGTCGTAAACTGGTAACAGCATCTGCCCCCCTCTACAATTCTTCTGGAAATCACCCACACGAAACTCGCTATGTCGTATCTCATCGCTCAAGGACCCGAAGCGGGACACCGCTGGCGCCGCAAACTGCCAAAGAATTCCGCCCTCATCCTGGGGCGAATGTCGAGTACTTGGGGGACTCCCTGGGACGATCGAATTTCACGACAGCATGTGGAAGTATATTGGGATGGTTCTCAGCTTGTTGCCTCGAAAATCGCTAACGCCCGCAATTCGATATTCTTCCAAGGCAAGGAAACATCGGAAGCCCGGCTCTGGCCCGGAGAGCATTTTGTCATTGGCAGTACCACTTTTACACTCGACGATCGCAATATCGAAGCCACGATCGACGCACCGCAACCCATCGAACAACAGACTTTCAGCGCAGATTACTTACGCCAAGCAGAGTTTTATAACGCAGAGCAACGCATTGATGCTTTGAGTCGCCTCCCGCACATCATGGCAACTGCCAAAAACGATTCAGAACTGTATGTGCAAATCGTCAGCTTGCTGATGTCCAGTATCCCTCAGGCGTCCGCCGTAGCCTTAGTCGCCTTACGGAAGCAAAGTTCCGACCAGTCGATCGAAATTCTCCATTGGGATCAGCGGGTAGCAACTCAACCCTTTTCTCCTAGTGAGCGACTGATTCGCCAAGTTCTCGAGTCGCGCGAAAGTATTGTCCATCTCTGGGAAGATCGCCACGCACCCGCTCCTTTCACAGCCGTAGATGGACTTGATTGGGCGTTTTGCACTCCCCTGGCAGGGGAAGCTTGTCACGGTTGGGCTATCTACGTGGCGGGCGCACACCATGTCGATCGGACACCCCAGTCAGATACACTTGATGCGCGTATGTTTCTCGATGAAGTTAAGTTTGTGGAAATAGTGGCCACATCCTTAGGAGGGATGCGAGAAGTGCGCGTGGCGGAACGGATGAATCAGTTTTTTTCACCGTTGGTAGCCGAAGCCATTGCAGGCCAAAACCTTGATCAGGTTTTGGCTCCGCGCGAAGCCGACGTTTCTGTTTTATTTTGTGATCTTCGGGGGTTTTCGCGTCGCAGCGAACAGAACGCAGACAATCTCTTTGGTTTGCTTCAGCGCGTTAGTGATGCGTTGGGCGTTATGACCCGCGAGATCTTGGAATTCGGGGGCGTTGTGGGTGACTTTCACGGTGATGCGGCAATGGGCTTCTGGGGATGGCCCTTGGAACAACAAGACGCCGCCGAGCGCGCTTGCCGTACGGCATTGGCAATCCGCGCACACTTTGAAGTCGCTGCCCGGAATGAAAATGATCCCTTGGCCGACTTTCGCATTGGTATTGGCATCGCCTCGGGCCGGGCGGTTGCAGGCAAGATCGGCACTGTCGATCAAGTTAAGGTCACCGTGTTTGGTCCGGTCGTGAATTTGGCGTCACGTCTGCAGGACATGACGAAACGTTTGCACACACCAATTCTAATCGATGATTCGACAGCACAACAAATCCGAAATTCCAACCATGCTGACGCAGGCCGCGTGCGCCGCGTCGCAGTGGTACGTCCCTATGGTCTCCAAGCATCTCACGAAATCAGTGAACTGGTTCCCCCCTTGTGTGATTTCCCACAACTTTCGGATCAGCATATCGCTGCCTATGAGAAAGCCCTCGATAGCATGCGTACCGGCGATTGGGAGAAATCAATGGAGTTACTCAACGACGTGCCAACGAACGACCGTGTAAAAGATTTTTTGTCAGTCTTTCTGACTCAGCACAACCGCAAACCACCGGAACACTGGGACGGTGTGATTCCTTTTTGACGGATTCGCTTACAACTGCTTAGTCTGCGACCTAACAAGATGGCATTTTTATTCTGCGGTAGACAACTCTTTTAAATGAGCACCGACACATGCGGGCAGTACTTGAACGTTATAGCCACCCTCAAGCACACTCACGATTTTGCCTTGCGCAAACGCACCTGCAATCCGCATCACAATGCGCGTGAGCTCAGAAAAATCTTCGGTTTCTAGTCCTAAAGACCCGATTGGATCTTCGCGATGACTGTCAAATCCAGCACTAATAATCACCATTTGAGGTTTGATGCGGTTGGCAAACTTTTCTAACTCATACTCGAAAAGGGCCCGGTAGTCACGTCGCGAGATCCCAAATTCGATCGGCAGATTTTTTGTCGTTCCCAGCCCCCTGCCAGACCCCGTTTCATGCCTATCTCCGGTGCCCGGATAAAAGGGCCAACGATGGATCGAGAAAAAAGCGACATTTTCATCTTCCCAAAAAATATCTTGTGTTCCGTTACCATGATGGACGTCCCAATCGACAATCAAAATGCGATCTAAGTCGAAAGCAACGGTGGCATGTCGAGCAGCGATCGCAGCGTTATTGAAAAGGCAGAACCCCATCGGAGCCTGAGATAGGGCATGATGTCCTGGGGGGCGAACTAAACAAAGCGCGTTGAGGGCGGTCCCGGTGAGGACTTGTTTAACGGCATCGCAGACGGCCCCCGCACCATGTCTTGCCACTTGGTATGACTCTGCACTGAGAATTGTGTCCGATTCGATCTGCCCCCCTCCCTGCTCGGCAAAGATTCTGACACGCTCGATGTATTCTTTCTCATGTACGCGAACTATTTGCTCCAACTTGGCAACTTCCCACACCGGCTGGTGGCAATTCGTCAAAAGCGAAGAATTATCCAAATAATCCGCGATTGCGGAAACCCGCTCCGGGCACTCCGGGTGTGAACCGGTCAGATGGTGTTGAAAATAACGATCGCGATAAACGTGGGTCATGTTATTCTGTGATTGGTGGCCAGAATTGCACTTGTCGAGAAATCATCGCCAAAACACGTAGAAATAGCTAGGAACCATGGAGACTGAATATTAATCGTAAATCGACTGTGATTAAGGATTTAAGTTGACATTGGCGCGCGCGCGCGACTACTGTGGTTGGTAGAGGTGATCGTTATCGATATCATCTTGATCATATAATAGCAGCGGTAGTAGTTCGTCCAGGGAAAATTGGTCTGTTACTTATCTTTCAGCGCGGAAATTTCCAGGGTAACCAGGCGTGCGCCATAGAGAACCAGGACTGGCGTTAGGAACGCCTGTGATACTTATCGTGTTGGCTGGTGATTGATCGCCTTGCAAAAGTAATTTCACACAACAATTTCGTTGTCAGCAACGGAGTTCAATGAAATGACGTACAAAATTCTCCAGAGTGGAAACTACCGAGCGCGTGCATGCTCACCGTCGGTCATTTTTGCAGTTGTGCTAACAACTTGCTCTGCCCTCTTCGGCTTAGGACAACTGAAGGCCCAAGAGCCGATCCAATACGATGTCTTACCGGTACTTCCAGAATTAGTTCCCGGATCTGGAGATGACGACGAAACGAAGCAAGCGAACAAAAACAAGTCAAGAGAACGAAAACGGTTAATCTCGGTCTCCAAGAAGGTTCTCAGTGGAACCGCTGATTTCAACGGCAATAAGCAAACGTTTACTAAATATCACACGGGTTATCTGTTTCCGTTAATGACGCGCACCAGCAAAGATGCGTTAACCAAGTTACCCGCTCTGCGACAGGGACTCTTGAAGAGTCTTGCGAGTGCAAGAAGTTCCGAAGCTAGGCAATTTTTGTTAGAGGGTATCATCTTAAAAGAAATGCCTAAGATCGCTACCAATCAAGGTGGGAACTTTCATCCGGCAGTTCGCTACAACGCCATGTTGATCATTGGACACCTCAATGCAGCCGAGGCAGTAACCGTCGGGGCCAACAAGCGACCCCCGCGTCCGCTCGATCAAGCCCTAGACATGATGACAGCTGCGATCGCGGCTCCGGACCAAATCGACGCTGTAAGAATTGCCGCGCTCGTGGGCATTCTGAGATACGTTAAAATCGAGGATCAAGCACGTTTTTTGACCCAAACCGATGATCCGATTCGCAAGAAAATTCAAGACGCTGTAACCAATGTCTTAAAGCCCCGCCCTGCTTCCAGAAGTGTCGAGGGCCACATATGGATGCAACGACGCGCTATCGAAATTGCGGCTACACTAGGCATGGTACCGGACTCCAATGGAACCAAAACTGTTTTGGCCGCCCTTACAAACGAGTCAGCACACGTATCGTTACGTTGTACCGCTGCTTGGGCCATCGGCAAAATTAAGATTGAAGAAAACGACACTTTTGACAAACAAGGTGCTGGTGAAAATTTGGGCATGCTCGCCGTCGATCTATGTCGCCGAGAAATTCAGCGCGTCAAAGAGCAAAAATCCTATGAAGAAAATCGGGCGTTTATGGAAAAAGCGGCCATTTCACGCGGTGGTGGATTTCGCGGAGGAGGCGGTGCGGCCGGTGGAGCTTCCTCCGGCGCCAGCGGAGCATCAAGTGGTGGATTTGGTGGTAGTAGCGGCGGAGCAACCGGCGGAGCAACCGGCGGAGCAACCGGCGGAGCAACCGGCGGAGCAACTGGCGGAGCATCAGGAGGTGGATTTTCCGGAGGCAGAGGTGCAACGCGAGGAGCTACTAAGGAGATAAGTAAAGCCTTTCGAATCGATATCTTACGACGACGCGTCAAATATCAACTGCAGTGTGTTCATGACGGCTTAACCGGTTTGATTGGTAAAGAGAGTTTGGCCGCTGAAACCACGGGCGAAGTGCCAGATGAGGAGAACCCTGTAGAAGAAACCACGCGTGACACAACGCGTTTGGTAGAAATCTCTGAGGCAGTCACCAAAATCATGAACGAAGTGGACGGTGGCAGCTTGGATGAGGATTTTGTCGATCCTGAAGAAGAACCCGAAACACAGGATTTGGATTCACTCGTCAAAGCCCTCATTGCCAAAACAAATGATCTCGAAGCCATTTTGGACGTAGCACAAGGTGACCCTAGCGCAGATGAGGGAGGCGATGAGGGACAAGTTGCAGGCGCAACCGAAGGTTAACCAACCGTTCCGACTGCTCGCACGTGACTGCCGACATGGCTCTACGAAGTTGAAGAAACCCCGGCTTCTTTTAGTAATCCGGGGTTTATTTCTGCGCGGCGGTGAGAAATCAGACTTAGTGTCACGGCGTAACCACCAAAAAACACCATGGCGAAAGACAAATCACCACTAATAGTGTAGCGAAAAAACGGCAATGCTTGCATGTAACAATTCAAGAGTCCAGCGAGCGAAGCATGGTAAAATCCAAACCAAAGCCAGGCAGCAAAGTTCGTCACTAGAAAAAACAAAATCGAAGAACCTAAAGAACAACTTAACAACGCGACCAGGGAACGCATGCGACTGGGGATACCTTCTGAATCGAGCGAGCTGATTCGATGTAACCACCCTGAAAGAAAAACTGGCAAAGCCAGCATCACATACACAACGCCCATCATGCGCAGGTCATAGCCACCAAGAAACAGGTCACTCGAACTCATCGCGCCCAAGGGAACAAGAACGGCGAGCCGCCAATTACGAAGATAATAGCCGGCAAACAAAGCCAAGGCGGAAATGGGTGCAAAGTTCGGCAGGTCGTGAAATGCCAATCGCACCACACAACCCACAACCATCATACCGATCACAACAAGCCACTCGCGCATGGTTACAGTCTTCACGTCGCGTACTCCGAATTCCATATCACATCAGTTTCGGTACTCCGTGAGGCTCTGTCTGTCTTGCATCACCTCAGGAAACAACCGCTGATTCTACTGGTAGTCACCGAACTTCCACAAGATAGTGTCCGCTTGCTGAACGGGAGTGACCGCAAAACTGCGGTCACCTAGTTTACCATTAACACGGAAGATCCAATTCATTCCTTGACCTTCGTTCTCGAGCCCATCAATTGCTTGTAAAAACGCGGTTGCACCGGAGCCTTTGGACTTATATCGAAGACCTCGGGGATGGGCCTGAGCAGCTCTCATCACATCGAAGATCGTCATATCCTGCTTCCACAGAATTCTCGTGAACCGTTTTTCCACACCGTCACTATAATCAATGATTAGAGTGACGGTTGCTTGCGCTATCTTCGGTTCAGCAGCCCACAAAGACGCTTCCATCTGGCTGATAGCACAAAAAATCAATGCCAGGAAGATCGGCGAATACGGTTTAAATTGAATTTGCGTCTTCTTTTTCATCCAGGTGCCTCAAACGAAGGTTTACTCATTCCATTTTTAATCATTCCAATCGTGAAGCATTATAGCTTGATATTCAAGATAGGCGATGAGATCCTCTGCTGAGCCAACAGATCGTGCTGGGGTTGGGGTTTTCTACATTAAACAACGATAGTAGCATTTCTCATCGAAACGAAACTCGAGTTTTTGATGATCGCTTCACAGGCTCCTGCTCATGCCCGAGAAAAACGCTCTTTGCCTCTCTTTTCCGCAGAAAAATATTGCCGTTCTTACATTTGACATGCCCGACAAAGGGGCAAATATTTTGTCCGCAACGGTGCTCGACGAGTTAGAATCGCATCTCGACGAACTGGAAAACCAGCGAGATCTGGCTGGTCTGATTATCATTTCGGGAAAACCGGGTACATTTATCGCCGGAGCGGACATTCGCGAATTTGTAACGTCGTTGCAGGCCACAGAGGATCATATCGTGGCTATGTGTCGACGGGGCCAAACACTTTTCCGCCGCTTGTCTACCTTCCCATGCGTAACCGTCGCTGCCATTGATGGCATCTGCGTTGGTGGCGGTGCGGAACTGGCAATTTGGTGCGATCGAAGAATCCTTAGCTCACGGACGTCGACGGAGTATGGCTTTCCAGAAGTCAAACTTGGCCTCTATCCCGGCTGGGGCGGCACGGCGCGGACTCCGCGCGTGATCGGTTTAAGCAATGCAGTCGAGATGATCACCAGCGGTGATTCAATCGACCCGCAAACTGCTCAAAAAAATGGTTTAGCAGCCGATGTCGTCGCTCCCGAGCAATTAATGCCAGCCGCTCTTTCGTTAGTCCAAGAAGAGGAATTGACCAAGCGATATCTAAAAGATCGTGAAACATGGAGTGGAACGATCAATATCAGTGAGACCGAACTTGGCTTCCTCGGCGTCACGGCATCTGCGCATATTCGCAATCAAACCAAAGGTAAATATCCTGCACCTGAAGCCGCACTCGAACTGATGTTGAGTGGGACCAACGTCGACATCGAAGCAGCATGTCAGCTCGAGGCCGAGGGTATGACTGCATTGTTTGGTTCGCCCATCAATGCGTCCTTATTAAATATCTTTTTCCTGACAGATCGTAATAAAAAAGACTCCGGTATCGACGAAAATGGTGTCGAGGCCCAGGACGCGAACCAGGTGAGTGTGATCGGTGCGGGAATCATGGGTGCGGGGATTGTGGCAGCTCATTTAAAATGCCGTATTCCGATTCTCATGACTGACACGAACGAAGCGGCACTTCAGTCCAGTGCTTCCGCAATCATTAAAGAGATCTCGTACAACAAACAAACGAAGTCACACGATGTCCAGCGTGCTATTGGTCTGTCACCGTTATTGAATCTGACGATGTCCGACGCAGAAGTTTCTCGCAGCGATCTAGTCATAGAAGCCATTGTAGAGGATGCCGGTATTAAGAAAGAGCTCTATGCCCGACTCGAACCGCTAATGCGTGATGATGCCATTCTCATGTCGAACACATCGACGATTCCCATCGGTACCCTGGCCGCTGATCTAGTCCATCCTGACCGATTTGTCGGAATGCACTTCTTTAATCCGGTCCGGCAAATGAAGTTGGTCGAGGTCATTCGAGGAGAAAAAACGAGCGACAACGCAGTAGCCACAGCCGTGGCTCATGCCAAACGAATTGGCAAATCCCCCATTGTCGTAAATGATGGTCCTGGATTTCTCGTTAATCGTGTCCTTTTACCGTACATGCATGAAGCACTCGAGTTGCTTAGTGAACATGTCGCTGTAGAAGACATCGAGCGCGCTGCCAAATCTTTTGGTATGCCGATGGGCCCGCTAACACTGTATGACGTTGTGGGGATCGACACCGCGTTATACGCTGGTCGGACGATGTGGGAAGCATATCCCGATCGCGTAGTCGCATCGCCCATTTTGATCGGCATGCTCAAAGCAGAACGATTGGGCCAAAAATCTGGCTTGGGCTTCTTTTCCTACCAAGGCAACAAGAAACGCGGAATTCCCGATCCCGGGTTAGCCAAGTTTCTTGAACCGTACATGGGAGAGGCCCGCCAATTCACAAAAGACGAATTAACCTATCGGTTATTTCTGCCGATGCTGCTCGAAGCAACACGAGTACTGGAAGAAGAGATTGTTCGCGATGCCCGCGACGTCGATCTCGGATTAATTTTCGGGCTTGGCTTTCCACCCTTCAAGGGAGGGTTACTCTTTTGGGCAGACACAATCGGCGCGGCTAACATTGTCGAATTACTTAAACCATTTAAACATCTTGGGGAACGAATGAAACCAACCCCATTACTGTTGGAAATGGCAAAGGACGGACGATGTTTTTATCAGTAAGGCAAAAAACTGCGTCGATCATCTCGCTCCAAGGCCGTTCCCATTTTTGAGGATGCATAAAATGAAGTCAGCCGTCATCGTTGATTGTGTGCGAACGCCGATTGGTCGCGCGCATCCGGTAAAAGGGTGGTTTCGGGACGTCCGTAGCGACGATCTTGCAGTCGTTTGTATTAAAGCCCTCGTCGAACGCACGGGTATCGACCCTTTGGAAATCGAAGATGTCATTCTGGGTAACACAAATCAAACTTTAGAACAGGGTCTGAACGCCGGACGTAACATTGGGCTGATGGCCGGAATGCCGATCGAATCCGGTGGTGCGACAGTCAATCGCTTGTGTGGTAGTAGCCTACAATCACTACATCAGGCTTCGCATGCGATTATGGCGGGTTTTGAAGACGTCCATATTGTGGGCGGATTTGAACATATGCATCATTTGCCTATGGATCATGGGCTGGATCTCAACCCAAAACTTTTTGCACGGACCTCCAAAGGTGCCTTGATGATGGGAGTAACGGCAGAATTTCTTGCCCAAACCCAAGGCATTTCTCGTGAAGAACAAGACCGTTTTGCGCTACGTAGCCACCAACTTGCAGCGACCGCTCAGGAAAACGGAGAATTCGACCGGGAAATCATTCCTACCTATGGCCGCGATGAAGAAGGCAATCGGTTTCTAGTCACGAAGGACCAATGTGTTCGTGCGGATACAAGTCTAGAAGCCCTTGGTACTCTGAATCCTGCCTTCATGCCACGCATGGGCTCTGTGACTGCCGGCAATAGCTCTCCTCTGAATGACGGTGCTGCGGCGCTGTTAATGATGTCCGACGAAAAGGCACAATCTCTCGGCTTACAACCCTTAGCAAAGGTTCGCTCAACAGCCATTGCAGGAGTAGAGCCATGCGTGATGGGAACAGGACCTGTACCTGCAACACAAAAGGCTCTGGAGCGTGCCGGTTTGTCAATCGATGATGTGGATTTAATTGAGTTAAACGAAGCATTTTCCGTCCAAGCTCTGGCCTGCATGCAAATGCTCTCTCTTCAGGAAGAAAGAGTGAACGTACGTGGTGGCGCAATTGCTATTGGTCATCCCTTGGGAGCCAGCGGAGCGCGAATTGCAACAACCCTTTTGAACAATATGATTGACCAAGACGCAACCCTCGGTCTTGCCACGATGTGCATTGGAGTCGGACAAGGTATTGCGACGATCTTTGAACGGATTAATTGAGCAAAACCCGGGTCACCAAAAGACATGCTGCGAGCCAAACGTTCGGGAAGTGATGGATCCACAGAAAAGGACACGGGATGAGATCGGGAAACGCGTACCACTCCCGATGATTCGATGTCGTCGTCACAAGATGCCATTCTGAGATGATACTGCAGTCTCCACCTGGACAATCACCAACTAGATCGAAATCACTTTTAGCCGCAGAACACGTACGGTCTCACGGACAACGGCAGATAAACCCGCATCCACATCAGAACGCATTAAACCAATTCTCTTCAACCGTATGGTCGATTGAAATTGAGTCTATAAACTAAATTATCCCCTTTTTCGCTTCAGGGGGTGTTTTTGGCAGCTACAAAGATACGGTTAGGCAGGCACCGCAAAACCAGGCACCGCAAAACCAGGCACCGCCACCGCAAAACCAGGCACCGCAAAACCAACCAACGTGAAATCGTCAGGACGACGGTCCGCCACCATTGCCTATGAATCAAACTATCCCGGCAATATTTTTTGACCGCGCAGAACGGGAAGCAGATCATGATGCTTTGCTCGTCAAACGATCTGAGAAGTTTGAACCGGTAACGTGGAAAGCTTTAGCTCAGGACGTGAGTCGCATGGTAGCTGTGCTAAAGTCGCTGGGCGTTTCCCCAGGCGATCGTGTTCTACACGTGTCCGAAAATCGTTACGAGTGGATCGTTACGGACTTAGCCATCCAAACCGCGCTTGCCATTCACGTCCCCGTACACGCATCACTCACGGGTCCGCAAATCATTTTCCAACTTGTGCATTCCGAAGCACGGGTCGTTATCATTTCAACTTCGACCCAGGCAGACAAACTGTCGGAATGTTCCCATTCCGTTCCGGAATCAACGATCTTTTTGTCTTATGACCCATGCGATCAACAGATTGGTGATCGTCCTCTGAAGCTTGTGTCAAACCTCCGTGAAAGACTCGACCACATACACGACGCGTCGACTTGTCAGCAAGCCTTTGCCCAGTTAGCTCCTGACTCACTGGCAACAATTCTTTATACCTCGGGAACGACTGGTCAGCCGAAAGGTGTCATGCTGAGCCATGCGAACTTAGTGTCGAATACATATGGCGCCATTGAAGGCGTCCAGTTAGGCACCGGAGAGGTTCGCATAAATCTGTTGCCTTTCAGTCACATTTTCGCCCGCACCTGCGACTTATATGCATGGTTTGCCGTCGGAGGAATCCTTGCCTTAGCAGAGTCGCCTGAAACGGCCGTCGCTGATTGTGCCATGATACGTCCAACGGTCATGAACGCCGTACCTTATTTCTATGACAAACTTCGACAGGCACTCATTGCACTCCAACTGGACACAACTCCCGGCAGCTTGCGACAACTCCTCGGTGGTAATATCCAGGTATGCTGTTCCGGCGGAGCCGCTTTACCAAATCACATTTTTGATTTCTTTCACAAACAGGGCGTTCTCCTGTTTGAAGGATATGGTCTCAGCGAAACATCTCCAGTCATTGCAGTATCCAGTCCTGCAGAACATCGTCGAGGCTCAGTTGGCCGGCCAATCCCTGACGTCGAAGTTCGCGTCGCAGAAGACGGCGAATTTCTCACGCGCGGTCCACACGTGATGGTCGGTTATTACAAAAATCCAGAGGCCACAAAAGAGGCTCTGCAAGACGGCTGGTTTGCTACGGGAGATCTAGGCTATGTCGATCATGACGGTTTTCTCTATATCACGGGTCGGAAAAAAGAATTGTTGGTGACAGCCGGTGGTAAAAATATCGCGCCAACCATGCTCGAAACACTTCTCAGCGAAGACCCTCTGATCTTCCAGGCAATGATTATTGGCAATGCGAAAAACTACTTGACCGCGCTCATCGTCCCCGACCTGCAAGCCTTGCAGACACATCTTTCTACAGTAGACCGTTCCTTGAATTTAGATCCAGCTGCGCGGGGCAATGACATTTTTCCCACGGCGGGTTTGTATGCCTTCTTTGAGGAACGTATTGCTCAGAGGTTGAAGTCAGTTTCAAAACATGAACAGGTCCGCCGTTTCACATTACTCGACCGTCCGTTCACAGTCGAGACTGGCGAATTAACTCCAAAAATGAGCCTGCGGCGCGCGACAATTGAAGAGCATTTTGCGGCGGAGATCCTCGCGATGTATAGCAAATCAAGTTCAGGTGGTGTCGATTTTAATCTTCAGGCAGAATAACGGCAAAGATTCTGGCCAGACAACACGAAGGGGCAACGGCCGGGATGATTTACAGCCGATATACAGAGATGTAGGACCATCGAGTGGTGTAAGGCCAGGGAGCGTTCCTCAAGCTCACCCACCACCAGTTCTCTTACTATCTTTTGATCTTTGGAGACTCATTCGATGTCAACCGACATGCCGAGTTCGGACCATCCAGAAGTTCCTTCCGCCTCCACAGATCAAGAAGCGTCTTTCGCAGAAACTGCCTTGAAATTGGGCGGTAAAAGTGATGAGGAAGCCCGACGCACAGGAGCGATTGACAAAGCCGATGACCAAGTTGAGCAACTCTTTCAGCCACAATATCAAACCGTCAACAGTCCCGCACACTTAGCGATTTGGGATCGTCGTTTCCCGATCGACCTTTTCCAATCGACCACCGAGCCTACCTCCCACGACACGCAAAAAGTCATGGACGATTCAATTGATGTCGTCAATCGACATCGAGACGCGGGTAGCTTGATGGACGGACAGCGGAAAATTACTGATGAAGTCTTAGGAGATTTAGCTGCCGTCGGCTATTGGGGCTTGTTGGTTGATCGAGAGCATGGGGGCAGTGGTGCTTCCTTCCGTAGTTTTGCGCCATTTTTAACGCGCATGGCGATGGCCGATCCAACGATTGCCGGTTTAGCATCCGTTCACGGCTGTATTGGTGCGGTTGATCCGGTACGGACTTTCGGAAATCAGGACCAAAAACAACGTTATCTGAGCAAGCTCGCCAATGGCGAACAGCTCTCCGCTTTTGCGTTGACCGAGCCCAACGCCGGTTCGGATTTGACAGCTCTACGAACAACGGCCGTGCGCAAGGGCAACCACTTTTTGGTCAACGGAGAGAAACTCTTCATCACCAATGTCGTACCGGGCCGCACCATTGGATTAGTTTGCTTGATTGACAATGCACCGGCAGTGTTGATTTGTGACTTACCCAAAGAAGAGAATGATCAGTTTCAATTGCGAAAGTACGGCCTTTGGGCTTTAAAACACACCTTTAACCAAGGCATCGTTTTCAAAGACTTCCCTGTTCCTGTTGAAAATCTTTTGGAACCGATTCGCGGCAATGGCTTGACAATTGCATACCATGGATTGAACCTGGGACGCGTGGCCTTGTGTGCGAATGCCGCAGGCACCATGCGTTTAATGATGGCGAGCATGCTTCCTTGGGCCAAGTTTCGCAAAACTTACGGAGCCGCCATCGCGCGTCGTGAACTCGTACTGAGACGCCTCGGCCGACTCGCGGGCCTGATCGTCGCCTGTGACGCGTTGGTTGCTTGGTGCTCGACTTTGATCGACGCTGGATACCGGGGTGAAATGGAGTGTATTGTGGCCAAGATTTTTGGCAGCGAATCACAAAAAGAGGCAGCTATTGAATTTTGCATGAAAACCCACGGCGGTCGATCATTCCTCCACGGACACTCCTTTGGTGACAACGTTCACGAATACCTTGCTCCGTGTATCTACGAAGGGGAAGGTGAAATGTTAGGCATGGCTTTTTTCAAATCGCTCGTCAAACATCATGGGACACAATATTTTGAACCTGTCGGTAAAGCGTTGCAAAAAGCAGGGATTAAGAGACCCAATCCTCTTAATCCCGCACATGCTTGGGCATTAAAAGGTGCCGCTTGGCCTTACGCAAAATGGATGATGGGAGAATACTTACGGCCCAAGACCAAAGCCTTGTTACCGGCCATGCCAAGTCCTTTGGCAGAACACGCTGAATATGCTGCCGACGCATTACAAAGATCGCCACGTGAAATCAGTCGTACGATGCGTAAGCACCAACTGAAGTTAGCCGATCGACAATGTCGTATGGCAGAACTTTCAGCACGCATTCAGAATTACATTGTTATTCTCTGTACTTCCTTGTATGCCGCCAACCAGCAAGACGAAGTGGTTCGTCAGGCTGCAGACATCGCCGCGCAAGATCTCACCCGTAGTTTGACCGGCAAACGCCCCACGGATCAATATTTTCGAGCGACAACAAAATTGGGGGAAGCCATCGTCGAAGGCGGATTCCAATCCATTGCGAGTCTGAAACCAGATGACATCTTGATGTCCTACACAAACAGCTAGTGCTTGTTGATCAAGAACAAGAACTCGCGATTTGGTTGTTGCGCTTCTCGCACCCAATCATGAGTCCAGGTCATTCCAGACATAACATTGCGTTTGTGATCAACTTCTCTGATCTCGAGGATCGTGCCGGCCTGCTCAAGTACCTGATACAATTCATCCGCAGTGGCACGTCCCCCCGAACTATAGGAAAGTAAGATCCAACGAGCGCGCGTCTCAGAGACAAGCCTCTCGATCGCTTCTACTGCCAGGAACCGGCCGGTGTCTGAATTTCGTCGAAATTCCTCAAACACCGTAGCGGCAATCGGGTCGGAGGAATCCGCACGTCGTAGCGCCTTACCAAACAAGGGCGGCCGATCGTTTAAACAGATCGACGTCCAGAGATGATAATAGGCTGCATAACGTACTCGCGACGGCGGCATTTTTTCATTGTTAGACCCATAGGGTGGATCAAAATATGCTAGGTCCACTTCCCTGGAGGTGACTTCAAAAACATCTCCTCGCCGCACCTCATGACCTGAGTAATTCGGAGAAACTTGCGGCACTTCGAGAGATAACTCTTGAAAAGATCGGGCGGACCATTCTTTGAGATACGAAACAAAATGGCCGAGTGTACTGTCTACTCGATCCAGGGCTAACATTAAGCTGGTGATGGCAACCGCACGCTCTAGATTGGAGAGGGAGAGGGCATCAATTTCCTCTCGAATGGCGTCCAGTTTTCGAGTGTTGTGCTGCTGCCATGGCTTCTTGAGACCGCTGCTTTGAACCTTACTCCTATCCTTCGCTTCACCGCCATAATACTCCGTGAACCAGCCAGCTTTAGCGGGTACCGCATTCAAGTGGTCGATTAATTCTTGATAGCTGGACCTCGGCTTCGTGTTAAGTAAATAGCACGTTCCCAGGACTTCCGACCAGGCGGCAAGATCGTTCGCAATCACCTGATATCCCGTATGATTGAATGCCTGAGATACCCTTGTCGAGCCGGAAAAACCGTCGAGGATTGTTTTCGCATCCGTCTTGCCAACGAGCCGCAAAATATCGGGAATCAATTTGCGTTTAGAACCCGCATACTTGATGCTCTCGGTCGTTACCTGATCCGCAATCATTGGTTCGACAGCCGTTGGGTTGGTCATCGTCTGTTCATAAAAATGTGGATCATAGCCACAATCCAGCCCGACACTAGGGTTTGACCAGTTTGCTACGACCACTCCCTTTGCAGAGCTGATTTTAAATTCTAATGTCCGCTTGAACAGTAGTTGTCAGAAAACGTGGCTGTCCGCAACAAGTCCTGCAAAGAAAATCGCCATGCCCAGACACCAGGTAAATTTGACATTCCCTCTAGCTGGGCAATTTCCACGCTTCTACCTCGGAATCGCAACGTGCCAGTTAACTACGAGTCATAATCGCAGCGGTGATGCTGGTACCGCCAAGAGGCACTTTCGGCGCTCCGAGTCTAGTGCAATCCAGCAATGAACCTCAAATATCTCGCTTCCAACAGTTCGAGATTTTCTCCAAAGATTGATTTGAAGTCCGCTAAGCGTTCGCTGGCGGAATTCTTTCTGAACGAAGGCTTGTTCGCTGTAAGGGCCAGTAGTTTTGCATAACCGCGAGGTTCTTTTTCTGAAAGAAAAAACGTTAATGCCCATGCTTCGGCATAAGCGGCGTTTCTATCTTGAGAAAACATGACATCGGAGCCAAGAAACGCACGGAGCGATCTGCTTGGACGGGATGTCGCCACAAACTGTTGAAAACTCAACCAACGTTGACGATTAACCCGATCCTTCAAAGAACGATTAAACCTCGCGTTCCAGAGACCAGGTGCTTCGAACATCGTGCCTAAACCTTCTACAACCCATAGGGGCGGGGACGCCGTACGACTATGAAGGCCTGTGTTGAATGCTAACTGATGCGCACATTCGTGGATGATCGCGTCGGCACTATCAAGCCAGGATGAATCATCCTGGTGCAGAGGGGAATTGTTGTACAAGTAAATACGGTTCGTCGTCAGAGCGTAGAACCCCAACGTCTCGGAGGTCCAGGGAAACTGGTTCTTCATTCCGTAATCTAGAAAATCTTTTTGAGTGGCAAACACAATGGCGACTAAGGGAAACTCCAGAGGTCGCAAAGAACGTCCTCGAACGGAGAAGTGTTCCTGAAAGGATCGATAAACTTTCTCAAAACCGGGAGCCCACCTGTCCCGTTGGCCTGCGGCGTGCACCACAAGATAGTTACCTGTTCCGGAAACTTCAAACGGTTCACCAAATTCTCGTAACAACATGCCGCGCATCTCGGCTTGTGAAAAAGCTGAAAAATCATCTGCCGTTTTCTGGTAATTACTCGCCTCCTGAGGGGACATATCCCACAAGTAACCATCCCGTCCTAGCATCAATACGCGATTTTCATTCCAGGCAATCGGAGTCGCTGCAAGCGTTTGACCATGCAGATCGAATTCAACTGTTGGACCTGTGCCCCAGGCCACACCAGGTCTGGTCGCCGAAACCACGGAGGACAAACCGACCCCCACAAGGAAGATCGCACAACAAACCGAGCTAGATCTCATGGACAATCTCAAGATTTTGTAGATTTCAAAAAACCTTTCCACTACAACTCTAGCTCCAAATACGTAAAAACCCAGCCAAAAACACAACTGCTTTGGCTCTCTGAGCGATGGACCATTACGGTCGCTGGAACGATGGTTTTTCGATGCGTAGAATAAGTTACTCCTGCCTAAAATGCGGTTTGTCGGATCATCTGGTGAAGCTTTTTTGGGCGTTCTTGCCAGAACCCCTCAGAAACTGGAGAGGCTGTTGTGACTAAATCTGTCTTGGTTCTAAGTTGCCTACTGATTGCACAATCGGAAAAAGCGGTACCGTCCGATATCAGCAGCAAGGTGCGCAAACTGGTACGTCAACTCGATGACAATACGTTAGAGAAACGGGATTCCGCAGAAATAGAGCTCGTCGAACTTGGCACCGCCGTCTTAAATCACCTACCACGTGTAACAGCACGCACACCCGCAGAAGTAAAAGTTCGGCTCGGTCGCATCGTAAAGGTTCTGGAGACTAAGGCAGTCGAATCCTTTACCAAGCAGACGCAAGTCACGTTACACGGCACAATGACACTACGCAAAGCCTTAGAAGCAATCCAAGAACAAACAGGCAATAAGTTCGTTGGCCTCGAGGGGCGCAACCCATCTATTCAATGCGCGTTTGAAAATACGCCTTATTGGGAGGCGATAGATAGCCTTTTGGATCAATCAAATCATACATCCGATCCTTATGGTGGATCTGAAAATGCCCTCTTCATTATCGAGACCGAGCCGAACGCCGGACCCCGTGCTAAAAATGCTGTTTATAGTGGTCTCTTCCGTATTGAACCAACCCAACTTGATGCTCGTCGAAATCTCAGAAATCCCGACTTTGCTTCATTACAATTACGTCTCGATGTGAGTTGGGAACCTCGCATCACACCCATCGTCGTTGCCCAGGATTTAAGTACTTTAGAGGCGGTGGACGAGGATGGCGTTTCTTTGCTGGCAGAAGACGCCAGTGGCAACTACGGCGCACAGGGGCGTGCCGACACCTCAACCATTGAAATCGACTTGCCGTTACAATTACCCAAACGAGCCGTCACAAAAATTGCACAGGTTGAAGGAAGCTTAGACGTAACATTACCCGGGCGAATTGAAACGTTCGAATTTCAAGACTTGGAGAATGTCGAAGATACAAAGCTTCAAAAGGCAGGTACACACGTCACTCTGGAACAAATTCGCAAGAACGGTGACGTTTACGAGATCCGCGTCTTGTTGAAATTTGACGACTCGAACAACGCCTTGGAAACCCACCGCAGCTGGATCAACAATAATGAAGCCTTGATTATTGGTGCGAATGGTCAACGCGTGGACAATCTCGGTTTTCAGTTAACGAAACAAGACGTTAACGAAGTTGGCATGGGCTATCTCTTTGACATCGAAGACGATTTGTCTGACTGCAAATTTATCTACCGCACGCCAGCATTGATCGTCAAAATGTCGATCCCTTACAAACTCACGGACATCGATTTGCCATAAACCGTTAATTTATTGGCCAACGCAACGCCATTTTTTCTTATTTCGAAAGCAATTCAACTTGGTCGTCTGCAACCAGCTTCCAGCATGTCACCTGCCTTGGACATGGCCTTATATTACGGTGCTTTTCACTACCGTTTCCTTTGCTCAGGCAACGAACGACACTTCCCACAGCTCTGCACTCGTGGTTGCTGCGCGTGTCAATGCAGACGTCGTCTATAGAAGTGAAGTGGAACGGGAATATGAACGTGTTTTCAAAAACCGCTTGGTAGACAAAGATGCGGAACTTATTTTACGCGCACAAACGCTTCAACAACTTGTGGATCGGCGTTTAGTTTTACAGTTTCTATCACGGAAACAGTTCGCGCCAAGCAAACATGACCTTTCCCAGGCATTCGATACTGTGACCCAGCGTTTAGCCCTGCGCGAGCTGACCCTCGCTGAGTTTCTCAAACGCGCCAACATGCAACAGAATGAATTTTTGCGCGCCTTAGAGTGGCACATTGCTTGGCAGTCTTATCTCGACACCTATTTGACTGTAGACAACCTAAAAACATATTTTTCTGATCATCAACGCGACTTCGATGGAACTCAATTGCATTTGGCACAAATCCTGTTTCGAGTGTCGCCACAGGAACCGGACAATCTGAGTAAGGCCATTGAGCAAGCAACCACATTGCGACATGCAATCATCCGTGAAGAAATTGATTTTCCGACGGCGGCACGTAAATATTCACAATCTCCGTCCGCAAAGAACGGTGGAGATATCGGCACGATTGCACGACGCGACCCAATGCCCGAAGTGTTTTCCAGACCGGCATTCGCACTAGATGTCGATGAAATCAGTCAGCCCATTGTCAGTCCATTCGGAGTGCATTTAATCCACTGCTTAGAGATCCAACCTGGTGGCAAACCCTGGGACGAAGTGATCGAAACTCTCGTACCTGCTGTAACAACCTACTTGTTCGAATGGATTGCAGATCAAGGTCGCGGTACAGCAAAAATATCTTTTCCAGAAGACATTTCAACAAAAAGATCCGATCCTTAAGGTTTTGATCCTGCCTAAAAAATCCTTTCTTTTCATACCCCGTTAGATCCCTGTTAGACTACTTTGTCTCAGGGCGGCGGCAAAAATCGTCGTGGTCGTATTTTTCTCTAAGGCCTCTTTCTTTCAATCGAAACCTGCTATGAACGAGTATACCGCTGCCCATGAACAGAATCGCCGCGCCTGGGACCAGTTAGTACGTGACAAACAACGCTTTACTCGGCCTGCCCGCGATGAAGATCTTCAGGATCCGTTGAAAACGGTCGATGCAGCGGGGTGGTTAGGCGGCAATATCCGAGGTCTGGAGTTACTCTGTCTTGCTGCAGGGGGAGGACGCCAGAGTGCCCTCTATGCTGCTGCCGGTGCCTCCGTCACGGTCGTCGACATTAGCGGTGCAATGTTGGAACTAGATCGTGAAGTAGCAACAGAACGGAAACTCGACGTACGTACGGTGGAAGCATCCATGGATTACATGCCGATGTTTCCCAATGCTGCTTTTGATGTGGTGATTCATCCCGTCAGTACTTGCTATGTACCTGACATTATGAAGGTTTTTTCTGAAGTGGCACGGGTAACACGTCCGGGTGGCGTCTATATAAGCCAACACAAAACACCGACGAGTCTACAATCAAGTAATACACCTTCACCCAATGGATATGAAATCACGGAAGTTTACTACCGCACTGATCCGTTACCTCCAGTTATCGGTAGTCGTCTTCGAGAAGAGGGTACCTTAGAGTATCTGCATCGCTGGGAAGAACTTATTGGCGGCATGTGTCGTGCTGGATTTGTTATTGAGGATCTCTTCGAACCGATGCATGCTGAAGACGATTCAGATACTGGCGATTTCGCGCATCGCTGCACTTACTTGGCTCCCTACGTTCGGATGAAAGCACGACGTACCGGAGACGCGGAGAAATTGAGGCCGCAATCAACCATCATTACCTCATGAAACACTTGCGATTAGTAAAGTGTCATCCATCGGTCTAAGGGCCTCAATTATCAAAGCTCTGTGACATTGGCCGTTGTCCTCGAGAACAAGCGTTGGTAGGCTCGTACTCTCAGAATTCTTCTCCCGCGCAGCTATCTCACCTTCCAACCTGCCACTGTGTCGCAACAAGACCCTTTCCAAAGTCAATACTTTTCCAGACGCCAGCTTTCGACCGAACGACTCTACGATCGTAATTTTACGCTTGTGATGTTGGTGCAAGCTTCGTTGGTCGTGGCGAACACGCTCTTGGTTCATTACAGCCGCTGGATTGAGTTTCTTGGTGGAGATGTTCGGGAAGTCGGCTTAATCATCGGCGCCGGATCCATTCTCGGAGTTTTAACGCGTCCTTGGATTGGTCAATGGATCAACCGCTTGGGTGCGAAAAATACCTGGGCTTTAGGATTCATGATCTTTGGAATTGGTGCGGCAGCAAATTTGCTTCTTGATGAACTGACTTGGTTCATCTACATCGTTCGATCGTGTCTGGCACTGGGACCAGCAATTGCTTTCACCAGTAGCATTACTTATGTGACACAAACAACACCAACCAGTCGCCGTACGGAAGCCCTTGGTATCATTGGCGCGGCTGGGTTCTTAGGAATGTTTGTCGGACCACAAATAGGAGACATGCTGGTTGGTTCCGCGGAGCGCTCACACGACGATTTCAAGTTACTCTTTCTTTTGACGACCTTTGCAGCCCTGATACCATTTGCCATGCTCTCGATGCTCCGGCAACCGGATGTTCCAGCAGAAAAAACGCCCGTAGGACTGCAGGCTTTTTTACGGTTGGTTAAAAAATATTGGCCCGGATCCATCCTACTTTTGAATATCACTTTTGGTGCAACCGTGACAGTGCCCCTGGTTTTTATCGCCACCTATATTGATGAAAAGCAGTTGTTCATGCCATGGCAGAAGAACGTCCCTTGGCTTTCAACGGTCACCGTCTTTTTTTTCTTTTATGCGATTTGGGGCATGAGCGTGCGCATCACTTTGCGACGACTGCCAGAACGCATTGGCCGACGCAAAGTCGCGCTCATAGGTCTCTTGATCCTGGCAGTCGGGTTACTGTGCTATGGGCCCGTCTCCTCGCAAAACCCCTTGTTGATTATTATTCCCGCCTTGATTTGCGGCACGGGTCATGCCCTGGCATACCACCCGATTACGGCCTTAGCGCTGGAGCGTTTTCCCGATCAAGTGCGTGGCACGGCAACGGCACTTTGCTTGATGATGAATGATATAGGACTGATCTGCGGAGCACCCCTATTAGGCCTTATCGCAGATAATTACGGTTTTGATTGGCTCTTTCGGACACTTTCTCTGGCGTGTTTCACAGTTTCTGGCATGTACGCCGTAGCCAGCATTCCCGTTTGGCGCCAGCAAGTGATTTCTGACGGCTGAGCAAGGCTTATTTTCCAACACTGCAAGGGCCACTCAACAACGCGCACCACCCGCACAACGCGAAATTGTCACCATATGCGAGAAACAGCCCGAGAGATAACGGGCGCACGGCAAACTTCACTTGAACGCCGTAACTTACACGCGCCAACTTAAACAATTTGTGGCACTTCTCGGAAGGGAAGTACACTGCGTCCGCAAGTCAGAACCAGACACAATCGAGATTATGTACGAGGCCGCAACGAACCATTCTTCGTTGGCTTCGGCAACGTACTAGCCTTCAGTTCACGAACCCGTTTTTCAATTTCAGAAAGCACCTCGAAATCGCTGGGATGAGGCGATTCAAAAGCGGGCCGCAGTGGAATGGGTACATCGTCCATACGATATACGGTGCCGGGTACATTGATGCCATAAGTGGCAACCGTAAACGAAACCGCCGCATTTCGCGTCGTGGGGGTATCTTTGGGATCTAAAGCTACATAAGGAATCGACTTCAAGTGATCGCGTGCTGGTTGGCTGAAGTTAGCCATGGGGTCACTCGCGATAATCATGGCTGCATCCGCTTCACCGCGGGCAAGCACATCCGATGCCGTATATTCACCAGGATTGAAACGGGGATAACCACGGCCAAGATTAACACCAAACGGGTATCCGGTGCGCCACGTAACGACATTATCTGCACCAGTAACATTCCCGTGCCCACGGTTGGGCTTACACACAAATCGCGTGTATTTGTTCATGTCGCGGGTTAATGCGAGAATCGCTTCACTGTTGGCATGCTTACCACGAGTCATCGTAACTCCCATACCAAAAAAGATCACACCGAACTTGGCGGCCTTCATACGTTCCATGAGGTCAACCCAAACAGAAAGTTCAACTCCCGTGTCTTGTAGGACCTGTTGAGGATCCAGCTCCACTCCTTGTGCTAAAGCGCGCAAGGTCCAAAGTCCCTCAAAATCACAACGTGGCTTGATCTGGATAAAGAGATCAGCAGCCTTAGCGGATTTCGTTTTCCTTACATCCACAATGACACAAGTGCGGTCTTTGCGTCCATTGGGAACAAACATGCCTTTGGGCATCAAACTATACTTTGTGAAGTGTCGAGGATGACTCTCGGCTGGATTAGATCCCCAAAACATCACAAGATCGGCACGATTGCGAACTTCACCTAACGAGCACGTGACTTCACCCACGCTTTGAAATGCCATCCCCGATGGTCCATGACAAACGCTGGTCGTTGTATCGACCAAGCCGCCAATCCAATCACCAATACCAACGGCAACACGTTGCGACTCACTAGTCGTGTCACTCAAACCATAGATTAATGGATATTTCGCACTTGCGAGAATCTGCGCAGCACGTTCGATTCCATCTTTGACTGAAGCAGATTTTCCATCAATGTGACATGCTGGCACATCCTCAATCTCATGATTCAAGAACCAAGCTTTTCCCAGTACACAGGCGCGCTTGGCATCGACAATTGCATTATCTTTTACGTGCAAATCGATGTCGTCGCACACACAACCACAAAACGTACAGGTCGCGTCCTGAACAATTTTTAGTTCTGTAGTCTCGTCAGCAACAGTNGCCATAGGGTGTTCTCATTTGCTGGTGGATCTATGCCCGCAGGCAAATNTCTNGATTTNAATCATGGCGATTGCTCTCACTATCGACCAATTCTAGTTCGACATCCAATCCTTTACTCGTCGGCATACCAGAACCATGCGTATCACCCCCCATAAGTCGACTACTAAGGTCTCCATAGGCGATAAACAAAATTCCCGCTGGCAATTCGTCGCCTTTGGACGCCGTAATGTTCACTTCAATCTCTCCAAATTCACTCGTCAGTCGGACGCGATCATCATTCTTGAGGCCGAGTCGTGTCATGTCCTCCGGAGGAACCTGAAGTAAGGTAATCTGTTCTTGGTAGGTTTTTTTGAATTTCCCTTCGCTGATGCCTACTCCCTGCTGGCTTGTACGACCGGGAATCAAAATAAAGGTTTCAGACATATTGATACCGTGGGCAAGTCGCCTGCATTCGGTTGGACCGGTGTATTCTCTGAACTTACTATTTTGTACCGCCAGCCCCTCGATCGCTAGGGTGCAAACACCACGGATCAGAGAAACCGTGACCCCGTTGCCAAACGACATAGAGCAAAGAACAGCTCGTTTCGATTGAAAATTCGTCCATTCCTTGGCAAACCATCGCGGACATCGTTCCTGCGACGTGCCGACCGTTGCAAAACCAGTCTCACCCACGTATTCCACTCTATCCCACGACGGACCAGGGGCTGTCTCGGAGACACCTCATCGAGCGAAACCAACGAGGACCGTGGTTTTCCAGCCTTATGCTTCAGACCCGCGGCCCCAATCGTTCGGCCATTTGATTGAGCGTCTCTGAATAATCGTCGCGATCCACGTGCACATGCAGCAGGCTAAAGCCGCTGTTATCTTGCCATGCTTTATTCAACGCTTCATCAAATTCACCTTCGGTACGCACCAGGTATCCGGTACCGCTTCCGAGAACCTCTGGCAACTTGTGATATTTCCAAGGATGAATTTCGTTGTATTCCCATTCACCAGGATGCAACACTCGCTCAGTCCCATAGCCGTGATTGTCCAACACAATGATGATCGGTGCCAAACCATGACGGGCAATCGTCGACAATTCCATACCGGTCATCTGAAAAGCTCCATCGCCACAAAGCACTAAAGGACGGTCGTCAGGTCGAGCAAACAAGGCACCAAGGGTCGCAGGAATCGAATAACCCATCGAGGTGTAGTATGCAGGGCTAATAAAATCGGTGCGTGCATGTGTTAACAATTCCGTGGCAGCAAACAAAGAATATCCGATATCTGCAATCACAACAATGTTTTCGTCAATTTGTTGATTCAACCGAGCGATCATCCGCTGAATCGTCAACTTCTGGTCAACCTTCAATTGGAATTCGGGCCTTTGTGGGTGCAAGTCACTCGGAATTGCGCGAAGCTGCGTCTCGACTTTCCGATTGACCAACGCCTTGACAAAATCTTCCAACAATACATTGTGGTAATGATGGTGATGAATTCTCAGCTCTTCACTGGTCGCATAAATGCATTTCATCGCATCAAGATTTGCTGAGTAAACACCGAGATTCAAATCCGTCATAAACGTACCAAGCAACAACACACAATCACTCCCTTCCACATAGCGGGTCACGGCTTCTCGCCCCATCGCACCTTCGTACAAGCCAATGTAGAGTGGATGCGTTTCCCGAATCACGCTCTTACCCAGTAACGTCGCAGCAATTGGAATATTCGACCCTTCGGCCAATGCCAAAACACGATCCTGCAAACCGAAGCGGTGCACCTCGACGCCAGCCAAAATGATCGGTTTCTTAGCGGCTGCGAGTAACCGCGCAGCTTCATCAACAGCTTCGGAAACTACCTCTGGATCGCTAGGCAAAACACGATTTGGAAACGGTTGCGCAACCTCCGGAATCACGTGCACCATATCCCGGGGGATGTCGAGGTAACCAGGTCGCTTAAAACGCGCGACCGCATCCAAAACACGGTCGATTTCACGAAAAGCGCTGAGCGGATTTGAAAGTTCGCTACCGGCAATGCAGAGTTTTTCGAACACCTCGATTTGAGTGCGAAAATCGCGGACTTTATGATGCAACAATGGGTCATTGATCCGTTCTCCCAATCCCGGCGATCCGGTTAAAAGTACCACCGGTGATTTTTCCGCATACGCTCCGGCAATCGCATTACAAACACTTAAACCACCGACGCAATAAGTGACACAGAGCGCGCCCATACCTCGAATGCGGGCATAGGCATCTGCGGCAAACCCAGCACAGTCCTCTCGTGTACAACCTACCGTGGTCAGGGGACTTTCTTCTAACATCCCATAAAACTGCAAAACATAATCACCTGGAATTCCAAAAACGTGACCAATTCCATAATCCTGCAAGCGTTTGATCAAGTATTCACCGATGGAACTTGAGTTACCACGGACCGATTCCAATGGTTCACCACCGGATGTGAGATGTGGCTCAGGAGCTGTTTTCGACATCGTTATTCCCCACTCATCGATCGGTCCAAGGAGCGCATTTCAAGACAAACGATAGCGCCTATTTTGAAGCATAGGGCAACCGGTGGAATAAGTGGGGTTTGATCGAGAAGGGAGCAGCTGCAAGTCAGACAATCAAATGCTGGCGCTGGGCGCAACATCATCTCATGCATGAATTTGCGGCATGCGCTCAGAAAAACAACTCGGCCATAAATTTTTACTTCGTTAGGAGCCCAACCTGACACTTCGAAAACTTACTTGGAAGTCAGTCTTCTTGACGTTTCTTCAGTAGGGCAATCCAAAAGCATAAGAATCCGAGCATGCAACTGCCGACAACAACGGCTCGTGAAATTTGCCACCCATTCTGGGAAAACCCATAAGCACCTACTGCAAGCAGTCCGCCCCAAACCACCAGACCAAGTACAATCCAACGAATGATGCGTCGATCGTACGGTAAATATTTGGGTGATTTGTTAGATTTGTCCATCGCTGTGATTGAATTAATTCGCGCGCCAATCAAGCCTGACCAAAGTGGGGAGAAGTAAAACTTGCCGTCCCAGTGAATCGTTTACGGCCCACCAAAGCTGCCTATGTCTTTCCCTGGCTAAGTGCGCGTCAAACTTCCTTTGCATCAATCCAACTCATCAACCCACGTAATCGTAATCCCACTTCTTCGAGCAAGTGAGAACGTTCACGACGACGGCGCGCTTTGAAGGCAGGGGCACCAGCACGATTTTCAAGAATCCACTCACGGGCAAAAACACCGTCTTGAATTTCCGCCAGGATCTTCTTCATTTCTTGTCGAGTCTGGTCATTAATAATGCGCGGTCCGCGAGAGTAATCACCAAATTCAGCCGTATTTGAAACACTATAACGCATGTAGTTCAAACCACCTTGGTAGAACAGGTCAACGATCAATTTCAGTTCATGCATGCATTCAAAATATGCCATCTCGGGTTGGTATCCTGCTTCGACAAGTGTGTCAAAGGCAGCTTTCACCAATTCGCTAACACCACCACAGAGGACAACTTGCTCACCAAACAAGTCGGTTTCTGTTTCCTCCTCAAAGGTCGTTTCAATCACTCCACCCCGTGTCCCACCGATTCCCTTGGCATAGGCCAAGCCAAGTTTCTTGGTTTCTTCACTGGCACCGTCACTTACGGCAATCAGACAGGGTACACCGCCACCCGCTTCATATTCACTACGAACCAAGTGTCCGGGGCCCTTCGGAGCGACCAGCAATGCGTCGACTCCCTGAGGAGGTTCGACTTGGCCAAAGTGCACGTTGAAACCGTGCGAACACATCAAAATATTGCCTTCTGACAGATTTTCCCGCACGTGATTACGGAAAATATCTCCTTGTACTTCATCCGGTAAAAGAATGTTAACCAGGTCACCGCGCGCAGTCGCTTCAGCAATGGGCAGGGGTTCAAACCCATGACTAACGGCTAAATCGTAATTCGCACTTCCTGGCCGCTGACCGACGACCACGTTACAGCCACTATCTTTGAGATTCTGGGCTTGTGCGTGGCCTTGTGATCCGTAGCCCAAAATGGCGACGGTTTTGTCTTTTAGTAAGGAAAGGTCGGCGTCGTTGTCGTAATAGATAGTCGCAGGCATTTAAGATCAGTTTCCTCAATTAACATATTTTCGTATCGAACTATCATGCAGCTTTGGGCCACTTTCGCCGTCCGTTGTTGTGGATTGGCTGCGTACCATCGCAATGCGGCCTGTGCGAACCAATTCCGTGATTCCAAAGGGTCGCATGCGCTCGATAAAAGCTTCAATCTTGTTTTCACGGCCACTGATTTCGACCATGATTTCATCTTGTCCAACATCCACGATGCGGCCTCGAAAAATATCGACAAGTTCGCGCACCTCAGAACGTTTACCGCCGGGTGGTGACTTGACCTTCAGCAGCATCAAGTCGCGTTCCACATGATCTTGGGCACTGATATCGTCAACTCGAACTACGGTAACAATTTTTTCGAGTTGTTTACGGACTTGCTCAAGAATGCTGTTGTCCCCAACCACAACGAAGGTAATCCGTGAGATATTGGGATCCTCGGTTTCCCCTACTGCTAAGGAGTCGATGTTATATCCACGAGATGCTAACATTCCCGAGATGTGGGCAAGCACACCAGGTACGTTTTGAACAAGTGCAGATAAAACGTGGCGCATGGCTTGGTTGGGCTCTCAATGGAGACAAACTAACATCCTAGCCCCCTCGGTTGAGGGGAGCAAGTGGGCAAAATTCATCCCTCCGGACGAGGGCTACGTCGGAATCTCCACTTGCAATCAAAGCTCCCTGGTGAGCCGTCGCCTGATGCGCCCTGCTATCAGAGAAGAATCAGCCCCAAAACTGCCACCAAGGTCGTGCTGTTCGCTTTTGGGCTCCCGCTTTTAAACCGACACGCTGGCCAGTCGGGCCAATGGCACCTTCCATCTGCGTTCGAGCCATGGTCGCATCTGCCAGTTTGGCGTCATACAAGTTCGCTCGGTTGAGATTCGCCCCAGTCAGATTCGCCCGAGTAAGGTCCGCACCACGAAGATCGGCCTGGGTGAGATCTGCCTGATTAAGATTGGCGCGCAGATCTGCCATGCTTAAATCTGCCTTCGACAAATTTGCTCCCGAAAGGTCACAGTCGGGCAGCTTGGCATAGCGCATGATTGCGGACGACAAATTTGCCTCAGCAAAACGTGCTCCTTCCAGAATTGCATCGGTAAAATTGGCAGAAGGACACTGAGCACCCAAAAACATGGCCCCGTTCAAACTGGCTGTCTGAAAATTGGCACCCTCCAAATTGGCGCCAGAAAAGTCGGCATCGCGGAGATCCGAATTGTGAAAATCGGCGTTCGACAAATCCTGACCAGCAAAATCAGCTCCCGGAATCTTAATTCCAGCAACAGTCGCCCCGACCAAAGAATCTACCTCTAAGGTCCGTAATACTTCACCGGAATCTTTATGTTTGATCTGAAGCATCTCTTTGACCCTTTTGCGAACGCGCGACAACGCTGGACAAATAGGTGGGATATCCACACGTCTCTCACGATCCAGAACTTGGCACCTAGCGAAGATGCGGAGACGGCTCGGGGGGTATGAAGTATGGAATGAGGACAGAAAAACCGCTTTTCGCAGTATCCCGCTAACCCAAGTCCCGCATTTTCAACAAGCAGCACGTTCTGGCGCCGCAGATCATCAGGCTCTTCTGATGTGGCTATTTTATCAAAGTTTTCCCTTTAATTCTAACTCAATTGATTTCAAGCAACGCCTTGTTCCCAAAAAACCATTTGCCCCCATTTTGGCTCTGCAGCACGTAAAAATTGGTGGTTTAAACGCGAATTGCTGCTCTACCAAAGCGCTCAAAAATACAAGAAACAAACTAAATATTTGCCTGTAACAGAACGTGGAGAAGGCATAAATCGCTCGTGCTTGCACTTCCTTTCTAGAGTCAATCGCCTTGCGCAGCTAGAATTGAACAATCCAGCGCCGGCCGAGATTTGCTAGTCTCAGCTACCGTTTTGAGACCCTGAGCAACATGAATTTTCGCGTCCAACTCGATGCCTTTCGTGGTCCTATGGACCTGTTGCTATATCTGGTGCGCAAACACGAAGTCGAGATTTTAGACATCCCCATTGCTACAGTCACAGACCAGTACCTTGAATATCTGGAGCTTCTGGAACAGTTGGACGTTAATGCCGTCGCCGACTTTCTTGAACTGGCGAGTACTTTGATTGAAATCAAATCAAAAATTGTTTTGCCACGCGAGGAGGAGGAAGTCGACAAAATTGACGATCCACGAGATGAATTGGTAGAACGGTTGCTGGAATACAAAAAGTTCAAAGATGCAGCTAGTTTGCTGGAGGATCAGAGTCGCCAATGGCAACAGCGTTACCAGCGCATCGCCTCCGACGCACCGACCAAGCGAGTCAATCCAGCCGACCAACCAATTCATGAAGTGGAACTGTGGGATTTGGTGAGCGCCTTTGGGCGTATCATGCGCGACAATCAAGTTACACAGGCATCTAGCATCGTTTACGACGAGACGCCTATTCACGTCTACATGCAACAGATTCATGAACTCCTTGTTTCCGAGGGCCGTGCCTCTTTTTCACAGCTCTTTCAATCCGGCATCCACAAATCAGCCATGATTGGTGTCTTCCTGGCAATTCTAGAACTGGTCCGGCATCATTCGGTTCAAACGAACCAAGATAATGTCCACGGCGAGATTTGGGTTACTCCCGGGGAGCATTTCAGCGAGTCCATCGATCTCTCAGATACCGACAACTATGGGCAGAATGCCCTAGATTCAAATCAAGCAACCTGAAAAGACCGCTTTTTGTCCCCCAACCAGCTGCCCTGAGGGGAGTGGCAGCGCTCGTCGCGCAATCTGGCTAGACGGGCAACTCAACCAGGAAACCAGATACACTCCGCCTTGCCCCTTCCTCGTGAGTGGATGGCTCTATAAACTTGGCGATTCTGATGACATGGTCGCTCGGGACTCCAACCGCTTGCTCAACAATGCTCGACAACGTTGCGTTAAAACAGATGGTCCATAATGGGCTGACGATTGAGGGTTACTCGCGCGCTGCAGTGCAATCCTATTGGCGAATTCCTGAGCTCAAAATCGGATTTGATCTCGGTGCACAACCATGGGATTTCATGGGGACATCAACCTGGTTTATTACACACACCCATCTCGATCACATTGCGGCCTTGCCAGTCTATGTCGCACGACGGCGGATGATGAAGATGGATCCACCCACGATTTATCTTCCCGAACATGCGGTCGAGTTAGTGCAACGCTTGTTGCAAGCTGTCAGTCGCCTAGATCGCGGTCGCTTGCCATGCGAATTAATTCCTGTTCGGCCCGGTGATGAAATTGAATTGTCGCGTGAATTAATCGTGAGTGCTCATCAAACGAAACACACCGTTCCATCTTTAGGTTACATCGTTTGGCAACGCCGCAAAAAATTAAAAGCGGAATTTCGCGAGCTCCCAGGAGAAAAAATTCGAGACCTACGGCTGGCTGGCAACGAAGTCTCAGAAGAAATTCGTACACCAACACTCGGCTTTTTAGGTGATAGTGCCCCGGCTGGTCTAGATGCCACACCAGCAATGTACGACGCACAAATACTGATTGCTGAGATGACTTTTGTTGCTCCAAACCATGTCAAAGAAAAAATCCATAAACACGGTCACATGCATTTGGATGATTTTGTTCAGCGAAAAGATCGCTTTCAGAACGAGCGCATCATCGCAACGCACTTCAGTACGCGCTATCACGATCGACAAATTCGTGGCATGGTCCACAATGCTTTACCGGATATGTTGGATGGGCGACTTTATCTTTGGCTGTAGATCTCGCATCCTACTCGTCAAGAGTCGTGTTCATTGGGCGCGATTGTGTAGCGATACATATTACGCGCGCTGGGATCACACAAGCCCGCATGATTAAAAGGGGTGATGCTGCGCCGGATCTCTAGCTCGAATTCATGAATGGACTCCGATTTTGGCGTGCCCGATTGCCCATATGTTTGTAAGCGACGATGCGCCTTGCGAACAATCGCGACAAACGCTTCGTCATCTGCACAAAGAAACGCTTGTTTGAAATCATCACCGTGCTCTAATCGGCGTCGTTCGTATGTCGTGGCTGCGGCAAAATAGAGCATGGCAAAGGCCGCAAACAAGCGAAAATTGTGCGACGACCGGTAACACCCACTGACTAATAAATCGATTAGCGTGAACTCCTTTTGCAAGACTTGTTCATATTTCTCCAAGGCCTGAGTCATCGAACTGCGCTGCCAATGTAATTTGATGATCTCCACAAGTCGCTCAACGCCACACAGTGAATGTGCAATTCCCGTACTATGCAATGGATCAATGAAACCTGCGGTATGTGGCAATGCAACCCACTGATTTCCAGTCGACCTTTCTAAGCGTCGCTGCAGCCGAGATGTGCGGATGAAATCGCCGGGTACTTCTGCCAATTGACCTGACGCAAACTGTTCCTGCAAAGAGGGGAAACGTTGCAGTGTCGTTTGCCATTCGTCGGCTGCCGAAATCTCAGGCTCGAGTGGGTAGCGCGTACGATCTAAAACAAAGCCAGCGCTCAACAGGCCGTCAAGAAACCGCAGGTTCCACATCCAGCCTCCCTCAAACAAGTGGTGAAGTGCCGCCTTGTCCGGGGGAAAGGGATAATCGCTTGGTGAAAAACCCCAATCGTCTAATTTGGATTGCCAGGAAGAAACATCTTGAAAGTGTGAAAACACGGCTCGTGAATTTGTCAGGCACTGATCTCCCCGATCCGCCACACCGCAATGCTGTGCCACCACCGTGGCTGCCCCGGACGCATCCACGACAAATTTGGTATCCACTTCAAGGGAGCCGCAGTGACCCTGCGCATTTATTTTCCACTGGGAATCAAACGTCATCGATTGAATCTGTGTGTTCTCATAACAGAGAATTCCCGCCCTACATACCTCCTTGAAAAGAAACGCATCCACATCTTTACGTAACCAATGCAATTCGCTGCTTTTGTCGTCTGCACTGGCTGCGACAAGTAATTCCCCAGAGTGATCTCGTTTGCTCTCAAAGCGGGCGTGTGACTGATGATGAAAATAACTGAAGCCACGTTTGACTCCACACATAAGATCGGGACAAGCAGCTTGCCACATCCCAAATTTCGTCAACGGCACCAGTCTGGGTAAATCGTATTGCTCCGCAAGTTCTCGCAGGACGTAGCCAGCGATCGGCGTGGAAGACTCTCCAATGGCAAACCGCGGATGTTGCCCACGATCGATGATTAACAATGTGAAACCCAGCTGCTTCAGGATAAGCGCCGTCAGCGAACCCGCAAAACCGGAACCAATAATGGTGATGTCCGCAGAAAGATGCATCAGACTGACATCCCACAGGAACAAACAACCGGAGAAGTGATTTTCTGCGTCAAATTCATCTGCCGAAGTCGCTCCACGCGCGGACCGGCACATCGGTCACAATCGCAAAAGCGTTCCGCATCCCACACGTCGACAAAGACGCGACCTCGCCGCATCTCGATCCCGGCCAACGCGACTTCTTCGAGCGCCGCAAAAGATGGAGGTTGAAAGTATCCCGACAAATCAGGCTGAGCGAATGCGTTTGCACCGGCACGCGTGGGGATAACACAGCAACAACTGACCCCGGTGTCGAAGGCAAAACGAATAGAATCTAAAGCACTCCGCACTGCGTCGTGGCCGATATCTCCAAAAGGTGGTTGGAGTAACACAAACGCTCGCACGCGCACACCATTGTCAGTACAGAACCGAGCCGCGCGGCCAAAATCGTCAAGCGTCATCCCCTTATTCAAACGCGACAAAATGGCATCATCTGCTGTCTCCAAACCGATCGCAACTTCCAGTTGCGTGTCGACTAAATCCCGAAACCTTAAAACTTCGTCGTCGCACAACTTGGGGTGATTTTCCACGATGACAGTTTCAAAATTTTTCAGCCGCGCGGCAATCGCTCCATAATCCTCTGGAGGAATTGCCTGGCGATCAAAAAAGTTCCCACTGTTGTAGAGCTTGATATGAGGTGCAGAACTCAATCGTTCCAGGGCAAAGTCAATTTGCTGCGGAATGGCGCCTACGGGAACACGCTCATCCGTCGTATTCTTCCAGAGATCGCAAAAAATACATTGAAATGGGCATTCGCGGTTCGTCAAAAATAGCGTGGCCACGTCCTCAACGATGCCGTCATGCGTTCGCTCTGCCTCAATGAAGTACGCATAGGGACGGAAGGGGTCCACGTGGTTTTTGTCAGTACGGTCAACAATCATGGGTACATTAAACTGACGCCGAATGGAGACAAAGCACGCAGCTCACTTCAAAGCAAACACTTCATCAAAAGCTTCTCGGTATTCGAAATCATCATGGGGAAAGACAGAATCGAATCCGACATGATCAACCGCACCACGTTGAAACCGACGTTTCTCAAAAATCGGCATGGTCCATTCCGTGATCTGCTCAACACCGCGGCGCACGATGGCACCTTTCAATGCATAAAGTTTTTCATGATCCCAATCTGTCAACTCAATGAATGGAATGGATTCCGCCACATCAATGACGCGCGGCAAAGCAAAGGGACTGAAGCCACAAAAACCGAGGGCCCGACCAGGTGCGTAGGACCGCACATGACCGCGGCTCTGGCCACCAGAGTAGACGAGTGAATGCTTGATCGCATCCACCCCCCAACCCTCTTGATACAACATCAAGTTGTTGAGGACGCTACGGATGGTGAGCTCAGGATTCTCTTCAATCGGGTAATCCTTGAGATTCTCGTCGCCTCCATCTCCATCCACAAGGTATTTCCAATCCGGGTAACGCTGGCGAATTGCTTTACACAGTGTCAGTGCCATTGTCGCAGATTGTACATCCAATGGTTTGTAGTCCTCGACGATGCGAACCGCGTCACGAAAATCAATTTCCGTATGGGGAACATCGACCACCTCGAGGAACATCGCCAAGTCCATCTCACTCAAAAAACGGCTCGCTTGTTCGGAATCCGCCGAACGTCCATCCACTGCCAAGGTGAAGGCCTTCAGACGAGTGGGCGATTCTCCTCGTTGTAGCAACAAATGATAGAGCACAAGGAAGACAGCGCCGCTGTCGATGCCACCAGAAAACAACACTCCCAGGGGGGCTTTGTCATCGATGGTATCCAACCACTTCGACATTTCGTCGGCCACCGCACCGATATAAGCTCGACCAATTTCATCCAAGTCGGTGGAAAGCGAATTGCGTGCAGGAGTCAGAAATCGTTCATACTTCGGATTCGGATCCGGACAACCAACCAAGGCGATTTCCACCAAGTGATGGGCGGGAACCATCCGCGTGTAGGAGGGATGAAATTGGTCGTCCAAACCATCCTTTTTCAGCTGGGCAAGAATCTCGTCCATACGTTCTGCCACGATCAGACAGGGTCCATCGATTTGCTTGGCTAAAAAATAACGCAAGGGACGTCCAATCGACCGTGCCAGGCGCACAATATTGCCACGTTTTTGGACAATCGCAAACTGACCATCGATTGCACCAACACGGTCGGCGTCGCCACTGGCAACCGCTTCCGCAGCTTCTGCTTGGGTCATATTGAGTAAAACATTCGCCGCAGGATCAACCAGATCGACCATTCGTTCGATGTAAGCAGTCTGTTGCATAAAAGGAACCTCGAAAGAGAAGTGGATGGAAATTGCTTTTCTGAGCGGTACGAATTGTCCTACGCTCGATTCCCTACAATAATTTTTTACGTCAGCAAAAGCCCCGATGCCCGCGACCGAGAAATCTCCCGCAACCACATTGTGCGAGTTGAGAGAAAAAGTTCAACGTGGCTTGGTTGCTGCCGCCATTACGATGCTGAGAGGTCCTCGGTTCAAAAGGTCACAAAACTCCCTCCAAATGGGACGTCTTTTATAGGAAGTCTGTGACCCACCCTTTTCCTCTAACCTGGGCCGGTCAAAACATTTTTAGATGTTGGTTCGCTCCCTAGTGGAGGGGATGCAAGAAAACAGCACACTGAACAAGAAAAGCTCTGAGGCAAGGCTTTTCTCTTCGCGAGCGGCACGGATCGAAGAAACTAGGTCGACAGCGGCTACCATCGCAGGAGATTTAGTGGTCTGATGGAAACAAACTAGCAGACGGCTTATTTCTACAACGGCAACCCCTCGACTCTGTCCAGAAAGTAGCTTCCAAGTAAAGATGAATGTAACTGCACTTAAACGTTTTCGTGAAAAGCTGGCTCGTGATGAATTGACCCTTGGACTCTGGGTGACGCTGGAGTCACCGTCGATTACGGAGGCTGGTGTCGCCATGGGAATCGACTGGATTACCATCGACGCCGAACACGGCCATCTCGGATGGAACGATATCGTCCACCATGTCCGCGCGGCCGTGCGCAGCGAGACTCCTGTCGTCGTTCGCATCGCAGAACTGAACGGGGGCTTAATCAAACGCGTTCTAGACATCGGAGCGGATGGCGTGATCATTCCCTGGATGGAATCGGCTTCGCAATTGCGTGAGGCTGTCTCTTGGGCCACCTATCCTCCGGTAGGCAAACGCGGCATGGGAGGCGAACGAGCAACATGTTGGGGTCAAGCCTTGACCCAACATGTTGACGAGTGTCGTGATTATCCACCGCTTGTGATCCCGCTCATCGAATCTGTGGAGGGGTACCAACACGTCGATGAGATGCTGGGTGTCGAAGGTGTCGATGTCTTTTTCTTTGGCCCGGCAGATTTTTCGGCGACGGCTGGTTACCCGGGGCAATGGGAAGGACCCGGCGTTGCTGAAATGATCCTGGATGCCAAAAATAAAATACGGACTGGCGGAAAACACTGCGGCGTGATGGCGACCAGCAACGAGAACTTATGCCAGCGTCGGGAACAAGGGTTTCGGATGATTGGGACCGGCATGGACATCGGGCTGATGATTCGTAGTCTCCGCGATTCTCTCGCGGAGGACGGAAGAGGGGGCGAATTGAATACGAGTTTCATTCCACCTCAAAAATAGGCGATCACTCTGCGCACCCGGATCTTATTGGCACCGCCTGAAGGCAACCAAACAAGGCAACACACAAGTCCCCGCCTAACTTTACGAAGAACCCAGCACTTTATTGGTTCACCGCGCGGGCCATTGATTCAAGGAGTGGACCACTCGCGCAGTGACGCAGCATCCAGTACACCCCAATAAACCCGGATATCTTCCAGCAAACCGTGGAAACCGGCTGGTGTCTCGTAGGGGCCAACCAGAGATCCTGAATCGGCGCCAATCGACAGGTTGTCGGCAGGTCGACTCGGAATAAAGCCCCAAGCAGCGCTGGGACCCTCAGCTTGACCGTTCACTCGAAACGAAACCACACCTTCTGCATCCAGAACGGCGGCCACGTGACTCCAGTCGCGCTGCGGAATCCGTGGACCGCTCAAGGTGCGCAATTGACCTTGCTGTCTCATTGAAAACTGCAACGTATCGTCATGCACGAACAGGCTATAGCCCAGACCTGCCCCACCCTGTGCTGCAATCACACCATCTCCGGCTGGATAAATCCAACCACCGACCGTTAATGGTTTATAGGTTGGATCAAGTTTTTCACCCGTCGGTACGATCGCAGCAGTTTGCTTCCCGTCCAAACGTACAGCTTTACCTTGCCAGCCATCGACAATCGTTCCCTGTTTCCTTACCGCTGCATCGAGCGCTCCAAAATCGAAGGCGGCCGCGAGCTGTAGCTTGACTTGCTTTGCGCGTTGGGCCTCGAAGTCAACAATCTGCCCGTCGTCCTGATATTGATCCCGTAAACGCTCTAATTCTTGCTTGAGATCGGTCGCGATTTTTGCATAGGCGGGATCCGTATACACACTTCGGAGTTCGTGGGGATCTTTTTCCAGATCAAACAATTCCCATTCATCGATCTCATAAAAACGAATCAGTTTGTAGCGCTCGGTGCGCACCCCATAGTGCTTTTGAACCGCGTGGGGACCCGGAAACTCGTAATAATGATAGTAAACACTCCTCCGCCACTCAGGCGTCTGCTCTTCACGCAAAATCGGCACCAAGCTGTGGCCCTGCATATCCTTAGGAACCTCAGCTCCGGCAATATCCAGAAAGGTCTCGGCGAAATCAAGGTTCATCACCATTTTGTCGGTGGAAGTCCCTGCCGCAACTTTCCCCGGCCAGCGGACAATCAATGGGGTACGGAAGGATTCTTCGTACATCCAGCGTTTGTCGTACCAACCATGTTCGCCGAGGTACCAGCCCTGATCAGACGTATAAATCACGATCGTATTTTCCGCCAAGCCAGACTCGTCTAAATAGTCCAGCACCCGACCTACATTTTCGTCAACCGAATCAATGCAACGCAAATAATCCTTCACAAAACGTTGATATTTCCAGCGCGTCAACGCATCGCCTTCGAGACCTGCGGACTCAAAGGTTTTATTTTTTTCCCCATAGGCCTGCTGCCAAGCGGCGAGTTGCTCTTCGGTAAATGAAGCCCTTTGATCCGTCAGCTTTAAATCGTGTGGATTGAGATGCCGGGCAATGGTCATTTCCTGCGATTTGGCGGCCGATCCCCGCCCAGCATAATCATCAAACAAGGTTGCGGGCTCTGGAATTTGGATATTGTCATACTTGTTCAAATACTTTGGTCCGGGTTGCCAGTTGCGATGCGGTGCTTTGTGCTGATAAACAAGAAAAAACGGTTGGGATTCATCACGTTTCTCCTGCAGCCAACCGAGCGTTTCATCCGTGATGACGTCGGTTGTATAGCCGGTATGTTGCACGATGCCGCCGGGCGTCTTCATGGGAGGGTTGTAGTACGGTCCCTGACCAACCAGGATGTGCCAGTCATCGAATCCCGTCGGATCGCTGCCCAAATGCCACTTGCCAATCACTGCCGTTTGATAACCGGCCTGCTGTAACAGTTTGGCAACATTTTGTTGTGCCCCGTTAAAGCGATTTCCATTACGCACAAATCCATTCAGGTGGCTGTACTTTCCCGTCAGGATAACCGCACGCGCTGGACCGCAAATCGAATTCGTGACAAAGCAGCGGTCAAAACGCATGCCTTCTTGAGCAATCCTGTCGAGATTCGGCGTCTCATTGACGCGACTCCCATAACAGCTCATCGCCTGATAGGCGTGGTCGTCGGACATAATGAATAAAATATTGGGCCGCTCGTCGGCAGCCTCCGCAGAGCGCAGTGCGCACAGCAGTCCGCCGACCGCGATACAGGCAACTTTCAAATAGAACATAGAAGAAGAGGCTCGCATTGCAGGGACCAAGAAATGCCAAAACAGACAGNCAGCATGAATCCTTGCAGCCTAATGCTCTCGTTTCACGGGCACAAGTAATAAAACGNCCCGCACCTCAAGAATCCCAGGCGCGTGCTCTGGTAGTTCTCCATCAGGTTGGACTAGGGTGCCGCGGTCGCGGTGGAGACGAGCTCGAAATCCTCGATCGATTTACCGAGGTAGAGGTGGTCGAACAAAGCATATTCGCCATCGGTTGCGGTGAAAGCAATTCCAGACAAAGTGAATGCGCCAAAATCAGCAAACAAATCTCGGGTGACGACCACGAATTCGCTGGGTAGATTTGCATCCACGACCACCGAACCGTTGTAACACTCGCCACCAGGACCAGCATGATAACGGAACTTCGCTCCCGGCTTGCTGTTCGCCGAGGGACCCCACTGGCCGTCGTGATTCAACTGGAGACAAATCGTCGCGCCGCCTTTTTTCTTCCAGGCAAAGCGGAGAAAGCGAAATTCATTCGGTCCAGGGTTCTGCCTGACTTTAATGTTCCAGCCTGGCACACTTTCATTGAAGCGCTGATCCGGCGTCACTTTGGCGCTCACCTTGCCAGAATATTTGTCACCCGCTTCTAAGGAAATCTGCCCACCACCCTTGCTTAAATAACCGATGAATTTGTCCTCGTCTTCAAACACCGTCAACGGTTGTTCGGCCGGCGGCTTTTCCCCCGGAACCACGTTGATCGTGACCCCCAGAGTGTTGCTACGAATCACTAAGGCGGCATTGTTTGGGTCCGGCTGAGAGGTGGCAACCAATTGCACATTCTTCAGTTCACCTGCTGGCGACCCATAGGGAAATCTTACCGGCAAGATGAACTCACTTTGGTCGCCGGGAACTTCCACCGAGGGACTAACGAAACCATCCGGCAACGATTCCAGCTGAATCACGACGGGCTTGTCAAACCCCGCAGTACGATTCACCTTGCCAGCCAATGCTCCGGTCTCGCCCAATCCGGCTCGCGCTTCAACCTTGGGTTCCCCCAGTTCCAGGGCGATGGGGGTACCGACGCCAAAATGAATCACCTCTGAGGAGCAGCTACTGATCACCGCCTTCTTATCGGCTGACAACAGTTCGGCCACAAAGACGAGCCCCCAACGTCGATCCTGCAGATCGGCAGGAACGAGCACATTGGCCGTCACTTCCGTCGCCTCACCCGTAAACATCGGCATCCCTTCAAGTCTCAACGCGCGCTCGAGATCATCCACTTCGACATCCTTGTTATCTTGCTTGACCGTCTTGCGCGGCATGATCTGCGTGGTCAACAAACGAATCCGCACATCGCCGGTGACTCCCGCCTCTCGCTTCAAAGACAGAGCAGCTGCCAGCTTTGCACCGCGCACCAGTTGCGGATTCAATTCGCCGCGCGTCCAAGCGAGACCCATTTGCCCTACGTTAGAAATCGCCATCGCCACCCGTTGGCGCAACAAGGGCTGGTAGCGCGCAATCTCAGTCTCCGCCGTTTCGGCCATGCGACGAACGGTCTGACCTTCATGTTCGATCTCACCGTGGAGTGAGACCAACGCGTGCGTTTGCTGCGGTGGCGCAGTTAACGCCACCAGGCCCACAGTACTTCCGGCGGCAATTTCAGCACCCGAAACGGTCACACCGGGAGGCAATGCATCAAATCGTAAGGCAATTGGCCCATCGTAACTCGTCCTCTCGGCATCCACTCGAAAAACCTGTGTATTGCTTGCCGAAACATTGAATCGATCGTTTGTCAGACGCAAGCTAAATTCGGGTCGCGACAAGTCGGAAACGACAATCCGATAGACAAATTCATCGCCACCACGACCCTGCAGGTCTTGCAACGCAATGACCAGCTGCTGCATATTCCCCGGAACCGTATAATCAAGCCCCGGGTCCGAAGTGTTTGGGCGGTCATCATTGGTCGCCAAGGAATTCCCTTGTTCTCCGAGTAGGGACAAGACGCCATCCAGTCGAGAACCAAGTCGCTGTGCTTGTACATCGAACCGTAAACGCATCCCCGGGGTCACCGCCAGCAGGTACTGATCTTGCTCGCCGAGATCGGCAATCCGGCCGCTAATGGCAATGGGCGCCAAGGGAACTTCCTGCCGGACCGCTCCCGCTTCGGCTTCTAAGATTTCCCGGTGATCACTGACGGTTACACGCGGCGCCGCTCCGGTCGCTTCCACCACGTTGGGGATGGTCGCGACATCAATCTGTGGCGTCGCCAACGTTCCAGCATCAAAATTGAAAATACTGCTGGCGGAAAAACTACTGGAAACGGGTTTGAGTTGAGCCTCCGAACCTAATTGCACACCCAGCGGCAAAACAAGGTCGGCAAATTGCAGCGAACCAATCTTCATTCGATAATGACCCGGAGCTGCACCACGATACAAAACATCATGCAGCTCGACTGCGTACTGCCCGGTCGTGGGCAAAATCGCCTCGCAGCGGCTGTCGCCATCGATGCTGCCGCGTGCTGGACTCCAGGCAAGCTGTTTTCCTTGCTCGTCAAGCAGACGTACAATCGGTTTCAGTTTTGCGCCCAAGCGTTTACTTTCCACGTCGACAACAATTCGCTGCCCTTCTCTGCCGGTGAAGCGGGTGCGATGGATCGTGTTGCCCGTCAAATTTCCACTGAGTGCTACGGGCAACTGTGAGACCTCAGCAACGTAGGGCCGTTGCAGGAGCGTATCGACTCCGATCGCCAGGGAACTTGAAATTCCCTTTTCCGAGACAACCCTCAAAGGATAGATGCCAACGGGAACGGCCGCGTCTAAAGTCACGTCAAAAGTGACACTCCCCGCATGGGACCCATCCTGAACCGTTTGCTTGGCAATCGGAAACGGTAGCACCAACTCCGCACCCGGCATGAGATCGGTACCCGTCACCGTGATCGTGGTGGTGGCCCCCACCTGCAGACCGCGGAGCGAAAGATTGTTGATGGTCGTTTCCGCCTGGATCCAGGCGAGCGGACAGCACCAACCGACCACAAAGAAAAACATACCGACCAAAGAACGACAGGGATGAAAGAGCATGTCTATTTCCGTAAACAACGCGCGAAATTCAAATTCACTAGGTAATCAATTCACGGGGTCAATTCACAGGACATGTGAACTAGCCGATCGGCGTCCAATCGACCTCTCCGCAGTCCGTCTAGGATAGTCCTTGCCTCAGGGTTTGCAAGGAAGCTGAAGAACCACAAAAAAAGCTGCCATCCAGTCAGGATGGCAGCGTGGTCCAGATTGTCCAATTTCACTTTTCGGCGGCGTTTTATTCGAAGGGGTCTGTTTCTTCGTCACCCTCGGAGTCACCAAAGGGATCGCAATCCGTATTCTCAACCGATTCCTTTGTGGCTTCCTCGCCAAACGGATCCGCTTCCTCATCCGGCGCACCGAACGGATCGGTTCCAGGCTGAGGACCACCCTCTTCGCCAAACGCATCGTCATCGGCAAAGGGATCGATCCCAGCGTCAGCTGCGGGAACCTCGACTGACGGATTGAAGCTATTGAGCAAATCAGCACCAGGAACGGATCTCGTAAAAGCACGCATTAACGCGCCCAGGGCTTTTTCACCCTTCGATCGGTGAGGCGGTTCCCCTGCTTGAGGTTCAGCCCCCAAGCCGTCTCGTTCCGCACCAAACGGATCATCTCCGGCATCCTCGTCGCCAAACAG
>JAKVBY010000030.1:71545-111196 GCA_022446825.1 Pirellulaceae bacterium
AGCCGCTTCGCCACCTGCCGCTTCGTCCGCATCCGCACCAAACGGATCGTCCTCGGCATCCTCAGCAGGATCGGTCACAGGTTCCTCAGGCTCATCTGCGGGAACCTCGACTGCCTCTCCATCCGCTAAATCGAGATCCTCACCTCCAAACGGGTCCGTAGGGTCGGCTGCATCCCCGGTCGGCACAGGGGGGACGGCCACAGGGGGTCGATTCGGATTGCGTAACACTTGGGCTTCGTTGCGCTTTAAACGTTCATAGCGCGCTTGTTCGCGCTGTACCTGTTTCATACGCACAGCAAGCCGTGCTTTTTGGCGATGTTTCTCAATCGCCAGTCGTTTGTTTCCTTGGACTCGTTGCAGCGCGCGACCGACGTTGTAATATCGATCCAAATCACTCAGTTCGAGAGCCGAGCCTTGCTCAAAGTTCAATTCGGCTTGGTCTGCCTTTTCCTGACTTAAATGGACCAAGCCACGAAAGTAAAAGACGCGCGGGTCTTTGGAACCCTGTTCGACCGCAGTATCCAAAAACTCGAGCGCTGCCGGATAGTCCTTGGCAAAGAAGGCATGGACGCCTTGGCCATAAAGCTCGGCCAAGTACGCATCCTGAGCGAAAGTGCGCACGCCAAATAGCATGGTAACAACAATGGCACCAAGCAGTGATTTCCTGTTCATGTGGATGGAACCCCGGGTTGGCAAGGGAGAATCGACCGCTACGCCTACATGCGACGAGCGGCTGTGGTATGATCTGCGAACACGTCAAACCAACTGAACCGGGCAGCTTGACAATAATTCGCTAAACGTTTGACAGTAAGACGTTTATATTAGTTTGCATAACTCAGACGGACAAGCAAGAAAAGATTCCTTTCCGGACGATCACCCCTCAAAAATGGGTGCGATCACCAAGGGGCGATGAGAGGCAGTTCTTACTCAAGGCCGCTTGATGTGGCCCAGAATCCTCCCGATCCGCTGGATTGCTTCACCTACTCAGGAAGTGTTGGATGCCCGATCATATATCAGTATATGACAGAACTCGTTCCTACACATGGAATTACGATCATCCACCCGCAGCTGGCCGTACCGATCTCAAACAAACTTTCGACAACTGTCATTTCTGTCGTTTGCCGGTCGATTCCCCTCTCGGCATCTCCGCAGGTCCCTTACTGAATGGACGCTGGTGCCTTTATTACGCCAGCCTTGGTTTCGATGTATTGACTTACAAGACCGTCCGCAGCCGTTACCGAACTTGTTATGAGATGCCAAACCTGCAACCGGTATCCTGTGGACAACTGTCCGGGTCGGAAACGCAGCTCAGGACCAGCAAAGTGATGCAGGGCAGTTGGGCCGTCTCGTTTGGAATGCCCTCCCAGGATCCAGACGTATGGCGCACCGATGTCGAATGGACCCGCTCCCAATTACCTACAGGCAAATTACTTTCTGTCTCCGTCGTCGGCACAACGGCCACAGCCGCAGCGTCGATCCACGAACTCGCCGATGACTACGCACGCTGTGCGAAATGGGCAGTGGAAAGCGGTGCCGATTGTATCGAAACCAATTTTTCCTGTCCCAATGTGACCACCAACGACGGACAACTCTTTCAACAGCCAGACGACGCTCAACTGGTAGCTCAGGCCGTTCGCAGCATCATCGGCGACATCCCTTACATTGTCAAAATCGGTCGGATCCCCGATCGTTCTGCGGCGACGGCACTCATCCATTCGCTCGCACCGTTTGTCGACAGCCTCGCCATGACCAACAGTATCACAGCCACCGTGGCCGATCCCCATGCCAACCTGTTGTTTGACGGACAACCGCGGGGCATTTGTGGTGATGCCGTACGCACCGCATCGATCTTGCAAACAGCCATGTTCGCCGAGATCATCAAGGAACAGGATTTAACCCTTCGTTTGATCGGTGTGGGTGGCATTTCAAAGGCAGAACATGTGCGCGAATACCTCGCCGCAGGTGCCGAAGCAGTCCACCTAGCGACCGCTGCCATGATCAACCCCTCTGTCGGTCAGCAAATCAAAGACGACTTGATGCGATCCGCTACACTGGCGGATTGATCGAGCAACAAAACCAACGCAAATGCCGATACCGAAACAATGAGTTTTTCCTGTTGTCTTAATACGTCGACGATCAAGACCACTCCGATTTTGGAACAAATCCGGGTGACTGCCGCTGCGGGCTTTGAGGCGATCGAACTCTGGATTAACGATATCTACCAATACGTGGGTCGGGGCGGGGAGGTACGCGATATCGAAAAGGCGTTAAGCGATCATGGGCTGCGCCTCCCATGCATGATCGCTTTACGATCCTGGGGGGAAGCAGTCGGTCCCGAATACGGATTAATGCTGGATGAAGCGCGCCGCCGCATGGAGCTGGCCGCCCGCCTCGGCGCCCCGACCGTGGTCGCCACCCCACCTCGAGCGGCCTGTCCTCAAAACCAACTGGTACAGCGGTTTCAGGACCTGCTGGAAATCGGTCGCGAAGTCGGCGTACAACCGACCTTCGAATACATCAGTTTCTTTGAATCGGTAAGCACACTCGACCAAGCCTGGGAAATTGTTGAGCAGACTGGCAACGCGGAGGCCACCCTGATCGTAGATGCTTTTCATACCTGGAACGGTCGGTCCTCACCGCATTTGCTTGCTGAGCTACCTGTCGAAAGAATCAGTCACTACCACATCAATGACGCACACCCGGCGGTCTTGTGCGGCCAGCAAACCGACCGCGACCGCGTCATGCTGGGCGATGGTCCGATCGATCTGGCGGCAGAAATCCAAATGCTACGCAAATTAGGTTATCAAGGGATGGTCAGCTTGGAACTGTTTAATACCGAACTGTGGGAGCAAGATCCACTAGAAGTCGCCCAGTTAGGAATGGAGCGACTGGAAACCTTGCTCCAGGAATGATCCAATAACCTCCCAGTCACTTAANTACCCAGTCACTTAACTACCCAGTCACCAGGACTTTGTTCGCTATCCTTACTGTGGAATCAACATGACCAATTCGCTGGACCTTTCGACCCTGGACTACATTATCTTTTTTGCGACGTTGATCGGCGCAATGCTGGTCGGATTCATTGTCGGCCGCAAAGAAGATAGCTCGGAAGATTACTTCCTGGCAGGTCGCAGCATCCGCTGGTTCGGTGTCGCGGGCTCAATCTTCGGTAGCAACGTCAGCGCCAATCATATGATCGGCATGCTGGGAGTCGGTTTCAGTATCGGCTTTGCCCAGAGCCATTTCGAATTGGGAGCCATCGCTGGCCTGCTCCTGATGTGTTACGGATTCTTGCCGGTCTACCGCAAGCTGCGGGTCTATACCTTATCCGAATTTCTCGAGCATCGTTACGACCACCGCAGTCGCCTGATGTACGCCATTATCATGGTCATCCTAATGGCCTTCGTGCAAATGGTCCCCGCCCTCTATATCGGTTCACGCACCATCTGTGAACTGATGGGCAACGACGCCATTGTCACTCAGGCAAACAAGGTGGACGGTGCGGCCAGTGACGCGCAGCAAGCCCAGCCGGCCGATCATGAACGAACCGTGGCTCAGATCGCACAGCCCAATAAGGCCAAACGCCTTGTGAACATGACTTACTACAGCTGGTTCGTCATCTCCCTGGCCGTCATCGCCGCCAGTTATACCATCCTGGGTGGTCTCAAAGCGGTCGTCTATACCGATGTTATCCAGTCGGTCCTGATGCTCATCGCGGGTATTGCTGTCGCCCTCTTCACCTTCAACGAAATCGGTGGCTGGGGAGCCATGATGGCTTTCGATCATGCTGCCGCTAGCTCCAAGATGCACCTCTACCTACCGACGAATCACCCCGACCTACCCTGGTCCGGAGTCCTCACTGGGCTGATGTTTATGCACTGTTTCTACTGGGGAACCAACCAGTTCATTGTGCAGCGCGCGCTGGCAGCAACCAGCGACAAGGAAGCACGTGTAGGCATCATTGCGGCCGGCTTCCTGAAATTACTGATTCCCTTCTTTGCCATCGCCACTGGTGTGGCCGCCTACTACCTGTTTCAGACTGCTACTGAATTCAAGGGACAACAAATCGACCCGGATACGGCCTTCCCGGTTTTGGTCAATGCGCTGATTTCGCCGTTAGGAATGGGCTTGGTCGGCCTGATTGCGGCGGGGCTGATCGGAGCCATCCTGTCCTCCATCGATTCCATGATGAACTCGGCCGCCACCATTCTTACCATTGATGTTTACCAGCGCTATATCAAACCAAAAGCCAGCGATGAAGAGATGATTCGCATGGGGCGATATATCATTATCGCGTTGATGGCCGCTGCCGCCCTGATGGCCATTTTCGTGATCAACCCGAATTCCGAAGCCAACTTTTTCCTGACCATTGCCAACTACAGTAACTACCTGACCCCGGGCCTGCTGGTCGCGTTTATCCTCGGCATCTTTTGGAAGCGTGGCACGACCAATGCGGCCTTTGTGGCAATCCTGGCCGGTATTGCATTCTCCTATATCGTTCCGGCAGTTTACGACTCCGAAATGAGCCGTACCGAATACGACCTGGCAATGTTAGAAGAACCAGACCTGCAATCTGTCGTTGCCGGCATGCAGCTCAAGAATTTCAACGGACTCGACAATGTCCAAAAGATGACCATCGAAGAACTGGGCACGCACCTCGAGAACCAGATCCGCCCAGCAATCACTCCCTTGCTGAGAACTTTTGGACCAAAACTAAATTTCTTTCACCGGGTCATCTTCGTGATCGGTCTCACCGCAGTTCTCTACATCGGCATCAGCTATTTACAGCAACCTGATCCGGAAAAATCTCGGATCACCTGGACCGACCTGGGTGGCCACGCTCCCGATCACTTGCGATCCCTCAGTTGCATCCTTCTGATTTCCGTGGCGGTTTATGCCTTGCTCGGCTGGCTGATGGTCCAAGGCACCCTCAACCAAGTCGTGGCCGCTTTGCTGGCATCCGGATGGACGCTGGCAGCCTACGCGCGGCAGGTTTTACGGTCGGATCCGACCGCAACGGCAGCCCAGCATCCGCTGCAACGATTACTGCAGGACGAACGGTCGCTGGCTGGAGTACTGGCCGCCATCGCCATGTTTATGATGTACTACTTTTACTAACCGTCGGGCGCGATGCCTGCTCGGATTGCGCCACGTCGGAGAATGCCAGCAGATGGATCGGTGAATAATTACCGATGTAGTCGCCGTTCGCATTCAACGGGCGACCGTTCCCATTGCTCCCACGATTGGTGGCAGCAACTGCTATTTGGTTGCCATCCGGATGTAGGCTGAGACTGTGGCAGTTGGGAATATTCTTGTTTAAATAAAAGGGCTCGGCATCTGCAGGTCGTTGAAACACAATGCGACCATTTCCTGGCGTGCCACTCGTCACGGCCATCAAAAATCCAGCGTCGTGGTGCCGCACCATATGCACAAAACAGTCCGCCGGTCCGCCGATCTCCAAGGTGTTTCGCAGTTCACCACTCTCAAAGTCGACCACTAACAGGGTGGGCGTCCCCTGCACCGTGCCACCATTTTTAGGTTTCGTGCCACCAATGGTTAAGATTTTTCCGGCTTGATCAAACGCCAACGCACGAACGCCACCGACATCCTGTAAGCGGTGCTGAAGAAACAACACCGAGGCATCGACAGTCCTGACGGGATCCTCGGACCCCAACTCCCAAATGTTGACCTGGCCGTGCAGATCACCCGAAACAAGCTGGCCCGTATGGGGATGAAATAGCACACAAAACAGATCTTGGCCGACGAACCACTGACGGACAGGCTCTCCGTTGTCCGCTCGGAAAATCTGGATCTTTTGATCGCGTCCACAACTCGCCAGATATTGTCCATCGGAACTGACGGCTAGTTGGCGAATCCAACCTTCGTGCGCTTGGGCCACAGTCCAGACGGGTGAGGGAGCGGCTGCGGTGTATTTCCAAGCTGCTAATTTTCCCCAAGTGTCAGCCGAGTAAAGCGTCTCCCCATGAAAGGCAATCGCTTCCACCCAACCATCGTGACCACCCAAGGAAGCAAGTTCACGGGGTCGATCGGTCGTCATGTCCCAACGACGCACACGCCGATCGTAGCCACCAGCACAAAGATAACGGCCACAGGGGCTGAAATGCGCCGACGCGACCTGGGGTTGGGCAGTGATGACTGCGATTTCTTTTGGTTCATATTTTGCCAGGAGCCGTTGGTGGTCTTCGCTCATATCAACAACTCCTTGATGGCATGACAATCTTCGTGGGCGATCGGTAAGGGCTGCCCGTTGATCACATACTCACGATGGCGGGCATCGATTCCGAGCGCGTGGAACCATGTGTGGAACATGTGACCAATGTCGTATTCCTCGCTCTTCACCCATGTGCCCAGCGGATTCGTTGCGCCCGCCACGACACCGCTTTGCAGTCCGCAGCCGGCCATCGCCAAGGACCAGGCCTCAGGCCAATGATCGCGACCAATATGTCCGTTGATCCGCGGAGTACGGCCAAATTCACTCATGGCGATCACCAACACATTTTCCAGCATACCTCGTTCGCTCAAATCGCGGACGATTGCTGAAAAAGCCTGATCGAAGCGCGGCATGAGACTCGCGTGGCCATTGAAATTGTCGCCATGGGTATCCCAGCCGTACGAATTCACTTTGACAAATCGCACTCCGGCCTCAAGCATGCGGCGACCCACGAGCATGTGACGCCCCAAGTCATGCTCACCATACCGCTGGAGCTCCTGCCGAGTGAACGTGGATTGGTCAAATAGATCACTACGTTCCATTAACGTCTGAGCCGTATCAAACACATACGTGTTCGCGTCGGTCACTTTTCTCCGACGATTTTGCGCATAGCGCCGATTTGCCGCTTCGCGCAGCCGGTTCCGAGCTTGATCGTCCAAGGCATCGAATGCCTCGGGACGCGAGAGGTTGCTCGGGGCTTGTCCATCGCCAAAGGCCAGCGCGCCATATTGGGGACCAAGAAAACCGGCATCCTGATGTTTAAAACCACCGCTGCCTGGTTTCACCCAAACATATGCCGGCAAGGCAGATTCGCCAGGCCCCAGCAGATTGGCCACCGCCGAACCAAAATAAGGATACGTGACGCCGCGATCCTTCGGGTCGCCTCTTTGGATTCTGCCCACGCCTGCCGAGTGAGAATTATCCTGAGTGCAAAGACTGCGAACCACCGCCAATTTGTGCATAATCTGTGCCGTTTGGGGCAGCAACTCGCTGATGTAGACACCAGGTAAGGAGGTGGGAATGGATCGAAACGGACCACCGAATTCGGTATTGGGCTTGGGATCCCAGCTCTCGAGCTGGCTCATGCCCCCGTCGATCCAGATAAAGAGAACCTGTTTGTGATCGCGTCGTAATGATTCCGCCACGCTGGGCTGGATAAGACCACCAAGTCCCCAAGATGCCACCGTCGTCCCCACGGTAGTCCCGAGCCAACGGCGGCGCGATATTTGATGCTCTTGTTGCGGACAACGAAACTTGTTCGTCATGTTGACTTCCTGCTTAAATGCCATGACGTACCTCAGTGGTTGACGCAAAACTCGGTGGAAGTCACCAGGGCCCAGGCCAAATACCCCAAGCGCTTTGTCCGCTCTGCTGGATCTGCGGCGAGATAAGTATGGACTTCTAAGATTTCGTCAGTCGATGGACGCCGCGTGAGGACTGTTAAATACAATTCCTCTGCCACCAAACGATCGCCATCCAAAGCTGCCAGTCGATGCACTAGGTTGCCCGGACGGGACTCAAACCAACCTAAAAAAGTCGTGTCATTCATGAGAAATAAGGCCGCCCTTACGGACGGTGCTATTTCGATTTCCGGTTCTTTGGGAGGATTAGCAAAAGCCGCCTGAAAAAGCTTTATCCATTCCTGTTGCTGTTCTTCCTTGGCGGCGATCGTGGATTGATCCTGACCCGCCTTGGCACCCGTGGGATCGATGCTCCAAGACTGCTCTACGCCCGTCGCCGTCAGCGTACTTTGCAGTAACTGTTCGGCCGACAAGGGGCGTTCCAGGGCCACCCGATAACTTTGCGGGAGCAGGATTTGGCCATCGGAAAAACCACCAGGCAACTGGCTTGAGCGCTGATAAGTGCCGCTCAAAGCCAACTCCCGTAAAAACCACTTGATGTCAAATTGATGTGCGATCATGGCGTCCGTCAACGTCTCGAGCAACTCAGGATGCGATGGAGGGTTGTCGGGATGGTGTAAATCGAGGGGATCCACCAATCCACGTCCCATCATGACCCACCACAAGCGATTCACGATATTGCGGGCAAACCCTCGATTGTCGGAACGGGGCAACTCCGCGGCTAAAATTCGCAGCGTGCTGAACTTCCGGACACCGAGAGTCTTTTTCTTTTTGTCCGGCGGTACGAGGAACTCTTCGCCCGGTTCGAACTTCGGTACGTCAAACTCAACCCCTCCGGGCAAACGGGGTCCAGTCTTTTTTTGCTCTCCATCAAAAACACTGGCAAATTGCACCTTTTCTGTTAATTGTTTTTCAGCCACCGCAGGAAAAGGGTGGTCTGTGCGAATGTAGGTATTCCCGACAAACGCCAACAGGCCCTGATAGTCCACCTGAGCATAATCGTCAATGAATAGATGATCGTGACATTGCGCGCATTGCACATCGACTCCTAAAAACATCCGTCCGATATCCCGTACCAAACCAGGAACGTCGGCAGGGACTTGTCCATATCGTTTGAGACGCCCGGTATAAAAGAATGCCGCCCCACGCGAGATATTCTGGGTTACGTCCGGATTGAGGATCTCGCGTGTGATCCGATCCCAGGGTCGATTTTCTTTGAAGGCCTGTCGCAAAAATCCTCTCCATTCGACATGTTCACCGCGCCGCTCATTTAGCATGACATCAAACAATTGGGCCATCCGGAGAGGATATTCATCAGAAGCCAGTAACGCGTCCACAACCTGGGCCCGCCGCTGTGGTGAACGACGGGTCAAAAACTCTCGTGTTTCAGCAAGCGTCGGAATGCGACCCACCAGATCTAAATAGATCCGCCGCAGAAATGCTTCATCGCTCGCGAGCGGACTCAACGTGCCATCCGCACGTTGATGAATTAATTCATCAATGCGAACCGCTATGGGTCCCTGAGAAAAAGCAGCCGGTAAAAGCAACTGCGCGCTGGAGAGCGCCAGAGACAAAAAGAACCAGGCCAACAAGTAACGACACTTGTCACGAAGCACGAAAACAAGCAGGCACTTCACGGGACATTTCCTTCGCTGCACGCGATGTTTACCACTTCATTTGATAACTCAACGTCATTTATTCATGGTCGCGACTCAATTCGCCAATTGCGGCTAACGCCGACACAGCCCACCCCGTGGCAGCGATTGAGATAAATTGATTGTCGCCATGAGGGTCACCATTGTCGAATATTTCCTGGATTGCCTTTGAACGTGATTTAACAAACCAAGAACCATCCTTGTGTTGGCTCCGTAAAAGAAACTGCAGTCCACGTTGCAGCTCCGGGCCCTGCGGAGAGGATCCGGTTGCCCGCAAAATATAAAGCGTTTGTCCCGTGGCATAAGCATCGCTTTCCATTTCTGTTAATTGGGACCATCCGCCATCGGGACGTTGTCTGGTCATCACCTTTTGGCGCATGACGTTCACTTTTTCTTCATCCTGGTCAAAAAACGACGTACTCCAAAGCTTCGCATTCCAATCTTCTTGGCTCTTCGGTTTGGACTCGCTCACCCAATGATGCGCCTGTTGAATCGCTTTATCGGCAGCTGCGCGTTGTTCCTCTGTAGCAAATTCTCCCAAATAATAGGCCGCTAACGTTGTGCACATCGCCTCGGATTCTTCCAGAGGCGGGCGAATGCTATGAGGAATCCACTTGCCCTCAGCCGTCTGTGTAAGCAGCAAGTAATTCACCATGGCGGTCGTCGTTGCGTCTTGCTCGCGGTGCACCAAGTTCAACGTCCATAACCCGTAACCTACGGTAAACGCTTTGCCGCCAATTCCCTTACCTTGGTTCATGTTCTCGACGCGTTCGTTGAACGAATCGTAGGTGAAATCAACTTGGCTTTGTAAAACTTCGTTATCAATTGCCACTCCAAATTTTCGGCCTTCGACCATCGCTAACACGGGCAATGTCTGATGATGACAGGAAAAGCATTGGCGATGATTTGGATAGTTATCCGCGCCACGCGTGGAAATTACTAATCCTTTCTCAATCGCTCCACGAAGTGGATTGGTACTGTCTTCATCAGCAAATAACCGCTGGCTATGAAGTGCGATCAGGAAGGCCAGCGGGCAGGCTAGCATGAAGCCGTCCACCACTTTTTGAATTGCTTTCATCATAGGAAACTTCGCTATCCTTAATTCGGTCGCATTTCCCAAGCTGGCTTGGTTTGTGCAGCCGCAAAAAGTTCGTCCCAAGCAGTACTACCATCGCAGGGTACCAAATCGGTACGGACGCCCGGCGAAAACACGGGACGTCGTCCTTGCATAAAATCGTCCCAGTATTGTAGTCCATGGGCATAGTAGTCAACTTCACCACTGGGCCAAGAGACTTTGATCAACATGTTGGGATGGGGATAAGGTTTCGGAATGGGTTCGATGCGAAATCTTTCAATGGCGTCCCAGTCCAACTCCACACCAAGCCCGGGACTTGTGGGAATGTCGACCAAACCACCATGAACTTGCATGGGCTGCTTCGTCAATTGGTGCTCATAAAGATTGTGACAATTGACCGCTGGCCAACGTGCATGGGAGGAGACCGCTGCAAAATGTAAGGCCCAAGTCGCCGTGATCCCTGTGCCGACAAGCTGCCACCAATAGACCTTATTGGCTTCGTTAATCACTTTCGTTTCATGTAACACCTGGGTCGCTCCCCCGCCCACCACAAATCCATCGCAAACATCTTCCTTTAAGGCGGTCATCAGAGGAGGAATACCAACGTGCATCGCAATGGGGATATTCGTCTGACTGCGCAAATACTTGTTTCCTTCAACATCGCGCTGGGGAATTGGAGATTCATAGATTTTCACATGCTTGTACTTTTCTAACTCCCGCAACACGCGCACCGCGTGAGCTGAGTCGCACAACATCGTGTTGAAATCTAAATCGATGTCAAAATGATCGGGAATTACGTCGGTGACCACTCGTAACTGCTCGTCCAGATCAAACCAGGGCCGCGCCTTGAATTTGTAACTGGTGTATCCCAATGACATGGCTTCTTTGATTTCCAGCAACCAATCTTCTGGTGGCAAATCAATCGACCACCAGGAAACAAAAGCATCATCTCGCATCTTCAAACCAAACAGATGATGAATCGGCACTTCCATCGATTTTGCCACCGCATCAAACAGAGCCATTTGCAAACCGGCTCCCAGAGAATCGTCCCACATAATTTCCGTGGCCGTGCGTCCTCGAGCTCGATTGACATCTGCGTCGGTTACTTCACCCCAGGTGTAATAGCACATCGTCTCACCGACACCTGTGATACCATTGCCTAGCGTGACTTTGCAGAGCTCAAAAATCGTCCAATGAGGCAATTCGCGAATCATGTTGCGGGCGGGAACTTCGCGATAGGGCACATTCACCCAAATACGTTCAATGTCTTTGACGGTCAGGTCCATGCGGTTTCCTCAGTCTGTCTATTGTTATGGATCATGCTTGGTGCGCGTCTGAGTAGTTCCTATCATCATCTGAGCCGCAGGTCAGAACCAATTCGTCCACAGCCCCTCAGAGAGGCTGGGAGCGGCAACAACACAGGAACCTGAGAATCCATCAAGACATCTCCTCCAACAATCGCTGGCCCAAGATGTTTGCGGACTCGGTATTCAGACACACAGGATTAACGACCAGGATACCACAACTCAATTTTCCATGACCTAGGTAGATCGGTGGTTTACCCTGGCGCAAATTTTGACAAATCGCAAAGGCGTCGTGTTGAGGATCTTTTAGCTGAACCTCCAAAATGGGCCAACGCTCACCATCCGACGATTCGATGATGGTCGCATTTGTTGAAGTCGGCGCGAGGGCTTCCTGGATGGTTTGTAAATAACTTCGATAGTGCTCCAAATCACTGACATATTCACCCTTCACAAACATTTCCAGCGCTGTCAGTAAACCAACAATTTCTTCCTTGGATACTTTCATCCCGCGACCAATGCCATGACGAGGGAGACCACTTGCTGCCGGTCGCTGAATCAATTCCTCCGGCGGCTGCCACAATTCGGGGTGATCGTCCATGTCAAGCATCTGTAGTGCGGCCGCGCCGACAAGTTTTTGTCGACCGCAAAGAATTCCAGTTGACTGAGGTCCTCGAATCGCTTTACCGCCACTGAACGTCACTAAGTCCGCTCCTGTGGAAACGACCCATCTCAAGTTCGAGCGTGGCGGCAACTCCCCGGCAGCATCTACTAGCACGGGTAGTTGATGTCGCTTTGCACAGGCCACAACCTCTTCCAACGGCGGCACAGAATCGTTGGTGAAAACATAAAATATTCCAGCTGTTCGTTCTCCGATGGCTGCCTCATATTCCCAAATCTCGGTGCGACGTACTCCGGCGCCGGAAACAATTTCATTAAAACCTACCTCAACGATCTTGGCCCCGGAGGCACGAACCGCATGGTCGTAACCACTGCGTTGCTCACGAGCCATGATAAACTCATTCGCGGAGCCATCAGTTTGTGGCAACCTCTCCATGAGTCCGAGATCGTCACCGGTCATGATTGCTGCCGCGCCCAAGGTTAAACCCGCAGCCGCACCAGAGGTCACCATTCCCGCCTCTGCGCCGGTTACTTCTGAGATTAAATTCGACGCCGCCCCTTGGAGTTGCTCGATAGGAACCCAATTCTCTGCCGCCTCACGCATTGCCGCCAAAGTACTGGCATGCATGGGCGCACCTCCAAGTCGAGTCACGGTCCCAGACGCGTTAATAATTGGCTCGACGCCCAAGTTTTGAAATACACCCATGCAGTTGCTCCGCTGTCTCAGCATCGCCAAGGACTGTCGACAAGCGACTTGCACTCGGCACCGATTATTACACTAACTTTTGTTTTGGTTCTCTGGCAATTTTCGCGTCGTTCGGTCACAGACAATCCAGCGTAACTCTTTAAAGCCCTGACACCAATCCGTTGACCCTTTGGAAGAGACAATCCGCACAATCGCAAACGTCGATTCCAAACGTTATCTTTGTTCCCACATTCATTTTTCCACACAGAGCATTTTTTATCCACACGAACATAAATGTCAATTTCACAGCAATGCTGAGCTCACTGCAGTCAAACATTCGTAGCTTTTTTACAGCACGGTCGAAGCACCAAAGTCAGATCCGATGTTTCCCGAATACCATGAAAATAGCTGCCGGTTAAAATGGCACTTTCTGGTTTCCAGGGGATATGACCTAACGCAACTGCTGCCAGCCGAAAAGCACTTTGCAAAACCATCCATTTGCGGACCTTGACAGTTATCTACAAAGCAGAAAACGCGCACTGGAAATACGTGACAATGCAAAACTTTGAAAGTGTTTCTGAAACGGGCATCTACCGAAAAAATGGCCGCAGATTCTAGATCTCCCACAATTCACAGCTGCTGCAAGTGTTGTCGATGCGGAAAACTATCTCACACATGACTGGTCATTCTAAAGGGATCACACGCATCGTATAGTGCGCTTGATCCGGGAAAAACAGTTTATCCTGAGCGACGAGTTTCTTGAGTTTAATTTCGTACACAAACCCAGCCTGTAATTCGCCAAGATGAAGCATGACTCGGCGAGCATCCGTCGAAAGCTTGATACCTACGATTGTTTCTTCTCGGCGCTGTTCGTCTTCTCCACCGTAAGCAGGTGTCGCAGAACGGGTGTAGGATGCAATCGAATAGTTTTCTTTGCGCACCGCCAAGACCGGGTCGATGGCAGCGGTAAAGTCGATAATAAAACCATCGGCCGTGGCCTCCACCTGAGAGATTCCCGTCGGTATTTCCGCTAGATTTGCGCGCATTTTTACCAACGTTCCAATGTTGTTCGCACCACCCCAACCACTGTCGCGGATACAACCAATATAAAGGGCGCCGTCTGGCGACACCGCACACACGAGCGGACCGAGCAACGGGGGACCGCTTGTCGGTTGATCAAAGCTAAATGGATACGCTGCGCCCTGGAACGTATCGCCAACTTGTTGAAGACTCATACGAATCAGTCGACGTGTATCGTATTCGCAACCTATCAAATGCCCCTCGAATGGCCCAAACACAGAAGCGTTTCGCTTGGACAACAGATCTTCTGGTGTTTCGAGAAAACAAATTCCGTTGACACTCCTTGTCCATGGATGTGGAATGTTAATCGCCGGCGGAGTGAGAGGAGGTTTGAAATCGGGTGACCTTTCAACGGCATTGATAAACCCATATCGCATACCTGCGACAACGTGATTTAATTCGTTGAAAGGATTGTAATTTCCCTGATTATCGGTGACGAACATGTCACCTCGTTGGTTACGAGCAATCCCCATCGGAAAACGATGTCCACCGGTCAACATTTCAACGGCATACAGGCGAGGATCGTTTCTACTGGATTCACGCGGTACAAGTTTGAGAATTGTTCCACGAAATTGCGCTGCGGCGAGCGAGCGTTGATCTTGTTGACACGGTAGGGCTACGTAATAGTTGCCATGGGAATCTTTTGGCAGGCCCACGACCCAATCGTGGTAGTCGGCCGTATGGCCCCAGCCGGATGCCAGCGTGACCATTTTTTCAACCACACCATCATTGTTTTCATCGAACAATCGTAACAACGCGTATTTATTGATGACATCCACGTAATCATCCTCCGCGTACACACCATAGGGTGCTGCCAATTCATCACTGAACGGTGCGATCACGTCTTCGACTTGGTCTCCATCGGTGTCGTGCGCAATCCAGACACGCCCCTTTAACGACGTAACTACCAAATCTCCATTCGGCCGCCATGCCATACCAGTCGGCATGAAGTCATCGTCGAACGGTAATCGCGCGGCCTCAAATCCTGGCACCACACGAAGTCGATTTAAAGGCGGTGAACTTCTTTCAACGGAGGGATTCAGAAAGGCATCCGCAGCGAAAGTTACCACCGCCGAAAAACGAAGCTTCGCCTGACCTTGCTCATCGGCAAGGCGAGAAAATATCGCACTCGCGTCTTTGCTGAACTCCAGCTCTCCCTCGGAATCGTTTAGGATAAGAATTTCGTCAGCCGGATTTAGTGAAATAGCCGCTACCGTTGGCCACGCGACCTCGCGCAGGTACGGCGCCGTGATGTGGCATTCCCACAAATCACCTGTCTTTAACCCCGCCACCCGGACCGCGTAGTTAAATCCGCTTCCCAAAGCCAAATTCTCAACCGACCACAATGGCGAGAACCGATGTTCCAACTGGATGGTTGCTGTTTCTTTTCCATCAGCGCTCGCGAAGGCACGATGCTCGGTAAAGATTAAATCGCTGTCCACTTTGCTCACGGAATCGATTTCAGAGGTAAACTGCCCGCTGGACTGGGAGAGTAATATTTGCTGTCCGCGACGGATACGAAAATCTCCCAGACGAGTGGACGCATCGAGCAAATTGGGTTCCGCCGCCTCCCAAAACCACGTTTTTCCTTCGGTCCGTTGTCTTGCGACATCGCCGGTCCACCAGCTGACAAGAGAGCCCGCCTGAAAGTCAAACAACAGGTTGTGTCGGTTCGGCAAACCGATGACGAGTGGTTTGACGAATGTGGCGTGGGTCGTTTTCACCACGTCGGTTAGGATCACAGGAAGTGCTGCTGGTATTCCAACTCCGGATTGCCTTACCACACGTATGGGATCTGGTTGAGGTGGCTGAAAACCTGGTTGATTCAAGACCTGCCAAACGGCGGCCAACTGGTGGTCCAGATCGTCTTGCAGAACACCCGCCACTGGAATTTGAACTGAGGGCATTTCCATCCGGGGTACGATGCGAGCTGGATTGCGTACCCAACGGTCAAACCACGGGCGACGAATCCGCTTTTGTAACATTGTCAGATCGGCACCTCTGGCATTTAACGGCGCTTTCACAGGTTTCAAGTCACCCACTTGGTGACAACTCGTGCAGCCAAAACCATCTGGCGTAACCAAACGTCGACCGGCACGCTGCAAGGTGCGTTGCTCCTCCTCGGTGAATCCCGCCAGCTGACCTCCCGCATGGCCGGGTGGGATGCGATCTTGCAACACCAGGTGTGCTACGATTGTTTCCACCTGGGTGTCCGACAAATGAAATTTCGGCATGCGAACATCCAACCATGGTCGCTGGACACCATGTTTGCCACGAATGATTTCACGTAGTATCTGATCATGCAGTTTGTCACCCACGCTATTTAAGGGAGGTGGCGCCAGCGCAGGAACTCGCGGAGCAAGCTCTCCGTGACGCTCGACGACCGCAAGTAATTTGCTGGCAATTCCCGGTCTGCTGTCCCGGGCATGGCATGACTGGCAGTTGTTTTCCTCCACGAGCCGAAACGACGGAGGCGTACTTGGTGGATGTTGATCAGGATCAAGAAAAGCTTCTGCATAGGCTCGGATCGCACTCGTTTCCTCGCGCGAAAGGTGATACCCAGGTCGTCGCGGGGCGATATTTCTGTCACCGACACAGGAATTGAGCCAATCCGCATCCGCGTCGAGATTAATTTTATGGAGCGGTTTTGGGTTCCCGTTTTCACTTCCATGGCAGCTGGCACAGCGAAGTGCTTCAAAGAGTCTCTGTGCTTGATTCAAGCGATCGTCTATCGGTCGAACTTCAGCGAGGATCGAACCATCGAAGGATTCTCGATGAAGTGTTGTCAAGAATGTAGCCAGGTCATTTCGCTCAACCTCCTCTAAGGCAAAAACTGGCATGCGATGCTGCGCATTGATCGTCTGGGGTGAATCTAACCAACGCCAAAAAAATTCTGCTGGGCGTTTTTCTGCAATACGCGATAAATCACCACCACTAAAGAGTGAGTTTGTCCCCAGATCTCCAATCTGGTGGCAGGCTAGGCAGCCAACACTGAAAAACAGCTTCTCCCCAAAAGCCAGGCGACCGCCCTTGGCCACCGCCGACTTTGCCGTAGGTTCGTCTCTGTCGCGCAACAAATAATCTGTTAGAAGTTGAGACTCTTCTTGCGACAAACCAAAATTCGGCATTTTCTGTCCACTATGCCCGTTCTGAGAAATATGATGGGACAAGCGTTCCACAAGCCAATCGGAGCGCACGTTCCCTGCCAGATGATTCAATGCTGGGGCCGGGAGAACCTCTCTTGGTCCAATCGTATGACAGGCATTGCAACGGTAGGCGCGCACGAGTCCTTCTCCCCTGGCAACCTTCCCTTCGGGAGCACTTGCCGGCTCGTGAAACAAATAGCGAGGCTCCAACGGTTCCAACTGAAAGCGAGGGCCGCGCCAAAAAAGGGAAATTTGTTGAGGGGCTCCGGCAGACCGATGATAGTCGATCTCCAAAGTCTGATAATCAAACGATAAATCGACGGGCACACTTTCTTCCCACCCTACCTCGTCACGTTCGACATGAAGAATTTCATTTCCGTTGATGCGAATGCGACACACACCAGCACCGTAAAACGAGATGCGAAATTCACCAGAAGCACGTGTCAGCAAGTAGCCTCGCCATTTTACGGCCATCGGAATCTCTTTCTGGAGAGAGTCGTCGCCGTCCGCATGCCAGTCAAAAGCGACTCGTTCATCGATGCGTAGAAGTTCGATCTTCTCTGCCATTCGATAACGACCAATCAATCCGGACTGAAAATCGCCATCCTCGTCGTCCTGACACCAAACCGTGCTGGAACAACAAAGCAGGGTCAAAAAGCTAGAAACAATGGTGTATGGAAGTTGAGAACTTCTAGAAAAATTAAAAAAACATGGAAAAACAATCATGTGGAAGATTTCAAATTGGGCGTGAAGATAGGGGGATGATGAAGCCAAATTATGGCCATTTTTTGCAGTGTATGCCATTTTCTGTAAATTCGTCAGGATTTCTGCAGGTCACGAGAAAAGAATTTGCCGATCAATGTTCCTACAACGCTACAAGGACGTGTCGGCACTACTGCCAATCGTAAACTAGAGTTGCGCAAGAAAACACGTATTTGCGAAACAACCTCCGGTCGCCATAACGGCAGAGGGATCAATATTTTAGCGTAGGCCAGAGTCCATTACGGCATGTGCAAAAGCACGCTCGACTCTCGCCTGTCTCGCAGCTGTTCCACTCGCTGCACGCGACCGGGGGCGATTTTATTGAAGGCCGCAGTGATCCTCCGCTGGAGGAGGACACTACGGCTTTTTTATTGCCCTCATCTTGGACATATATGAAACGACGAGATCTCACGATTCCTTGCTCCTGACTTCAATCAACTTCGCGCATGAATCGTTGAGTTTTCTTCGAGCAAGTTAATATTTTCAGACTGCGATCGACCGGTTTTCGAACAAGAACCTCCTTCACAAAAGTATCGCTCGGAGATTCTTTACGGTTCAACCCGCTTCACAAACAGCCTCACAGATGCCCAAACGTCTCTTTCTCACCATGGGTGACAAACGCCAGGTCAAGCGCTGCAAAACATCGTTCTTTTAGGTGACATTCAGAGGATTTCTTACCCCAAATCAAGTCCATCCTTGCGGGACAATTTGAACAAAGAACGCTTCCCTCCAGGGTCTCGCTTGCCACAGCTTTGTCGTTTCACGACAATGGATCACGTTCTCGCGGTTGGCTCGAAAGCGTTTTACTTCTCCGCTAGCTGCGCAAACGGAACCGGCCTTACCGCAAATGCGTCTAAGGCTAAAGTGATTTTCCTTGCCAAGATAATGCAATGGCCGTCTTACGAGAAAACATCAACGAATTCGAGATCTTTGAAACGGTTGGCGTTGGAACAGCTGGAACGGTCTATCGCGCAAAAGACACCCGGTCGGGGAATGAGGTCGCCTTAAAGATCCTCTTACCCACTGCATCTGAAAATAGCCTCATCTCCGCGAGATTTGAACGGGAGATGTTGATTCTAGAAAAATTAATTCACCCGAATATTGTGCGGTACTTTGGTGGTGGGAAAACCGGTAAACAGCTGTTCTTTGCGATGGAGTTGATCGGTGGTGGCTCTCTGAAAGAATTGATGACCCATGGAGGACCCCTGTCCTGGCAGGAGGCGGCAAGCTGCGGGATTCAACTTTGCTCGGCCTTACAACATGCGCACAACCATGGCGTGATTCATCGTGATCTCAAACCGGCCAACTTATATTTTTCTTTTGACGGTACCTTAAAGCTGGGAGACTTTGGCATCGCGCGAGATTTATTTGAAGAGGACATTACTGAAGCTGGACTCACGGTAGGTACTTACGCCTACATGTCCCCAGAGCAAATCCGCGGTGAAGAGTCGATCTCTGGAAAAACCGACCTGTATGCGCTCGGTTGCGTTCTGTTTGAAATGCTTACGAGCCGCCGCCCTTTTGAAGGTAATAATTTTCAGGAGTTTTTTGCTCAGCATCTCAACGAGTCCCCACCACGCATTCATGAGATCATTCCAGATATTCCTCACGAACTCGATACAATCATCGCACAGCTTCTCGAGAAAGACCCCGAAAAGCGACCGTTCAATGCCCGCGAAGTCCAGGGTAAATTATTGAACTTAGCTACAGAGCCGCCGATCAAACAAAACGCTCCTCGATTAAACGACAAAGATGTTGGTGCCGCAAATGTACGGGATGCGGGTCAATCTGCGCTGGCCCACCGTATCACCCTGTTTAAAGAAGGCATCATCCGCCACGACGTATCCTGGACATCTCTCGCAATCCTCTTTGCTAGTTTGCTGATTTTAATTTTACTCGCCGCCTGGCTCACCAATTAACCGTTTCAGAGGTTCCTTGAGCGGCCCCACTTATTTTGCGGCACGAGATGATACACGTCGGATTCGAGCATGCTTTCTCGGTGGCCTAACGCGTCAAATGATATTTGCGATTTTTCATCGATAGAACAATGGATACAAAAATGGGCACAAAGTTTCTTTTCTTACATCGGGTCAACGATGATGAAATCGACGGTTATGGTCACGTAAACAATAAAGCGTACGTTGGTTGGATGCAGGAAGCAGCGATTGCTCATTCAACCGCAGTCGGTTGGGATCCGTCTCGGTATCGTTCAAACGGAATTGGTTGGTTGGCCCGTTCTCATACGATTACCTATCTACAACCGGCTTTCGTGGCAGAGGACGTCGAAGTGCAAACCTGGGTTGTGGATATGAAAAAAGTCACTTCACTGAGGCGTTATGACATCGTTCGTCGAACAGATGCCGTCACGCTGGCAACCGCCGAAACACAATGGGTGTTCGTAAACCTGCAATCATTCAAACCGCTGAGAATTCCTCCTGACATCCGTGAATCGTTCAGCCCGATCGACTGACGTCTTTCTAGCGAAAGTCCTGCGGTTGTCAAAAGTACTGAAGTCTGCGCCAACTTTTTGTTGGCAGCCTGTTCCAACGCTTGTTTTTAGGCTGACCCAATGGCTTTCCCTACCCATCCATTGGCTCAACACCAAAAGCTAACGGTAAGGAGACTCATATGAACCGCATTATTCATGGCTGCTCCGCATTGGCTCGATCTCGATCGACATCAGAAACCAAACGGGAAAACTGGCAAAAGCAAAATATGCGGAGTGGGACTCGCCAGGAAAGATTAAAATCCGGAAGCTAAAAATCTCGTCACTCGTTCAACACCGCTTTGATCGCAGCACAAATGTGGCCCATGTTGCTAGCTGTCATTCCTGCAACATTAATACGACCGCTGCCAACAATGTAGATCGAGTGTTTGCTCCGCAATTCGTCAACTTGAATCGGCGTCAAACCGGAAAAAGAAAACATGCCTTGCTGGCGCGTGACAAAACTAAAATCGCGCTCGACACCTTCCGCAATCAACGTCTCGGCAAAGAGCCGGCGCATCTCATTGATGCGATCACGCATGGCGGCTAATTCAGACTCCCATTGCCCAGTCAGTTCAGCATCTGCCAGCACACAGGCGACAATCGCAGCGCCATGTTTTGGCGGGTTTGAATAATTGGCACGGATCGTTGATTTGACGTGCGTTAAGGCTGTCTGGGCAGCGACTTCACTATCCGCGACAAGTGTCAACGCACCTACGCGTTCACCGTATAGACTAAAATTCTTTGAAAAAGAGCTGCAAATTAACAAGTTTCTGTGCAGCGCAAGTAACTCTCGCAATCCAGCGGAATCTTCGACTAATCCGCGACCAATTCCTTGATAAGCAAAATCAACCAAGGGAAGCAACTCTCGGTTACGGACAACTTCACCAATCTCTCGCCATTGTTCCAGCGTCGGATCGATGCCCGTTGGATTATGACAAGCAGCATGCAAGCAGATGGCATCACCGGCGGGAATTTGATTCAACGACTCAAGCAGCGCAGGAAAATCGAGGCTGGTTCCTGTAGAATCCATGTAGGCATAGGACTCGACCTGTAAACCAGCTGCCTGGAATACGTTGGTATGATTTGCCCAAGTTGGCTGACTAATCCACATGCGACGGACAGAGAGTCGCTGAGATAAAAAATCAGCCGCAACACGCAGCGCTCCAGTGCCACCTGGTGTCTGCACTGTGACTGTACGGTTTTGTTGCAAAACTTCGTGGTCACGTCCAATCAACAACTCAGGAACCGACTGTGCATATTCGGTTAACCCGTCGATGCCTAAATATCCCTTCTCCTCCTCGGTCTCGAACAAGCGCTGTTCCGCTGCTTTGACACAATTAAGAACTGGCGTATTTCCCCGCTCGTCCTTATAAACACCTGTGCTTAGATTAATCTTGTCTGGGCTCGGATCTTTTTTGAAAGATTCCGTCAGACCAAGAATCGGATCAGGTGGAGCGGGTTGGAGTGATTTAAACATAGGGCAGCCTGATCCAGAGAGCATGATGACAAAAAAGTAAGTTAGAAAAACATCAACACTTCGAAACCTAAAAACAAAAAGCCAATCTAGCCTTGCGGCAAACGTTCAGAAAGCCCCCGAGTTGCCAGGATGCGCGAGAACCGACATGTGAATCCCTGCAGCACAAGCGTCTAGCCATTAAAAGCCTTCAACAGCTTGCGACCTTTGTAAATATTATAAACCTCTTCGGGACCTAATGGTCGATCGCCCAGGGCTTGCGCCCGCCAGATCACATCATGCTCGTCTACAATGATGACTCCAGCACTATTGGCTTGTTGCGCCGATGCAACAAGAATCACATCGCCAAAAAAAACTCCCAATGCCAATGGCTGAATCGATTCGTAATCGGCGTCCCGCGCGCGTTGTATAAGACGTTGAATTTCGACAGATTGTGTCGCGTTGAGTTCTGTTGGATTTAATTCATAAATGTCTTCGTGTTCAGCATCCCAACCCGCAAACAAGGCAAAAATATCATCCGGACTAAGGTCAAGTAAATCTGCCGTGGTGGCATGAGTTAAAGGCCCTGCAATACCAATGTTTCCATATTCACGGTCACCCAGTTGATACGAAAAACGGAACAAAAAACACTCTCGGGGTTCTTCGTATCCTGGCCAGTGCATCGTTTCTTGTTGATATAATTCGCATTCGTTGGGGGGTACGCCAAATTGCATCGGATCGGCCAACCACAAGACAATCTCGGACTGGGCAATGGCGACCGAGGAGGTAAATTCGTCAGCGATTTGGTCGGCGATATCGAGTTCATCTGCGTAGGCAAGAACTCGCAAACGCGCGACTGGCTCGGATGCTAGTTCCAGGAGTGCCTTCGTTCCATGGTCTTCACCAAAACGAGCCAGAGCGGCAGCCGCTTCGGCGCGAATACGTCGATGTGCCAATTCCAATGTTTGATTCAGTTTTCCAATCGCCTCCCGATCGCCAATAAGTGCCAACGCATCACACAACGAGACCACTAACGACACGCTTTCAGAGACAACCGTACTCAATTCTTCGTTGGATGGCTGTTGTTCAGGATGAGATTCTAGATATCCCAAGCGTTGTGTCATTTGACCTAGCAAGAAGATTAATTCCGTAGAACGATCGCAGGCAGGATGTTCAGAAAGAATTCCTTCACGCACGACAAAGTTGCCCAAGTCCAAAATTGCCGCAGCAACACTGACATGTTCAATGCCATCAAGAATTTTCGGGAACAACTCGATAATTCGCTCGTCTCGAATTTGAAATAGAGGACTAAATGCTCGAGCGGGTAAAGCTTCGGTCTGCGGTGGTTCTGCCAAAAGAAGGTCGACAAAAGCTGTCAGCGCATCCGGCGTGGCCATTTGCGCAAGTACCTGCAACAAATGCGTGCGGGTCACAGAATTTGCCGGTCGCCTGACATACAATGAGACAATTGCCTGGATCGATAAATCAGCTGTCGGTGGATCTTGGGATTCACGATCACGGGACCGCTCCCGCTGTTCGATCATCGAAAAAATAGTTATCAGAAGAGACTCCACAGGCGGCGAAGACTGCAAATCAATCTCACACAAGGACTCAAGCAATTGATTTATTTGGTCATTGGTCGCTTGGAGAATCCAGGCTGTCCGTTGCTTGAGATACTGCACGCCAGTTGTGTCGAGTGACTCATGCTCGATGAGTGCTTGAATTAGTTGCAACGCTTCTTGTGTCATCATCAAAGTGAGCCTAGCCCAAATAAACGCGATTTGCGAGTGGAGACCACAAGCACGACTAGGATCCGCGGTTGACCAAACCTTGCTTGACAAATCCATCCCGGAAATTTTTCAAGACCTTGCATTAAAAACCATGTCCGCTGGATAACCACGCAAAGACTTCGAGCAATTCTTCCCTGGAGGTGTCCGCACCCTCGCAAATTCGCCTTTGAATAAGGTCGACTTTACTGGCAAGCCATTTATTTCAAGTAAGCTCTCGCCCGGAAGTAAGCCCTTCGGTTTCAGACAAATGCTCTGCGACCTTTAATTACGGGCTCCAGCCGGACGTAACGACCCAAGCCCCAAGAACACCACGTCAACGACGAGGGCAAATCATCGGTGCAATCCATTGATTCCAGAAAAATGGCTCCTCAGAGCCAAGTGATTTGTATTCCAAGAAGTACCAAGCCATCCACGGAACAGGAGCAAAACAATTTAATAAAACGGAGCCACTTGTACCCAATCGATCTGCGAAAAGAGCGTGAAATCAAGTTTTCTTGATAAACTTGGCTTTTAGCGAAGCTGGGAGTCATCTTGCTCAGCCGCCTCTGCGCCCAACAGCAACCAGCGACATTGACCCAAACCCCAGCTGTGGTTAAGTTTAATAAAAGAATTGCCCGCCGCTTAGACCATTTTCGAGCACCCCACACGTTGGCCAGCCCCACGGAAAAGAAACCGCCACGATTTGAGAATCTTGATCTTTCCAAATCGATGCTTAAGGCGTTGAGCCAAGCAGGCTACGAAACGCCAACACCCATTCAAGCCGAACTCATTCCTCGCGCGCTTGATGGTATCGACGTTATTGGTCAAGCTCAAACGGGGACCGGAAAAACGGCCGCTTTTGGGATTCCCATTATCGATGATCTCGAACCACGAAGTGAGGTCGCCGGGCCGCAGGCATTGGTCCTCGTTCCAACGCGGGAATTGGCAGTCCAAGTTAAAAATGAAATCACCAAACTCTCCGAAGGCCAACGCGTCGGTTGTGTCGCGGTCTATGGTGGGAAACCGATCCGAAGTCAAATCGAAAAACTGAACCGTAATGCGCAAATCGTTGTCGGTACACCCGGCCGAGTTTTAGATCACATTGGTCGTGGATCTCTTCGCTTAAATGATTTGTGGTGTGTTGTCTTAGATGAAGCAGATCGCATGCTGGACATCGGCTTTCGACCCGACATCGAAAAAATCCTGAAACGATGTCCCAAAGACCGTCAAACGCTCTTATTAAGCGCCACCTTGCCACCCACGATCTTGAGGCTGGCACAACGTTATATGTACAAGCCGGAAACCATTGATTGCTCACCAGCAGAGTTATCCGTCGAAACGATCGAGCAACATTATTTTACCGTCGACCAAGGTCGAAAGTTTGATCTCCTGTTACGTTTAATCGAACAAGAGCAACCAAAACAAGCGATTGTGTTCTGTCGAACAAAACGTGGCACAGAACGGATTCACAACCAATTGAGCCAGCGAATTAAGGGAACCGCATGCATTCACGGTGATATGCAACAGCGTGCTCGAGATCGGGTAATGTCACAATTTCGCGAAGGCAAAGTGCGTTATCTTGTTGCCACTGATGTTGTCGGGCGCGGCATTGATGTTTCGAGTATTTCACACATCATCAATTATGACATCCCTCAATTCTGCGACGATTATGTTCATCGGGTCGGTCGAACTGGGCGTATGGGGCGTGAAGGCGTCGCGTTCACCTTTGTGACTTCCGAGGAAGGCGGTGAACTAACGAAAATCGAACAACGGATCAATCGTTTACTGATCCGTGGGGAAATCAAAGGATTTGAATCACAACAAACGTCTCGTACAAGCGTCAGCGAAAAACCAAAACCGCCACCACCAACCTCTTTAATGCGTCGGCCACCACGCAAGCACCGTCGGCGACTTTAGCCATTCCGAAACGCGTCAATTCAGAGTGGACAAGTCGATACTGGACTGATGGTGCGATCTACGAGTCAAACCACAGCTAAGCTCCAGCAAGAATGACCGAGGCCGTTTGCCCGGTGCCTGATTTGTTGAGCACCAGGGCGGTAGGTTTTTCGGTCTTCAGAGCTTCCGCATGGACGACATTGACCGGGCATGCTGGATCTGGTTGCTCATAATTCAACGTGACCGGAACTTCTCCACGACTTATCGCTAAGACACTGACTGCTAATTCAACCGCGCCTGCACCAGCTCCAAGATTTCCAAAATAACTCTTGGGGGCCGTGACAGGAACAGCGCCGAGCACTTCGCAAATTGCCTGCGCTTCTACAGCATCGGCGTTCACCATGCTCATACCGTCGGCATTGACATGGCCGATTTGATCAGGGGTTAATTCACCACGGCATAAAGCAGCTGTCATTGCGAGTTGTAAGCCTGAGCCTAATTTCATACTTCCAGCAGATGCGTCCTCGAAAGAATTTCCACTGGATACGACACGACAAAGAACTTCTGCACCCCGTTTTTGTGCATGCTCACTAGATTCAATAATGAACGCGGCGGCACCTTCGCCATTCACCATACCATTCCGATGAGCGTCAAAAGGCCGCGACGCCCCTGCCGGATCATCATTGCGGTGGGACAAATTTGCAAATGTGCGATTCACTAAAGGGCCCGGCATTAAACGTGTACCCGTTCCTCCAACAATCATCACATCGGCATGGCCTCTTCGTACGACTTCAATCGCTTCAATTACCGCCAACAAACTTGATGCCTCTCCCTGGACAATGGTGTTGTTGGGCCCTCGTCCGTCGTAGGCGATACCTATGTGACAAGCAACCATGTTGGGAAGATACTTCAGCATCCATAATGGAAAGATGTCGTTAGGAAACTGTTCACCCCACTTGTCATAAACAAATGCTCCCTCCACCACACAATGACGAAATACCTCTTCGATATCCTTGATTTCTCCCCAAAAGATCTCGCTCCCAAAGAGTACTCCCAGCCTCTCCGGATCAAGGCTGCCCTTTTCCAGACCAGCTTCCTGCATGGCAAGAACTGCGGCAGAAAACCCCAATTGAATGCCGCGGCACATCACTTTGATGCTTTTCCGTGGAGTAATGTACTTCTTACCTTCGAAGCCGCAAATTTCACCACCAAATTTGACTGGAATCTCCGACGTGTCAAAGGTCGTCAGCTGGCGAACACCGCTGCGTCTTTCCAGTAAGGATTTCCAGAACTCGTCAATCCCTATTCCAATCGGGCTGACAACGCCCAGCCCAGTGATTACAACGCCATTGGTTCTTGTCATGCAATCTACCTACTAGCTCACCGCAATTCGATGCGACACAACGGGCGACTCCTTAACTAATCGCCCGGAGATCTATAAAACGCGAGATTCGCGCATGGTCGCTTTCTCCTATCGGCACGATGCGACAACAGTCTTTTTTGAAACCGCTGAAACCCCTACGATCGGAAAATTCAATCGCCCTCGGAATGCTGCTGTCCGTTACAGATAGGCCTCAGTAGTTTCGACAGCACTGGGAAACTCCTGTATGAACCAAGTGAAATTGGCAAAAGATTGTGGTTGTTGCCCCATGACGCGAAAAAATAGTCGGCCTTTTACTGCAGACGCACTTTCATGCACAATCGATATAATCTATCAATATCTTGATTAGAGAATCATTAATGTAAGTAGATGATCACACTCACTGGACGTTGACTGCCAAGCACCCACAAAAGTACTTATCTTGTTGGAGCCTTCATCATGCAGGTGCTTGTAACGGGTGCCACCGGTCTTGTTGGGAATAATGTCGTGCGCGAATTGATCGCACGCAAACATTCGGTCCGAGTATTACTCCGACACAATAGTAGTGCACGACCGTTACAAGACCTGTCTGTAGAAAAGTCCATCGGTGACATTTGTGACCTGAATAGTTTGAGAAATGCATGCCATGAGGTCGATGCCGTGGTCCATGCGGCGGGTTATATCACGCTGGGCTGGACAGAGCTAGAAAAATCCCGTGCGATCAATGTCGATGGTTCACGCAACGTCGCTGTGGCAGCTCGTGAATGCAATGCGCGCATGATACATGTTTCGAGCGTCGATGCCCTCGGGGCAGGAACACGCGACGTATCCGCAAACGAAGTCGATCAGTTTGGTGCCAAAATTCCTTGTGCCTACGTCGTCACAAAACGAGAAGCTGAGGAAGCCATGCTCGATGAATGCCAACGTGGTTCAGATATCGTGATCGTCAATCCGGGTTTTATGCTGGGACCTTGGGATTGGAAGCCGTCTTCGGGCCGCATGCTGTTGAATGTGGCCCATGGATTTATCCCACTCGCACCATCAGGTGGGTTCAACGTTTGTGATGTTCGTGACGTGGCCACGGGAATCGTCAACACGATTGAGCTTGGCAAAACACGTGAGCGTTATATTTTGGGGGGGCACAATATCACCTATTTTGACGCCTGGTGTCTCTTTGCAGCGGTTACCCAAAGTAAAAAACCCTGGGGGAAGTTTGGCATCGGAATGGGATCTCTGCTGGGAACTTGGGGCGATCTTTGCTCGAAAATCTCAGGGCGCGAGCCCGCCGTTAACTCCGCGTCAATTAAAATGGCAAGATTGTTTCATTATTACAGCAGCGACAAAGCGCAAACGGAGCTTGGCTACACATATCGCCCTCTCGAAGAATCCGTTCGAGATGCTTGGCACTGGTTCAAGAATCAGGGCAATTTCACTCAGCCCATCGGCGTTTTCTCAACCCGCGACTCTCAACCTGTCTGAATTAATCTTGCGTTTGAGCAGCCTGTAATAGACCTGTCGCAAAACCTAGAAGATCATTGTGCTGCCGACATTCATCGATAACGCGATCATAATTGCCGGCTTTTGCAGACAGTTCCAGCAAGGAGGGGGCATTCGCCATCATCTTACGGTCTTCCGCCTTCATGTTGATGGAAACTTCAATCGCTTCCTCAAACCGACCCACACGTGACAAAAGATCAATGTAGACTTCCATTGCGCCTGTTCCGTGTTCGTAGGGATCCAGTGCATTTGCCTGCTCTTGAAAATACGCCATCGCCTCATCAACATTCTCACCCAACAATGCCTGGAAGTAGAGTGCATGACTGGGATAATTGTCACTGAAAGGCGCGTCACCTTCGTACTGAAACTGTTTATTTAACTTGCGACCATAGGCCGTCATGTCCAACGCCAGGCGCAAGGCCTCTTGATCATGGAGCAGGCGGGCAAAACGAGTTACCGAGGAAAGGTGCGTGGTGTCAACGTGATAGGAATATTCCCCAAACATCCAATCGCGGTCCGCAACCAATTCAGCCAGCGTATTTTGGTCGGGCTGCGCGCCCTCCCGTTGCTCAATATCGGCTTTGACAGAAGCCAAAAGCTCGGCATGTAAATGATTGACGAGAATCGTCGCGCAAAGTTTCTGCTCGTCGGGCGTCCGCTGTGGCATCGCGCCTTCGAAGGTCGTAATCGAATTGCAGGTACCGTAGTTGTCCAACACTAACTTAAAGCCACGACCGGCATCGACCCCTTCGTGTAAGAGAACTTCCACCAACTCATCAAGATTACTTTCGTTCGCTTCGATGTCGGTCAGCACTTCTGCTGCAGTCTTCTTATCACCCACCGGTCGCAGATACATCCAGCCCTCACGAATCTTTTCTTCCTTCAACAATGCCATTCCTACTTCACGACACGCTTCGAGTAGACCATCTTCTAGCTTCGTCCGTGTTGCTTCATCTAATTCATCACCCGCATCGTTGTACATCAGGGGAAGACCAATCTCGTAACGAGCTTGCATTTTCAGTGCTTCAAAGAGTTCGTGGTAACTTTTCCTTTCGCGCAGTTGTTGAGTCAAAGTCTCGAGCGTCGCCCCGACTCCAGCGCCATCTAATTCGGATTGGAGAGCTTCAAATTCAGTTTGTGTCGTGGCCATGAATCAACCTATCTAGAGGATCTGCCTCGGTTTCGAATGAGCGTTGCAGGTGCGCAGCTTTTGCGGCGACTGCTGACCATCCTAGCAAGCCAGAAGTGCCGCGCGTAGAACCACAGCCCGAATTACCCCAATCGATTTATAAATTAGGATCCGCAACGCAGCCCACCCGAAGTCAAGTCGCGAACATTGAATTTCTTTTTTTTAAAACAGAAAAAGAGACTTGCCCCCATCTTCGCTCAGGAAGACCTTCCCAGATGGCTCTGGTCGAGAGGATCAGCGTAATGCGAAACCCCGTTAATTTACGAGTTCTTCGCCAATTAGCTGATCAAGGCTTTGACCACATTGCCATGCACATCGGTTAGACGAAAGTCACGCCCGGCATAACGATAGGTCAGACGCTCGTGATCGAGTCCCAGTAGATGCAGCATGGTGGCATGAAGGTCGTGGACAGGAACGGGGTTTTCGACAGCACGGAATCCCAATTCATCTGTGGCGCCGTAGACAGTACCGCCTCGAACACCCCCCCCAGCCAACCAGCAAGTGAATCCATAATGGTTATGGTCCCGCCCATTCAGTGCCGGACGTTCGGCCACCGGAGTACGACCAAACTCACCGCCCCAGAGCACCAGAGTCGAGTCAAGGAGTCCACGTTGCTTCAAGTCTCCCAAAAAGGCCGCGATCGGTTGGTCCCATTCCGCCGCCAGTGAACGATGCGTTTTTTCTAGATCGCTGTGGTTATCCCAGGGTTGGCCTGCACCACTCCAAACCTGGACCATGCGAACTCCACGTTCAATCAGCCTGCGTGTGATTAACAATTGTCGACCATGCGTCCCCTGCCCATAGGATTCTTGGATATACTTTGGCTCCTGGCTAATGTCAAATGCCTCGGCTGCTTCGGTTTGCATTCGATATGCCAACTCGAACGACTCAATGCGAGATTCAAGCCGTTCGTCATCAGCGCGGTCTTGAACATATCGCTGATTAAGCTGTTGTACCAAATCAAGCTGCCGGCGTTGTTCCGTGAGCGACATCCGCTGGTTACGGATGTTCGCAATCAACTTTGCAATGTCGGTGTGCTGGGTATCGACATAAGTTCCTTGGTACGCACCGGGAAGAAATGCCGAGCGCCAGTTGCGCGTAGCCACAATAGGATAGCCACCAGGACACATGGCAATAAAACCTGGCAAGTTGGCATTCTCGGATCCCAAGCCGTAGGTTAGCCAAGAACCAAAACTGGGGCGCGGCAAATTAGCATTGCCACTGTTCATCAACATCAATGACGGCTCGTGATTGGGAACCTCAGCCTGCATTGAATTAATAATTGCCATGTCGTCCACAAAGGCGCCCGTCTTTTGGAACAACTCACTCACCCAGAGGCCACTCTTGCCACGTCGCTGGAATCGATAGGGAGACTTCATCAGTCCTCCCGTGAGACGTTCGGTTCTCAGATTGCCAGACGGAACCGCTTGACCATGATATTTGGCTAATTGGGGACAATGGTTGAATGTGTCGACTTGGGAAGGACCACCGTTCATGAAAAGATGAACAACCTGTTTTGCTTTCGGTTCAAAATGAGGCGGTTTGGCAACCAGAGGATGTACAGGCTGGGCCAGCGATTCGGAATCGTTCAATAGAGCCGACAAACCAAGCATTCCGAAACCGGTCCCTGCGCGGCGCAGCAAGTCGCGGCGCGACCAGGAACGGTGCGACACGATCGGTCCGTTCGCCTTTGGATACAACATCGCCATTGGTTTGCTCATCATCAAAAACTAGTCTACAAACACAAACTCATTCGTCATCAATAAGGCATGCACGTAACGAACCCAAACATCCGCAGTTCCCCCAGAGAAATCGGTTTCCGAATTCCAGTCCTGCCGGCCTTTTACACCCACTGGACGAATCGTGATCGGCCACTCATGCTCGTCGTGGGTTATCTCACCCTGAAAATCAACTACAAAATCAAGGGTATCCCCAGGTTCCACTTGGATCACAAGCGGTTCCATCACCGCCTCGGAGTTATGTACTTTCCATTCTCCGAGGAGTCCGTGACGGCTGGACACCAGCCGTCCACGCACTCCGTTCCCTGGCTCGGGGCGATGCGCTAAGGTACCTGTTATGGTCAGCTCACCACGGACGGTCGATTGCCAACGTCGAATTGCACAGCGATCATTTGTGGCCGCCGGATGGCCGCCACGGCGGTCAATGAATATCCAACCAAGGGCGGGATCGGGCAGCTGCGATCCCACCTGCCATCGTCCATCCACCCAGGTCGTCAGCGGCGTAAAGGTCACCACTCGTTGCGCTTCCTCATTGACTGCTCCATATCCATACTGCCATTCCGTCACCTGAGGAACCGTCTCCACGGGGGACAAGTATTCTTGGGCAAACTGTAACTCGGCTGGCTGGGGATGACGGGCAAACAATAACTGATAGAGCAAACCGATGCGTTCTACCGTGTCCAAGCTAGCCACATCGGGGCGCTGGTTAACACGCTGCGCACAATCATGCAGGAACGTGCTATTTAAAAAATAGAGACCTTGGGGTGCCACCGTCGTTTCTTCGCGGCTCGCGCTGGAAGCTCCCGGGTTGGGAAAGTCGAAGGTTCTTAACAAAGGAGCAACATCCATTCGATCGACAAATCCATACAGGGTGCGTCGCGGCACAAATCCGCTCAGGAGATTAACAGAAGGTCCCCCGCGCTTGTCATCCAACTCTCCGGTCGCCGCGACCAGAGAATCCCGCATGGCCTCAAAATCTAGTCTGCGGCGAGGAAATTTCCACAACAAGCGATTTTCAGGATCTGTGGTTTGCGGATTTAGTCCTGCGTTACCAAAACTTGGCGTTGACGTTTGTTGGTAGACCGCCGAGTTCATAATCGTTCGATGGAGCTGCTTGAGAGACCAACCCTGGGAGATAAATTTTCCGGCCAGCCAATCGAGCAAGTCAGGATGCGAGGGAGGCTCACTGCGCAAACCGAAATCACTCGGCGTTGCGACAAGTCCACGGCCAAAGTGTTGTTTCCAAACACGATTCACAATCACCCGAGCGGTAAGTGGATTTTTGGGATCGGCAATTGCCCGGGCCAGTGCGAGCCGACCGCTGCCTTGCACCAGCGGCGCTTGTCCCTGCAGCGAGATGGCGTGGGGTAATTGGCGAATGACAGGAGCACCACGGCGGTTGGGGTTTCCCCGGACAAAAATGAAGGGCTCGTACGGCGTTGCTCGGTCATGCAAGATCATTGCCCGTGGCGGCGCCGCCGGTTGGGTCATCGTCCACTGTTCGACTTCGCGGAGGAGGGTTTGAAACTCTGCCTGTGTTGGTCGATCCGGTAGCAACTGCAGAAACCCCCAGTCAAACTCACGTGGCAGATTGGCGGGCGAGTCGCGGCTGTACAATACTTGCCGCAACTGCTCGTCCGAAATATCCGCCAACCCAATTGGTTCTGGATCGCCGGCTTGCGCTGCCTGTTCCATAGTCACCTGCCAACGTTGCTGAACACGTTGGAAAAGATTTCCATATCGTTCGGCCACATCTTGCATGTTCGTGGGTGGCTGGGCGTGGAACGCCTCATAAACGGCGGGATGCATCAGGCTGTCCGAAACCGTCGCAGCTGTCTCCGCTGGAAAGAGGCGACGGTGCACTTGATTGACATGCTGTGCAAAGTCACCATCCGGGATTTCTGCATAGGCGTGCCAAACCGCCCAAATGGGATTGTGCTCTCGCCGAGTTGCTTTGAGAAACTGTTCCCACCGCAACACGACAACTGGCACAATCGACCCTTTGTCACTCAGGAGCATAAAGTTTTCCGTATTTGGATGATTGCGACGGTGATGCGCCGCGAGCAGATATTCTGTGATCCGTTCGCGCGCTCCCGTAATGATCATCTGACGTTGTTTTTCCAGAAAGTCGTTTAATTTCGTCGCGCGTTCCTCCAGCCCTTTTTCAAATTCTTGAGAAGCCTCATCCGTCGGTCGGGGCTGGAACTCGGGAAGTACGAAAGGCTCAAAACTACTGCGAAAGACACCATACAAAGCGTAGTAGTCGCTCTGGGAAATAGGATCGTACTTATGGTCATGACAGCGTGCGCAAGACAAGGTTAATCCCAATAAACCGCGGGAAACGACATCAATCCGATCGTCTAAAATATCATGGGTATTGTTGGTAAATCGTGGACCGACCGTGAGGAATCCCATTGCCGTTAAGGCCCTTTGATCCTGGCCTAAATCAAGTTGGTCTGCCGCAAGTTGCTCGATGATAAAACGGTCGTACGGGAGATCCTCATTAAAAGCCCGCACAACGTAATCTCGATACGTCCAGGCCCAGGGGAATGTCTTCTCAAAGTAAAAGACATAACCCTTGTTATCCGCGTAGCGCGCAATATCGAGCCAATGCCGAGCCCAGCGTTCGCCGTACTGCGGTGCGTCGAGTAACTGATCCACAAGCATTCGGAAGGCAGATTCTGGTCTCTGCGTTAGCGCCTCCTCAAAGTTCGCTTGTTGCTCCAACGTAGGCGGTAAACCCGTCAGGGCGAAATGGGCGCGCCGCAACAGAATACGGGGTTCAGCGGGTGGCGCAGGACGGAGACCTTGCGCTTCGAGCCGGTGCAGAATGAACGCATCCATTTCCGACTGAACCCATTCTGACTGGGCAACCTCGGGAAGATCTGGCTCTGCCAGGGGCTGGAAAGCCCAATGACGTTTACTCTTTTCATAAATTGCCTGCCCAGTCGGTACCGCCTGTAGGTCTTCGGAACGCGGGTCCACGGCTCCCGCTCGAATCCAGGCTTCGAAATCGGCAATCACGTGGGGTGGCAGTTTCTCGTCCGGCGGCATTTCCAACGAAGCGTGTCGCAGGGCAGCGATTAAGAGACTTTCCTCCACGTTGCCAGCCTCTAAAACCGGTCCCGACTCGCCTCCTTCTCGAAGTCCAGACGGAATGTCCAATCGTAAGCCGCCTTGGGGCTCTTTGGTTTGAGTCGAATGGCACGCATAACATTTGTCGACCAAAACAGGGCGAATTCGACGTTCAAAGAATTCGCTCTGTGCGGCGGGGACGGCTGGCGGTGGCGGTGGTGTTTCTTCCGCCAGGAGCGTTCCAGAAAAACAACTCAGGCAAGACCAGAGCACCAACAACTCGACAAGACCAACCGTTCGCCATCGTGAACATTTTTTTCCCATCAAATGGCAGCCCATCAAATTCATGGTCCTGGTTTGCAATTCACCTGACAAAGCAATCCGCGTCACGTCTCCCAACCTTACCACCCTCCTATACCTCAAGGAAGTCTGCAAAACTTTTTCCGCAGCGACTAACAGCTTACCTTAGTTATTCTATAATCTGCTCGGATAGCGTGTAACGCGACTAGAGAATTTCTTTTCCAACCTACATCTGTTTTCAACTTACAGCGGAGTGTGCCAAGGATGCGACATTTNTTACCAGCGGTCATTGTGTCTGGGGTCATTGTGGGGTCCTGGCTAGCGCCTTGGTCGGCAGCGGCCGATGAAAAAGTAGCTCGCACGCTGATAACGCCCACAGGGTGGAGTGGAGAAACGATTCAACTGCCACCAGGCTTCGCCCCCAAAATGACTTGGGCTGGCACCGAAGTGATTCGTTTTGCACCTGGAATGTTCAAACCCGCTTCAGATAGTTTTTTTTCCTATGCATTTGTGTTCGATCTTGCCGTGACCGCAGACGTTGGTCAAACGTCAATCCAAACCGAAATGTTGAAGTACTATCGTGGACTGGCCTCGGCCTTGCTGAAAAACAAAAAAGTTGCCTTCGCCCCAGATCAGTTCACCTTAGCTTTAAAACCCTCCCAACCATCTCCTGAGTCCATTCCAAGCTTCCCTCATACCGAACGCTGGTTGGGAACCCTCGATTGGACAGAACCCTTTGCAACCAAAGACCGCCAGTCCTTGAGGATGGAATTTCACAGCTGGAAGGCAAGCGGATCACGATTTCTGTTCGTTTGCGTTTCGCCGCACAAGCGTGACGCCGCCATCTGGAAAGAACTGCACCGCATCCGCGCTGCGTTCTTCACAGAACATCCCCCTCTTAACCAGTGACCAAGAATTACCGGCCGTCGTGGCATCGAGGGACGACTTCACTCACTCCGCATCGTAAGGCGTCAGACGACGCAACCAGATGTTTCGAAAGCGGGTGGGGTTTCCATGATCTTGCAGTCCGATCGGCAATGCCGCCTCGTGTGGAACGTAGCTCGTCGGATCCTTGTGTTTTACCGGTCCGACCGCAGCCGTACGGTGATGCAAAAGAACGCCATTGTGGAGAATCGTAAAATAAGCCGGTTTCTTGACTGCTTCCACTTCAAAAACGGGCGCCTCAAAAATGATGTCGAAACTTTGCCACTCTCCAGGACCACGGGAGGCATTCACCAGCGGAGGAAACTGTCCGTAAATCGCGCCTGCTTGTCCATCGGAATAGGTGCGATTTTCGAACGAATCAAGAATCTGAATTTCATAGCGATCCATCAGGAAAACACCACTGTTGCCGCGACCCTGACTCGTTCCGACAACCTCCGCCGGACAGGCCCATTCCAAATGTAGCTGGCAATCACCAAAGTTTTCCTTCGTCTTGATCGAGCCGGTTCCATTGACTTCCATGTAACCATTTTCCACTTTCCAGGCAGCTGGTTCCCCGGCGGGTGTCACCCAGGCGGACATGTCGGTGCCGTCAAATAAGACCAGAGCATCGGAAGGAGCTTGGTGATCCTCAGCGCCAGGCTGCACGATCCACGGTTCCGGGCGTTCCATGTCGTGCACGCGATATTTCTGGCCCTGAATAAGTTCGGTATCCCGGTAACCGTCGGGGGGCAGGTTCGTCTTGGTTCTTCCTTGCACGGCAACTTTCTCTGTAACGACTTCCTCGGCCGCGGGTTCCTCAGCCTGGGTCAACAAGACCGCTGTAACAAACAACGAGATGATGGACGAGCATATTAGGAAAGTCGGTTTCATTTGCATAGCAAGGGATTCCTGGAAAAAAGTACACGGTAGTTTCGATCGACCTAGAGGCGCCCACTATAGTCGGCCGGTTGTTAAAAATCATCCGTCCCAGGATGCGTCCGACAAATCAATTTTGTTCCCTGCAAGGAGTTCACCGCACTCAGCGTGACACCTTTGCTGGCGTGCCTGCGCGAAATCGGCCACTGTTCCTCGGCCTGATCTGCGAAACAAACGACTCAATCCTTGCGGAAAGGTTCTTTGCTACCCACGGTGCAATTAATCGAGATCAAAAAACTCAAAAAAACGACACCAGGCCCTAGAACCAACTCTTCTTTTCGATCTGGTAGGTCTGTACGAACTCTTCGTCAGACTTGGTCAGGTAGATGATGCCCTCGATCAATCCAATGACGGATTCAACGCCACAAGTAACCACGGTGATTAGGATCCGGATGAGGGTCCCCTTGGTATCTCCAAGCACGAACCGGTGGACTGCAAGGCTACCCAGGAGAATGCCGAGCCAGCCCGCGATAACTCTCTTGCTTTCCAGTGATCCTGTTTCACCACNCGGGAATGTTCCACCCGGGGACGTTCTGCGCCACGAGTCTAAATCGAAGGCCAGCTACTCCTCCTCGAGCGATTTTTTCTCGTCGACTTGCCGGGGGTTGATCAAAAAGAGGAGCAACAACGGCACCACCATAAAAAAACCGGCCACTTGCAGCGTCTGTGAGTAATCAAGAGTTTCTGTCAACGGACCGACCAGCCAGTTGCCCGCAACATGACCAACGTTCGAGACGGTCATGTACATCGTGAACATCGTCGCCGACGACTTGGTCCACGAAAGTTGCATGCCGATGGCGTTGTAACCGGTCGCCCCCGCCGCCAGGCCAGCTTCTTTCAACAACAAATATCCGATGGCAAACCACTCGACAGGCCAGAGATGGGAGTTCCACGCAAAAAAGAGGGTCATCCCTCCATAAATTAAAAAACCACCAGCAATAATGGCTTTTTTCCCCAAGCGATCCGCCAAGAAACCGCCGATCAAGGTACCAAGGAGCATCGGAACAACGGCCAAGCCTTCCCATTGCGAATAGTCTTTCGCCGACCAACCGAGATCACGCGTGTAAAGCGGTTTGGTCACGACTTCGACGATGCCCCAGCCCACGACACAGAGTAACCCAAAGAAAAAATGGACAAAGGTAGAGCGGAGAGAAAATCCTAGGACAAGATCTTGGATGACTAGCAGGGGGCTCCGTGCGCCCGCTTGCCCGCTGCTGGCGGCAGCGGACTCCGTAGTGTTCTTCATCCCCTCGACAAACGGGCCAGACGGTGCTGGGGAAACAAGCGTGTTTTCCAGATCTGGTCGCTGCTGAGGTGACGATTTGCTCCAAGGAAAACGCTTTTCACCCGGACGCTCAAGCATCCACAAGGGAAATAACATGATCACTAGGAGCGAACCAAACTGTGTCATGACGGCCGTCGTAAAGCCCCATTCGGCAATCAACAAACCACCAAAAAAAGCCCCGGCTCCTTTTCCGGCAAGTTTCGATCCCCACATCAACCCATTCACCAAGCCTTGTTCCTTGGCCGGTAAAATGTCGACCGCCAAGGCATCGGTCGCCACATCTTGCAACGAGGCGAAGCAATTGTGGATAAAGAACATCCAACCTAGCAGCTGAATGTTTTGGGTGATGTCGCCCAGCGCAAGCATGCCGAGCAACGACATGGCCATCATCCCTTGGGCTCCAATGATCCAACTCCGTCGCCGGCCCATCGAACGGATTGTCAGTGAATCAATGAGGGGTGCCCAAATGAGCTTGAAGGTCCAAGGCAGAATGATCATGGCCGTCAGTTGACCAATTTGCTCATCCGTAACTTCCGCATTGGTGGCCGTGATGAAGCTGACCACCGCGGTGGCCATGAACCCCCAGGGAATTCCTTGCGCTACGTACATGACGCACAACATGACCATACGTTGCAGCCGATTGTCGATCAGAGCCATCGCATCTTCCTGGGTTGGTGAGATTCATGCATCAATGTAGCCGCGACCTTGCCCAAGGAACAAGAGAAGAGATTCCAATTGCTGCCCTGTGGCGCAGCAGGGATGGCAAAAGGAGCTCATCCCACAACGATTTCAGTGACTATAGGATTTCAGTGACTGTGGCAAACAGGCTGCCAAACGATCCCCAGCAGAAGAATCCCCCGAGTTGGGGACCTCCGTCGGACCGGGAGCCGATGGCGGGCGCAACATCTCCAGACCGAGCCGTATCTGCCAACGCAGCAGCTCGGTCGTAACGGCAGCATGTTACGTATCCTACGTCGCGGAAATATCTCCAAGAAGCAGACGAATCATGGCTCCAAACAAGGCATTTGGAGTTGGTGAGATCAATCTGCACGAGGTAGAGAGTCCTGTGAGCCTGACGCAGCAGGCAACTTTATCTTCCAGCTGCCATGGGTCGATTCAGGGCATTATCGACGATGCATCCTAAGGCGCCTGATCAACAGCGAGTGTTACTGGTCCACATCAAGGATTAATTGCTCGAGCGCTGCGTACGGCTGCGCGCCGACCAAGGCCCGCTGACCAACCACAAACGTCGGCACACCGGTGATCCCCAGCGCGCGACAACGCTGCCATTGAACGTCCACCGCCTGCTGATAGGTTCTCGACTGCAAAACATCCCTGGCCTCTGCCCGGGACAAACCAAGGCGATCCACAATCTCGAGCAGAACTTCCAGCTTCCCAAGATTGAGTCCCTCGACAAAATAAGCACGATAAAGGGCATCATGAATTCGATCACCCTGCGGTTGTCCGGCAGCCCAGGTGGCCAACTCCTGGGCCAAGCGACTATTAAAGGTCTGCGTGCGCTCTCCATAAGGTAAGCCTTCCTCCGTCATCCGCTGCAACATTTGCGCATGCATCGCGGCCATATCGATGCCACGGCCGGCAAACAACTCCTCCAGCGTGAGCCCTGCGGCGGGGGTCTCTGGATGCAACGGAAAATGGGTATAGCGTAGCTCGAGCGCGTAGTTTTCCCGCAAGCGTTCAATACGAACCGTACTGAGATAACACCAGGGTCAGATGTAGTCGGTAACGATCTCGAGCAGAATCGTCATCTTAGCTCCCTTGCATCCCCAAAGAGTCCCACCCAGAATAGTCAAACGAACGT
>JAKVBY010000030.1:111296-114286 GCA_022446825.1 Pirellulaceae bacterium
TACTACTCGGCTGGGATTCGAGTTGAAGAATTAGACCGAGGTGTCAACGACACCGATTTTGACGTGGCCCTACACATCGTTTTCGCTTCCAAAGCGCATCACGACAAGTACCAGACCCATAAACAGCACTTGAAGTTCATCGAAGAGAATAAAGAGTTATGGAGCAATGTGCGCGTTTTTGATTCTTACATCAAGAAAAAGAAATCGGCTCAGTAATGCGGCCCATTCATGCGGCCCAGTGATCGGCCACTGATCGGCCCATTCATCGAGTTCATCTGCTTCCATCCACAGATCAGCCGTGAGCTTAGGTCCGGTGCACAAGGAGCTGCGGCTGCTGCTGGGTGAGGCAGTGAAACGACCCCAAGCCCCAGCTCAAATCGGTCGATGGCAAACCGCGAATTGCGCGACCAGGGAACAGCTCTTGTAATCTCTGGCAAGCGGTGTCATCCGCCGGGTCGTCAAATTGTGGCACAATCACCAGACCGTTGGCAACGTAGAAGTTACAGTAGCTGGCTGGAATCCTCTGTTCTTCAAAGTACCTTGGACTTGGCACGGGCAAGTCGACAACCGTCTCCACCACACTCGCCTCGCCGACCAGTGCACGCAGCCTTTCGGCGTTCTGTTGTAACGGTTCATATTGTTCATCATGACGATCCTGAGATACGGCGCAGACAACCGTCTGCGCGTTCACAAAGCGGGCCAATTGATCGACATGCCCATCGGTATCGTCACCAGCAATTCCCCCACCGGCCAGCCAAATCACCTCCGTAGCTCCAAGGTCGGAAGCGAAGATCTGTTCGATCATTTCTCGCGAGACCGATGGATTCCGGTTGGTATTCAAGAGACAGGATGTGGTGGTCAACAGGGTGCCCTGGCCGTTACCGTCAATCGCGCCTCCCTCCAGTGTCAATCCACCGACAAATCGGGGTAATAAAAGTTCTTCTGCGATCTGCTGTGGGACCTGATCATCTTGATCCCAGGGCGGATATTTACCTCCCCAGGCGTTGTAACCCCAGTCGATGATCGCCACATCATCCCCCAACAAAAATGTCGGCCCGTAATCGCGCGTCCAGGCGTCATTCGTTTCAATCTCAAAAATCTTCACCGCAGCCTCACCGCGAAACATCGCCGTAGCTGCGGCGCAGGACTCGGGACCACCCGCCAGCAGATGCACCGGCTCGAACTCGGCAAGTGTACGGACGAACGCTGCAAAAAGAGTCGGTATCTTGTCGTATCTTTTGGGCCATGTGGCCTGATTATGAGGCCAAGCAACCCAGGTCGCGGTATGGGATTCCCATTCCGCCGGCCAACGGTACCCAAGTTCTACGGGGCGTCGCTCACTGGTCATCGCCGAGCCACCGCTCTGTTAAGCCGGCATATGCTTCGATCCGACGATCACGCAAAAAGGGCCAATGGGTTCGCGCCCCATCGACGGCCCCCAGATCACACTCCACAACCAGCGTCTCTTCCGCCTGACTGGAGGCTTGAGCCAGCATATTTCCATAGGGGTCGACGACCAAAGAGGTGCCCCAAAACTCCAGGGCATCTTCACATCCCACACGATTCGGAGCCACTACGAAAAGCCCGTTCGCAATTGCGTGGCTGCGCAGCATGGTTTCCCAAGCCGCTTGCTGGCTCGCCCCATAGTCCTGTTTTTCCTCCGGCAGCCAGCCAATCGCTGTAGGATAGATCAACACTTCTGCCCCCGCCAACGCCATCAGCCTAGCGGCCTCCGGAAACCACTGATCCCAGCAGACACCCACACCTAGGCGACCAAACCGGGTCGCAAAACTTTGAAATCCAAGGTCCCCAGGAGTGAAATAGAACTTTTCGTAGTAGTACGGATCGTCGGGGATGTGCATCTTGCGATACATTCCGACTTGAGAGCCATCGGCATCAAAAACGACTGCCGTGTTGTGATAGATGCCCGCAGCCCGCCGTTCAAACAAAGATCCGACAATGACGACCCCTAGTTGCTGGGCGGCCTGGGCCAAGAGGTTGCTGGTGGGACCCGGAATGGGTTCGGCAAGCTGAAATTTTTGATGATCTTCGGATTGACAGGGATACTGAAGAGCAAAAAGTTCCTGCAAACAAATAATCTGTGCACCTTGCGCAGCAGCGTCTGCGATTCGCTGCAACGTCTGGTCCAGGTTGCGCTGCTTACTCTCGTCGCAGACCATTTGAACAAGCCCGATCGCGACAGGTGACAAGGTGGAGGAATCAGACGACATTTTGACAACCCATTTCAGTGCGCGTTGACATATTCTGCGTTGACGTATCGTTGACGTATCAAGGTCCGATGGTACCTTAACGCCCATGAAGGAAAAACCTCCCCCCGGACTATTCATTACCGGTACCGACACCGGTGTTGGGAAAACATGGATTGGCTGTTTGATTGCACAGCAACTGGCGGCTACAGGTCTGCGCGTTGGAGTCTACAAACCGGTCGAAACGGGATGTCTGCAAAAAGATACCCTGGTTGCCGCCGATGCCCGCTCCCTTTGGCGAGCTGCAGGTCAGCCGGGAGAGGAATGGGCCGTTTGTCCGCAACGATTCGCACAACCGCTGGCACCACATTTGGCCGCTGCGGAGGAAGGTAAACGGGTCGACACCAAGTTGTTGCGTGAAGGCATTGAGTACTGGTATCCGCGCAGCGACATCCTGCTTGTGGAAGGAGCTGGCGGGCTGATGTCCCCCATCAGCGACGACGACTACGTCGCCGACTTGGCGCTGGATCTCGGCTATCCCATCCTTGTCGTTGCTCCTAATCGGATCGGCACGATCAACCAAACGTTGCAAACACTCATTACGGCGGCAACTTTTCGCGATGGCTTAGAAGTTGCAGGAGTCATCGTCAACGATGTGGAGAGTCACTCCGACGAGGATCCAAGCACCCAATCTAATTTCAGAGAACTTGAGCGACACTGCGTGCCGCCCATCCTCACCCAGGTGAGCCATCAAGCAACAGAAATTGCGCATGTTGACTTTGT
>JAKVBY010000030.1:114386-127671 GCA_022446825.1 Pirellulaceae bacterium
ACTAACCAATCGACGCTTGCTCAACCTGCTCTGCCAGCCGACTTTCCGCCACACGGGTATCGAGGGAAAGACGCATCGTGACACTCCAACGACCCTCGGCATCACCATGGACAAACCAGTGAGGCTGTACCACCACCGATTGGTGTACGAGTTCAAATCCGCCTTCCGACTGGCTAACGGTCTCAATGGGAAATGTCCAAAGGTGCGTTGGTCGGTCGGCAGACCATTCGACATCGAGGCCAAGCCATTCGTCGGTCATTCCGAGGGAAGGCACATCGACAAGCTCCAATTGAGTACCAAGATGCCCCAGCCGCTCATGGCCACGATGAAAGTATCGATCCTCGGCTCCAGCGGGCAATCCCGCAAAATTGAATTCCACCCCAAAATGCAGTGCCTGGTCCTGGGGAAGTCCTTCTAGCAAATAAGCAATCTCCAATATCGAACTCCCCGCGTCGGTGGTGACTCCCTTCGTAATCCGCAGCGGAAATCCACAAGCCTTCCCCTCCCGAACCATCCGTACTTGAATGCGATTGGGATTCTTGCGGATCGTTGCATCAAAAACACCTTGGATGAAATCGCCGCGTTCCTCAGCATCCTGACGGACTACTTCATGAAGGGACACATCGTCGTCGTAAAAATGGTCGATCAAACTATTTCGTTCGTAGGAATCGTACTGTAGGCGCTGATCGAGACCGGCCTGTTTGAATACAACACGATCGTGGATGCTCGCCACTTCACTATCTGAATTGCTCGGACCGGCCGCCACTTTACGGTGGTAAGATTCAGGACGTCGCTGGATGGTCGCCAGGGCGTTGAGACAGATCGCACGAACGTCAAGCTCGTACATTTGCCCTCCTGCAGAGGGTGCCACAAGACAGTTTAGTTTGTCGTTTTCCAGACGAATCTCCGGACGATCATCAAAGTTGAAATCGCTACTAGAAGCTTCAACAAACGAACCTTCTTTTCCTATTGCTTTGTCAAGTAAATTGTCTGCAGCGATTAACGCGCGATAAACACCATTGCGCAAATGGGGAAGATAAATTCCGCCAAACGCTCCGTGCCAATAGGGGCAATTGCATTGGCCTTGGTAAAGTAAACGTTGCGCCCTCTCGAAATCATCGCCTTGGATTCCACGGTCGGCAGCCTGTTGAATTCTTTGGCTCACCATCATCATGCGGGAGTACATTTCATTCGCTTCAGAATATTTGATTCGGAAGTTACGCCAAAACCCACCGCGCATGAATTGTTCTAACTGTGACCAGCGCGGATCTTGCTTAAAGCCGAGTTGGATTTGTTCGTAGTCAACCTGCCGCTCAACGGGCAAAGCCCATTCGGTCATTTCTCGGTAACTGGCATCTGGCAAATAGACTTTTCCTGTTGCCGGCACATGTTCGATCGCATCGGTCAACGTCGTCGTATTCAACCAATCTCGATTCTTACTCAGTTCCTCAAAAAACTCTTGTAGCCAACCATCATCGTAAACATGCTGTTTTGTCTCAGGCCAAGTTCCAAACTTCTCACCATCGTCACCAAACACCACGACCGAATCTGGATGGTGCTGAGCGATCTCGCGCAAATACGTAATTGTCTCGTGAGGTTTATGAAAGGGAATTAAATAACGTAATTGCTCACTTCCAGGAAAAATTTTCAGCAAGTGGCCGTCGTCTTCCGTCACAAAGTAACCATGTAGTTGATCAGGCCCAAGTCCCGCGTTGCGGAAGTGAAAATCATCAAGAATCGTGTACTGGATGCCAGCCTTGGCAATGTCTTGGGTCAAACTTTGTTCCCAAACCCGTTCCGCAACCCACATCCCCCGCACGCGGCCCCCGAGTTTGGCTTCCAACCACTGGGTGTAGGCCGAAATCTGCCCGACGCGATCACGGGACGGGATCATCGTCAAAATCGGTTCGTAAAATGCACCACCAACAATTTCAATGCGTCCCGCGGCTACAAAGCCTGCCAGTCTCTCTAGATATTCCGGATGATGATCATCCAACCACTCCAGCAATGGTCCACTGATGTGTAGGGAGATCTGCAGCTCCTGAAATGGCTCAAAGACATCCAGAAATGGCTGATAGCTGTCACGGTAAGCTTGTTCAAAAACACCATCAAAGTTGCCAACCGGTTGGTGGTTGTGCAAGACAAGGCAGAGTCGTAATGGATTGTTCATCGAGATATTTTTAGGCCGTGTCAGCAGAAGGGAAGTCGTTTTCGTTTCCAAAGGATTTGATCTTGAGTTTCCCGAATCCTGATATGAGCATTCCGTATAGTAGTGATGCTGTTTCAAACAATCTTCACAAACGAACAAAAGTCCAGGCGTAGAACAAAACCGCCAGAGAGATCTGTCGCAGGGGACAATTACCTAATCGGTCACTTTCTCGTTAGTTAGCTAGCTTTTCTAGGCCAAAAAGTTGGACATACTTAGTTAGCCGAAGCACGAAGCCGCTCAGCCGCTTTTTCAGGGGCTACGGGGTTTATGAAGTTTCCTGAGGCAATTTCGTACCCCGCCCATTGTGTCAGACGTGGAAAAATCTCTAGATGCCAGTGATAGTAAGGGTACAAACCAGAGTCTAAAGGAGCCGTATGAAGCAAGTAATTATAGGCCGGTTTTCCCAATTCAATTTCCATTTTTTTAATCACACAGCGCGTCATCTCACTCGCTGAGGCCAAAACAGAGTTGGGCATTTCTTCAAATCGAGCCGTATGGAAACGTGGCAACACCCAGGTTTCGTAGGGGAAGCGTGAGGCAAAGGGGCAGATCGCGACAACATCGCTGTCCGCCATCACGATTCTGGCTTTGGCAGCGAATTCCACACGAATCATTTCGCAGAAAGAGCAACCGGTCGACGGGCGGGCGCTCTGCCGAGCATGGGCTAGCTCGGCTTCGACAAAAGGAGGAACATCAGACGTCGCAATCAACTGGCTATGGGCATGTTCCATCGATGCGCCAGCTCCAGGGCGCGCATTCTTAAATATCTGGACATAGCGGAGTTCCGTCGTATCTTTAATCTCTTCACAACGGTCGCGGTAGGCCTGAAACACCCAACGCGCTTCGGCGCTCGACAACTCCGAAAAGCTCGTCCGATGGTCTCTGGATTCAACAATGACTTCGTGAATTCCCTCTCCATCGCGCGTCTGAAAAAAAATGCTGTCCGGCTGTAGTTCGGGTCGTCCTGAAAACGTGACTGCGGGAAACTTGTTTGGCACGACACGCACCTGCCATTCGCCGTGCCCACAGAGAATTTCACCCTCTCGATAAACCGCGGTGGCTGGGGGCGTGTCGGCCTCGTTGCCAGCGCAAAATGGACAACGAGCCATCACGGATTCCTGAGATGACAATCCGGTAGCTTGCGACAATCCGATTGCGTTGGGGCGCTCGGCGCGGTTTTCCGCCAGCAAAACCCAGCGATCTGAAAAAGGATCTTTACGGAATTGGGGCATGTGGACCTGGCAACTGGTTGACGAAACCTACGTCAATAATTCTTGAAAAATCGCTTCGTAATGTTTGGCACTTTGTCGCCAGGACCAATCCTGGCGCATGCCGGTCTCCACCAACTGCTGCCATTGCTGAGAATCGTCCATAAAAAGCTGGCAGGCACGCTCGATCGTCGCTGCAAGGTCGGCAGGTGTGTAGTTAGTAAATGAAAACCCGTTCGCCGTTTGCGCAACGCGATTTTCCTTCGTAGCGTCTGTAATCGTATCCGCCAAGCCTCCAGTTTCCCGCACCACCGGAACGCTGCCATACTTCAAACTATACATTTGATTAAGCCCACAGGGTTCGTAAAGACTCGGCATGAGGTACATGTCGGACGCAGCCTCAATTTGTCGCGCCAGCGGTTCGGAAAAGCCAATCTGTACTCCGACTCGAGTCGGATACCGCTCCGCCAACGAGACGAGAAGCGCCTCGTAACGTGGATCACCGGTTCCTAAAATCGCCCATTGTTCTTCACTTTGCGGCAATCGTGTCTCCAAAACCTTGGCAACTAAATCCCAACCCTTTTGATCTGCAATACGACCAATCATTCCGATCAAGGGCACATCGGCTTTTTGTGCCAGACCCATTTTAGCTTGTAACACACGCTTGCAAACTCTCTTTCCGTTCTGCCAATTATCCGCTCCATAGTTCTGTGGCAGAGAGCGATCGACGGCGGGATCCCACAGGTCATAGTGCACACCATTCAGAATTCCATGTAATGCGTCACCGCGTTGCTTCAACACCGCATCCAATCCACACCCATACTCTTCGGTTTGAATCTCCAGCGCATAACGCGGACTAACCGTGCTCACGGCGTCGGCAAAAACAATTCCCGTTTTGAGTAGATTCAAATCACCATGGAACTCCATCTGCCGCCAGTTGAAGTATTTCCAATCGATGCCGGTGAATGGCATGTCCCCATGTCCAAACCGACCTTGGTAGGCCATGTTGTGGATCGACATGAGCGTGCGGATCGACGCCAGGTTGGGATCGCCGGAAAACTGTGTTTTGAGCAAGGCGGGAATGAGCGCTGCTTGCCAGTCGTTGCAGTGAATCACGTCAACGGGCAAGACAGCTTGACTTACCCACTGGAGCACGGCACGGCAAAAAAAAGTAAATCGCACGCAATTGTCTTCGTAGTCCTGGGCTTTGTCACCATACAATTGAGGACGATCAAAGAGTTCTGCCTGTTCCACAAAATAAATCTTGACGTTGCTGTTGGGTAACTGACTCTGTAACAAACGGCCCGACAAATGACGGTCACCGATTTCCAGAGAAAACGTGACCTCCGTGGGTTTAATATTTTGACCACAATTTCGGACCTGTCGAAAAGCAGGCATGATGACAGAAACATCATGGTCAAGATGTGCCAGTTCGATTGGCAAGGCTCCACAAACATCGGCTAATCCGCCCGTCTTGGCAAAAGGAGCAACTTCGCTGCTGGCGACAAGAATTTTCAAGGCAGCGATCCGGCAGGTTGCAAGGAAGCAATCAAAACAAGAACTTCGAGCACATCACATGGCGCGTCTCTATTGCAAGCGAAAACAGGCACGCTGGGAAGTCCGAAATGAAAATTCAACCCATTTTTTCCAGGCTTTTGCTGGCTCTTGAGCAGCTCATACCCAGAACTGCCGCAAAATAACCGTCGTTGCCGGTCCTTGACGAACCGAGCAAGGAACGCCGTTCGATGTTGTCCAACATCGTGTTACAATGCACTTTTGGAGCATTGTGTCGGCCTCCAGCAGGTCCCGCTACATCCCACGACTGTTGTCTGGGGAAATGGATTGTGGTGCAATGCAGTAACCTGGGTGATTCGCAAATAACGCTTGGCACACCTTGCCTGCAACTTACCCCGACAACTTACCCGTATCCTCAAATCCTCAAAGTTCTTATGAAGCGCTCCCCGCGATTGAATCAATTTACCTGTCACGCACTCATCTGGCTTTTCTGCTCCGCGTTCTTCTCCGCAAGCGCCGTACTGTCGGCGGAGATCGAACGGGCCGGCGAATTATTCGTTGATTTGGATGCCACTCATCCCTCCGCAAAAACAGATCTCTGGAAAAATGCTGGAACACTCGGAGATTTCGAGCGTGTCGGGGTGCCAAGCGTAGCAACGATTCGTGGAGTCGAAAGTGTCCAGCTTAATTCGGGATCCACCAATGATGCCTGGCAATGCCTTGACGTGGCGCCTGGTGGCTTAGTCGGACAAAACCCCACCCGCTCCGTGGAAGTTTGGGTTCTTAATGAAGAATTAGCCGTTGAGGAACCCATGGTGACGATCGGTCGTCGGGGAGGTCCCAATGGGACTTGCTTCAACTTCAACTACGGTAGCGGCGCAGGCCACGGAGCGGTCACGCATTGGGGCGAAAACGATGTCGGTTGGGGGGCCACGCCTCAACCCGGTATTTGGCACCACCTTGCCGTTACTTTTGATGGAGCGGTCGTGCGCGTCTACGCCGACGGCCGTGAAACCAACCAAAAAGGCGTTGCTCCGAATTCTCTGAATACGCAAGCGGGCAGCCGTATTACGCTCGGCACGGGCCTGCGGTCCAACAACGAATTGGAATTTGGTCATATTCGGGCCACGCTCGCCATCGCCCGAGTCCGAGTGCACGACGGAGTTTTGTCGAGCGATCAGATTCAAAATAACTACCAAGTCGAGTATGACGAATTGGCCTTAAACAAATCAGCGGCAAGCTCAGAAACAGCAACGCCGGAAAACCTTGAATTCTTCGAGGCCAAGGTACGACCGTTGTTTGCCAAACGCTGTTATCAATGTCATAAAAGTGACTCCGGGGAAGAAAACGGAGGCCTGCACTTGGATCACATCGCCTCGATTTTAAAAGGCGGTGATACGGGACCTGCGATCGTCCCTGGGGACTCAGAAAATAGCTTGTTAATCCAAGCCGTCGAGTACCGTTCGGTCGCAATGCCGCCGGAGGCAAAGTTACCACTAGAAGAAATTGCTATCTTCAAGAAATGGATTGAACTCGGTGCCCCCTGGCCAGATGAAACGATGTTGGAAAAAACTGTCGCTGGAAACATTGATTGGGCCAGCGCTCGCCAGCACTGGTCCTTCCAACCCGTCGTCCGTCCAGACTTTCCAGAAATCAACGATCGCGGTTGGCTGCGCGAGCCCCTCGATTATTTCGTCCTCGCACCACTGGAAACAAACCAATGGCATCCGGTGGAGCCTGCGGAACGCGCGACAATCCTGCGTCGTATTTATTTTAACTTGATTGGTTTGCCCCCGTCCCCTGCCGAGACCGAAGCATTTGTATACGAAGCTGCGCCGGATGCTTGGGAACGGCAGATCGATCGGCTCCTGACCCAACCACAGTATGGCCAGCGTTGGGCACGACATTGGCTTGACGTGGCCCGTTATAGCGACGGGATGGGCGGCTTTCTTGACAATCGACGCATGAACGATGCTTGGCGCTATCGTGATTGGACGATTCATGCAATGAATCGCGACTTGCCCTACGATGACTTCGTACGTCAACAAATCGCAGGTGATCTTGTCGAGGGTGAGGAAGCCTATCTCGGTACGGGATTTTTAGCGCTTGGCCCCACATACAATTCTGACGGCGGTGATCCGGACAGTATCGCTCAAGCAAAATCAGAAACTTTGGACGATCGTGTCGATACCTTCTCGCGTGGCTTTCTTGCCCTCACCGTTTCCTGTGCTCGCTGCCACGATCATAAATTCGATCCAATTCCAACCCTGGATTATTATTCTTTGGCGGGAGTGTTTAATAACAGCCCGCTCTACGACCGACCGCTGGTTTCCCAGGAGATCGTGGATACTTACAACGCGGCACAAAAATCTATCAACGAGTTGAATAACAAAATCAACAAACGAAATAGCGAAGTTACTGCCGACGGCCGGAAACCGACAGAAGAAGAACAAAGCGAGATAGATCGGTGGCGTGCAGATCTTGCCGAATTGCGTAAGAATGCTCCTCCCATGTATCCGGTGGCTCATACCTTACACGACACCGGCAGTGCCAATATGAACGTTGCCTTGCGAGGTAACTTGCGGAAACCGGGTGAAGTAGCACCGCGTCGGATGTTGCAAGTTTTGACAGAAGAGTCACCCCCTCTATTTTCTCAGGGCAGTGGTCGTCGTGAACTCGCCGACGCCGTCGCTTCCAACGAAAACCCGCTCACTGCCCGTGTGATGGTCAATCGAGTTTGGTTGATCCACTTTGGCAGAGCTATCGTGCGCACCCCCAGCAACTTTGGGACTTTAGGTGAACAGCCAACCCATCCGGAGCTTTTAGATTGGCTCGCTGCCGAGTTTGTCCACAAAGGTTGGTCGCTGAAACAGTTCCATCGCCAGATTCTTTCCTCAGCTACCTATCGAATGAGTTCCCAACTCAACCAAGAGTATTTTAACCGTGATGGAGACAACCGTTTGATTTGGCGCATGAATCCCCGCCGCTTGGATGTCGAAGCGTGGCGCGATGCCTTGCTCTACGTGACCGGCGAGTTTGATGGTTCCTTTGACGGCAAACCGTTTGAGAATTTACTGGCCAATCGTCGGCGCACCGTTTATTCGGTGATCAGCCGGGCGCGCGATCGGTTTGACTCCGATAAATTTCTCCAATTGTTCGATTTTCCAACACCCCGCGCGACCAGTGCAAAACGCATTACAAGTGTGATACCACAGCAATTTCTCTTCATGCTGAACAGCGACTTCCTCGTTCAGCGGTCACGCGCCTTCGCACTCCGCGTGACCGAAATGAGTAGTGTGGATGCAGAACGAATTAACCTTGCCTACGCCAGCCTGTACGGCCGTTCACCGACCGAAGAGGAGCAGTCGCTTGGATTGGAGTTTTTGACGGCAGCGGTCGATGCAAGCAATACCGAATCCGACCAGCCGGCTCAGCTTTCGCCCTGGGAGCAGTATGCACAGATTTTGCTCAGTGCCAACGAATTCAACTTTATACGCTGATTTTGATCGTTTATAATTTGGCCCGTGACCAGCCGTAACCGGGCAAACGGGCAACCGGGAACAGCTTGATTGATTTAAAACTTTGAGGTCTTGCCATGAAACGCAAAAAACTCGTATCGCGTCGCGAATCCCTACGTCGATTGGGCGCAGGTTTTGGTTCCCTGGGAATGGCCTCCGTCATAGCCGAGTCGGGTCTTGCGACCGCGCCGGACTTATCGCCACTGGCGGCCAAGGTACCTCATTTTGCGCCCCGCGCAAAACGTGTTATTCAATTATTTATGCCTGGTGGTCCGTCGCAGGTCGATACGTTTGATCGGAAGCCTCTGTTGGAAAAATATGCTGGTCAAAGGCCCAAGCTTGTGGACCGCAAGTCGCTGCGAAACACCAAGGGTGGCTTGATGCCCGCGCAATTTGGCTTCAAGCAATATGGGCAATGTGGCAAATGGGTAAGTGACATCTTTCCCAAAGTGGGCGAATGCGTTGACGACATTTGCTTCGTGCATTCCATGCATACCGACATTCCTGAACACGCCGGTGCGATGAACATGTTCAATGTCGGTCATCTGCAAGCCAGCCGACCAAGTATGGGATCTTGGTTAGTGTACGGTTTGGGAACCGAAAACCGAGATCTGCCAGGGTTTGTCGCCATGAGTCCACGTGCTCAGCCGCGTGGTGGACTGGCCAATTGGGGAAATAGCTTTTTGCCAGGCGCTTATTCCGGTTGTTATGTCAACATCCAACAAATGCACCCCGAACGTGTGTTGCAAGATTTGAAGAACAAATGGCTGCCGCGCACACAACAACGCCGACAAGCTGATTTGTTGACCAAACTGAATCAACTCCACCTGGAACGACAACAGCATGACCAGCACTTGGAGTCGAGTATTCAAGCAATGGAAATGGCCTTTCGCATGCAGTTTGCCGTACCCGATGCCTTTGACACCGAACGCGAAACGCAATCAACACTCGATCTTTATGGTGACACGGAATATGCCAAAGGTTGCCTGCTCGCCCGCCGGCTGGTCGAACGGGGCGTGCGGATGGTCCAGGTATCCCACTCGATCGACCACTACGACATTGCTTGGGACACAGGGCATGGCGACGTAAAAGGTGGTCACAAAGCCTTAGCCGACGCCTGCGATCAAGGGATTGCCGCCTTGTTAAAAGATCTCAAGCAACGTGGAATGCTCGAAGACACGCTCGTGCTCTGGGGGGGCGAATTTGGCCGGGCTGCTACCTCCGAAGGGCAAAAAGGTCGTGATCATGATCATTACGGATTTACCGTGTGGATGGCGGGAGGCGGCGTAAAGCCTGGGTTTAGTTACGGGGCCACCGATCAGTTCGGCCTCACGGCAGTTGAAAATCGAGTCCATGTTCACGATCTTCACGCCACCGTTTTACATCTGATGGGTTTGGACCACGAAAAACTCACCTACCGTTATTCGGGCAGAGATTTTCGACTCACGGATGTCCATGGCAAAGTCGTCCATGACATCATCGCTTAACCTGTCGAAGCGGCTGCGGACCGATTTTCCCTCTGGACGCCAGTTTCCCTATAGACGCCAGCTCACCACAAGCATGCTTGGACTGAGGGTACCTTAGCAGGCTTTCTGCTCAAGTCGTTACTCGTTGGCTATCCACGAGCTGTCTATTCGAAAAGCATCATGCTGGCTGTAAAACCATGCATGAAATTTGCGCCGCTCACCGGACCAAGCTCTCCTGCAGCGAAAAATCCAGCCAGGGGAATTGCACCCAAGTGCGCCGCGATCAGCGCAGCATCGTGGTGCGGGTCGCCAAATAAACGCGTGCCGCGTCCGTTGCAGGTAAACAATAGCGCACCGCGAGGAGGTAACTCCGAACGTTTTCTAGACTCCAGTAGCAATTGGCCTAGGTCATTGTCCGCCGTCTTGTCATCGCGAATGTGAAACTGAACCGTCTGACCTGGCCGAACAAAATCACCAATGACAATCGAGCCATTGTCTGGATCGATCCCCATGACATTCCGGATCAAAAAATCTCCCTGTTCTCGACGTTCTTGATACTCACTAATGACGCGACCTACATGCAAACCTCGTTGAACGATCTCTTTCTCATAATTAGGTAACGCATCAAAGATTTCTTTGAGCTGTAGCATAGCTGCTCGGCCACCAAGCTCTTGAATGACATTTCGCTCGGCTTTGGTAATCACCAAGGGGGTCCCAATGGGACGGCAACCTTGCGATACAACGGTCCGCAAGCGAACACCACCAGAGAGAACGACTGCCACCGCTCCCTCTGTCTCCACGCGCCGTCCCAGAATCAGGCGATTGGATCCCGGCTCTTGCCCCGCACTGGCCATTCCACCGACGACTCCAACACCTGGCTGATCTCGGTTTAACTGTTCGAGCATCGCATCTGCTGGAAAACTGAACGGATCGCCCATCAGAATCATGGCCGCATCCGGCGGCCAATCCGTCAGTAATTCGTCGTGCCAGCCCAAAATACTGCCGCCATCGGTCGTCCGTTCGAATCGCAGGTGCATCGGCAGCAGCGTGGTGTCTGGCATTTTGGCGCACCAAAGTGAAATCGCCGAGTCACCTTCAACTTCTTCACCGACTCCGACAATCGATTCCCCCGCACAACCCAATAAGCGTTCCGTCGCCAATCGATCACAAATCACATCTGCAATCTGCTGACAATCATTGACATGATTGGCCGACACGAAGACGAATGACAGATCCGGAGCACCTTCCAGTTGTTCCTCGATACGCTCACAGACGTGGTCGAGCGCGGCTGCTAAATCGTCGTGCTTCGCCAACGCTGATGCAATCTGCACTCCGTCCATCGACTTTTCAGTATTCATTCTTTGCTGGATCCTTAAATCTTTTCCTCGTGTCGCTACTGATCTGTAGGGACGTCACCATAATACCTGACTGTCATCTGGAAGAAACTCCTTGTCCCAAGCAAAAACTGGAGCGAGACAACAAGGAAGCTTGGTGCTGTCAGGCCTAAAACTTACCAACAAGCGGTTTCTAAACCACCGCTTCTACGCCACTGGGGCAACGACAATACGCTGATCGTTCCCCGTGTGTTGATCTCGTGATGATGATCTGGTTCGATGGACAAGCAAAATACTCACCAGCAAGATGATTACCAATTTGCGCAAGGAAAAACCAGCGGCTCAGATTTTCCTGGACTGCGACGAGTTGCAAACCCAACCTTACCAAGGCGCAGATTATAGAACTGCACAAAGCATTGCCGAACTGCGTGTATCTTCAGGAACCTCAAGAAGTAAATCTGCCTCGTTCATCGACCCACTCCTTTCAGGTAAATCATCAATCACAGTAAGACCTAATTCTCCCGGGAGATCTCACATATCTCGACACAGATAACACAGTTGTTTTCACCACACATTCTCTGACCAGCCTCTGAACCAAATTACAGCAATTCCAAGAACCCACAGATTCCAATTGGGATAGTGTGGGAATGAGTGGGATGTGTTTTGGGAATCGAACCCAACGAACATCAAATCTCCCGTTTTCAGGGAAAATACAGCTATCACGCTAATCACTCAGAAAACACTGAGAGATCCAATTCTACTAATGTTCTCCCTATGTCTCAGTGATGTTGGGGTGTGGTATTCTTCGTTTCTGTGAATCTAAGTATTTCTTGTGGGAATTCGGGAGAACCGTGAGATTGAGATGATAATCCTCTGAACTTCTCTGAATCAGGATGGTGGGGTAGGATTTTCGCAAGCAATGAAAGTACTGATTCCAATTGTTATAGGTTTGTTGGTGGTGGGAGGTGGGAAATAATATGAAGCCAGTCACATCCCTCATTCCCTTGTTTCTTTTCGTCCTGGTCACACATTGCAGCGGTGCTGATTATTACATCGATTCGGTCGATGGCTCAGATAACAATGACGGTCTCTCGATAGGCAAGCCTTGGCAGTCGCATATGAAAGCGGAGTCAGCATCGCTGGCGGCGGGAGATGTAGTCCACTTCAAGAAGGGATCTGCCTTCTCTGGCAATATTCGGATCAATGAATCTGGCACAGCGGCCAAGCCGATACGGCTGACTTCCTACGGGACGGGCGAGCTGCCCAAGTTTACCAATCCTACTACCCGTGATGCCAGCGGCAACGCGATTATCCTTGGCGGCGACTACATCATTGTGGAAAACCTGCATTTTCACGATACGCCGGGAGAGCACGTATCGGGGATGATCATCATGACGAGACTGGCCGCACTCCGTATCGAACACGGTTCGGATCATTGCATTATCCGAAACAATGAATTCGTCAAGACCGGACAGGGCATCATGTCAGCTGGCGAGCATACCTTGATAACGGAGAATTATCTGGATGGACCAAGTTATGCACTGTGGCGAACGTCAAAAAGCAGCTGGGGACCGATGGGGATACACTTAAATATCGGAAACCAGGAAGTGTCATACAACACCATTAAGAACTTTGGGACCAAAGACAGCCCATGGGGTTCAGACGGCGGCGCTATCGAAATAGATTGCGGCAGATATCATAAGAAAAATATCTACATTCACCATAACTATTCGGAAGGAAATGCTGGATTCATTGAATCCAGCTGGGACTACGATTGGCCGCGATATCGACAGGAAATCTATAACTGGAGAGTGTCCTTCAATGTGTGCTACGATGGACAGTCATGGCTGTTCATGTTGGCACCATGCACCGGCATCTATTTCGATAACAATACGATAGCCCGATACAATGGATTCGGGAGGGCTCAAAATGCCTGCGCCCGTCTTGATGTCCGTGGCGGGCGGCCCGTCGGTAAACCTTCAGGGGCCCATTTCAGGAACAATCTGTTTATCTATTCGTCCTCTCCTTATACCGG
>JAKVBY010000031.1 GCA_022446825.1 Pirellulaceae bacterium
GTCGCCGGACCGAACCTAGAAACCCGGGCCGAATACCGCTTTCTCCGCACCATCGGTGCCGATGTTGTCGGTATGTCAACAGTTCCTGAAGTCATTGTGGCGGTGCATAGTGGCCTGCGGGTCGTCGGTTTTTCTGTTGTCACCGATTTGTGTTTTCCGGACGCTTTAGAGCCAGCCAATGTGGAAAAGATTATTGCGATTGCGAATTCCGCAGAACCAAATTTGCGCACACTCGTCCTTGGTGTACTCGCTGGCGAATCTAGGTAAAGGCGATTGTTTCGAGCATCCACATGTCGCAGACACTCCACCTTCAACAAGCCGTCGAGGCAATCCGACAACGCACCCAGCAAACTTGTCGAGCCGGACTCGTCCTCGGCTCGGGGCTGGGAAGCGTCGCGGACGCGATCGACGTGGAGGTTGAAATTCCCTACCAGGACATTCCTCATTTCCCAACGTCAACTGCCTTGGCTCACAAAGGGATCCTGATCAGTGGCACACTCGGCGGAGTGCCGATTGTTGCCCTGTCTGGACGTTGCCATCTTTATGAAGGCTACCATGCTGATGACATCGCACTTCCGATTCGAACGATGCACCAGCTTGGAGCCAGGATTTTGATCGTCAGTAACGCCAGTGGTGCGGTGAATCCACATTTGACCAGCGGGGACATTCTGGTCATTGAAGATCACATCAATTTAATGTGGCAAACGGTGACCACGGAGGTCACCACGGTGCCGGCGCATTTTCGTTCTCAAGGTCAAACCCCTCTCTACGACCCGGAGTTGATCGAGCGTTCTTTACAGATCGCTCGTCAACAGGGGTTTTCCGCACAGCAAGGTGTTTACATCGGTGTCTCTGGTCCGACCTATGAAACTCGAGCCGAATATCGATTCTTTCGCACGCTCGGGGACACAGTCGGCATGTCGACCATTCCGGAAGTGGTTACTGCGAATCATTGTGGTATGCGCGTTCTAGCGCTTTCCGTAATCACCAACGTCGCACAACCAGATGCCCCACAATCGGTTAGTGCCGAAGAGGTTGTCGACGTAGCGAACGAAGCTGCACCTCGACTCGCATCGATTGTGCAACACATTTTGAGAAGGGAATGTGATGGCCAAGCACCAGAAAAAATACCCGGTAAAGGTCCTTTACCGGGTATGTAGAGCATTTCTACAGCGAAGCCATCTACCAACTGTCCGTGCGGAATGGCGACGCGGGTAATCCTTCCTGATTTGACAGGTTGGGTTCCGCTTCTTGGTGCCAGCCGAAACGCACGGCCACGGGCTCCTTCACCGTATCTGCCGCCACAAGCACCGTATTTCCGTCGATTTCAGCTGTGGCATCCACAAACTGCTTGTCCGACCCAGCAATCGTGAACCAGGACAAGGGTTTGCCGTCCCGGGATTTCAGGCCACTACCAATATGGTTCAGGTGAATACGAATTTTATCTCCCTCAACTTGCATGGATTCGTATAGTGGTCCTGAATAGACAAGCGCATCTTGACCGTAGGTTTTTGCCAAGGCCCATAAAGCAAGCCGCTTGCCAACATCCTGCTTATTCCGAGGATGAATGTCGGTAATGTTGCTGATATCAACAGTTACTGCCATGCCGGTATGAGGAACGGCTAACGTTTTGGATTGCGCTTCCCAAATCTGAGCGAGCAATTCTTCGTCACCCCCATATCGATACGGGGCCAGCTGAACAAAATAGAACGGTAACGCTTCCTTCTTCCAGAGCGCTCTCCAACCCGCAATCAACGCTCGCATTTTAGTTTCGTAAGTGTAACCATCGTCACGATTTGACTCACCCTGATACCAAATGGCACCCCGGATGGTATAGGGAACTAAGGGACTGATCATGCCGTTATAAAGTGCCAGCGCCGATTGATGATTAATCTGACCTGCATCATTCTTCTCTGGAAATTGGTCGAGGTTGCCCGAAACTCCGGCCACTTCCACCGTCTCAAACCCAGCTGGCGGCGTCCAAGGTTCAATCCGTGTTCCACCCCAATTCGAACCGATCAAACCGATCGGAACGTCTAATTCCTGCATCAAATGGCGTCCAAAATAATAACCAGCAGCCGTGAATTCACCGACGGTGTCCGAGCTGCAAATTTCCCAACCGTTGGTTGCAACGTTTTCTTGTGGCGCATCCGCTGGAATGTGCGGTATCTTGATGTGGCGAATGCGTGGATGGTTCCCCGCAGCAATTTCTTCCTCTGGTTTGTTTGAAATTTTGACGGTCCATTCCATATTCGATTGACCAGAACACAACCACACCTCCCCAACAAGCACGTCCTTAAAAACCACCTCGTTCTTTCCTTTGACAGACAAAGTATAAGGTCCACCAGCGGCCGGCGGATCGATCTCAGTAGACCACTTACCATCGGCGCTCGCTTTTGCCATAACACTTGCATCGCCAAAAGAAACAGCCACGTCCTCACCAGCTTCTGCCCAACCCCAAACAGCCGTTTTTTGTTGCTGTTGAATCACCATGTGATCCCCAAAGATGTTCGGCAGCGTTACATCTGCAGAAGCAACAGTGGCAATTGCCATGCCGAAAAAATAAACAGCAAATAGCAGGCCTCGATGCAGCAGGACCATGGACCGGACTCCTAAAAAAGTAAGCAAGTTGGAAAAGGGTCTGTAAGGAAATCGCATAACCTGCTCTGATTCTAGTGGCTCTAGCACTTGGGTTCTACCGCCGCGCCAACAGTTGTTTTCCTATTTAAGTCGCTTTCAATTCATCCTTCTTTGTCGATAATCAGCTTTTGTCAAAATCCCACGAGGATACAAATATGGATGACCACGATTCTTCGAACGTCCCCAAATGGCAGCCGCTGACGCGTAATCAACGACGTGTTGCCGGCGTGATGATCGAGAAAGCAAAAACAACTCCAGATGCTTATCCTCTGACCTTAAATGCGCTAACAACCGGCTGTAACCAAAAAAGTAATCGTGATCCGCAAATGCATTTGTCACCAGAGGAGGTCGAAGAGACACTCGCCGAGCTACGGACCTTAGGTGCCGTCGTCGTCGTGCAGGGCAACGGCCGTGTGGAAAAATTTCGACATCAACTCTACGAGTGGCTCGGTGTCGACAAATTTGAAATAGCCGTCCTGGGAGAATTGCTCTTGCGTGGACAGCAAACGGTGGGAGAACTCCGGGGGCGGGCAGCTCGGATGGAACCAATCAAAGGCCTCGCAGATTTAACTCCGATTCTCGAAACGCTAATCCAGAGACAATTGGTGATTTCCCTGACACCCCCAGGACGCGGACAGACCGTGACCCACGGCTTATTCCAACAGGAAGAACTCGAACGCATCAAGAATAAACTCCCTTGCGAACCGTCAAAATCGATGGCCCCAGCAGGGCCGACGCCCGCCGAATCCCTNGCNACCCCCTTACCAGCCACCATTCCTGCACNGGAAGAAGTTCAAAATTTACAAAAAGAGATCGAGGACCTGAAAAAAGCNGTTGTGTGGCTTCAATCTCGCCTGGCACAGNTGGAACGTCAAATCACCGACTAAAAAACCGTCTTTGCNTGAAAAAGTGCCTTTTCCGGATGATTTCAAGCGCAAGCGGTCTTGGCCGCTTTCNCCGCACTTTGTTACCCATTTTACGCGAATTATTTGCATAACCATGAACCCGTAANTAACATAGATACCAGAGACCGATCCAGGGGCCGGTCTTTCTCCATGCTGGATTTACACCAAAAGTTCGCCATNACGTGTCTAGTCGACGCAAACGAAGGAGCCGAGGGTCATGTACCGTCCTATCTCATCTCGACTGTCAATCTATAGTTTGTGGACGGTTTTGACCGTTGTCACAATTTCTTCGGGTGCGTTGCAGGCCGCCTCCAAAGCCGAGAATCAGGCTAAATCGCAACGTATGGTGCAGGAAGCACTGCACCGAGAAATCTATGGAGCGGAAGCCGATCGCACGGCCTTACTACAAGAAGCAGCGGCACTTGACCCAAACAATGACGCTGCCATGTGGCACCAAGGGTTCGTTAAAATTCACAAAAAATGGACCGACGCAGATGAGATTCCTCGCGAGATGAAAGATAGTTTAAAGGTTACTGCTTATCTGAAATTGCGGAAGGAAATGGAAGATACAGCTCAAGGCCACATGGCAATCGCCGATTGGTGCGCCCAGCGCGGTCTCGATGCGCAAGAACGTGCTCATTTAACTAAAGCACTCGATCACAATCCTGACCATGCGGACGCCCGCAATCGACTCGGCTTTCGACGAGTTAACGACCAGTGGATGAGTAACGAGGAAATCTTAGCTGGTCAACAACAGCGGGAAATGGAGCGGACTTCGTTGACCGAATGGAGACCGCAACTTGAAAAACTTCGCGATGCGTTGAATCACCGGAGTGAATTCAAACGCAATGTCGCTGCCGACCGTATCCGTAACATTAGTGACGTCAATGCAATTCCGGCTATGGAAGTTGTTCTATCAACTAACAGCGAAGCTGCAGCATCCCTCGTGGTGGACGCGCTTCGCAAGATGCCAGGCCACCGTTCAGCTCAGTCATTAGTGCGTCACGCTGTATTCTCCCCTTCCGAAACAATCCGAGACATGGCAGCGATGGCTTTGAAATCTCGGGCCAAAGAACAATACATACCAGCATTACTGACGATGATGTTCACACCTATTAAATCTCGCACTCAGATCTTCCGCGGGCAAAATGGCAACATGATGTACCGACATAGTTTTTACCGTGAAGGTCAAGCCGAGCATCAACAACTTGTCATGACAACTGAATACCGTCGAGTGGCGCGTCTCAACGGAGATCGCAGGGAAACGGTTGCCCGTGCCTTTAACGACGCTCAAGAAAATGCTCGCCAACGGGAAGCTCAACTGCTACGTCAAAATCGTCTGACAGAGGTCACGAATGGCCGCATTGCACAAGTTCTAAAAACAACGAGTGACAACAATGTCCCCACAAAGCCTACCGAATGGTGGAGTTGGTGGAACAATGAAAATGAAGTCTTCGTGCAAGGTGAAAAGACGACAACAACGCTCGCTCAGAATGAAACCGTCACTTTAGCCGACCGGGTTACCGGACCGAACGACCTGGATTCCAGCGGTAGTCAACGGGCTCTTGATTGCTTGGCAGCTGGAACTCCCGTTTGGACAGCAATGGGTAGAACGTCCGTTGAGGAAGTTCAGGTTGGTGACTTAGTACTTGCGCAGAACCCTGATACTGGAGAACTCGCTTATAAGCCGGTTTTGCAGACCACGATTCGTCCGGAAGGCCAACTCGTTCGTGTACACGTTGGCACTGAGTACTTTGAAACAAGTGGTGGTCATCTATTTTGGGTTTCGGGTGAAGGCTGGGTGAAAGCTCGAAATCTTGAATCGGGTATGGAACTGCACAGTGTTAATAAGACATTGCGTGTTGATCACGTTGAAGACGGAGGAGAATTGAAGACCTACAATCTCGTCGTTGCTGATTTTAACACCTACTTTGCAGGTAATTCCCGTATTTTGTGCCATGACAATACGATCCGCCAACCAACGGACGCAGTCGTTCCCGGTTTGATCGAAGAATAATCGCCGGACCCAAGATCGGCCATCGACCACTAAAAACGGTGCTTCGTGCTGAAACGCATGAAGCACCGTTTTTCATTGGAGTTACGGTTATGCTAGGTGACTCAGATTGACCTCAAGGTCTACGATCCTTCGATCCGAAGACGACAGAACGTAGTCATTTCCAGCTTTGCATCCGTATCTCCTGCCCCTGAAGAAGCGGCCGACTTGTGTCTAAACCACCAACACAACCGGGACTTACGCACACCAGTTATCGCCACCAGTCCATGCAACCTCTGGTAAGTCTTGTCTTTATTACTCCGATGTTGCTGATCTATGAAGTTGGCATGGTATTACTGGGTCCAGACGCTCTGAGAAACGGAGCCGAGGTTTGGCTCCGCCGTTTTCTTGATCTGCTTGGGTTTGGTGAATTCCTCTTCCTGCCAGCCTTAGCTTGCGGAATCTTGCTGGCCTGGCACCACATCAGCCGGCAACCCTGGAATTTCCAGCCCAGTATTCTTGGTGGTATGCTCATTGAATCGACTGCTTTTGCGGGCGCATTAGTAGTGATTGCGCAACTACAGCATCAGTTCATGCAGTCGCTGCCGGTTTTACAGGTGGCTGCCAACGCCCCAGAGGCTGGACAAACCAAAATAATGGCCTATCTGGTGGGATATTTTGGCGCCGGAATCTACGAAGAGCTCCTGTTCCGGCTCATGCTCCTCCCGGCACTAGTCGCGATCTTTCGTTGGAGTGGAATGCGGCGCGGAACGAGCCTCGTAACGGCAATCGTGCTCTCGAGTCTCCTCTTTTCGGCAGCACATTATGATTTCGTGACGACTGGGGGTGAAACGTTTGCGTTAAACAGTTTCGTTTTTCGATTTCTCGCCGGTAGTGTCTTCTCCCTACTGTTCGTTTACCGCGGCATGGGTATCGCCGTAGGATCACATGCATTTTACGATGTTGTCATTGCGATAACTTAGTGAACGAGGACACGCAAATAAGATTTTTTCCAAGCGACTCAGGAATTGAACATTTTTATGGAACGAGCCGATTCTCTTTGTCAATAACAATTTGGGGTCTTTCTTTCAGGATGAGAAGTGGCTTTGTTGACATTTCAATAGCCGCTTATAATAGATAGCCTTAGAAGTGATGTGTGTTATCAGATGTGTGTTATCAACTGTTACCGTAAAACTAAACTCGAAGGCGCGTGTTCCGTGTTAACCGTTCGACCCAAAGTTGCCGAGTTGGCTTTTCAGCTCTATGGGCGTTCTCTACATCCTGAGCTTTTTGAAACGCATAAATCACGTACTGTACAACGCGGTGGCTATGAGGCGAAGATCGACATTACGAATGCTGGTCATGTTATTACTTGGCGCTACGAAGGTATCACATTGACCGAAGTCGCTACATCGGCTCATCACGCGCTTCCACAAAAACGACGTCTGCTTTCGCATAAGTTGCGGGGTGAACGTAATGACCACGTCGAGTGTCGTGGCAGTATTCGTTACGAAGTCAGCTTTCAGCTTGAGCCGGTTGCTCCCGAGATTTTTTGGACGTTCCAACAAGAGTTAACACATGACGCCAATCAGCAGGGCATGTTACACATCTTTGATTCGAGCGGTCGCATGAACCTTGGGGCCCTCAGCTACATCAATGTCGAAACCAGAAACCGTAGTATGCTAGTCCAAGCCTTTCATACATTTCCGGATGACTATGCAATCGTAAAAGTGCAGTCGTTGTTTCAACTCCCGTAATTGAATCATCCGGACACTGGCGCAGGCTTCTGGGGATAGAAGTAAACGGCCACAAACTTTCAAGCTGTTGCTTTCGCAGCAATTCTTTTGAAACACGTTTAACTCTTGCACTGCACAAGCTGTGTGCTGTCGCAGTGTACGGTGCTTCGGCGAGAGGTTCTCCGCCGCATTCAGCTGATTCTTAAAAGTTGAGACTCCGAACGTGTTCACTGTCATAAATGCGGTCAATCTAATTCTAGCCCTCAGGACCATCTGGCAGAACCATCCCCATCCTTGACGCCATCACTACCCTCTGGGCATTCAGTAAATCGTTGATCGCGTCATACAGAAGCTCGATGTTTTCCTGAAGCATATCGTCGGCTTCGTGGTAGTCTCCTGATTCAGCCACAATCTTCGCCCGGTCCTTTATACCTTGGATATCCTGCTGCAACCTCTTCCGCCGCTTGTCCTCAAACGGATCTGTAATGCTATTCATATCGCACCCCCCTTTGTTCGTAATCTGGATCATCCGGAACATAGTCCGTAACGTGAATCTCCAAGACTGCGAAACATCCCAACAGAGACTCGCGGGAAACAAGCTCTTCTTCATCATCTTGGTAAAATAATGCTCTCTTCGTTCGCTCAGTTGCCACTTTCATGTCGTCGCCCTCGAAGTCGAACATTCGTTGCGTTATCAAACATCGCTCCTCAGCAGAGCCTCTGTGCTCGACTGTGTTCACAAGCATTCGTCCATCGAGAACAAATGAAACACCTCCGGCGCAAGCCTTTCAAAACCAACAGCGCAAGTCCGCCTTTATCTACATAGCATTCCGACAGCTTCAACCTTGCCGCTCGATGAACAACTTCGATAGAGCGAAGGCCGGACAGCACCCTGGCGCGCGTGGTTCATCGTTAAACACTCCTCTACCACCGTATCCAGACAGCATTCGACGACGAAACAGTTCTGTGCTTTCTGCAATTCAACTTTTTCACACGATGCTTATCGATCGCCCCGCATGTTGTCCCATGGCCCACGAGCAAGCTCATCATCCACAATATTTGTCGCCACTCTTAGCTTGATTAGCTTCAAAAGAACTTATCTACCATCCGCACCAACCATTGGCCAATGGTTAAAAGAAAAGCAGCAATCACGATATATGTCCCTACCGTATGCAGGTTGTATTCGCTATATCCTCGTCGAATTCGCCAGAGCTGCATGCCACGATAAGGAATCTGAAAAACGAGAATGCTAAACCACAACAGACCCGCTGGATGATATCGTAAAGCATCGCTAACCCGTCCCTGCGACACGCTGATAAAACAACGGGTCAAACCACAGCCTGGGCAATCGATCCCCAACAATCGTTTTGCGGTACACAATTCCGGTAGCGGGATATCGACCATCGGGAGTACCACACGCTGGCCTTCCTCAATACCCAACATAAAGGCGGCCAAAAGTACTGTGACCGCAAGAACACACAGTCCGACGTGTAACCCGATCTCGGTAACGGATGCGGCTGATTGCGTTTCAACGGGTACTTGAGGGACCTGATCCTCGGTTAATCGACGGGAGGTATCTGCTGATTCCTCCGCAGCAGGAGGCCTACCTTGCATGGATTCCATGATTAGCCCGGGGCCGTCGATGGCTGTGAATCTTGGCCGTCAATCAAGTTCATGGTTACAATTTTCATGACGCCTTTTTTGCTTCTGGATCCTCGCCTTTTACCTCTTCGTCTAACTTTTTAGTCTCGCTGTGAAAGAATTCAAGCTGACGACGGATCAAACCCGAATGCGGTTCCAATGCTACCGCCATGGACTGATATTTGATCGCATTCTTGAGGTCCCCCGCCGCGTAATAGCAGCGACCCAGTGTGTCGAGATACCCCGGAGCATTGGGCCGAATGACCAGAGAATCATGACTCATTTGAATTGCTCTGTGAAAATCACCTTCGGTGTTCGAAATCAACCACGCCAATTGGTTTTTGTTCGTGGCTAGCAAGCGACGGCTCAATTCAATGCGGCCTGAATTGCCTCGACGTTGCTCTTTGATTATTTCCTGCTGCTGCTCAACGATTTTTTTTTCATAATTCGCTACGTTTGATGCAATCCGCTGACGAACATCTTTTTTCCATTCTTCGTCTTCTTGATTCACCCGGTACATTGCAATGAGTACATCGACATCGGCAGGATAAATTTTGATCGCCTCGCGAAGCAACTCGATTTCCTTCGCGTGTTCACCGAGCTCAGCATGGTGCCTGGAAAATAAATACAGCGACCGGGATCGGATCGCCTCCGCAGTGAGCGATCGAAACTGCTTGTTAACTTCCTGCTCCACCGCTGGCTCTTGATCCATCAATTCCACAAGAACACGGCTGACTTCACCTGCATCTAGCTCTCGCCCAAGATCGTGTAACATCTCCCAGAGTGAATATCTCGCAAACATGTTAGCAACGTTTCTTGTTTCTGTTGAAGTCAATACTTGCCGATACTCGTTCTCCGCCCAATTCAAAAATCCACGGGTTTGCAATTCCGAAGCGACTTCAATGTGCGCGAGTGGTTGCTCCGGTTCAAAAGCCAGGGCACGGCGCGCGGTCTCCGCAGCAACCGCATGATCGCCTCTTCGTTGCTGAGCTTCCGCCAAGCGATAGATCAACCGTGGATCTTTATTGAATTCCGCTGCATAGCGTTCCGCAACTTCGTCAACCAATACATAGGCTTTTCGCTCAATTAGCCAATCCACCTCACCAAGTAGCTGAGTGCGCGTGCTTTCAATCAGGTCGATCGTTAACCGGATTGCTTCAGTGGCTTCTTCGTGGCGATTTAATCGACGCAAAAGATTGGCATACCAGCGCAAAATATCCCGTGCAATCGTACGGCTGGTTTCCACGTCAGGTGCTTGACCAAATGAGTCATACTCCTCAAAACTCAACCGCTCCCACTCCGCAAGCATCGATTCTGCATCTTGCAGCGTCGACATATAGACACGTAACCAGGCGGCAGCTTGACGGCGGCTCTTGCCAATATACGACTCGACGAGACGGGTAAATACGTCGCGCACCGCCTCCTCTTTAGGATCGTACTCCATCACAAGTAGCGCCGCCCGCTTTGACAAAATCTCGCTAGTTTCAAATCGGACCAAGCGACACAAAGCCTCAACGCCATGATGCTTGGGTAGCCGCGACAAACGTTCCATACGACTACGACGCTCTTGCGGCGGCTGATCCTCGTAGTTTTTCAGAATTTCCTTCACGCTCGGTAGATCATCATCTCGATACCACCGCACCTGGAGTCGGCGCACCAAGTATCTAGCTCGTAAAGCGATCTCTATTTCGTCATGATTTTGTGCTTCTAACAAATCGTCAAAGGCAGCCAACCCTATTTTTTCTAGCGCTGCTTGAGCTTGCTTGCGTTCTGCATATTTAGCTGCTCCCAGTCCTTCGATCAGAGTCTGAATCTGCGACTGGTCAACCTCCAGCGTTTCGGTCTCCGCGCTGGCAACTTGCTGGTGAAAAAATACGCTCGAAAAAAGATCGATCGACAGCGCTGCACAGAGGGTGGCGGGGAACAACAAACGCAGCATTCGCCGATGCATGGAGACCTCAATATTAGGGGGAAATCGCTCGCACCCCAAGAATACATAACACCTTCAACGGGTAACAAGAGGCAGCGTTATTCACCGCTACGTTTTTCCATTTCGTCAATATAACGGCGGAGCCGCTCGTTTTCGTCGGTGACACCCTTTAATTTCAGCATGTTTTCGACCCTCTTGACCAATTCTACCTGCTGAACAGGCTTGGAGAGAAAATCATTCGTGCCAGCTTCCACGGCTCTTTCGATATCTCCCCGTTCGTTGAGAGCGGTCACCATTAAAATCATGATCCGATTCGTCGCAGGGTCATTTTTAAGACGCTTACAGACCTCGAAACCACTCTGTTTCGGCATCATCACATCCAACAAAATCAAATCCGGCTGGAAAGAGTCGACTTTGTCCAAAGTATCTTGACCATCAACAGCTGTCTGCACTTCACAATCGACTGCTGCAAGATAAGCTTCCAATAATTCGCAATTGGCTTGGTTGTCATCTGCGATAAGAATTCGACTCCGCTCGGTCATAAAAGTCTGCTCTCACGGCAATGCGTTAATTGCCCAATAAACCTATTTCTTGCCACCTGACCCTCAGGCCACTTGCGATTATACTATCTCAGCCTCAATTCCTGGAACCGGAAAGTTAGCACACAACTCCGCAACGCGCTCACCAATTTTATGATGCAAGCCCTCATCGTCCGTTGCTTTCAAGGATTCAAGAATCCACTTGCCGATTTGTTTCATTTCTCCCAGCCCCATTCCTCGTGTCGTCAACGCAGGCGTCCCAATTCGAATCCCGGAAGGATCCATTGGTTTGCGTTCGTCAAACGGAATCATGTTCTTATTCACGGTAATACGGCAACGGTCGAGAGTCTCTTCCGCAATCTTACCTCCAATGCCTAGTGGAGTGACATCGACTAGCAATAGGTGATTGTCGGTACCGCCACTCACGAGCGATACCCCCCCTTCCAATAACGTTGTCGCTAGCTCTTTCGCATTATCGATTACGTTTTGCGCATACTGTTTGAACTCAGGCTGCAAAGCTTCTGCAAAACAAATCGCTTTGCCAGCAACCACATGCATCAAAGGTCCGCCTTGCAGACCGGGAAACACGCTCCGGTTAATAGCCACCCCATATTCTTCTCGACACAACACAACCCCAGAACGCGGACCACGCAAGGTTTTGTGGGTCGTTGAAGTGACAAAGTCCGCAACTTCGACTGGGTTGTGATGTAGCTTCGCGGCTACCAATCCTGCGTAATGCGCCATGTCGACAAAAAGCTTCGCACCTACATCATTAGCAATTTCTGCAAAACGCTCGTGGGGAATTTCACGCGGATAAGCACTGGCACCGGCAACAATTAATTTGGGCTTGTGTTCACGAGCGAGTGTGGCAACTTGGTCAAAATCAATTCGGTGCGTATCACGCGTCACACCGTAATTAATAAAATTATAGAGTTTTCCCGACACATTGAGACGCATCCCGTGGGTAAGATGTCCGCCGTGGGCCAAGTCCAAACCAAGGACCGTATCGCCAGGCTCCAAAACCGACAGATAAACCGACATGTTTGCCTGAGAACCAGAATGTGGCTGAACATTGGCAAACTCGGCCCCAAACAACTCTTTAGCCCGATCCCTAGCTAAATCCTCGATCGTATCGACATATTCACAGCCACCGTAATAGCGACGACCCGGATAGCCCTCTGCATACTTGTTTGTCAACACACTTCCTGCCGCCTGCATCACGGCAAGGCTCGTGTAATTCTCACTGGCAATCATCTCCAAACCATCCTGCTGACGCTTTATTTCGGCCGCAATGGCACTCCAGACTTGTGGGTCTTGCTTTTGAATCGGACTCATCAGAGATCGCCGCTCCCTAGGACATTATTCCAGGACTAGAAGGTTTGCATTGTTTGGCCCGGAAATGCATTCGTCAATCGGTATCTTTGGTTTGTGAACCGTGTATCAAGCCACCTATTTGGGAAATCTCGTCAGGGATACCGCTCAAAGCCTTTCAATCGTGACTTGAAAATTCCCCCGATTGTCATGTAACCCTGCAGTGGATTCGTTAACACGCAAATAAAGAGTTCCCGACTTCGGAAATGAAAGTTGACGCTCGAGCCCAATGGAAATTGGTTTTGCCAAGGGAGTCGTACCACGCAAGTTTACTTGATCGTCACTAACTCCAGCCACCAGTCGGCCTAACGGCATTTTGTCATGATAACGAATTGTCACACCACCTGGCTCGCAAATCCACGGCTTCGATTCCTGAGCAACTTCAATTTGGCCCGTCGCTCGCAACTGATACATGGCTGCCGAATCTACTCGGATGCCGGTAGACTGCCAACTTCGATCCGCACGAATCGCAACCGTCTTCGAGCCCGTCAGCGACTTTGCTGGAGTTCTCTCGATAGCGCTTCTCGGTATGTCATAACCGTATTCAACGTTGATGACAAACAATTGCCATTCCTCTCGAATGTCGCGCCATTGCGTCCGCAATGTCTCATAAAAGTTTCGATTAAATTGATTCTTCGTTGTTTTGACTTGATCTTTCAATTGGCGAAAGATGGCCTGATACTGAGGATGCGTGTCAAAAAACACAGCCGCCGCCCAACACCAGCCATAAGCTTCATTACGTGCATGTGCCGTTGGATCATATTTCATGATGTCGATCAAACGCATTGGCCGGCCGGCTTTGACCTCGTCCTTGATAATACGAATACGGCCCCAAAGTGGTGTCTCTCTTTTGTCCGCAGGAAAATACTTCAACGTCAGTTTGCCATTTTTCCATTGATGGGTCGCCAGCAACTCTGCAGTTCCTTCCATATACCAAGGGGGTCCCGTGCTACCCAAATAGCGCTGCATAAACGCATGGGTTCCTTCGTGCAATGTCAGATGTCTTCGATAATAGTCGCTGTCTTGTTCATACAACCAAAAATGGTCGTTAATATTGTATCCATTCTTAAAGTTCGGCAATCGATCATTTAGCAGACCAGCTTGGGAGAACCGTTTTTTCTCCCCGATCAGCCGGCCCGTTGCGTGCCAATCCGCCGTTTGTTGGGGCTCAAGGTCAAAGTAAGTTGTCCACTGGGACACTGCGAGATCAAAAATTTCGAGAATCTCTTGAATTGCTGGAGATTCGGGAAGATCNGTGTAGAGCGTCAGATGTCGACTCTGAAGTTTACGAATACCGGCGGCAANAACTCGTTCTTGATTTATGGTGGGTGGCTCCGCAGCGCACCATGGTACACATAACAACCCCAGCACCATGGTCGACCCAACAATGGTTTGTGTTCCGAAAAGATGCAATTTTTGCCNACATTGAAGCATAGTTTTGCGATACCTATGGCAGGTCCCAGCGTCTGTGAGGAATCGCACCCGAACTAGGGCGCATCGCTTCGCTTAATCCGATATGGTAATTCTATCATGGTATTTAAATCACGTCGCCTGATTCGACAGCTAGGCACTGCCTTCTTTACTTGGGCGATTATGACCGTTCTGAGTGTGATGGTTTGCATGAAGTCATGGCCTAACGAAGCAGTCAACATCTGGACACACCCCCTCCTCGCCCCAGGCTGCACACTCTATTGTGCCGGAAATTGTTACTTGATCTTTACCGCTTGGTTTTCGTGGATGCTGGGAATTCGCTTCCGTAGCGAAGTCATTGCCTATACGAGAAACGATCTGAAAACCGTCTTTAGTAATATGGGAGTCGCCGTTGCCTGCCTCTTTGTTATGCAACTCGACGGTCACTCACGAACCTTTCTTGCCGGACTTGATCTCCTCGTTGGTACACTTGCCTCGGTCGGCGGCTTGACATCCGTGCTGACTTTTTTTTCGTGGAAATTCGACTTTGATCGACAAATCGACCCTGGTGGCAAAGCACCCCCACAGACAGACGAAAGTGCGCTGACTTCCCTGCTGACCGGATCTCGCTTGTGGATGATTCATGGAATAGCCTCTGTCATCGTCATCATTGCCATTACTTGGCTAGAAGTACAACCGCAGCCAGATATCCGGATCACCCCACTGCCGAAGCCAAAGCCGCAGAATTTGGTCCCCTTTGACCCAGACGGTGAGCCCATCTCCAAGCGGCTTGTCAACCCGCACACGGCGAGTTGTTAATGAGGCAAAACAATGCGGAATCTTAAAATATGCCTTGTTCTTTCTTTCCACTTTATCAGCCTCGTAAGTATTGTCGGCTGTGGTACCTCGAGTGATTCAGAAGTAATTGTGTACGCCGCGCTCGATGAACAATTCTCCGGACCAGTGCTCGAAGATTTCGAAGCAGAAACGGGTGTGGATGTTCGAGCTAATTTCGATGTGGAATCAACAAAAACTATCGGCCTGGTCAATAAAATCGTATATCAACAAAATCGGCCCGTTTGCGATGTCTTCTGGAACAACGAAATTGTCCACACGCTGCGCCTGCAAAAACTTGGCTTGCTTGAGACCTACGTCTCACCTGTCGCCGATCCATTTCCTCCGCAATGGAAATCTTCTGAAGGTTATTGGCATGGGCTAGCCGCCCGCGCACGCGTCTTGATCGTCAACACCAGTTTGGTTTCACCTGCAGAAATGCCAACTTCAATCCAGGATCTTATTGATTCCAAATGGCGTGGAAAAGTTGGTATGGCAAAGCCCGCGTATGGCACAACGGCCAGTCATGCCGCCGTGCTTTTCGCCATGTGGGGTGATGAAAAAGCCAAAGAGTTTTTTAGACAAATTAAGGCAAATGTATCGATCGTTTCCGGTAACAAACAGGTTGCGCAAGATGTTTCTAACGGACGATTAGCATTTGGTATAACGGATACAGATGATGCGATCATTGAATTGGAACACAGTTTGCAGGGCCAAGATGTTCAAATCATTTTTCCGGATCAGGGTGCAGGGGAAATGGGTACCTTGCTGATTCCCAATTCTCTTTGCCTTGTCAAGAATAGCCCCAACCCAGACAACGCCCGTCAATTGATTGATTATTTGCTGCAACCTCCGGTCGAGCGACAACTGTGTCGCGGTCAAAGCGCGCAGGTGCCGCTGAGCACCAATGTGTCCACCACTTCACGCGCGCTTGCTGAACAGAACGTGAAGTGGATGGATGTGGATTTCGCAGCAGCAGCCGACAAATGGGATATCACGCTGCAGTTTTTATCGCAGACCTTTGCCATCGCTAATTGAGTCGCAAGCCAAGAGACAGACAGAAGCATCAGGCGATCCTAGAGTGGTTCACACAATGCGGTTAGGACCTATTGATTACTCTTTTATTTGATTCTTGATACCACTTATGTGGATCGTGGGGACCTCGGAAGTTTCTTTAACCTGTACCACCGAAACGGTCCATTCCGTCGACACAACTTAGGCTAACTCATTCCTCCTCAACAATGTAAGTTGACGTGCGGATATGATTCTGAACCGATCAACAACCAATCGATCTAAACTTGGCAACACCGCAATCTTGAGCGGTACCTTTCCTGGACCCAGGTAGGCTGCGAAAAAACATTTTGCGGCTATTTTTACCGTGTCGGCTGACAACCTAGCTTAGTTCCCTACCCTGGTGGGCGTGACGACTCTTGCCCTGAGTTGCATTTCCATAGCCGGTCGCACACCATACAAAGGCACCATATAAAGGTACTTTGGATGACTCGCAGGCCCGTATTAGCCTTTCTCAACTTCTCAGAGCAGGATCTCGCATGTTAATTACTCGAATTTGCGCCGCTATGATCGCAACCTTTGTCTTGACGTGCCTGCTTCTCGCCGACGAAACGATACCCGATACAACACGTGGCGATCACATGATCGCAGAATACTTCAGGCTAGAAACCGACCGACTGCAAAAACATTGTCTCGCAGACATCAAAACTCTCGGTGAATGGAATGATCGTCGAGAAACGCTCCGTAGCAATTTGCTGGAAATGCTGGGCCTCCTGCCACTTCCCGAGCGAACCGATTTAAAAGCACAGATCACCGCGCGCTCCCAACACAAAGAATTCATCGTCGAACGGCTTCATTTCCAGTCGCGACCGGGGCTGTATGTTACCGGTAACCTCTATGTACCTCAGGAAGTCAACGAACAGCTGCCAGCGATTCTTTACGTTTGTGGACACGGTCGGGTGAAAAAAGGTGATGTGAGTTTTGGGAACAAAGCTCATTATCAACATCATGGTGCATGGTTTGCACGTAACGGTTATGTTTGCTTGACCATCGACACCCTGCAACTCGGTGAAATCGAAGGGCTGCACCATGGAACTTACGATCATGACATGTGGTGGTGGTTTAACCATGGCTACACGCCAGCCGGAGTCGAGGCCTGGAACTGCATCCGAGCACTCGATTATTTACAGTCTCGAAAAGAAGTCGATCCCGAGCGCATCGGGGTGACTGGGCGTAGTGGTGGCGGCGCATATAGTTGGTGGATTGCAGCCATTGATGAACGCATCCAATGTGCCGTACCTGTCGCAGGCATTACCGATCTCGAAAATCACGTCGTAGACGGCACGGTCGAGGGACACTGTGACTGTATGTTTATGGTGAACACTCACCAGTGGGATTATGCTACCGTTGCGGCCCTGATCGCGCCACGCCCCTTACTTATCAGCAACACCGATGCGGACGGCATTTTCCCCTTGGACGGCGTTTATCGGACTTTTACAAAAACACGTCGCATTTACGCACTCCATAGTGCCAGTGCGAATATCGGTTTGAATATTACTGCGGGCGGACATAGTGATACCCAGGAATTGCGAGTCCCTGCGTTCCGCTGGTTCAATCACTTTCTTAAAGATGACGATTCTCTCATTGAAACGACGGCTGAGAAGTTTTTCGAACCCGAAGAATTAAAAGTCTTCGATGAATTACCACAGGATGAAATCAATACGCAGATTCACGATTCCTTTGTCCGTCAAGCAGGGCCACCAAGCATCCCTACTGATTCTACTCAGTGGCGACAAATGCGTAAGGAATGGCGCCAAGCGCTGGCCTTAAAATCCTTTGCTGCCTGGCCTGTCGAACCCTGTCCACTTAACACAGAAATCGTTTATCAGCAGGAGCGTGATGGGGTTTCTTTACGGGCTATCGATTTTACGAGTCAACATGCCATACGCTTGCGGTTGTATGTGGTACAACGTGCCGGATTGACTCCACCTACTCTGTCGGTTCTCAATGTTGTCGACGAGGAACAGTGGTCCGCGTTCCTGGCGACCTATGGTGCGACATTTGGTGATGCTTTTACCAAAGAATCCCTACCACCATTCGACCAAGAAGCGTTTCAACAGAATCAACGGATGTTTTCATCCTTTCCCTGGGCTATGGCTTTCGTCGCGCCACGTGGTATTGGCCCAACCGCCTGGAATCAAACTAAACGAAAACAAACTCAACACCAACGTCGTTTTTATCTGCTGGGCCAGACACTGGATGGCATGCGCGTTTACGACACCCGCCGAGCCTTACAAACGTTGCGAACACTGGAGGATCAGCAAGATGCGGCCCTGTGGCTACAGAGTCAAGGCACCATGGCTGGCATCGCTCTCTACGCCTCTTTGTTCGAGCCTGAAATTGCTCGACTCGATCTCCACCACTTGCCACACTCACACCGCGAGGGTCCGTTTTTCCTTAACGTGAGCCGCTTTCTCGACCTTCCAGAAGCAGTTGCGCTCGCCGCGGAGAATTCACAAGTTGCCATTTACGATGCAGATCCAACTGCTTGGGATTTTCCCCAGTCCGTCGTGAAATCCTTGGGGTGGGAGGCAAAACAACTTCAGATCCGCAAACCGTTGGAATGATTCGTTATCAGGAGGCACTCATGCCATTCATCGATATCACCGAAGTAAAACCGTTAGAAGTACTCCCTGGTTGCCGGATGCGAACACCGTATGGTGAGAACATGATGCTTTCGTATCTGGAAATGGAAGACGGTGCAGTCGTGCCCATGCATGATCACCCCCATGAACAGGCTGGCATGCTTCTGGAAGGTCAGATCGAGTTAACCATTGGCGACGAAGTCCGTCTGGTCAAAGCGGGCGCGATGTTCATCATTCCTCCCAACACACCCCATCAGGCAATCGCCATAAGTGGTCCTGCCGTCGTCCTTGATGTCTTCAGTCCAGTGCGCGAGGATTACGCTGAGTTGTACAATAAATACATTCCGACAAACGAAGATTAATTTTGACTCATACGGGAAGTATTGGTGAAGATCAAACAGATCGAAATTGTCGACATTCACGTTCCTGGGCGGTCAGCGACAACGAAGAGCCGACGCTCATCGTGGTTATCTACCACGCAAAAAGCACTACCCTTGAATAAGTACTCTGAGTTTTCCCAACCCGGTGTGAACATGCCGGGCTATGATGAGTCTCCACTCTGGGTGCGGATCACTAGCGAAGATGGAACCTGCGGACTCGGACGCTGTGGATATGGATCGGTAACCGGGTCCATGATCGAACAGGTTTTTATTCCTTTACTGATCGGACGTGATTGCTTCGCCACGGAGTTTCTGAACGACCTTATGTGGCGCGCCAATCAACGTTTAGGGGTCGAAGGCCACGCAACCATTGCTCAAAGCGCCATCGATCTTGCCCTCTGGGATCTGAAAGGCAAGCTACTCGAACAACCGGTCTTTCGCTTACTGGGTGGACCCTGTCGCGAAAAGATTCAGACCTACGCATCGACGGACGACCTTGACTGGGCCCTGGAACTTGGCTTCACCGCTTTCAAGATCAGTAACCCAGTACATTACGATGACGGGATCGAGGGCTTGAATCGACTGGAAGAAAAAGTCGCTCTGGCTCGCGAGACGGTGGGCCCAGATGCCGAATTGATGCTGAATCCCGTGATGTCCTACAACTTAGCCTTCAGTATTCAAGTTGCTGAGCGTTTGCAACCTTATCAGTTAAGCTGGCTTGAAGAACCGCTCCCCCCCGCAAATCTATCGGGCCATCAGAAACTTAAAGAAGCGGTACCCTGGCTTCCGATTGCAACCGGTGAAGACCACCACGGGCGACATGCTTTCGCTCGACTCATCGAGAACCATTGTGTCGACATCGTGCAACCCGATATCTGTTGGTGCGGGGGTCTGACAGAAGCAGTGAAGATATACACCCTTGCAGAAGCTGCCGGGTTGCAAACTTCGCCACACATCGCAGCGAGCACTCCTTATGGTCAACACTTTAGCTTGGCCATGCCAGAATGTTCCCGCGCCGAATTCTGGTTAGCTTCTGACCCCGGCATTCCCTTGTCAGAGAGCAACAATCTGCCCGGAATGGCCGTCCCCGTCGATGGATTCGTAACACCCTCCGATGCTCCGGGATTTGGATTCGAAATTCAGCCAGAATGGATTACACCCAAAGCAGCGCGGTAAAAACCGCTGTACTCCATCTGGTTTGCTGTACATGGATTTTTGTGCCTAGTCTTTGTGCCTGATTAATTCTTTGGCTCCTGAATCTGTCGATGAACTTCCCGCACAATCGATTCTTCCACATCAAGCGACCATTTCGTCGGTAAACCATAATAAACCATCGCACCTTCACCTTCATAACCGCCTTCGATGAGCACTCGGCGCGAAGGAATGTATGCCATCACATCGTTAGAATAACCAGCAACCCATGTTTTCATGCCAGCCAACTCGGCTTTCAAACGAATGGCAAAATCGACGACAACTTCACCACCTAAACTGATGAATTGGATGTCATCACCAATCTTCCAGAGACTTACGGGATACGGATAATTTTGCTGCAATGGCTGGCCCGCATTGACCTGTTCGAGCAACATGTTTGCCCGAGCTACTTCAAATCGATTGCCGGACTGAGCTTGGCGCTCGAGATCTTCTTTTGTTGGCAAATCATCAAATGCTAAATCGATCTCGCGATAGGCTGTCTGAAGCGTCCCAACAACCTCGGTCATTTGCGAAGTCAGTAAAACCGCATCAACCGCATCCGCCAATCGCCGACCATAATGCTGCGCAAGCTCAACCGTTCTTCGAGGTAACGGATTTTGGTCGGCTCCACAGCCAGCCCAAAACATGGCAAGACAACCAGGGTGTGATTTTTCCAGCTCGATCTGGGCAAACCCTGGATAATCACCCGACCACTGGTAGAAACTTAGCACCGTCGCATGACACGCATAACCAAAAACAACGGTTTTAAGATTTCCGTCCATGTCATGTACAGCAAGTACTGGCACATCATGATCGAAAGGTCCGGTCAACGTCCCCGCGACGCGCCTCTGAGGCACCTCGGCTTCCGGCCGATTTTGGCGGCGGTTGACTGCAAATGTCGACGTACCACTTCCCCACGTTAATTTACACGCCACCTTTTTCGCCATAGCCCGATCGACCACCTCCACAATCTGGCCATTCAGCATACGTGTGAATCGATCAATTTTTTTCTGCTCCGTTGCGTTGATCTGGCGGTAATGCAACGGATCCAAATTGTGTCCCACGACGGGCCCTGTATGCGTATGGGAACAACAAAAGGCAATCTGTTCGCGGGCAAGTTGATAACGTGCACTCAGTTCGACAAACGCGCGTTCCGCAATCTGGCGATGAATACCGACTAAATCGAGCGTAATGAGAACCGCTTGGTGACCTCTAGGATCCTCTAAAACCGTTGCCTTGGCCCACAAATCGGTAAGCTTGCCCTCCGCCGGGCGATCCCGGTTACCGTACCCGGACATCCAGATATATTCGGTAGGCGTGATTTTGATCCGAGCGCTGCCAGATTTCCAAGGTTCTTCTGCCCCGGTTAGCTCCGTAAACATGGTCAACGCAGTCAATACGCTGAAGACAAAGGTCATTCTTTGAAGTGGTCTCATAACTCGGTACCCGCAAAAACAATGATTAAGCACAGGGGCGACAAAGGCAAAAGATCGAGCGAACGTTTAGGATAACAAGGCTGCCAACAAAGCCCACGCTAAATTTGGCTATTTGACTTATATACAACCTGTTCCCGCTCCGAGTTGTCCGGTTGCTATGTTGCGTCACTTGCGTCTCCTCATCCAAACGCAGCGCATTCACTCGCCAAAAACGATCATAAATGGAAATGCTAACCAAAAGTAAAAGGCCGTCGCAACGGACAATGGATTTTCACTCGTCGCCATGAAATCGGACAATATCAAAGGGACACCACCCTCCGCATAAAAGTACGCCACAAAACGGTACGACATATCCCTCACGTCGGCCGGATAGAATCCAAACGACAAACCACCACGTCGCCATATAAAGTGCGAGGCACACAGACGAGAGGATCTGACTAACCATAGGTAAAATCGCTCAGCAACATAACGAGTTCAAACACGATTTTCCTTTAATTCCTTGAGTGAATAGATCGTGTCTCGCCAACGAATTCCACCAGTCAAGACATTGACGAAAAGTGTCCTTGTCGTGATCCCCGCTAAAATCAACGCCGCCAAGGGAAACCCCAAACAGCAGGAATACCGTGATCGGCTAAAGTTGGCAGCCATGACACAGATCAGCCCTAACAAAAGAATCACCGCCACATAAAGCCACCACGTCAACCCACTGGTAATTCCGACGGCAACGTAGGGAAATACATTGCAGCTAAGGATAGAACCAATGGCCAGGATCGTGAACCAAATACGATACTCCGTACCTGCAAAAGCGTTCTTCTCTAAACCGACTGTCATTTCTCGAATCGACTCATACCAAGGAACGTACATTCCATCGATGGCGTCTAACATTTCCTGTTTGAAACCGTGTTTCTTGACAATCTTACCAAGCTTCAGGTCATCGTCAGGTCTCAATCGAATCGACTCATGCCGACCGATTTTTCGATAGACCTCTGTACGGATCAAGTTAAATCCACCTATTCCTACGTAGGACCTACTTGCTGGACTTGGGCAGTTCCAAGGCCGCAGATACGTCATGAGATAAATCATGAATGTAAGACCCATCGATTCCAATAACCAATGAGGCATCTTGACGCGGAACATCATGGGTAGGTGATCGATTTTAGCATCAAGCATGTAGGTTACCGCTCGACTCAACACGTCGGGTTCCATCACCACATCCGCATCCGTAAACAAAATCATCTCACCGCTGGCGCGTTCCGAACCAAACTGCATAGCATGGTTTTTTCCCAACCACCCGAAAGGTAATTCTTCAATATGAAGCACTGTTAGCCGCGGATCTTTTGCCGCCATTTTGTCGAGAATCTCCGCCGTCGCATCGGTCGAACGATCGTCAACAACAATCAGCTCAAGATCCTTATACGCCAAGTTCAACAAGGACAACAAAGCCGTTTGGATGTTCTTTTCTTCATTCCGCGCAGGTACGACGACAGATACGCGCGGTAGCTGACGATCATCGAAAACTGCGACGTCACGAAGTTTTCGAATGCGGCGGAGTCCCAAAAACAGGATCGTGAACACGTAAACGCAAAGGCCTACGTTGCCCATCGCCAACCACAACAGAATGTCACTTGCCATGACTCGAATACACTCCGGCACAAGTCCGAAACCCAGACATCGATCCGTGCAAGATCGACCCATTCCAGAGGAACCACTTCGACCATATCTTACCTGACAAGTTCTAGCGTCAGCAGGCCACCAACACACCTTGTAAGTGGCATTTTCATCTACGGGAAATATACATCATGGACCGCAATCACAAGACAAAGTCGTGCACATAGCTTGCGTAGGCGGCCTCTTTTTCTTTTCCGAACAAGCCACTCAAAATGCTCCTTGGCAGGCCACAAATGCTAGTCGCAAGGGGCTGACAGGCGCATGCTGACATACCAGCAAACCGAAACAACCATTGTCGTGGCAAGAATACGAATCGGCAACAAATGGCACACCAGGAACCGAACCTGACTAAATTCTTGGCACCGACAAACGGATTCGTGGCTCATCACAACGCAACAGCTGGCAACGGCCTTCACACCCTCAAATCGCCTTTGGGAAGCGTTTGCTGACGCAATTCAAAGTTGCCTCTGCTAGCGACCTAACTCTGTTTGGAAAATCGACCTTGTTGTAGATCACCGCATGCATTACAAGCCGCTACATTTTTATTTTTCAATAACCGACGGTTATCATCAAAACGCATTTCTCTGGGCCGGCTAAGGAACGCACAATGTCAACGCGTCGATGTTTTCATCTGACATGCATCCTCTTATTTGTCGCAACCATCGTCGTTCCAACCTCCCACACACAAGGGGTCGTTATACCCGATCTCAAAGAGCGATTGGAAAAAGGCCTTCGTGCCACACAACCCGATCACTTTGCTTTCATCGATCAGATCGTTTCTCTGGTTGACAGCGATCAATTGCCCATTCGGATCGTGAACGCTGCCTTCCAGTGGTCACGAAAAAGAAAGCCTTACAATCCCTTTCCCTACTTTGAAAAGGCCGTGCGTATTCTTGCTGAGCGAGAGGACATTGTAATTTAGTAGAACTGTTTTCTCGACATTTTAGCTGCTGCCCCACGCGTCTCTCCACTGACATCGCGCTCCCCTCACTATACGAAACCTTTACCACCAGCGTTCAAGCTGCTTCGATAGCTCGGCGGCTGTGTTTGTCTCGACATGCGACTGGACAATCGATCTGCTTCGTGCGATCTTGGTCTTTTCCCTTTGTTGGCATGTGATTGATTACGGCGCACGATGTGACTTCTCAAGTCCCCCCGCTGTTACAAATGATCCAAGTATCTCGGAACTATCCAGGTGTAAAAGCACTGGATAGTGTCGATTTCGCGGTACGCTCTGGTCAGGTGCACGCCTTAGTAGGAGAAAACGGCGCGGGCAAAAGTACGCTCATCAATATCCTCTCAGGAGTCATTCGACCTGATTCAGGAAAAATTTTATTGGGCGGAAACCCAACCGATCTGGCAGATCCCGTCGCCGCTCGCCACCTGGGTATCATCACCGTGCATCAGGAAGCCGAATTGTTCCCCACCCTCTCGGTCGCGGAAAACATGGCGCTTACCCAAGGGCTTCCTGTAAAGTCTGGTTTCGTCGATTGGCGGACGGTCAATCAGAATGCCAAGGCCGCCGTTACTGCAGTGGGCGCCGATCTGGATGTCCATGTCGCAGCGTCCCAACTTAGCGTGGCCCATCGACACATGACTCAGGTGGCGATCGCTGTTCAGCAAAAAGCAAAAGTTGTCATTCTAGACGAACCGACCAGCGCCCTGTCCGAACTCGAGTCGCAATGGTTATTCGAACAAATTGCCCAACTCAAAGCCGCCGGAACCGGCATCATCTACATTTCGCATCGCCATGAAGAAATATTTGAGCTGGCCGATGAAATCACAGTTCTCCGTGATGGCAAAAACGTCTGGTCTGGTAAAAAATCGGCCATCGATCGCGCCGGTTTAATCGCGGCAATGGTAGGCCGGACGGACTCGGACAAGGCCCTCAAAACAAAATCACCACCGGACCAACGTGAATCCGGTTTGGGTGAAAAAGTTCGACTTCAGGTGAACAACCTCGCGGATGTGGAGGGTGTCTGTCGAGGAATCGATCTTCGGGTAACCGCCGGTGAAGTCGTGGGCGTCTACGGGCTCATTGGTGCGGGCCGCTCGGAATTCGCTCAGACACTCTTCGGTTTGAAGAAAAAGTGTTCTGGCCATGTCGTCATTGACGGAACACCTCAATCAATCCGATCACCCCAAGAGGCGGTCCGCGCCGGACTCGCTTACCTTCCAGAAGATCGGTTGCGGCAGGGTCTCTGTCGAGGGTTGTCAGTCCGAGCCAATGCGGTCTTATCGAGCCTGGCACGATGGAGCGGTGGCATGGCAACCGCGAGCGCCGTCCGGGAACGCAGTGCAACCCAGGACGTGACTCGACAACTCTCGGTCCGTCTCCGTTCAGTAGAACAAGCGGTAGGTCAGCTTTCCGGAGGCAATCAACAAAAAGTGGTCCTGGGGCGTTGGTTACTGACGGAACCCAAGGTTTTGATCCTCGACGAACCGACACGCGGCGTCGACGTAGGGGCAAAAAGCGAAATCCATGATTTACTTAGACAACTCGCCCACCAGGGATTGTCGATCGTGTTGATTAGTTCCGAATTACCTGAGGTCATTCAACACGCCGACCGTATTCTCGTTTTTCGCGCCGGCATGATTTCCGGGGAGTACGATCCGGCGGTGACTGCCCCTGCGGAAATTGCCGCTGCAGCACTACCCCCATTGCCAGATAGTTTGCCAGATGTTGAAACGGATACCAAGTCCGACGTGGTCCACAAACGGGCCCTTCCCAAGAGTGAACTTGGGCTCTTAACCCTCGTTGTCGTGCTCATGTTGTGGTTAGGGTTTACGACTGAAGGATTTTTCGAACCGAGCAGTCTTGTCAAACTCGCACACAACACATCCCTGGGAGTGATTCTGGGTTTGGCGGCGGCCACCGTGATCATTGCGGGTGGCATTGATATCTCGGTGGGATCTCTACTGGCGCTCGCAGCGGTCTGTGCAGGCATTACCTTAAAAACAGAGATCCCCATAGGGATCAGTCTTCCCTTGGCGCTGGCGGTCGCCTGTTGCGTGGGTGCTCTGGGTGGGCTTCTCAATGGAGCCATTTCTTTAATCGGACACGTGCATCCGATTGTGGTGACCCTAGGAATGATGAGCGTCTATCGGGGACTGGTCGTGGCCCTGCGAGGTCAGCATGACATTAACGATCTGCCCCAAGAATTCACTTGGTTAGCAGTTCATCCACCTTCCGGTTTTCGTGGCTCGATCATCTTCGCAGTCGTTGTGGCCACCGCAGCTTATGTGTGGCTTGCGCACACCCGCTCTGGACGCCATTTGTTTGCCTTAGGTGCCAGTCCTTCGGCCGCGCGTCTGGTCGGAATCTCGCGGCGCAAGATGACTTTAGTCGCCTTTACAGTCGGCGGCTTGCTCATTGGTATCGCAGGAATTGTCGAACTTGCGCGTAGTGGCTCGATGCAATCGCGACTCGCCACGGGATGGGAACTGCAAGCAATCGCGATCGCGGTCATTGGCGGTGTGAGTATTACCGGTGGTCGCGGCAGTGTGCTGGGTGTCGTCCTCGGTGCCCTCTTACTCCAACTGGTCCAAACCGCGCTGATTCGTTGGCAAATTCGGGGTGACCAAATGGACGTCGTGATCGGAGGAATGATTTTAATGGCCGTGCTCTTTGACCTTTTTTGGCAGAGGCACAAATGACATTTTCTGACTCCCGACGAAAATGGATCGGCCGCTTACTACCTTGGCTGTTGCTTTGCCTCGCCCTCACCATGGTGATTTCCCAAGTCCACAACCCTCGGTCGCTGATTAGCGTCGGAGTGCCGTGGGCCCGCATTGGCGCCCTGGCTATGGTAATGACGATGATCATCCTGACCGGTGGCATCGACCTCTCAGTCGCCTCCATCGTTTCACTCAGCAGCATGGTCATGGGGGTGCTTTGGCAGCAAGGCTGCCCTGTTTCCTGGGCAGCCCTCGCGGGCATCTTGGCTGGTTTCATCGCAGGAGGTCTTAACGGAACACTTGTTATTCTCGGCCTTTCACCTCTCGTCGCCACGCTCGCCACCATGGCCTTTTATTCTGGCCTGTCACTCTGGATTTCAGCCAGTGAGCGGATTACTGGTTTTCCTCCCAGCAATCTCACGCGCATTGCTGGATGTCCCACCGAATATTGGATTCTGGGCGCCACCTTTCTCGTGGCACTGTTCGTAACGCATTTCACACGATTTGGCCGTTGGTGTTATGCCATTGGAGACAACCCCTTAGCCGCACGTTGCGCTGCCATCCCAGTGCATCGAACCCAATGGTGCTTGTATGCTGCCAGTGGTCTGGTGGCCGGCTTGCTAGCCGTCATCTACACTATGAGAGATGGTGCCATTCCCAATGTACATCGTGGCATTGAACTCCATGCAATCGCTTGTGTCGTAGTCGGGGGAACCTTGATCACTGGAGGTCGCGGTGGTATTCCTTTAACACTCTTGGGAATCGTCATCGTTGCAAACGTAGATATTGGCCTTTCCTTTATGAGTTCAAGTTTTGAATTTTTTAAAGGAGAAGCTCGCTTAGTCATGGTGGGGATATTGTTGATTGTTGTCGCCGTCTGGAACGAATGGACCGAACGCGACAGTGCAAAACTAATGGGGTAGACACAGATGAAACGTAGCACACAAGTCCATTGGACATTAGCTCTTCTTTGCTTAATTAACAGTGGGTGCGGCAGCAGCAGCGCCCCCTCCAACAGCACTTCTTCGAGTAGTCAGACTCCAGTGTTGCGCATTGGTATGATGCCCAAATTAATTGGCATCTCGTTTTTTGACGCAGCCGAGCGCGGTGCACAAGAAGCGGCTGAAGAATTAGGAATCAACTTGGTTTATGATGGTCCGACATCCGATAGCGCAGAAGAACAAGCGACGCTCGTGAACACGTGGGCCGCACAGGGATTCGACGTGATTGCCGTTGCCCCCAATGATCCCGAATCCATTTCTTCCAAGCTCGCCGAAGCCAAATCGGCAGGTGTCACGGTCATGACTTGGGACACGGACGCCAATCTGGAAAAGTCTGGTCGAGAGGTCTTCATTAACCATACTCCCAACCAAGGGATGGCGGACACTTTAATTGAAATGATGATTGATGGCACTGGTGTCGATGGAAAACTCGTTGGCAAGTATCTGATTGTCAGTGGCGTGCAGACGGCCGCTAATCAAAATGCCTGGATGGGCTTGATGCAGCCACGGCTCGAGCAAGAACATCCAGACTGCGAATTGTTACCCACGCTCTATCCTACCGAAGACCAAAGTAAGGCGCTGGAGCAAACGGCAGCCGCGATCGATGCCCACAAGGATCTCCAAGGAATCTGGGCCATCACTTCGGTTGCCCTGCCTGCCGCAGCGAAAGCGGTGCGCGACGCAAGTCGCCAGAAAGATGTCTACGTGACCGGCTTGAGTCTGCCAAGTTTGATGGATGAATACATCAAAGATCAAACGATTGACCAGTTTGCTTTGTTTGACGTCGAGGATTTAGGCTATTTGACAATCTATGTGGCCAAGCAATTACAAGCGGGACCGATTGCAGCAGGAACGCATGACTTTGGGCGCGTGAAAGGAGTCACTGTTGATGAGAATGGCCAAGTGATTTTAGGTAATCCGGTTATCTTTAACCAGGAAAACATCGACAACTACAATTTCTGAGTCGATCCTGGTACTGTGCTCCGTGATCTCTGTTTCCCTTGATCTCTATTTCCCTTGATCTCAGCTTGCCATACTCGTCATGTGCCCCGGGCGTTCACCCCACTTGCGTTTTGGCCGTCCAAACAACGGGGAATTCATCACAGGCCATCGAATCCCCAGGCTGGAGGCCGCCGGTAACGGGGGGAGAAGTTTCCCAAGGTCGTTTGGCAAAGCGAGCATCATCGCCAAGCCAGCGAGTGGCCAAAGCACGCCTGGCAGACGTTGCAGATAGGTTTCCCGGTGCGCTATGCAATGTACGTCCGTGGAACACGACGCAATCGCCGGGTGACAACGGCCAACACAAAACTTCACAGTCCTGAGGATTTGCTAGAGTTTCTGGTAATGATTCATAGCGTGCCAGAAGTTCCTCGTCAGAGGTCTTCACGGCATATTCATGGGCGCTGGCAAACTTGCGAGGAATGAACCACCGATTCCAACGGTGCGAACCTCGGATAAATCGCAGGGCCATTTTAGACGGAATGGGATCGAGTGGCATCCAAATGGACAAATTTTGATCACCATCTACGGGATAATAAGGTTGATCATGATGCCAGGGCGATTCCTGACCAGCGCCGGCTTCTTTCACCAACACGTGTTCGTGATAAAAGATGGCACAGGTAGACCCCATCAGGCGACCCGCAATTTCCGCAGCGGGTGATTTCATGACATACTCACTGAATTCGGAAATCGATCGCCAGTTCCAATAATCGTCAAAAAAAAACGGCGGCTTACCATTCGGCGAAAGAAATTCTCCAAAACGACTTGGCGATTCCATATTGCGAGCAATGCCGCGTGCGATCGCTGCAATCCAGGTGGTATCAAATACGCTTTGGAGTCGGATGGCACCGTCGCGTTGAAACTGTTCGATTTCTCGGCGGGTCACCGTCATGGATAATTCTCTTGGCTTCGCATTTTTTGAGTGCGTCAGCTGGTAGGCAGCAGAGACACCTTTGCCCACCCCTCTCTGACGCAAAAAACCAGGATTACATCATAATGCCCACCAAAGGCGCTTCCAAATATCGTTCCTCAAACCCATTTTCAAATGTGCGGTATGCTCCTTGTAGGCAACCATGGAAAAACACCGAACGCATTGGTCTATAACCAGTTAACCATCCAGCACCCTACCCCAGAAAGCGGCCTGACAACACGACACGTCGCGAGCATGGATCCCACCTGGATGCCGCATGCGGCCGCCTTGGTTGAAGTCCTCTAGGAACCGGTTGACCAGGAGTGCCCGATCGGCTCTTTGATTGCACTCGTTTCTATGGGAAAATAAGAACTGCTAATTAATCCTTTATTGAACCTCCGCTTTTTTCCATCCACGCGCCCTATGACTCGCTTCGCTTTTACCACGGTATTCATCATTTCCTGTGCCATCGGTGCTTTTGCCTCTGGCAAAGAAGAACTCGCTTTAGCCCACATCGAGTTTTTCGAGTCCAAGATCCGACCGGTACTCGTGGAACATTGTTATGCCTGCCATAGTAGCCAGGAAGATGCGGTCAAAGGGGGTTTACGGCTTGACTCTCGAGAAGGCTGGCAAGCCGGAGGTGATTCCGGTGATGTGATTGTCTTGGGAAAGCCCGCAGCGAGCTCCTTGATCTCCGCATTGCGATATGAAGATCTTCAGATGCCCCCCAAAGCCAAGCTTCCGGAATCCGTGATTGCAGATTTTGAAACATGGATTCGCCATGGTGCCGTCGACCCGCGCACGGGTCCGACAACTCCAGCATCAACTCCCGCTATCAATTTTGTAGAAGCGGCCCAGTTCTGGGCCTTTCGGCCTCCCGCACTCCATGCACCACCAGCGCTGGTTAATCCGGCACTCGTTCCCAAAGAACTTGACCATTTCGTCCTGTCGCAACTCAACGCAGCTGGGCTAATTCCAAATCCTCAGGCAAATCCGCAAACTCTGATTCGCCGCGCGCATTTCGGCCTCATTGGGTTGCCACCAACTCCTGACGAAACACGTTCTTTCCAAGAAGAATATCAACGTGACCCGGATGTCGCTTTTGCCCAACTGGTGGATCGTTTACTCGAATCTCCCCAGTACGGTGAGCGCTGGGCGCGACATTGGCTCGACGTGGCGCGCTATGGCGAGGATCAAGCACATACGTTCAAAGCACGAAACTATCCGCGCGGCTATTTCTATCGCGATTGGGTTGTGGATGCGCTGAATCGGGACCTACCCTACGATCGTTTCCTGCAACACCAAATCGCAGGAGATCTCCTGCCGGAGGACAATCGCCACGAACGGCTGGCGGCTCTTGGACTATTTGCCTTAGGACCTGTGTACTACGCAGAAAATGTCGAACGGGCCAAAGCCATGGCCGATGAATGGGATGATCGGATTGATACCTTAATGCGTGGCGTCTTGGGTTTAACCGTCAGCTGTGCACGCTGCCATGATCACAAATATGATCCGCTCACGATGGAAGATTACTACGGCATTGCCGGGATCTTTGCCAGTACGGCTTACCAGGAAAGGCCGATTGTTGCTGATGACATTGTGAGGCAAAGGCAACGCGCCGACGATGCCGTGAATCAACAACAGGTGGCTGTGGGACGCTTTCTCGCTACGGAAGCGGCAGCCGGGCGCCCCTCGCTTATTCCCGAGATTCCAGCCTACTTTGTGGCGGCTTGGGAAGTCATCAAAGCCAAGGCAGCTGACAAAGCAAATCAAAAGCAGCTGGAAGAAACCGCGAAAAACGCTGGCCTTAGTCTGGAATTGTTGAAACGTTGGACGGCATTTTTGTCTGCGTCACCTCAAACACTCTCTCCTGAAGAGCGTGAGATTTTCGCTGCCTGGTTCGAGCTGTCCGCATCATACGACACCAAAGTGGATCGATCCGATGACGCAGCGGTCCGCGCACAAGTGGAAGTCGTCGCCAAGAACATTGCTACAAAAGCCGCAGACAACATCGAGCACAAAGATGCCCTCTTTAAAACCTTTGGGAGCAATGCTGCCTTTGTGCGTGCTGAAGATCGAGCCACGGTCCGTCCAGGAATCATCCCCCTGGGAAATCTTTTCGACGACTCTGTGAATGTCGCCTTAGACACGGCACTCACCTCCGATCGATTTAGGGCCGTCGCAAGTGCGGAATCTCTTGGCATCGACCGTGTTGCCAAAGGCTGGGGGGCGCGGCTGGAAATTGCCCCCAAAATCAGCTTTGATTTTCTCAAGATTGGCAGTGATGTACGGACATATGGTCAGATTGTTAATGACTCCTGGGGTAAAGAGGGCGCAATTCGCACGGCAGGAAAACCCGGTGGCGTTTCCTCCAGCCGTTTAGAGCAAGGCATTGGGATGCATGCGAATGCCCTGCTCACCTTTGATTTGGACGAAATTCGCGTGGCCGGTTTCATGCCACCCAATCAGCGATTCCTCTTCAAAGTCGATCGGGCCGGTTTGAACGACGATGTTCATGGCGCACCCGCCGCCAGTGCTCACATCGCGGTGATCATTTCAAAACCACGCTCTAATGATGTCACCGCCGATTCGATTATCGCTTCGTCTGTGAACAATCATCCGATGGAACTGGCTACCGATGACTTTACTTACTACTTTGCCAATGAGGTTCCCCCACCATTGCAGCCGAATGGTGAGTTCTTCGAAATTACGATGGAGATTCCCTCGGAGGCAAAATATTTAACCTTGGTCACCACGGGCGCCGGAATGCCTCAGGAAAACACCATTAGTTCCGACCATGTAGTTTTCTCCGGCGCGCGTCTGGAAATGGATCCGCTGCCGGCCGCAACCAGTGAGGACAAACAAGTCGACGACGGCAATGATTTGCTCGATGACAAGGATCGGCACACCGCCATCCTCCTGTCTCGATTGCTCTACGACGACGGCTTATTGGCACTACCACCCGCAGAAATAGAGCCCCGTTTGGACGTTGCGGCAACCCAAACACTACAGGAACTGCGTAATCAGCATACCGCGTTGAAAGCGGCCGCCGAGGCAATTGAAATCCCCTTGGCACATTCGCTCGCGGATGGCAAGAGCCAAGACTTACCCATCTACCTCAAAGGGAACCCCGCCAATCAGGCAGAGATTGCCTTGCGGGCAATGCCGCGCATTCTGAGTGGTTTAGAACGGATCCCTTTTCGTTCCCAAGGTAGTGGTCGCCTGGAACTGGCTCAGGCCATCACTTCCAAAGAAAACCCTTTAACGGCACGGGTCATCGTCAACCGTGTTTGGGCAGGGCATTTTGGTTCTGGTCTGGTCCGCACCTTGAGCAATTTTGGGCAATTGGGCGAGCGCCCCAGCCATCCCCAGTTGCTCGACACGCTGGCGGTGCGTTTCATGCAAAATGGCTGGTCCCTGAAGTGGCTCCATCGCGAGATCATGAATTCTGCCACCTACCAGCGGGGCAGCGATTTCCATCCAGAAAACTATGAGCGGGATCCGGAGAACCGTTTTTTATGGCGGATGAATCGCCGCCGGTTAGAAATCGAACCCTGGCGCGATAGTATGTTGGCGGTCGGTAATGATCTCGACAGCGCCATGGGTGGTCCTTCTGCGGATCTAACCCAATCGCAAAACCACCGACGGACCATTTACGGGTTCGTCAGTCGTCACCGCCTTAACGAACTGCTGCGTTTGTTCGATTTTCCAGATCCAAGCATTACCGCAGCGGGTCGGACGGTCACGACCGTCCCCTTGCAACAACTTTTTGTATTGAATAGCGATTTTATGATGGAGCGCGCCCAAGCTTTGGCAAAACGCATTCATCAAACGATTTCAGGTAGCGATCTGGAAAAGTTAGCATTCGCCTACCAACTTGTCTTCAGTCGATTACCCTTAGAAGACGAAGTCACCATCGCACTGGAATTTCTTGCCCACACGCAAACGATCGAAAATACGAATCTGGATAACTGGGAACAACTTTCCTTAGCGTTACTCAGTTCCAACGAATTTATGTATTTGGATTAGAACTCCACTATAGACAAAGCTATGAAAAACATCGGCAACCACTTCAATCGTCGTCAAATGCTGACACAATCTGGCCTTGGATTTGGCATGTTGGGGCTCTCGAGCCTGCTTGCCGAACAGACGGCTGCGGCTACAAACGCCGCTCCCCTGGCCAGCAAGGCCACTCATTTTCCGGCGCGGGCCAAACGCGTCATTTTCTTGTTCATGAATGGCGGACCGTCGCACATCGATACCTTCGATCCCAAACCGGCCCTGAAGCAATACGAAGGCACTCCTGGAAAAGGTGGCAAGTACATGCCTTCCCCTTTTCCCTTTGCCCAACATGGCGCAGCGGGAATCGCCATGAGTTCCTTATATCCGCATTTAACGACCGTGGCAGACGAACTGTGTATTTTGCGGTCAATGCATACGTCGACTCCCAATCATGAACCTGGTTTGTTGATGATGAACAGTGGAGCGCAACAACCCATTCGCCCTTGCTTGGGATCTTGGCTGACGTATGGATTAGGTACCGACAATCAGAACCTACCAGGATTTGTCGTGCTTTGTCCCGGCAAACCCACTGTGGGCCCTGCTTTGTGGGGTAACAGTTTTTTACCCGGCATCTATCAAGGGACCCATATCAACAACGCCCAGGTCGATCCAGACAAAGTCATCGGCCACATTAAAAACTCTAAACTTCCCCCCGTCGCACAGCGCCGCTTACTCGATTTTTTGCAGACCATGAATCAACGCCATCTCCAAGTGCGGGATCAAGACGATCAATTGGAAGCGCGCATTCAGTCCTTGGAGATCGCCTATCGGATGCAATTCGAAGCAAAAGACGCCTTTGATGTCTCGCGCGAAACGTCGGCCACGATTTCCATGTATGGTGAAGGGGAATTCAATCAGGGCTGCTTGGTTGCACGGCGTTTAGTGGAACGGGGCGTGCGCATGGTGCAGATCTATTACGGAAACGGGCAGCCCTGGGACGCCCATGGGGACATCATGGACCACCAACGGGATGCGGGAAAAAGTGATCAAGGGATGGCCGCTCTGATTCAAGATCTCAAGCAAAGAGGGCTGCTCGACGACACCTTAATTCTTTGGGGTGGTGAATTCGGCCGGACACCAACCGCCCAAGGATCAAAGGGGAGGAATCATCACAACACGGGCTTTACCATGTGGATGGCGGGTGGCGGAGTCAAAGGTGGCTATATCCACGGGGCTACCGACGAACTGGGAGTTCATGCGGTAGAGCGGCGCATGCACGTCCACGATTTGCACGCCACGATCCTCCATCTGATGGGTCTCGATCATACCAAACTCACCTACCGTTACAGCGGTCGCGATTTCCGTTTGACCGACGTCCATGGTGAAGTCGCTCATGAAATCATTGCCTAGCCGGGTCGTACACATTTCTGGTCCCCAAGTTCCCCTCGCATTACCGAAAATCGCTCAGCCGTTCCAGCACCTACCGTGCGGTAATTTCGTAAGGCAGTAATTTGGTGTGATCGGGTGGTCAAACCACACCTAGAAAGTGAAGTGAGATGGTCAACGACATCATTCGTGTCGGAATTGTTGGGCTCGGGGCAAACACGCGGCTCCGCCATGTTCCCGGTTTACGCGCCTGCGAGAATGTTGACATCGTGGCAGTCTGTAATCGCCGCCTCGAATCAACCGCAGCCGTCGCCAAAGAATACGACATTCCCAAAACGTTTATGCGCTGGCAAGATCTCATCGCCGATGAAGAAATCGACGCCGTGGTGATCGGTACTTGGCCCTATTTGCATTGTGAAATCACGTGTGAAGCCTTGGCCCGCAACAAACATGTGATGACAGAAGCTCGCATGGCACGTAATGCCGGCGAAGCACACCAAATGCTGGCTGCCAGCCGGAAAGCTCCTGATTTGGTGGCGCAAATCGTGCCCAGCCCTTTTGGACTGCGGGGGCATCGAGTCGTTCAACAGATGCTGGCCGATGGATGTTTAGGTCAGCTTCGGGAGGTGGTCGTGCTGGGCATCAATGATCTCTACACCGATCCCAACACTCCGTTTCATTGGCGACAATCCTCCAAGTTGAGTGGATTGAATATGTTAGGCCTGGGAATCATGCACGAAACCCTCATGCGCTGGGTTCCCCAGCCACTCCGCGTACTGGCTCAGACCCAGATTTTCACCAAGAGCCGCACGGACGAGACGACAACCGGCACTCGAACGGTCGAAACACCGGATAGTGTGCACGTGCTGACACAACTCCCCGGCGAGGCGCGGGGCGTTTATCACCTCAGCAGTGCCGTGCACTTTGGTCCCCCAGCACAGATTCGTTTGTTCGGTGATACAGGGACCCTACAGTACATCTTTGGTGAAAAAGATCGACTCTTGGCTGGCCGGCAAGGCGAACCTGGTTTGCAAGAAGTGGTCATTCCTACAGCCCAAGCGGGTGCTTGGCGCGTCGAAGAAGAGTTTATTGGTGCCATTCGTGGCCAGGAAGAGATTCAATTCACCGACTTTACGAGCGGCGTCGGTTACATGGAATTCACAGAAGCCGTCTTTCAAAGCGCGCAAACAGGCCAGGCGGTAACCCTCCCGCTTCAGGGCCAATAAACGAGATGTCCAGAAATAAGAGTTCTGGCGCAAGCAGGCGAGATGATGCAGCCGAGATCGTGCACCGGTACCCATTCGTCTGGTGTCTGGAAGCCATCTGGTTGCTGGAAGCACAGCTGCTTGGTAACACAGCTGCCAGGTCACACAGCCTCTTAACCAACACACTCCTTGGCCAAGGCCTGACAACACATCAAAGAGCCACCTGCCATGAGTCATGAACCCCTAAAAGCAGCCAGACAAGCGGCCTTCGATATGGCTGATGGTCGTCAGCAACGGGCGACTCGCACGCTTAAAACAATTCCAACAAGTCTTCAAATAGTTTTTTACCCCGGATACGATCTTCGTTCGGAGCGCCCAACTTGGCGAAGAAAAGATCGTCTCCGGAACCGGCTTTGAATTTGTCTTCTGTGTTGTCATCCAAGACCGTCACGCCAGCTTCCAGCAGTCCACCTACCCCAGTGAGGCTAGTCACTCTGGCAGCATAACTACTTCCATCTGCCCAAATATCCCGCGCAGCGGTTAATTCGGTAGCGTTGAGCGTCACATGGCCACCAATAAAGATGGCGGACCGGCCGCGCAAATAGTCTTCCCCTCCACCACCGATGACGAGATCAAAACCGCGACCACCCTCTAATTTGTCATCGCCTTCTTGTCCCAACACAACATCGTTTCCGTCGCCACCATCAATGTCATCATCGCCGGTATTGCCCTCAATGAAATCGTCCCCACCGCCGCTTTGCACACGATCATCACCTGGACCCGCGTCGATGGTGGCCGGAAAAACAATGTCTTCGCTGATATCGATACGGTCGTCCGCTGCACAGGTTATGATATGCGTCGCGTTAATGGAATCTATATGAAACTCGAAACGTTGGGTGCGACCACGATTAATACGAGCCCTCACTGAGAGCCAATCCTCATTGATTCCCGGCATCCGAATGGTGTCCTCACCATCTGTACCGACAATTTGCAATTCGCCGTCCGGACTGATACCGACACCAGCAATCACCGCCTGCGTCGATTCGACCACCAAACCCCCGAGGTCGTCGTACACAGTCACGCGCACCTCATGGATGCCCCCGTTCGCATAGGCATGCGTTGCCGAGAACGATCCGCTTCCCCCACCATCTCCATCGAAGGAGGTGAAATCAGCCAGATCGATCTCTGAATCACTTACGGTTCCATCGCCCCAATCGATTACCACCCGATGCAAATCTTCCAAATTCGTGTCTTCAAACGTGCCGCTCACCGTTACCGCATCACCAACCTCAACCCCCTGACACACCTGCGCGCTACTTGTGAGTAAAGTGATCGTCGGGTTTACGTTAGGGGGAGCAAGATAAGCGATATCGGCCTGGAAATTCGGTACTACGCCGGTCACCGCCTGGATATCCGCGGTCGTCACAAATACTGAGCCGTTCTGCGCCTGGTCGAATTTCAGGATTTGCCCGGAACCATGTTCCGCCATGTACAAATTACCCCGCACATCGAACTCAATGCCCCCTTCTAGATCGATCGCTTGGCCAGTTACCGTACTGATGTCCACATCGGAAAGGAAGGTGGTTACTTCTCCGGCAGGGGTTACGCGAAATACCTCGTCCCCTCCACAACAATCGTCCGCCACGATGTAGTCCCCATTGGGGGCTAAGGCACCGTAGACGTCCAGGTCGCTAAACATGGAACCCGCAGCAATTTGCGTTCGTGCGCCCGCCGCGTCAACAACATGGATTGCATTGAACCTATCGACATTGCCACTGTTTTCCGACACATACAAGCCACCGTCTGGTCGGGTCGTCAGGTCGTACAGAGGAACCTGACCCGGCGAAAAAATACTTACATTCGTGGAGACCGTATCAACTTTAAGAATGTCATTCGTACTACCATCAAAAACAAAGAGATCGCCATCCATATTCGTATCAAGATGAAGCAGGCGTGGATTACTTCCAGTCACTGCCTGGATATCACTAGCGCTGACCAAAATGCTCAGGTTGGCCCCGTCATACTGCAAAATGTCGCCGTGATTACGCAAGGTAAAATACAAATTCTTTGCCGGGCCAATCGCCATGCCATGGGTAAAGAAATGCAATGTGTTGGAATTTTTTCCACTGGCGGCCATGATTTCTGCCTGGGAAACGGCCACAGAGACATCTCCCGTCGCCGTATCAATGTGGAGGATGCTGTCGCTCGCCGCATCGGCCACAAAAAGACCGGGTGAGACGGCTAAGAGAGCCCGTTCTTCCAAGGCTTCCAAGCGAGGCACGTATGCTAGGCGTTGCTTGGCCAAGACCGATTGGTTTGAGTGGTGTCGACGTCGTACACGTTGGCGGGCGCTCCGAAACAGGCGTGGCAATTTCATGGTAACGTTCTTTCGTTGGTGTTTTTAGGAGTCGACATATAAAGGCATACTTAGCAAACCGCTGGCAAAAGATTCGCAGTCTGTGGAGCCCTCCACCTTCGCTAATCAAATTACCAAGACAATCTATAATTGCGAACACCACCTATCAATCCCCTGCAACGCTTTTTTACTGATCTATTTGATCATCCCATTCTACTTATTCATCTCATGATTAAACGACGCGGTAGTGCAGAACTGCATAAAAAGAAAATTGTCTCGCCCATAAATGATAAAATAGGTAATTTTATTGGGCTCGTCGTAGAGATTTCCCGTCAGTCTAATCTCTCTCAAAAGGCACCCTTTTAAACGAGAACTACGACTCGCTTGGCCAGCTTTTGCGAGGTGAGACGTTCCTACTGAGCAACCAAGATGGCCGGAGGACTGGGCAGTCCGATTTTAGTCGCAGGACGTTCTGGGCCGAAGAAATAAGGGGTGTCGGGAACTAACCGACCCGGTGTGCTAGGCCGTCCGAGCCCCAAGGCCAATTGACACAATCTCTGCAAACAGACCTGGCAAGAGGAGAATTTAAGGGTCCCCGATCGTCAAACTCACCAAATTGTTGACACCCGGAACTAATCGGAACATCGTAAAGTGAGGGAATTCAAGCGCCCCGTGACGGCGCAAGTCCACATTTCCAGTTTTCTTCTACAAGCCCGTTCTCTTCCAGACAATCGGTCGGCATTGACACTCCACCATGAAACAACGTCCCACATCACGGCACCGACGCTTACACCACTTCGAGGCACTCGAATCGCGCTGGATGCTCTCAGGAACTGAAATGACTTCCGGGCTGAGTACAGACTTCCCCGACCCGCAGCAACCTTATCCTGATTTTTCTCTGGTGGATGTGAACTCGACATCCGCTTCCTATCAGCAGCAAGTCTCACCGCGCGATCAATTAGGAAATGTCTCGGGATGGTATTTCGGTTATTCCACGTGACAATATTGTAGTAGTCAGTTTGGCTACCTCGACCAAATGCAGAACAACCTGCGGTTAGAGCATCCTGAGTTGTCGATTGAGATCATCGGTATCAATCAACGCGTTGAGGGCAACCTCGGCAATGAAGGCATGACGGCCGGTCGTGATTTGCCTTGGCTCCAAGATGTCGACGAGGCCATCAATGATCAAACCGTTTGGGAAGCCTGGAGTGTCACCGAACGCGATGTCGTGATTCTAGACGAGAATAATCACCACGTTGGACGATATAACCTGACACAAAATGACTTGGCCAATCCAGATAACTTTGCCGAACTGGAAAACCTTTTGGTTAGTGTGGCCGGCCTGGAGAACGAGCCCAGCAGTCTTGCAGGACGCGTTTACTTTGATGTCAACCAAAATGGCAATTACGACCCACCTGAAACAGCAATCGGTAATGTTAAAATCCAATTGACTGGTACCACAGATCTTGGTGACTCAATTGAGGAAACGGTGCTGACCGAAGCGGATGGAACCTATCGCTTTTTGGGTCTCGCTTCAGGAAGCTATCTGATTGCCCAAACTCAACCCGCTTTTGTGATCGACGGGCAAGAATCCCTTGGTACTGCCGGGGGCACTGCAAGGGAAGATCAGTTCGAAGTTGTCCTGGCTGCCGGTATCGACGGGCAAGGATACAATTTTGCGGAACTCGGGCGGCAGGCCCAAGCCATTCATCTCAGCGATTTCCTGGCCTCCACGGCTGACGGTGGCATGATCGCCACCGTAGAGTTGGAAACTGGAAATCACTGGTACTGCCTGGACGGAGGCTGGGAAGAATATCAATATGCTCACGTCGATTTCCAGTCGGAAACTTCCCACATCGATGTCCATGTTCGTGATACCCATGGTCACGACCTCTCGGCATCCTTCTCTACCGAGCAAGCAACAAACGTTGTGTTGCTGGCAGAAAACACGACACACAAGAGCTTACGAATCCGTGGAACCTTAAATGACACTTCCTCGAACTCGCTGACTACAGAACCACTCACCACAGATTCGAGCGCACTGATCGCAGAAGGTGAATTTGTCTTGCTGGCAACATTACCTCCGCTGGGTAACAACAAGAGCGAATCCTTAACGGAAAGCCTAATAGCCGCGAGCCCAACTCGTGAAACGCTGTTCCCGACCGTGTTGCCAGCCGAAGAATGTCCGCCAGATGTTGCTGCGCAGACGGAAACTGGGTCAACCGTCGCGGTAAGCAAAGCCCTTCCCTCGAGTGACTTGCCAACCAGCAATCTCGATCAAGAGACAACGGCTTGGCAGCACGATCGCACGGCCGTGCTCGATGACATCTTGAGAGACGCGGACTTACTGGACGATTTGATCCACTCCCGTGTGCCGAGCGCAGAGAGTCTCACGCAGCTAGAACCGACATGTCATGCCGAAGGTCAACCCGTGCACTAAATACGCGGTCTGTTGTAGCGAGAAAAGTGGGCGTACTTCCCCCACCGTCGGTCCGGGCACTTGAGTTGGATTGACCTGAAAGTCAATTTGATTGCCAGCCTGCAAAAGATGGCTCCAGTAAATACAGGAATAACCGGCTTTGATAGAAACTCTCGGGCTTAAGCGCCAGAGGAAGTTAACTCCCCATTCAGGACAAGCCAAGAATCGATTGCTCTGGAAAACTCCCGCATTCGAGGGTTGCGCTAACAGACCCTGAGAACTCGTGGTCGGCGGCAAATTGGGGAGTGCCATCGTGGTAGTTCCTTGAATCGCCGCTTGTTGGGACATCGTTCCCAGGCCGATCTTTGCCAACAGTTCGACGCGGCAACCCCGCCGCGCCCAATTGGCGATTACCCCCAGACTGGCCCCATTGAAGTCATTACGTGTCCGTATGGCATCTCGGATTGTCAGTTGGGTACCTTGTGGAATCGACCCATTTTCTGAGACGGCCGTCGAATGGCTGGAAATCATGAGGTGATCGTCGATACGTCCATGCTGGAAGCCGACGATAAAATCGAAATGCCCACACGGATGTACGGCACCTCTTCGTTTTAGAAAAATGTCTCCTCCCCAAAAGTCGGTCTCTCCCTGGACTTGTACCGCACCGGTGAGGACACCGGGAAACGCCATTACGAGCGCATCCTGTTGTCCGGTAGAAGCGTTTAAGAAAGGCCGAGCCAGAATCGGAAATTCATCGTCCGTGGCGGCAAAACCAAAGGAAGTCCCCGCGAGTTCAAAAAACCGTACACCAATCCCCCAGGTATGACACGGATTCAACCATTTTCCCAGCGTAATACGTCCCCCCGGATGTCGACCTGCCTGGATTGCTTCACCACCCAAGAGGATGATCGTCCCAGGCTGTTCGAGCACACCAGCCGCACTTTGATCGGTTCCGACAAGACTCGTGGTCACCAGAGGAGGCAGTTCTCTTTCAGGACTGTTCCAAAGGAGATATTCCACCCCTCCCCAGAAACAGTCTGTTTCAAGACGAGGACCACCGCGATTTAGCTCGGTCCATGATCGATTCCATGGAGATGACGATGAGAGAGAGTTCGATAAGGAAGCTGCCGCGCTCGTCAATTCAGAAGGTGCGTGGACGGTCAACGACAAATCAGCGTCGGTCGTGACGCCCGTTCCCTCCTTTGGGGCACCAGTCGCTGCGCTGGTGAGCAAGCTCACCATGACCAGCAAGATGCCCAGAGTTTGTCGTGACCAAAATGCAAGCATGCGCGCACGAAAAAGTAGGTTGACCCATTGCTGCCCCCCGGTCGCAATGAGATTCTTAAAAAAAATGAACAGCAATTTCCATTCCGTTTATCGGTTAGATCAAGCTTACTGATTAAGCAGGATTGGCAGGCTGTGCCAAATAGAGCCAATTACCATTGTTTCACTGCCCGAAGCTCTAGAATCGTGATTCTGTGACGTTGGCAAACTCACGATTCGCCTGGCAAACACTCAAGATAGGCACTCTGGAAAAAGCTAGCAATCAACTTTTCGCAGCGACTCGGTGNCCTGTGGTGGCGGTCAATCATCGCTTATGTTCCTGCCACCTCTCCTTCATATGCGGCAATTGCCTGCTCCCACCGACCCGGGTGATGTCACCGATCTGACCGATGGCATCCATTATAACCCAGGTGGCACTTCACTGTGGGCACAAAAAGCAGCGTCGGGTGCCTTCCCATTCATAGCTGGAAAAGGTCAGCGACTCCTTGCCGTGGTTTGGTCGTTGTCCGTCGATTGGCGATTGCCTGCGTTGACGAGCACCTCGAGTGCGGTCGGCAATCCTTGACTTCTCCATACGCACGGGACGAAGCCCACACCGTTTTCGCCAGCGGACGTTTCCTTCTTGCCCCTTGCCAGCTCGCAATCAGTCCGCACTGGTCGAAGCATGACCGGCGGCTCCCCCCGCCTCACTAGGTGGCGGGGGGGCCATTGATCACAGACTGCCCCTGACGGTTTCCAGCCGCCGCGGAGGCAGTCAATCCAAGTTAGATAATGGCCTCAAAGTTTATCGAGGTAAGGACTTCATCAAAGGCATTGGGGCGATCATAGAGTGTGTCAAATCCATTGCCACCGTCGGAATGCGGATTCCCTGCACTGGAATTCTCAATCCACAATGCGTCGTCACCATCTCCCATAAAGGTATGTAGATCGTTCACAGCATGGACGTCGAGCATGCGAACTTTATCATCACCGATTCCAGCGTCGGTATAGATGTCATGCGCCTTGGTTTTTCGAATCGAAGCCCGATCATCACCACCTCCCAACTTCAATTCAATGCGATTTCCAACTTTGACCTTGTCCATGGAGAGGAAGTCATTGCCTTCGCCAAGATTGGCCATTAAGTCGTGGCGGACCGAAACCTGACGCAGAACTGCCAGATCCTGGTCATCTGCTGTATCGAGGTTCAGATTGTTCCCCACGCCTACCCGGGAGATGAATACGCGATCATTCCCATTATCCGTGTGCACGTCTAAATTGTGCCGGACACCAACTCGATCCAAAGCGACCTGATCCGCATCTGGACCGGTATGAATCTTCAAGTCGTTGCCGATGCGGGCATTACCGATCTTGAGCTTATCGTGGCCTTCGTGCATCTCGACTTTCATGTCCCTAGCGCGAATCGTATCGAACGCGGCGGAATCATGGTCGCCGCCCGTATCAAGGCTGAGCAAACCACGGGTCTTGACCATGAAAGCATTCACCTCATCAGCCCCATTGCCGGTGGTCATTTTGATACTCTGCGTGGTCGCAACCTGTTCGAGTTTCACAGTGTCAGAACCATCCGACGTATGGATTTCGAGATTACCATTGGGCGTGTCGGTCAAGCTGAGATTATGCACTTTCACTGTATCGTCTCCGCCCGCCGTGCGGACAACCACGTTTTCAATCAACGAGGCCGCAAAGACTTGAGATGGGGCACCATTGATCGTCGTACCTCCCAGGCCCGTTACCTGGATCTGATTCGGCGCAATCTCGGTAATTTCAATTTGGTTGTCTAAGGCGTCTCCCGACAAAGACAGCTGAGTGCCTGCAAAACTGCCCAACACATTACCAGCAAGTAAATTACGGTCTTCAAGAGGCTGAAAGGACAATTTGCGATTCTTGGTGGATTTTGAGGACATAGTAAAAGCCTTTCGCGGATTACAAGGAAGGACGTCTCGAGAACGGCTCTCAGCAACGTCTCTGGATTGCAAAACAAACGACTTTTACTTTGATTGTAAAAAACGGTCTGTTCGCTCTGCTGGCAAGGAACTAAAGCAATCTCTATGCCATTCCCTCCGCTGATTTTCTCGCGCAGACTTAAGTCCTGGTATTTAAATGGCTTAAATTAACTTTGGACACTTTTTGCAAATCTCGGCGCGCCCGCCAAATATCTCACATTGAGACAAATGCGCAAATTTGAGACGAAAACCACTCAGCGATAAGTCATTGGCGCTGCTTATTCGCGATCTCTTCAGCAAGCCCCAACCGTCATCACCAATCGTTTCAAAACAGAAACTCAAACAACAATTTGCCTGCTGCTGGTTCTGGGGTGGGGTGGAGTGGGGTTGGCGGCGCTAGCTACCTAACACCCTTGGTCAGTACGGTTCATTTGCAAGGCCGCCTCTGGGCCCGCCGCTGGGCCCATTGCCGGTCAAATTCCTCAGACTCGAATTGCCAAAACTCTCACGACGGCAACGCACCATGGCGGCGGGCATGTTCTGTGGCTAGCGCGGTTCTCACCGATGGAGGGCTCTCAAAAAACGGAATGATTCTTTCAATCCGCCGCTCCAGACCTGTTCAGGACTATGCAATCCCACCACTCTTCCACACCAGAAGCATCAAATAAAAACACCCTGAAAGCAGAGGTGTTTGCTGTCTGCTGTATATACCCGTCCACGAGACAGCGCTCACAACTCGCAATTATAACCCCTGATTTTAGAGGTGTTCCGCAACGAAATTCCAAGCAGAAGCATCGTTAAATTCATGTCCCCCGACGAAGACAAAGTGCTGAAAACGCGCTTCGAGACCTAGTTTTTTGTAAAAGCTGGCGGCGCGCGGGGCCAACATCTTTCCTTTCTCACGATGAGACGCTTGATCACGAGATCCTGCTTGAATTTGGTGAGCTCGTGGACAGATTAAGGCGACCAAATCGGCATCGTTGAAGAGGGTCATCCGAGCCATGAATCGAAAGTCTGTGGGAACCGAGTGTTCATCCTGTTCATAACGTCCTTCCTGGACGCCGAAGTAACAACTCGACACCGAAACTTTGATGCGCGTGTCGATCGCCGGAGTCACCTGGGCGTAATACCCACCATAGGAAAGGCCAACCATACCAACTCGCTGGGGGTCGACTTCAGGGCGCTCGATGAGAACATCAATGGCATAGCTGATCTTGGCAATCTCAACCGCAGTAATGCTCGTTCCTACAAGTCGCAGCCGATCGTCGATCCGCTGGCGAATGTTCGCTGGATAGCCTTCTGCCCGAAACAGATGCTGGGGTGCATAGACAATATATCCGCGTTTGATCGCACCTCGTACCATGTCGTTGTAGTTAGCTCCTCCGTGGAATAGCGCCACTTCTGGCGAACCGCCACCACCGTGCATCGAGATGACCAAGGGGGCTTTTTCTTGAAGTGACTGCGGCACAACATAGATGCCCTCGGAATGCATCCCCGGAAGAATCGGGATCATGGCACGGTAATAAGTTCCCATCCTATCGGCGCCAATCTTTTGAAAAGAAGCTTCCTTTTGTGGACGTTTTCCAGGCGGTGGATATCCTATCGAAGCACAGAATGCCTCTCGTAAAGGTACCGCGGATTTTTCAAAATCCGCAGCGGAGGAATAGTCCGGAGTAAACAGTTCATGAAAACGAGTCCGGTCGGCCGCCAACGTTTTGATGTACACGTCTAGTTCTCGCGCCTGTTCTGTGCGCAGAGGATCTGAATCTGCGACAGGCTGATTAAAATAATCTGCGGGCTGATTCGGTGGAGCCTGCGCCATGGTGAATAAGGGTACGAAAACACACAGCACGCCCAAGCAACGGTAAGAGATTGTCATGGTGAAGTCACTCATAGAGGATCACACGGGCGGAAAAGAGACACGATCGGGTAGTGTGGTCGTCGCCGCCGTGAACAGAGCGAGCGACGTTGAATAACGGTTGATTCTAGCAGCAGGACGCCCGTTGACCCAAGCACGAAGACGATCCGCCGTAGGCGGACCATGCGGCCAAATTATGTTGGCGGCTATCACGGGCTCGGTAATCGGTGCGACCGGTTTATCGGCCCGCTTTTTCATTTCAATTAATTTAATAAGGTGCGGGCCCCTGTGGCCTCTATCACCTGCTTTGCCTCGATTGTTTTTTTCGCACATTTATTTCGGCAGTTGGACAGATTTCAGGCTGGCCCGAAGTTGTTTTTCGTATTTGGGGAAATCTTCTTTCGTCGAATTAAAATTAAACATCAGCATCTGCCCTTTATATCCTGTCGCAAACATGATGTTATAAATGTTGGTGTCGATAGCTCTAGATGTCATTTCCATTAATAGCCACTTCTGGCCAGAATGTTCGATAATCTCATTTTTTTCCCACTCGATGTCAGGAACGATTTTTTCAAATATATCTGTAAAAACCTTTTGGGCATCAACCAAATCTTTTTGGGGAAGATTGTTTGGTTTGATGTCGTAGGCGACCGTGGTTGAGGCGTTATCATTACCCACAACAAATTTAGGAGCTCGTTTGTTGGGCCACTTAAGGTCAATGATCTCCTGCGGTAATGCCTTAAATCCGTCCGGTGGCGCAAATGTAACATCGGTCTCGGCTACCTTTATCGGATCGGCAAAAACGGGGAACGAGATCAAGATCGTGAGAAGAAGTACTGTTATTCTTTTCATATTATTGTGAGCGAATTAGATGAACGGTGTACAGGAAATTTAATACTACAAGTTCAAATTGTTGGTACCCATGCTCCACGTCGCCAACGCTGCTTCGGTGGCACCGCGTAACCACAGTGGGAAGAGTCATCGATCCCCATCTGACCCGCTCTCACAAGGGCATCTCACAAACAATAATCAGCACGAGCGCTGGGAGTAGCTCAGTTTCTCCCTAGTCAACACCTGATTCAAGCACCCTTGCCGGCAATCTCCTCTCGCAAACTGGCACACCGTTGTCCGATCGCTGGGCTGGCTCTTACTAGCACTAGGACGCGCCGGGCATTTCCAGAGTGCCGGCCGCTGACAGCTCACGGTCCCTGACAATTGCATTTCTCAAAGTCCAAATCCCAGGAGCCAAATCGCAAGACAAGGCAGACGCTGAGAGTTATGATGCAATCGCCGACCATTTGGACACGATAAGCACTTTTCTCACAATCAGGCTGAGGCATCCCACATGAGACCTTTCCGCTTTGCACTGGCACTATTATTTCTGGGCCTATTACTTTTACAATCTGTGCAAGGACAGCAGGCTCGCCAACGGAGTAAAAACCTCGGCTTTGCAGCGTTAACAGGCAACTCCGCCCTACACAAAGAATTAAATTTGAGTTCTGAACAGCAGGCCACACTACAGAAGGCCTCTACCGACGCACGCCAGGCCATCCAAGCCGCTCAGAATCTGGAAGACAAAGCTCGCCTCCAGAAAAATTGGCAGGCAAACCAGAACCTCAGAGAGGTGATCTCTAAAACCTGCAATCAGGAACAGCAACAACGGCTCTTCCAGATCGAGATTCAATGGAGTACAGGTTCATGGATGCTGCTCCGGTCGGAGCTTGCCAGCACACTGAACTTAAGCCCGGAACAAATCCGCCAAATCCGTAGCCTCTCTCAGAAGTCCCAGGAAAAAGTACGCCAGCTGCGGAAGTCCCGGAACGACCAGAACCGTCAGGAAGTCCAAGACAAGATTAATTCACTCTTGGCTGAAACCCGCACCAATGCGCTCCAATTGTTGGATTCCGCACAACAATTGGCCTGGAAGATGGCTCAAGGAAAAACATTTGAACTTCCCCCGCGGAAAAAAGCAAAAAAACCCTAGCGTATTCACACGTGACAGCTAAGGGCCATCGCCACACTTGCGGAATATCAGCCGGCTGCGAACAACGTACCGCTTGTCAGACGTCCTAGTATCCTTGAGGTCGCCTCGACAGATGAGGTGGTGGTTCGTTTCACGTCCCATCCACTGATGCCATCCACGCGTTTCCTCCCGCTGGAACGATGCACAAGACCAAATGTAACTTCATCCTAGAGCTCGACCAGCGTCGTGATTGGCAATTATCCATGGTACGAGTCAGTCCACCGACAGTATCTCCTTGCGGAACTCGGAAGTTTTTGGACACTCGCTACCATTTTCCCTTCACGCGGCGACCTATCCACAGTCCGAAAAACGAGTGCTGAGAAGTCCCGCCAGTGATGACTTTAGATCAGCGCAGCGTTTGCTAAGGTATCATGATCAACAGCGTCAAAAGCACTTTTGTCATGATACAATCCGGTAGCACTGCAGCAGCCGGCTACCAAAGAATACCTCCCACCTGAAGCAAGCTACGACTGCTTCCAGCAACGAGCGGTGAGGTAGCTCCACGCGTCGATAGCCGCGCCGAGATCGTGAGGAGGGACTTGCACTAAGCGATTAGTATTTACCGTCCAGGACTTGAAAATGCGTCGGCTTGTCAAGCGACTCACCTCCACCTGCAATCCACTCGGATGTCATACGGAGCATCGTTTCCAGGGACATCTGCGGATCACCCAGCAATTCATGTCCTGAAACGCCATTGTTTAAATACGCTTGATTTGCTTCGACCCCTGCGATTGTTACGGGTTTCTGTAGCAAACTCCCCAACTGCTCACTGATTTCTCTTGTGCTCGCGATCTCTCGACCTGCGAGGTTAATAATTTTAGCTGGTACGGCACATTGCTCTAAAGCACGCAACGACATTGCATTGGCATCCCCTAACCAAATCACGTTGACATATCCCATGGTAACATTGATGTTGCGTTCTGCTGCCACATCTTTCGCGATATCAACCAACACGCCATAACGCAACTCGGTCGCATAGTTTAACCGCAGCAGCACCATAGGAGTCTGCTGTGTGTGGCTAAAGTACTCATAAATCCGCTCCCGACCTAAAGCGGCATTAGAATACTCTCCACTCGGTTTCAAGGGATCCCCCTCCTGCGATCCACCACCATCAATCGGAACCATCCCATAGACATTTCCGGATGAAAAGGCAACGATTCGACTATCGCAAAATCGTTTACAAAGGAGCGCTGGCGCATAACAATTTGTTGCCCATGTCAGATGCGGCGCACTTTGGGTACCAAACTTGAATCCGGACATCGAAATCACATTGGGAGCGTCTGGAAGAGCTGCCACTTCCTCCTCATTCAACAAATCACAGGCGATCGTCTCGATTCCGCCCTCGACTAATCGCTGCCGCACAGCTGCATCAGAAAATCGCGATACGCCAATAATGCGGCGCTTGACTCCCGCTTCAGCCGTGGCGCGGAGAGCCATCCGCGCCATCGTGGGGCCCATTTTACCACCCACACCAAGGAAAATGATGTCGCCATCAACACGCTGCATCATCTCGACAACATCCTGCGGAGGAGTGCTCAGTAAATCCTCAAGTTCTGTCGTAGAACTAGGTGTGATGATATTTGGAGACATCGCCTGGCCTCAGATCAGAGTTGCTCTGTATTTGAACAATTCCCCATCGTAAACTTGAGGATTCGCGAACTCTATACGCAAATCCAAACACAAAGATTATATTTTCTTGCGCAACGATCAGAATGCTAGACGCAATTGATAATTCATTGAAAATTTCTTGGCACTCAACGAGGAATGTCCTGGAGATAAATAGATGAAGGCATTCGTAACTGGGGCAACCGGCTTTGTTGGCACCCATCTGATCAATCATTTACTCGCAGCTGGTGATGGAGTCCTCGCTACATCACAAAGTTCATCAGTAGCAAATCTTGCACCAATCCGCCGCAACAAATACGAGATGCTGCAATGGGATATCACCAAACCGGCCTCTACCGAACTGATAAAACGGTTACAAGAATTCCAGCCAGACTGTGTCTACCACTTAGCAGCCTTGAGCGTCCCGAGGGATAATGGTGTCACCGAGCCGACACGTCGTGCTCTGGACATTAACGTCGGAGGAGTGCGGCACATGGTCGACCTTGTCCAATCGCTGCCATGCCGGCCGCGAATTCTACTCATTAGCAGTGGTCTCGTTTATAGCCTTTCTGACCGAAGACACCCTTTCGTAGATGAAAAGACCGTCACCAATCCCCACTCGGCTTATGCCAAAACAAAACTAGCAGCCGAGCGAGTGTTATCGGACTTAATACCAAAAACGGCCATCGACTACGTCATTGTAAGACCTTTCCAACATACAGGAATCCGGCAAATACCGCGTATGATGTTACCCGAATGGGCCAAACAATTTGCGGAGCGTGTGGATCCCATTCGTGTCTTGACGCTCAACAGCATCTTCGATCTAACCGATGTTCGCGATGTCGTACGGGCCTATCGGCTTTTAGTTCAGAGTGGTCGGCAAGGTGAGATTTATAATGTAGGGAGTGGCGTTGGCACACGCAGTGGCGACGTTTTTGAGATGCTGCGGAAATTTTCGGGTTATCCATGTGCGGTGGTAGAGACCGATCCGGGACATCGTCAACAACCTCTAGCGAGGATCGAAAAGATCGCTCGCGATACCGGCTGGCATCCAGTGATTCCCTTGGAACAAACCGTCAAAGAAACGTTACATTACTGGGAAACCCTCAAAGACAAATGAAGCTGCGCTACGTAGGAGAAAACTGTAAACTCATCCCAGTGCGATTTTCCAAGCGAGTGTAAAGTCCTTTGTTTTGACAACCACCCGAGCTGCTTCCACCTGTCGTTCCTTATCCATGCATAGTTAAACTGCCGATAGTAACCCTGAGAATCATTTCCCGACAGGAAGCGTGCAAAACAAAACAGCATTTCGATAAGCCGTTGTCGCAGAACACCGTGAAGGCTCCTGAGTACTCTTGGAAAAGCTGCTAAGAACTCGTTTCACACCTGGTTCGCTCCCTTGCAAAAAGGGTTTTCTGCAGATGATAATGGAGTAAGTCGTTGCAGCTTCAAGTTTTCATTGTCCTGGGACATCTGTATCTACCAAAGCCGTTTTCCTCATGACATTGGTAAAACACAAAGACAATTTGCAATTGAAAGTCGCGTTCTGGATATCGCTCGTAGCGCATCTTGGTGCTGTGGGTGCACTAGCCAAGTGGACGTTTTCTGTCGATCCCCCAAAAACACTTTTGCTCGGTGACGCCGAGGGCATCCTCCTGTACGTCATCGATACCGAACAATCGACTAATCAGTTCGAAAGTCTGCCGCAATCCCAACAACCAATCTACATTACACCGACGCGCGCTGTTATCGCTTCACGAACCTACGTGGCTGAGTCTCTCCCAGACGTGACGATCGATGAAATGTTACAGCAGGAAACAACCGATCTAGAACAAAATCATATCTTCGACATGCCTCTCATGGAACGCATCGACACGGTGCAGCCAATCCTTGAAGACTCCACAGCTGCTGATTCCAGAACCGTCCAACGGTCCTTACCTCCGAGTACACCGCCTGTTTCAACAACGATTGCGCGTCGTGTCACGAGCACTAAAGTTATTCCACCTGACTTTTCTGGAAATCGCCCTGCTACCTTTCCTTTAACGGCCCTACAACGTGGGCTGACTGGAACGGTACGAATTCGAATTCACGTCGCCGTGGACGGTCGAGTTACGATAGACGACATTATCGAAAGTAGCGGTCACGCCGTTCTCGATGCGGCAGCCGTCAGTGCCCTTCGCAGTTGGCGGGCGACACCGGCAAGGCGAGATGGAGTCGCGATTGAGTCCTCATGGATTCTCCCCTTTGTTTTTAGTCGACGATAATTTGCAACAATTGCCGCAAAGTCGCTTCGTCAACAAAAACCCCCTCGGCAACTAGCTGAAACATGATTTTGTTCTTGGGCCAACCCAAACTGCGCAAGATATCGTCAAATTGCTGCGCCGGGCATTTCCCTCTTAATTCAATGTAAATCAATTTTCCTGCACGATCGAACAGAACGCCATCGACTTGCCAACCACCCTGATCGTCTCCTCGCCAAACAAAAGAACCATCCGGTTCGCAAAACATCCGTGTCAGTTGGTTCAAGGCGACAACCGCCTCCTCAAAACTGACGTCTAGTGGCAGATGCGATTGCTCTGGCTTTATTTCAAGACAGGGGACAGAAACACCTTTGATCGTGTTCTCTCGGCTGGCAATCGCACTTGTCGGCAATGCATGAAGTGAAATGCAGAATCGATACATCATATGGTTAAAACGTCCTTTGCCATCAAATCATTGCTTGAGGCAAACCGCCTCCTAGTCCGTAGAACAGCAATTCGGTTGCCTTAAAACGCGAACCTCTCTGCAAGGTAAACCACTTTCTACTGGCATAATCAAGAGCGCCTACCGTACCGCCTGACTTCTACGGACTGGTCATCGAGCGGCTATTTCCAATTTGAGCAAGCGGTTCCTTTTCTGCGACTCGATGATCTCAATCACCATCGAGCGGCCGTTGGTGGCAAGTAAACAATTTATTACGGTTTGGTCAGGTACCTCATAGACCATAGAACCTCTCGACAACTTCATGTAGATGAAACTTCAACCATTGCTCCCGGGTATAAACCGCATGGGCGTCAAAAATGGGTATAGCTGCATTCAACGTGCCATAATCCACTAAGAGCGTCTCTCCGTCTTCATGCAACCGTGTACCACTTTTTAAGTTTGCCAGCACATCTCGCGAACGTATTTTTGCCTGTAAGAAACGATGCAAGCGCCAGTCGGCTATGTGGGTCCTCCAATCTAACAAGCCGGGTGCTAGATTGGTGCCGGCAATGCCAAATGCCTGGACAAAATCGCCGCGCAAGCTTGAGTGTATTTCTTCGCTCGAACTTGGCAGCGGAACGGTTAAATCATCCTCTTTATTCAGCGCACGATGATTGACAAAGTGTAGCAACTGTGAAAATCCGCGACCCTCCCAACCATAACGAACCGGTACTCCAAAACTCGCGATGTCACATTCAATATTCTCCAGCGGAGGATGCTTACTTTGGAATATGTTCCACACCTCATTCCAGATTGACGGGTCAGACGCTGAACTAGTCGGACCTGACCAAAGGCTGCGCACGGCATGGAAGAACGCCTCACGACTTTCCACATCACACCCTAATAGATTGGTCAGCAAAGCCAACACGTTACCGCCGTGACTATGTCCCCAAAGCAAAACGCGGCCGCGGTCGCGGGCATGGCGTTGATGCAACTCAGCGACCAGTCGGACAGCCGCCTCGGCACGGGCAAGATGATTATTTTCACCTGTCCACTGGAACAATTTCACGGGAATTTCTGGATGTGTCTCTGAATTTATCGCCGCACTCAGCTGCTCGGCATATTCCTCCGTGTAATTTCCCGCATATTTAGCAAACGAGTCCAGTCCACGGGTTTGCAGATCCGAGAGGACTTGGCGTGCTTGTGGCCACACGCGCGACAGCGTTCGAATCCATCCGAGCGGATCAGAACCTACAAATGTACCGTGAATTAAATACACGCTTCGGACGCCGACTTCTCGTAACCGCCGGCCGATAGCATACCTCTGGTGTTGAGCCGACTCCTCGATTTCAGCCTTCGATGTCAGCGGATGCTCGATAATCGAAAACACCGAATTTCCACGACGCGTGTAGGTCTGATGGCGAAAACGATTGTCTTTGGGCATGACGGTCTAAGATGGCAGGAGCAGTTAATCGATTTTTGGTCCTTACCAATGTACATCATCCGTAAACTTCTCGGTTACAATGCTCGGATGTGTGGTCGCTTCACTTTACATACACCAGCGACAGAGCTGTTTCAGTTGCTGTTGCTCGATCTTCACGAGCCCCTCGTACCGCGCTACAACATTGCGCCGACACAATCAATCGCCACGGTACGCCAGCTGTCCAAGCAAACCATGCCACACTTGGCATCCTTGCAGTGGGGTTTGATCCCTTCCTGGGCCACAAAAACAGCAAAGAATCGCCCCCTTATTAATGCCCGCGCCGAAACGGTCGCCGAGAAACCAAGTTTCCGGGACGCCTTGGCCCGACAGCGGTGTCTGATTTTGTGCGACGGATATTATGAATGGCAGGCCAGTGGAAAAAAGAAACAGGCGTTCTACATTCGCCAAAAAGATGAGCGCCCATTCGCATTTGCCGGAATCTGGGACAGATGGTATGGCGGCAGCAACTCGGCAACGGACACATGCGCCATCATTACGACATCGGCGAATGATTTGACGCGGCCTATCCATAAACGCATGCCAGTCATTCTGGACCGAGCAGACTATGCGGCCTGGCTGGATCCGCAGCACAATGAAAAAAACGCTCTGCTTGAAATGTTACAACCTTTTGATTCAGCTGAAATGAAAATTGATCGCATCAGTTCATACGTCAACCGTGTGAAAAACGATGACGTGCGCTGTATTCAAATTCAGCGAGAACTTTTTTGACTTGTGATGTTGGCAACTAAGCTGTCGCCCAATATCCCCCTCGCGCATGGTCAAACTTTACCTCCGCGCCACGTTTGGATAGATCGAGCTGACCATTGCGGAAAACTTCATGACCCATCACCCAAGTTCGTCTGGGCCATCCTGATAAAGTCACACCGTCCCAGGGACTCCACTGACACTTTGTTTCTTGGTCTACATTACGAATTTCCTGGCGATAGTTCAAATCGACTAAGACTAAATCGGCGTCATAGCCAATTTCAATCCGGCCCTTATCAACGAGGTCCCACACGCGCGCTGGTGCATCACACATCCAACCAACAACTTGCTCAAGTGTACACCGTCCGGAATTGACCTCATTCAACATCAAAGCAAGTGAATTCTCGACTGCTGGTAAACCCGACGGCGACTGAGGAAACGGCTTTTGCTTTTCCACCAGTGTGTGTGGCGCGTGATCCGTCGCGATGACCTGAATGCGGCCATCCAACAATGCCGTCCACAATTGTTCATTGTCTTCTTTGTTCTTTATCGAAGGATTCATCTGGATCAGGGACCCAAGTCGAGTATAGTCATCCGTGTTAAAGAACAAATGGTGAGGGCAAGCTTCGGCAGTGATTAACTGCTGATGATCATAGAATAATTCCGTCTCTGCTCCGGTAGAACAATGCAGTACATGAAAGCGGTGATCATGTCGCTTCGCCAAATCGATAGCACGAGATGTCGCAATGAGTGCCGCCTGATGATCACGAATGCGAGAATGATCGGCCACATCGGTTGAGGCACTGAATCGTTCCTGATTCCTGCGTACGGTGCTTTCATCCTCACAATGCGCTGTAATCGGTAGAGTTGTTTCGGAAAAAATACGTTCCAACGCATCCTGCTGATCAACCAGCAAATTACCGGTACTCGAACCGATAAAAATCTTGATGCCGGGCGTTCGGCGGGCTGCTTTAAGTTGCTCAATATTGTCAGGTGTCGCCCCAATATAAAATCCATAATTAACCAAACATTTGGTAGCGGCAAGATCCAATTTTTCGTGTAACCGCTCAACAGTAATCGTATTCGGATTAGTATTAGGCATCTCTAAAAATGACGTAATTCCACCTTTTGCACAGGCACGTGTAGCGTGTTCAAAATCTTCTTTGTGGGTGAGTCCTGGCTCACGAAAATGCACCTGGTCGTCAATAACGCCTGGAATTAAATGCAGACCAGTGGCATCCACTGTCTCATCTACAGTGACCTGCGGGGCGTCATCGATTTCAACGATTTTAGTACCGTCAATAATCACCGATGTGCGGATTGAACCGGTAGGCAACACGACCGTTGCATTCTTAATTCGTGTCTTCATATGTCGCTTCCATTCCTGAGTCTTTGCGTAGAAATCTTATTCCAATGAGTCGATGATTAGCTTCAACTCACTTTCCTCAATCATCATATGAGCTGCAACATTCGCAAATAGGTCTCTCAACTTCGGCAAGATGATCATCTACACCCATGATTTGTAATAGCTCTTTCAGTAAACGTCGCCGTTCCGCCTCATCTTGCGGAATCGTGAGCTCCACCATACCTTGCCCAAGGACTTGATCTAAGGCTTTTTGAAACTGTTCTTCGCTGATTCCTAAACGATTCACGCTGTGCGATATAGGCAATTTTTTCTTCGCAAAAAACGTTGGTCAGCGGCAGTCATCACCAGCAGATGCTTGAACATATCATATATCATTCACGCATATTTCCTTTTTATTATGTTCTTGCCAACCCGCTTAGCTATACACGCTTTAGCTATACCCACTTCGATAGACCTTAACAGACTAGACCTTACGAATGAAATGAGATGCAAAGCTGCGAACTTCTTTACCGTTTAAGACATGCACCATGCGAAGTTGTTGAATCGTCGAATCGCTAAACTGACCTAAGGGGACGTGAATCCATTGTTTCTTAAAGCGTTTTGCCAGACGGCGCCAGCCCGCGCCAGGTGGGTCACTGCTCAAGAGGACAATGCGCGGCGCGAGACTGTGCAAGCAAGCCGCGGCTAACAAGCGTTCTTCCATAGTCTCAGTAAAATCTAGTCGAGGATCCGTCCAGATGTCTGGGATCGCAAGAGGCGGAAATAGAAACAGCGCTCCACCATAGGTCGCCAAGCCGATTCCAGGACCGACAAGTTCATCCTGGAAATTGGTTGCAAAAAAACCCAACGTTGATTCCTCTGCATGCTCTGCAAACCATGTCGTGCGCCAGGGATACTGGCGGGGATCCGCTGGAGAATCAAACAACATGACGACACAATCTAGTTTGCCGCGATTTGCAGGTAAGACTTTGATATAAATATCCCCGTCATGCCAATGGCGGATGGTCTCGCGGATGTCAATTCCATCCTTGATGCTCGTCGTAAACTTTTCACTTTGGGCTAAGTCCGCTCCCACGATGGCCTTTGCTCGATCGACAACATGAGCGCGAAAGTTTTCGATGGAATTGTCCTCCGGAGGCCAACTGCATTGTGCCAATGGATTCCAACGCATTTTCCACTGATCGGATTCGATCCTTTCCGGGCGCCGCTGGAGGTTGCAGCTGCGCCAGGAGACCGGTGGGCCTGGTAAGCGGCTCACCACATCTACAATATTTCCATCCGATAACTCCGCCCGATCGATCCCTAAGTTCAACGTTTCCAATCCGCTCAGCTCGGTATACGGGAACGTGCCCGCTGTTTCCGCGACTTGCAAGGCATATTGATCGCCCACCATTTGTTTGGCGGCCATCACAAGCGAGTAAAGATCCGGGGTCATGCGCCGCTCGATCAGCGACAAATTACGGACATATTGCAAACAACGCGATAACATGTGTGGCGTGATCTTACGTGCTCGATGTTTGAGTTCTGCACGATAAGTATCACGCGCCGCTAGGAACAACTCCTTCACGCCATCAATTGACAAATTTGTATCATCTTCAAGTTCGGACCGGGCGCGCTCGTAGAGACCAGTAATGAACGGTAATTCACCAAACATAAAAAGTAGCTGGTCGAAATTGGGTTGATAGACAACTGTATCTTCCACAAGGTCGTCTTCCGTCACGGACGCCACACGATCCAAGTACGCTGATCGAATCCAGGGCCATTCTAAAATAGAGCAAACAAAGACAATGGCTTCATAATCCGCTTCCAATTGCCGTAAACGATTTGCCATATGCACCGCCCGCGCCTGAGGTTGCCCTGCAGGAAGTCGGTCAATTGTGGGAAGAACTGCAGCGGCAAACCGATGTAAAGGAACGGTTTTGAGCGCATAAGGGTCGGGTAATACATCTCCGACTGCCTCGAAGTGGGACGTTTCCAAATCAACAAAGGCGCGGGGAATATGTTCGCCGATAGCGATGCGTAAAGCCGCAATTACCCCCTGGCAAGGATCAATCGGCACATAACTCAGCGTGTTTTGGTCTGCTTCATCCAGAGAATCGTATGCCGATTCTCTTTCTGGGGTCCATTCGACTGGCAAGAACTTGTGCTCAACCTGAGTCACCATAGTAGGGATAGGTAATCGATCAATGGACTGCTCGACATCTACTTGAAAGGATGGTGGCAAGGGTACCGCGACGCAATCAAAGTCATGTTCAAGCATCGTGCGCCGAACTTCCAGAGCAAAATCGCCGCTACCGTGGATGATCGGCAGGACAGTGATTTTATTCCCAATCTGCAGTATTTCGTGCGGCATTACTTATCCAAACACTCGCGGCTAGATGGTGTCCTCTTCGTCCTCATCTTCATCACGATCGGGATGCAGTGGATCATCGGGAGCAAAAAAGAAATCTCCGAGACCTAAGGGGACAGCTTCACCACCAAGGGTCCGATTTTTTCGCTCTGCTAAGGCCTCCAAATCAACCGCTTCCTCTCCTAAACATCGTTCCAGCGCTTCGCGCCACACTTTATCCCGAGCAATCGGATGCGTTGGATCTTGTGCGAGTCGTTTGATCGCGAAGCGCAGTAAATTAATGCCATCCCGCGGTGAAAAATCGAGCTGCAATTCATGGGCACGCTGTAGAAACTCGACTGTCATTGCCAACATTTCAATTTCTGCAAATGGTAAATGATACTGCAGAATCGCAAGCTCTTCCTGTTTATCTGGAAAACCCAACTGCAAGGTTGGTTGCAGGCGGCTGAGGATATATTCAGGAATTTCGTAGGTCGATTCATCCTGATTCATAGTCACAGCGCAACGAAAATCAGCGTGGGCTCTGATCGTAATTCCGGCAATGATGGACTCGACATAACGACGGTGATCAAACAACGGTGCCAAGCTGGCCCACGACTTTTCGTTCATACGATTGCCCTCATCGAGGACACACACACCGCCCCGAATCATTGCCGTTACAAGGGGCGAAGCGTGGTAGGCAATCTTGCCATGTTCTGCCAACACCGGCGTCACTAAAAGGTCTTCCGGACGTGTGTCCGCGGTACACTGAAAAATAAAGAGTTCTTGTTGTCGCGCTCGCGCCCCCGCCATTGCCAGGACCGTTTTCCCAATTCCTGGCACTCCAACAAGTCGCGGAGTCAGTGGTAAATCTTGATCATCTACCACCACCCAGCAGGCGAGCAATTGCTTGAGGATTTCTGTCTGCCCAATCCACTCCCCTGTGGCATCATGAGGATGGCTAAGTTTCAGATGGATACCGTCGATATCGACATGATCTTGCATTGATTCCTCCTCTATCTTTTCGTTCATCCTACTTCCCCAGCGTTTTGAGTCCAAGCTGAGCGCCACCTTTGATCTAATTTGTCCGTCTTCAGTCTTGTCAAAGGATGTTGCCCGGGACAAAAATGGAATTCGATTCTTTCCTCCTGATAACCAGCATCTGTGCACTACGCATCTTTGTTGGTGCGCTTCGATACCTGTAGACAGTAAGAAAGCCAGCGACAATCGGTACTACACGAAAACATTGGTTTCTGCGCGGCTTTATGCTTGGTGGGCTATTGATCGCAGCCCTCAACGCAATTTCTTTTTTTGTGCGTACTGGAGGATGGGGAACTTTACTAGGGCAAGTACTCCAAGCAGACGAAGCCATTGGATTTCCGTGGCTGCTGTGGCGTGACGGATTCAATTACGGCGGGTTGTTTGTTGAATTAACGGGACTTTTTCTGAATGCTTTGGTGGGTGCATTGGTTGGTACAATTTTCGGACTGGTAGCGTTAACCCAAACCAAATGGCTCAATCACATGGTAGAAGATATCGAATTACGTTATACGATCCAAAACGATCGCCGGCTTCAGTTTTCTATTCGCGGATTATTTGTCGCCATGGCAATTTCTGGTGTTTTCATAACGTTAGCAAGAAATATTGCGCCACAACCAGAGGTGCTCTTTTTCATTTATCTTTGCGGTCCCACTTTTCTCGTCATATTAGCCATGCTGCCACGACGAATTTCGTGGCAGCAACGTGTAACCTTACTCACACCCATTGCGATCACACTGATCGGGGTGGCGATATTCGTGGGAATACAAATGAACATGGAATTCGAACGCGTGCTGATGGGAATCTTTGTTTGTTGGGTACCACAGAGCGTTTTTACGGCAATGCTTCTGACAACCGGAACGTTAGCAATGTATTGTCGACGTTCTGATGATTCCCCACGCGCATCACGTTGAAGCGGAACTTTCGTTTTGGCTATGGGAGCCTTTGTTCGCCAACTCATCCTCGCTGGCGGGCGGTATTTCCGCTCGTTCAACTTTGCGCTCATCCGCGCTGTGCGGAGTCTCCATAAATCGCGTGACAAAATAGAACAACACAAACGCGGTTAAACCGACAGCCATCAGAGCGCGCAATCCGTGCACTTCGAGACTATCGCCAAGGGCAACCACTGGCGCAATAGCTTGATCTTCGCGTTCCTGGACTAAGACGATCAGATTCGACTGATTTGTGGACGTCGCAGCATCTGCATTACTCCCACCACTGTGGGGGATTTCCACCGGATGAATGGCCGCAATCCACGCTCCTTGATAGCTGTCACCGTCGGGCGCTTCCGCAAGTGGATCGCTATATTGGAATGAGAGATCTTCGCTGTCGATTGATTCCAAAACAGCAAGCACCTCTCGATCAATCGGATACAAACTAACGTCAATAGACTGCGTAGCAGCTTCCGACGGCAATCCATCCACCGGTTGATGACTGGCGAGTAAAGGATGTTGTAGTAAAGCTCCGCCGGCCTTTCCTGCACCTTCTTTATCGATGAGCACCGAAAATCGATTAGGTTTGTTTCTGCTCCGTTTCCCTATTTTTTCGTCCGAGTCACTTGATTCGCCCACGAATTCAAAGTCACCGGCTTCCACAGTAAAAACCATCACTCCACCAAATTCACTCTGCGTACCGAGTGGTGTCGACACACCTACCTTCCAGATCTTCGTCGTTGTGCTTTGAAAAGCCGTGGAAAAGTGCGAATGTTCAATCGGGTGGATATCGTGGCTACCTGCTTTTTCCCCTGGTAAACATGGTCGACGGGTTCGGTCTTTAATATCTGTAGTGGCACCGTGAAAATAAGTGCGAAACGCATAATTCTGGCCAGTCGATTTCGTATGCTTGCCACCGTCTTCGTAGGCAACTGCGATCAAAGTACCATTTCGGTCGACAATAAAAATACTAGCAAACTTTGGCTGCTTGGGATTACGGTTGTGTTCCCTGCGGTAATAGTTCAGACGGTCAATTAAGTAATCCCGTAATTGGATACGTACCTCTTCATTGATCAATCGGCTTCGTAATTCTTTTCGTCTTTCCGCTTTGATATTGGCGTGACCAAGTTCTTCCAAATAATCGAGTTCGCTGGTTTGGCGAAATGCCTCTACCATGTTGAGTTCATCTGATTCACGCTCCACAATATCGAAGTACTTCTCGATTTCATTTTCGAGGTTTTTAGCAACGGACTCCGCGGCATACAAGTTACTTTCGTAAGCGCGTCGGCGAATCGCGTTGGTCGACTGTTCTTTGGCTACTTGATATCCTTGCCAACCAAAAAACAGCATGATGATCAACAGTAAAATCGGACCGACAAGCCCCACAATCACAAGTGGCTTGCGGTTTCGCGCACGTGATCGTTGACTTACGTCATGCAACAACTCCTGTACCGTCGCATACCGCTCATCTGGTTCCACCGCCAAGCACCGGGCAATGATTTCCTGCAAAGCGTGATCAATGGATCCACGTGTAAAACTAAGTTTGCCAGCAGGTGTGGCTTGAATTGTGTCCTGATAAATCGCTAACCTTTGCGTCAAACTTTCAGCGCCGGCGATTCGAGCAACCGCAGTTTGCGTACGAAAAGGTGGGTGACCTTCGAGCATGCAATACAGGATCGCCCCGAGTGCATAAATGTCCCATTGTACATCGGGTACGGCACTGAGATTCGCTTGTTCGGGCGCCATATAAAAAAGTGTGCCAAGCGCTGGAGATTGTTCATGTGACAAGCGCGATTGGCCAAAATCAGCAAGTCGCGGCTTGCTGTCAGCGTCGAGTAACACATTGGCCGGCTTCACATCACAATGAAGCACTCCTTTGCCATGTGCATGCGACAAGCCGACGGCGACTTCGCGAAATATCTCGACTGCCTCTTCCACGGGGAGTGTACCGCGCTCAGCCAGACAATCATCTAATGATCCATTCTCGACATATTCCATCACGTAATAAGGCGGGTCCGCATCCCAGCCAACGTCGAGTAATTGTACGACATACCGATCCGCGGAGAGGAAGACTAGTTTTTCCGTTTCCTTATCGAGCAACGACCAGTCAAGACCGCGACGATGAAAATAAAACTTCACCGCGACTTTGCGGCGGGTCGTACAATCGACTCCCACCCACACTTCACCATACGCTCCATTGCCAAGGCGGTGTTGCAGCTCGTATCCGGGCACCTCGGTCGGCGGCTGTGCATGCTGCAAGCTCAAGTCCTTCGCTTGCTGCTGCTCTTCGTTAGACTGTCTTTGTGTGTAGTCGGAGACCATATGGTTATGTTATCAGATTCGTTCCCTAGGCTGCAGAAAAAGATGCTCACAGACCATTGCATTGCCCTTCTAAATCATGCAATCTGAGGTCGATTCCCTCAAAGACAAAACAGCACCCTCGACTAGATTTTTCAAGGAGCCCCTCATGCGGAAGACTTTTTTCGTCGCGCTTGCCATGATGTTCACTCTACAAATACCGATTCTCTGCCAGGAAGTCGCGCTCGATGGAAGCGATGGACGGGATTTGTCACTAGGACTTTTTCGCCCCCAATCGATGCTGAAGGTCAAAGAACATCATTTGAGGCAGGCCAAGTTTCCTGTGATCGATATTCACTCACATTTTCGTTATCGCTTGAAACATTCAAAAGAACGCCTCGACGAATTTGTCAAGTTGATGGATCGTCACAACATTGCCATTTGCGTTAGTTTAGATGGTAAGCTGGACGAAGATTTTGCTGAACACAAAGAATACCTCTGGACCAAATATAGCAACCGTTTCGCCATCTTTGCCAATATCGACTGGCAGGGAAGTGGAGTCGAAGATGACCCAACCAGTTGGGATTGCCATCGACCCGATTTCGGACGCCGAATGGCAAAAGCACTCGCACGCGCCAAGAGCCAAGGCGCTTCGGGGCTCAAAGTCTTTAAGCAACTTGGATTAGGACATCGCAACCCGGACGGTTCGTTGATTCGAATCGATGATCCGCGCTGGGATCCCATCTGGGAAACCTGCGGTCGATTGAAGTTGCCGGTGATCATTCACGTGGCCGATCCAGCGGCATTCTTCTTGAAGATCGATAATACCAACGAACGCTGGGAAGAATTGCATCGTCATCCCGAATGGAGTTTTCCAACTGACAGGTTTCCTGATCGTGAATCCTTACTAGAAGCTCGCAATCGGGTCATTGCACGTCATCCTCAGACAACCTTTATCGGTGCGCACATGGCCAACAACCCAGAAGATTTAGCAGCCGTAGCTGAATGGTTGGATCGTTATCCAAATCTTTATGTTGAATTTGCTTCGCGTATCGGTGAATTAGGTCGACAACCCTATACCGCACGGAAGTTCATGATGGCTTACCAAGATCGCATACTTTTTGGAACGGATGGTCCATGGCCAGAACGCCGCATCAGTTTGTATTGGCGTTTCCTCGAAACCTATGATGAATACTTCCCCTACTCAGAGAAACCATTTCCTCCCCAAGGTTTCTGGAACATCTATGGAATTGGTCTTCCAGATGACGTCCTGAGGAAAATCTATGCGGAGAATGCAATTCGCGTGCTGCCGCAATTGCGCGAAAAGATCGACGCTTTTCAGACCAGATCTCCCTAATTGAAATTAATAAGTTGCCCTGACGGTCGTTTCGCTATTTTTACAGAGTTTCCTAAGCCAAGAACTTCCGGCTCTCTTAACAGACTTTTAAATCAAAATAACACCGCCTGATTCCAGCGCGTTCGATTTCTCTGTCCTACGTTGAGCCAGTCCGTTAACCGTCACTGTCATGAGCATTGAACGTTTTAACGCAACGGTTCGACACCAAGTAACCGCCGGATGAGGCCAATTTGTCCTGCATGCAGCATCTCGTGCGATGCGCAAAAATAGAGCGCACCGAGCTTTGTTGGAATAACGGCGTAAGGTTCATCAATGGGTGTCTCAAGATCACTATCCTGATATTCTCCAAGTTCTTTCATTGATTGATCGTAAATCACCTGAAATACGTCGCGAATTTCAGACAAAGTGGGATAACGATCTGGATCAGATTCGGGAGTTGAACCCTTGCTGAAGCGTTTCCGAAACTGGGACGACATCAATTGAGTGTCAACTTCCTGACGACCTCGCTGGCGGAACAAACAGAGTCCATATTGCGCCATCGCAAGATGCCCCACTTGCCAAGCAAGGTGAGTCGGGGATCCAGCTGGCATTTGAAACCAGAGTGAGTCTTCGATTCCCGCAAGTAACGATTGTGTGTATTGACGCGCATATATGATTTGCTGAATAGCAATTTCAAGATAAGTTCGTTCCGACATCACGGTTCCATTGCGACTAGGGATATGGACTGATCGGATGTAGGCTGTTTGAAAAACGCGAGTTTATTGGTTTTTCGCAGCAGACCGTCAAGCTGACCGCAAGCCTACCCCTTCGCAAAGATTGCGCCCAGAGCACAACTGCGCGGAAAAAAAACAACACAAGGCTCACCGGATGCGCCGATGCATTGTGTGTGCCAATGAGGTTTCAGACCACATAACCGTTACGAAGTGGCGACCTCCGTTAGGTCAACTCTAATCTTTTCACTCTCTTCATCGAGGCTCCTGAGGAAATGGCTTAGCTTTGCTATCAAAACAACTGGTGCGGTTCATGCTCTAACCACCTAGCCTGGATTCCCTCTCGGCAGCCGCACACAACGCCCTGACTACCAATCTTTTTTCCGCAAACTTACCTATTTCCCTCCCGCAAAGTAGCAACCCCAAAAAATCAATGTGAAGATCCTGTTTACTTTGTGCTTTACAAACCGCGTTTATAGTGCACTTCCTGCTCAATTCGTAAAACCCGGCGTCTGTCCGACCATGTTGACCAAAAAGCGACCTTGTTGATCAGAAAGTTTGAGAACATGATAGAACACTCCGACGGTGCACCACCGTCGCAAGCACCTTTTTGATTACCTCTCACCACACGTTGATTGACCTAAAAGCATGACGGAATCTTTATTCAAAATATCTGGGGGCTACGTTTACGATCCCAAGAACGAAATCGATGGCCAAGTTAAGGACCTTTGGGTGCAAGACGGAAAAATCGTTGAACCACCCACCGATCCCACAACGCGCCCCAGCAAAACATTAAATGCAACCGGCTTTGTCGTGATGCCTGGTGGAATCGATATGCATTGCCACATCGCAGGGCCTAAGGTTAACACCGCGCGCAAAATGCGGCCTGAAGAAAAACGCCAAGCCGAACCGGTAGAAAGATCGGCCATTTCCCATAGTGGTACGATGGGCAGTGTGCCCAGCACGTTTGCCACCGGGTACAAATATGCGGGCCTCGGTTATACCACCGCTTTTGATGCGGCCGTGCCACCACTTTCCGCCCGACATGCGCATGAGGAGTTTGAGGATACTCCCTGTATCGACAAAGGCTTCTATGTTTTGATGGGTAACAACCATTACATCATGAAGGCCATTCAAGAACATGAGCCGGAGAGGCTGCGTTCCTTTGTTGCTTGGCTACTCGGTGCGTCCAAAGGATTTGCTGCAAAATTGGTCAACCCGGGGGGGGTAGAAGTCTGGAAACATCACCAGGCTGGTAACGTCAACACCGTTGATCAAGAAGTCGATTTCTACAACGTCACACCGCGACATATCATTCGCGAAATGTCTCGAACCGTGGACGAATTGAGACTCCCTCATTCGGTTCACATCCACTGTAATAATCTTGGCTTACCAGGAAATTGGACCACCACACTAGAAACCATGCAAGCCTTGGAAGGGCATCGCGGCCACATTACCCACATTCAGTTTCATAGTTACGGCGGCGGTGATGGTGATGAAGACACGTTGAACTCGAAAGTTACACCGCTGGCTGAGTACGTGAACTCTCATGAGAATATTACCGTGGACGTAGGACAGGTCATGTTCGGTGAAACCACGAGTATGACGGGGGATGGTCCGCTCGGTTACTTCTTACACAATATTTATGGCACAAAATGGTTTAGCAGCGATACCGAACTCGAGTCTGGCTGTGGAATCGCACCGATTAAGTATCGCAACAAGAGTCTGGTCCACGCACTTCAGTGGGCCATCGGACTGGAGTGGTATTTGCAGGTCCATGATCCTTGGCGTGTTGTGATGAGCACCGATCACCCAAATGGTGGTTCGTTTTTGGCCTACCCCCAAATTATTCGCTTGCTAATGGATCGGACCTATCGCCAAGACGTGTTGAAAACGGTGAATCCCGGAATTCGCGAAAGATCATCTTTACCCGACTTGGATCGTGAGTACACGTTAAACGAAATTGCGATCATCACACGTGCCGGCCCCGCGAAGATTCTTGGTCTAACAAATAAAGGGCATCTCGGCATTGGAGCCGACGCAGATATTACCATTTACGCTCCGCATGAAAACAAAGAAACGATGTTTGAACTACCCCGCTATGTTATTAAGTCAGGCCAAGTGATTGTCGAGGATGGTGAAATTCGAGAGACCCTCAATGGACATACACTACACGTTGCGCCGGATTATGACCGTGACGTAGAAGAAAATATTGCGGACTGGTTTGAACAGTATTATTCAATCCGCTTCCGCAATTATCCCGTTTCCGACGGATACCTTCATAAGCCGCAAAAAGTTGCCTGTCGAAGCAACATATGACCTCCACTGCACAATCCGTTACTCATGGGTACATTTTGCCAGCACACGTCTATCTGGCTCAACCTCCGCTTGCTGGCAGGCCTGGACGTAATCGTCCGGAGTATTAAGGTTCATCAGCGAGCGCAAATCAGTATCCACCGAGCGCAGATTTTCAACGGGAATCCGTTTTGTATCGACTTCGTCGAACAAAAAAACCGGTCGCATTCGATTGGCGGAGAGCAACGATTGAATCACTGGCAGCACGTCCGTCCGGTACACAGCTGCTAACGGATGGTGAAATGCCGCTTCGGTGGGGACCACAATTTGATGCGATGTTAACGATTCAACAAGAAACTGAACAAACTCTGGTCGAATCAGAGGCACATCACAACTAGTGGCAAATGCCCCGTCCACCATCCCTTGCAGCGTCTTCAAACCAACCCGCAATCCTTCTAATGGACCTCGCTGCTCATCCTGATCGTGAGTCACCACAACCTCGCTAGGTAGTTTCGGTAATTTTTGCTCTGGTGCCGCAACCACTACTATCGGATCGACAACCTCACCCAACACCCGGACGACGCGTTCCAACATCAACTCGGACCCAAAGGGCAAGGTCGCTTTGGGATAACCCATGCGCGTGCTTTGACCACCGCAGAGTACGATTCCACCAACCTTCATGGTTTGTTCCTTACTGCTTGTCTCACCACCAACGAAAACACGGCCTATTGCTCAACGATGTTACGGAACGCGAACCAGAAAAAACACTTGTAAATCCATGATTATAAACCAGCATCCTCGTGACCTTGGCTTCTTCTCTTACCATCACGCCCTCCGACAGGGAGACGTGAACAGCACACCTAGACAATTAAAAGAAATCATAATCCTCCGAAACATTTATGTCGCCTAGCCTCACGAGCGAGCCCTAGATCGTGGGGTTTGCCTTTAAAAAGCAAGACGACCTATGCGGCCCGCATACGCCAAGATGGGTCGACTCGACCTTTGGACACAAATTGTAGGGTGCTATGATATTCACTGAGATCGCTTGGCCAGCCCAGAAGCAACTAACTCCCACGTTCATCGGATGGATGCCATGACACGTACGTTGGCAGAACACTGCGTTGAATTCGTGTCTGAGTGTTTCTCGGTCCGCTGGCTGGCGCCTAACCTGTCAGGTTATACTTAAAGGATTGGCCCGCGAGACAAATCATTAAGCGAGAGCAACGTGACGCTGCAACTCCGTTATAAAGGTTCCACAAACGTTCCTGTGGAAGTCGAAGGGATTACCCCTTGCTCCTTGCGAGACAAAACCCTTGCCGAAATTGAGCAGTGCACCATTTTTCACGGCAATGACAAGGTCCCTTTGGCAGAATTCTTTGACGTTTCGGGGACTGCCTCCAACGAAGAAATGCAGTGGCTAGGTGACCTCTCTGGCGTGCATTGGATCGGTGCGAAAATGCTTCGCGGGAAGATCTCTATCCATGGCAACGGTGGGCGCCATATCGGCAGCGAGTTGCAAGGTGGAGAAATCGATGTCGAGGGAAATGCAGGGGATTGGGTCGGTGCTGAAATGCATGGTGGCACAATCCATGTGCGCGGTAATGCGGGACACCTAATCGGAGCAGCTTATCGCGGCAGCGCCCGTGGAATGACCGGTGGCAGAATCCTCATCGATGGAAATGTCGGCAATGAAATCGGACACACGATGCGGCGCGGACTCCTGGCAGTCGGAGGGAACGCTGGAGATCTGGCAGCCTTCAACATGTTGGCCGGGACAATCTTGGTCTTTGGCGAATCAGGCATCCGCCATGGTGCGGGCATGCGGCGCGGCACGCTTGGTTTTTTCGGTAACAACTCCCCGCCGCTGCTCCCAAGTTTTCAACATGCTTGTCGTTATCAACCAGAATTTGTGCCGCTGCTCTTCGCACAACTCAAAGGTCACGACTTCGTGGTTCCAGAGCATCTCTTCACAACAGAATTCGATTTATATCACGGAGATCTCATCGAAGGAGGTCGCGGTGAAATCCTGACGGTGGCCGCCTAGGTAAATTTCTCTCGGAGTCAAACCACATCTGAATTCTTCCGTGAGCTGATTTTGTGTTATTATGAAGCGTTGTGCGATGGGCTTTACTACTGAGTAGAATCGGACTGGTTTCTAGATGTACTGTCGAGTGACAATTCGAATTGTTCTGGGGGTTATGTTTTGCTTTTGTGTCGATCCGCTGTACACCCAAGAACTGTTACCACTGCATGCAAAGATCGATCAATCTGTTGCTGATGCCGTATCAGAATTTGAACGCCGCGCTGGACCTCTGACAACGGATTCCGCGTTTTTACGCCGCATCTATCTTGATCTTACCGGAACGATCCCCACCGTCACTGAAGCACGTGCTTTTCTGGACAACAACAACGAGGACAAACGAGCCGCAATCATTGATCGTCTGCTGATGAGTCCGAGGTTTTCTCGCCACATGCAGCATGAATTTGATGTCATGCTCATGCAGCGGCGGCCCGCGAAATATGTCACGCTCTCACTTTGGCAAACATTTCTCTTCGAGGCCTTCCGAAACAACCTAGGTTGGGATGAGATGACTCGCCAAATTCTTTCAGCCGATGGAGCAAATCCCGAAAATCGCCCGCCGGCACGCTTTCTCCTGGATCGCGATCTGAATCCGCAAGATACGACGCGTGATATTGGTCGTGTGTTTCTCGGTCGTGATTTACAGTGCGCTCAATGCCACGATCATCCACATTTCGAAGACTACTTACAGCGACATTATTTTGGCATCTCTGCATTTTTCAGCCGCAGCTATATCTTCAAAGACCCCAATTCCAAAGAGGCTTCCCTAGGCGAAAAAGCGGATGGTGTGGTGAAGTTCACCTCTGTCTTTACCAGTCAAGAAAGCGAAATCTCTCCGCGTCTTCTGGATCTTCCCGAAATCATAGATCCTCCTCTGGAAGAAGAACCCTACATCACCAAACCCGATGATCAAACACGCGGGATTCCAAAATATAGTAGGCGACAACAATTAGCCGAGACAATCGTTAAACAAGAAAATTCTGCCTTCCAGCTCAACATTACAAATCGGATTTGGGCCATGTTGATGGGACGCGGCCTTGTTGAACCGGTGGACATGTTTCACCAAGACAATCCGCCCACTCACCCCAAACTTTTAGAGCTACTTTCCAACGATCTCCGACAACATCAATTTGACATGCGTTATCTGATTCGGGAACTGGTTCTGAGCCACACCTATCAACGTAGCAGTCGTCTGATGTCAGATGTAGAACCACCCGCCGAAGAACTCGTCGCCGGCCAAATACGACCGCTGACTCCAGAACAACTCGGTTTTTCTATGCTGGAAGCCGTTGGTCACATTGAGAATATACGTTTGGCGACAACAACCAAGCTGCTTGAAGAACAGCCGCAACGGGACACCACAAGTGTGGCTTTTGCCTTTGAGGTCGAGCAAACAATCAATGGCGAAGTACAACCACACATCGACGCATTTGTGAACACTTTTGCGTCTAACAACGAATCACGTCAATTCGATGCAACGGCAAATCAAGCGCTTTTTCTCATGAACAGCCCTTTACTTGACGTTTGGTTACAACCCTCCAAAAATAACCTTGTCGCGCGACTACAATCGATCCATGATATTGCTGCTTTGTCAGATGAGTTGTACATGAGTATTTTTAGCCGTCATCCAAATGAATTTGAAGCAAGCGCGGTTCAGCATTTCTTGAATTCATTCGCCGACAAGCGAGTGCAGGGGCTGCAAGAACTTACGCGGACTTTACTTTGTTCTGCTGAGTTCCGATTAAATCACTAGGCTATTTTTCCAAACCATATCACACATTGACTACGAACATGAGTCCTTATCATGAAACGTAATCTTGGTTGCAACATTCTGGATCACATGGTCTCTCGTCGACACTTTCTGATGGGCGCGACGGCCACCGCAGGCTTTGGACCGCTGCTACCGCCTCGCTTGATGGCAGAAATGAAACGTGATCAGAAACAAATCTTGCAAGTCTATTTACAGGGTGGCGTAAGTCAATTTGAGTCGTGGGACCCGAAACCAGGAACCGAGTTCGGCGGCCCCTTTCGCGCAATCCCCACCTCGGTTCCCGGCATGCATATTTCCGAGTTACTACCCTATACGGCGGAAAAAATGCATCTGCTTTCCATCATACGTAGTGTCAACCTGAAAACCGACGATCACGGACTGGGTCGGTTATTCATGGAAAAAGGGCGGCGTACGGGAGACTTTCCCTATGTGGGTGCGATTGCCTCCAAATACTTGTCAGCGGAGAAGAATCCGCTCCCTGGATATATTCATATCTCGACGCGCGGTTTAACGGACCATACTGCGGCGTTTCTTGAAGCCCAGCATGGACAGATGAAACTCGAAGGTTTTCAAGTTCCAGCGAATCTGCTCCGAGACGGCCAACGCGATGAAGCAACCTACAATCGAGTCAATGATTTTCGACTGCAGTTAAACCGGCAATTCAAGTTGGACCGTGCCAAATCGTTAATCGATTCGTACGATGCTTCTTTCGAGCAAGCGGCCCAACTGATGGAACGGCAACATCTCTTCGAAAAGCAGAACGATTATGACCTGATTCGCTATGGTTCCCATCCTTTTGGGCGCAACTGCATTCTGGCTCGGACACTACTCGAAGAAGGGGCAACCTGCGTCAAGGTAACGCACCATGGCTACGATACACACGCTGAAAATTTTAATTTTCACCTTGAACAACTGGAAGAATTTGATCAAACCTTTGCCACACTTCTAGGTGACCTGGAAGATCGGGGCATGTTGGATCACACATTAGTCATGGTCTATTCTGAATTTGGACGCACGCCCAAAATTAACCACAAGTATGGTCGAGATCATTGGGGATCCTCTTTTTCGCTCGCACTCGGTGGCTGTGGAATTCAACCCGGAGCAACCATCGGAAGTACAAATGAGAAGGGTACCGAAGTTGCAAACCGTGAGGTTGACGGTGGGCATTTGTTTCATACCTACTTACGGGCAGTCGGAATTAATTCATCCGATAATCATGCCATCGAGGGCAAAACCATTCCGATTGGCGATCCCGCCGCCACTCCAATTGAGGAGTTGTTAGCATGACCCCACAAGAAACGGACAGTCAAACGAACTCAGATGTTTCCCCTCCGCCGTCGACATCGTCCATTGATCCGACAAAGATCCATCACATCGCAGACCACAAACATGAGCGACCCCTGACAACGTGTCGCGTTGATCCAAGTGGGAAATTTGCCTTTGCGGGTGCAGAAGATCTCAATGTCTATCGATGGGATTTAGAGTCTGGTGAAAAAACGGTTCTTGCCGGGCACCAAAGTTGGGTTCGGTCAATGGATTTCTCGCCGGATGGGCAATGGCTCTACACAGCAGGATGGGAAGGTCAGATTCGCAGTTGGGAAGTCGCCGCAGAAAGTCCCGTGACCTTAAACGTCATCCAAGCCCACCGTGGCTGCGCTCGCTGGGTGCAGTCGAGTCCTTGTGGACAAATGCTCACGACATGCGGCAACGACAAACGGATCCGTGTGTGGGATGCTGCTTCTGGAAAACAAATTGTCGAGTTGTCAGGTCATCGCCGACATCCCTACGCTGTACTGTTCCACCCTACGGACGGACATCTCGTCTCGGAAGACTTAATGGGAATTATTCGTGTATGGGATCCACAACAGCTCATCGAAACGAATCTTATTGACGCCAGTGTGATGACCGGATACGACAACAAGTTCGCTGCTGATATGGGTGGTGCCCGGGACATGTGTTTCTCCTCCGATGGGTCAACACTCGCGTGTGCTGGAATAACCGCAGTCGTTAATTCGTTCGCCGGAGAGCAGGATCCAATTGTCGTCTTAGTAGACTGGCAATCCAAAGCGGTGACACATTATCTGAAGCAGACAGAACGCAAAGCGGGTATCATGTGGGGCGTTCGCTGCCATCCAGCCGGGTTCGTTGTGGGCGCAGTGGCCCTTCAGGGTGGCGGAGGCCAACTTTTATTCTGGCAACCCGCCGCAAGTCATGCCACGAATGCTCCGGTCAACGAGAGCGACCAAACAGCTGGGGATCAACAAGCGCAAACTGCCCCAGAGCTAGCTGGAGAACCTATCGAGCTCAAACCGTATCACACCTTTGCACTCCCGAATTGTGCACGTGGAATGGATTTTACGAGCGATGCGCGACGGGTTGTCATCGCGCATGCGAATGGCAACTTGGGAGTGTATGAGATGGCAGAAAAAACTGACGACGGTGCGGCAGAGCCAACAGCCAGCTAAGCTGCGAGAGAATCCTTTGACTCGATCTTAGAAAAACCGGGCACCGGCCTCCATCTTTGCCAGCGGCCCACGCTGGAACAAGAAGAACCCACAGACCGTAGGAAGCGCCACACGCGATATCTTGTGACCGCTGGTAGATCAATCGCCAGCGGAGGCAAGCATGATTACGCCGAACGCTGTAACAAGCCACCTTCCCAAAAACGCTGATATAAAGGGCAGCGCTCGCTTAACTCGTCGTGGGTACCTGTATCCACAATCCTTCCCTGATCCATAACAACGATCCGATCCGCAAGATGAAGTGTCGACAGGCGATGTGTAATCATGATAGTTGTTCGATCCTGAATGAATCGCTTGAGTGCTTCATGAATCAAACGTTCACTCTCGGGATCAATTTGACTTGTGGCTTCATCCAAGAGCAAAATCTCCGGATCTCGCAAAATAGCCCGCGCTAGCGCGATGCGCTGCCGTTGACCGCCGGACAAGCGGCCGCCACCTTCGCCAACATTCGTTTCATAACCATCTTCAAGGTGATGCTCAATAAAATGATGTGCGTGTGCGCGCTTGGCCGCCGCTACCACCTCGTCTGCCGAGGCGTTCATTGCTCCATAGCGAATGTTATTGGCCACCGTGTCATCAAATAGCTGAGCTTGCTGTGTCACAATTCCAAAACGCTTGCGAAGGTCTCGAGACCGCACTTCGCGGAGATCATGGAATCCAATGCGCACGCTTCCCGCCGCGGGATCGAAAAATCGTAAGGCGAGATTCATTAACGTACTCTTTCCACAACCGTTCGAACCAACAATGGCGATTGTCTCGCCACAGTGAACATGCAAGGACACATCCTTTAATACAGGCTCACCGGCGACATAATGAAAATCGACATGCTCAAAGGTTAGGTCTTGCCGACCATCGGGAATCATTTTTGGCTTTCGTGGCTCGCTTAGCTGTGACTTGCGGTCGAGGTAGCCAAAGATACGATCGGAAGCAGCGGCGGCACTCTGCAACGCGTTATAGACATCGGACAATTTCCGAATTGGATCTGACATCCCAATAATAAAGGCATAAAAAACAAATAATTCTCCAAAGTGCATGGGCCGCATCATCAGTGGAATTCCGAACAAATCGGTCTGTTGATTTAAAACCAGATAAGCGCCAGCAATCATCGAAATGCCGACCATACCGATGCCGATCATTTCGTTGTTGACACGAACAAGCGCCGAGTACAACGCGATACGCATCGACTTGCGATAAAATTGGCCTGTTCGTTCCAGGAATCGAGTACGTTCAAAACTTTCATTCCCATAAGCCTTGACGACCTTGATCCCGGCAAAAGCCTCCATCAACCGATGCAGCAATTGCGCAGACTCTTCCATTAAACGTCGATTTGCACGTTTAATAGATTTCGCCAGGCGAACGACGACGACCATCGCCACAGGACAAACGATAAAGGTAAACAGCAGCATGCGCCATTCGACAATGGCAGCCCCAATCAAACAGGAACCCATTTTTAAAGGCTCACGTAGCGTTTTTCCGAAAAGCACGAGAATGCCATTTCCGAGTGAACTGGTATCGCCGTAGATGCGACTGGAAAGATCGCTACGGCGGTCGTCGCCAAACGTATTTAAATCCATCTTCAAGGCATGATGGAAAAACTGATTTCGCAAATCAAAAATAATCTGCTGGCTCAAGCGCGCCACAAGCACCATGTTGAGCACCATAAAGCCACATTTCAGGACCGTTCCTACGGTGACAAAAACGACAACCAGGCAAAGTATCTGAAACGGATTGTCCGGTAGATACCTATGAATGACCGGCTCAAGCCACTTTGCCATTGCTAAGCGACTCTCTTCGTAACCAATTTGCTGCTGGAGCTTGTCGATTTTGGCTGGTATGCCAAGCTGAGGATCGGCGGATTTTACTTCCTGTGTTTGGCGGATCCTATGAATGTCCGTCTGCAGAGCTGCAATGGACGCTTCACTTGAGTCGATCCGTTTGGCGACCCAATCGTGCAACGACTGCTCTTGCGCAGCAATTTCGACAATCGGATATACCGCACCGATATTGGTTCCCCAGAATACTGCGATACATACGGACGTCAGCATTATTCCGACTACCGTAATTCGGTAGCGCAAAGCCATGCAGACTGCACGTCCAAAATTCTTCATCGAAAAGCAATCTAAAACAAAGATGCAACGTCACGAAAAGGATACATATGGCCACATTCACGATTGAGGCTAAATTTCTGACAGCGAGTCGTGAATTGCAAGCCACACGCGTGGCCCAACTGTCGAGGATTTTGGGGCGCAGAACAAGATCAGTTTTACACCGCCGGCCGTGCGGTTCGAGGAACAGACTTGAGTACTGTACTGGCACACTGTGTTGAAACCCGGAACACTGCACCGTGTCGGGGGCCTACCAGGCGCAGCGAAGACACTGTGCCATCGGGCTAGCAGGCACAGCAGGCACAACGGACTGCTAGCGTGGGGTGTTGAGACCACTGCGCACGTTTGGTTTCCACGACCTGGGAGCAAGCTAGAGCCGAGTATTGTTAGTCACCGACAACCCATCCAGGTCATAAACAGACCAGGTGTTCCCATCGGGACCTTCCCACGGATTGATTTTCAAGATGCCTTCAACCGCAATGATTTGGTCCGTAAAGTTCGTCGTCGCTGCAGCATTTAATTTTACCTTAATCAAATGATCCGCTTGACCACCGGCTCCGAACTTGCACTGGAGATTCTTTAAGAGCACAAAATCCCTCACCTCACCAATGCCCGCCGCTCCCGGGTGCATGACACCTAAGATCTTGATACGTTGACCGTCAAGTTCCTGCGCCCTGGGATTGCTTTCTAGAAAAAGCGGCCGAAACACCACATCTGGCTGCATGTTGAGATTTAAATCATCCCAGACAACTTGGACTGGTTCCGACGCAGGCTCGACTTTCGGCTCTGGGTCTGTACTTGAGGGGGCCTCGGCCAGCTGGTCCTCGGGAGGCTCGTTCGCTGGCTTGGTCGCCGCTGATGGGTTGTCATTCTGCGGCGGCGAGGGCGCAACAGTATCTTTTTCAGGGAGCCCATCGTCAGGCCGAACAGCCGACGATGTATTCAATGGTGGTGCTGTGGGCGAATCTCCACAGCCGCTCACAACGCCAACAACCAACAAGAGGCTCAACGCAGCTGGCCGCAGGCAACGCACTGCACTCAATTTCATTTCAAGTAGTCCACTTCGAGTTTGTATCGTCCACTCTCGATATCACCAATCAGACGAATCTCGTGCCCGATTCTGAAAATACCACCCAGGCGAAGCACCCGCCGACTATATTCAACCCCGCGTCGCGTCTGCAACTTTACTTCCACCATATCATACATTTCGGGCTGACCTCCAAAACAACATTGTCGCATATCGCCCACCAGCACAAACTCGTAAACCTCACCAAGTCCATCCACACCTGGATGGCAATAACCTTTAATAAAGGCCTTGCCTTCATGAAGCTCCATCAGTTTCTCTTGGTCAGGTTTTGACTTTTCTGCCCGTTTTAATTGGGAGAACTTGACGCGCGTATAACCTTCAGGAACTTCGGTCATATAAATGATGATGTGTGTCGTCAAGCCACCAACAAATAGACACGCACAAGCGACTGTTCCCAGCCGCGCTGCCCACCGCGCACTCAATTCCCCCGGGTACTTGCGAAACCGGCTGAGCGAGACAACTCCAAACACAAATCCCACCAAACTGGCCAGTAACATGGTCGGAAACAAAAGGCCCAGTAACCCACAAATCGAAAGCGCAAAACTCAAGACCGCCGTTTTGCTGACCGCACGATAGGGTAGCAGTTCGTCGGCTGCATATTTTTCAAAGGAATCAGACAGGCCAGACATAACAACACAAATTAAGGTTGGGAAGAACAGAAATGGACACACTTCAGCATAACAACGACGATCGTAACACAAAACCGTTTTGTCTTTGGAGGGCAAGGCTGGCGATTTTGAACCCCTCGCCGAGCCGCCAATCGCATCCCCCCCTCCATTGCCTTACCGCGGTCTTTTTGTGACCTGCTGGGATACAGCAAGATACGCAACAAAGCTAAAAAATGTTTGTCCAACCGCTAGATTTTACCAGCCTGGAATGGCCGGAAAGATTCTCTGCGGCGGGCTAGGCAACAACCGCCACAAGCGATTCGATCTGTCCTGGGATAGCCGAGGTTTTGGGATCTTCAGGATCGGACGTTGCAGGAGTCAGAGGAAAAAAAGTCCGGGCCCTTTTCACCGCCGCTGGATCAATTTTCTCTAATTCCTCGATGAATCCTTTCGCCTCGGGCCTCGGACAAGCGCGCAGAAAATTAATAACCGGAACGCGCACCCAACTCGATTTTTCATCGGCATCCTTAAACAGGGTTACCAAGCGCTTCATTTGGGACCAATCCTCCCAGCGCGCCAAGTCAGGAATGACCAAATCGGCAAGCTGCGGTCGTTCAAGCATGTATCGTAAACCTTCCAGCAAACGTTTTTTAGGGATAATTTCTGCCTCACTTCCATGAAAACGCAAAGCCATGATTGCCGCATAGGTATCGGCATATTCACTCTTTTTATTCTTCAGAAATAAGTCTTCAATTAAATTCATCCCAGTCGGACCCTTCAACGTAAGATAACAGGCAATCATGGCATCTAAACCGGCCTTACGTCGACGATCCTCCGATTGAAGCATTTCTTCCAACAATGGCAAATCGTTTTTCGTTCCACAGACGCCTAGTAGCGTTAAGTACAAGCGCCGACGGCTCGCTGGAATGTCGGGGTCGTTAATCCATTCGATCAATCGACCGTGCTGCATATGAGGTTTCAGCTTTTTGACAGCATCGTAGGGCGCTTTGGCAAATTCGTCATAGGAATCACGGGCGAGTAATTCATCCGGGTCTTCTAAGTAATCCTGGAAAAATTTCAATCGACCGGCTCCCTCCGGTGGAATAGAACCGAGTTGACCAAGATATTTTCGGGCGCGCTCCGTAAGAGACAGCGGTGTCGACCACATCAAATTCGGCGGATCCACACCCATGATGAGAAAGGCTTGGCCTTTTTTGCTGGTGCCAAAATAAATCGCTTCTACCAATTGTTTGGAATCAACATATTCAGAACCTTTGATCACTTCGACAATCTTAAATTTCGCTTTGGCGACGTCTTCCCCAAAGCGGTCCTGCTCTTTCGCTTTCGAGGGCGCGGGAAGTTCGACAAGTGTAGCAATCAGCACGGCATCCATGGACGCGATTTCTTCCGTAAACGTCTGAGATACGGCGCTACAAAACGGACATGCCTCTAATCGAGTCTCTAGTGCGGCGATCCACGTGGCAAACATACCAACAAGTAATGTTGTCAAAACTTGGCGCGACATTGCATCGATTCCTTTGTCCTAAGTCAACTCCGCGTCGCTAGATTGTGGCGACGGCAGTGATTGATGAATGACCTGTTGTAATTTCTCTCCCCAGCGCTTTCCACCCGCTGACTGTGATTATACGCGACACGGAGGCTTACTTCCCTAGGGATTTGGCGACATCCGTGCGATAGGCCTCCACGGCTGGCCAAAAACCAACGATTGCAGCCAGCAACACTAACGCTGGAATAAGGAGGAATTCCATCGAAAGCTCAAACTTCATTGTCGGTTGTGATCCCAACAATGCAAGAACATTAATACTGGGAGCAAAATCAAAAAAACCGACAGATACACCCGTAAATTCCTCAATATAGGGTCCCGCACCCCAATTGAGGGTGTGCCCAAAAAGCCATCCGCAGGTGCCGCCGCCACAAGCCAGAATCAGCGATTCGAGCAAGACAATACAGCCGACGGTCCAGCGCCCCGCTCCAAGAGCCCGCATCACGGCAATTTCGTTTCGACGTTCACTCATAGAGTTGTAGATGCTGACCAGAATACTGATCCCAGAAACAACGCAAATCATTGTTGTCAGAAAAAGCATCAGAACTCGAATTGGTTCCACGATCAAGTCAAACAACTTACGGATTTCAGCCACCGGCAAGGCGGCTTGGGCTTCGTTACCTTCGTTGACAAGATTTTCTAAAAAGACAGCGTGAATTACCTCGCGCGTGCGCAACAATACGGCCGTCACTTCTCGCTGCTCAATCGGCAAGGGCAAGGTGCGTCCGCTGGCATCGGTTTCCTCAAACTCAGTCAACGGTTGAATTTCGCCCCTCGTGATCGGTTTTGCATGATTTTCCATCAAATAGAAACCTTCCATGTTGATGAACACTCCACGATCTTGCGGCGTCCCCGAAGACGCAAGGATTCCGACCACCGTGAATTTCTTAGCGTGGACATCCCCATCGGCCGCGCCGTGGGACGGAGCAATTTCTTGACCTACCTGTAAGTTGTGCTCCCGCGCAACGGTCGCACCAACCACAGCTTCATAAAATCCATGGTCCTCAGACCAAGTCTGGAAGTTGCGACCTTCCGAAAACCGAAACTCTTTGCTGGCGTTCTTGCCGAAACGCAAGCTGTCAAACATTGCCGGCGTGGTACCCACAACTCGAAACCGACCAAAATAATCACCCAGGCAAAGGGGAATGGTGATCCCCGTATAGCCGTGGTATTTAGTTTTTCTGCCGACCTCAATTGGTAGAATCTTATTTTCTAGCTGCTGAAAAAACTCGCTATAATCCCATTGCTTGGCCGTCGCCTGTTTGGCAGCTTCGAGGATGAATCCATCCAGCAAAGCTGCGGTACCTCCAAAACCACCGCCAGTTAATGCGGCATCTGCCTGCAACGTTTGCCAAGTTGCATCATAGGCATATCCTTGGATGGAGTTGCCATATTCCGCATCACGTTGTTCCGGTGATAAATACTCCAAGTAATAATCGTAGGGAATGTTCTCAATGGGCTCACTCAAATAGTAGACCGAATTCAAGGTCAACTGCAGACTGCCACCCTTGGCACCGATGAGCATGTTGTAGCCAAGGCTTGACTTGTTACGGAACGAATCCTCCACAACGCCAAGGATTGTGAGTACGGCGACGATTAACATCACGCCCATCGCCATCGAAAGTGCCGTCAATATGGACGGCAACTTTCGTTGTTGAATACTGCGCCAGGCAATTAACCAATTGCTCATAATGCTAACCTAATAGACTTCGGGCTGGGCCAAAGTGTTCTCTGTATTTTCACCGTGCTTTGATTGCGTGACGCGATTAATGTCTTCCAGCCGATCAATGCGTTCGAATTGGTCCGCAACTTCCATGGCATGCGTCACAATCAACAATGAAATGTTCTCTTCGCGGCAGGTGTTACGAATTAGATCAATCACATTTTGTTGATTGGTCGGATCAATATTGGCTGTCGGTTCATCTGCCAATAAGAGGCTCGGCCGATTCGCCAGCGCTCGGGCTACAGCGACTCGTTGCTGCTCTCCCACAGAGAGAGCCACCGGCTTGTGAGTTGCTCGATGACTCAATCCCACACGATTCAAGAGCTCGCGAGCGCGCGTCACGTCCCGTTTTCCCCGCGCAAAAGACATTCCCAAAATAACATTTTCCAAGGCGCTGAAGCCCGGAAGTAAATTAAACGTTTGAAACACATAGCCAATACAGTGTGCCCGAAAACGATCGCGCGCTTCTTCAGAAAGTCGCCTGACCTGAACTTTATCCAGGACAATGTCCCCAGCATCTGCATGACTAATGCCTGCGATGACGTGCAGCAAGGTTGTTTTGCCACACCCACTGCGGCCAATCATGGCAGTTTGTTCACCAGCCGCTAACTGAAAGCTTGGAATGTCTAAAATCGCAAGCCGACTACCGTCGGGCTCAAGATATGATTTTTCGACGTTGGTAAGCTCAAGCATAGAAGAAAACTCGCGTTGCGAGACCGTCAAAAAGTAATTTGGAGCAAGTCAGCAGGCAGCAGTGCACAAACTTAATGGGTTTCGATCTACGAGTGAAGTCCACCACACCAAGGAATCCTGTACGGCTCAAATACGGGGCATAATTATCCTGACCCCACTGCCAAATCATGACCCAAGACCTCACATCATCTTCGTCGCATCGCTCGCTCGATGTCTCGCTTCATATCGGATTTTTTTAGAGCTTCTCGCTTATCATGTAACTTCCGACCACGACACAGACCCAGCAGAATTTTGGCAATTCCGCGATCAGTGAAGTAGACTTTCAAAGGCACTAAGGTAAGACCTTTTTCATGCGCTTGACCAGCAAACTTCCGCACTTCTCGGCGATGCAAGAGAAGCTTGCGTGGGCGTTTGGGATCATGATTCCAAATGGTTGCTTGTTTGTATTCGGGAATATCACAACCGACTAACCATACTTCATCTTCTTTGACACGGGCGTACGATTCATCGAGTGACATTTTTCCGTCACGTAAACTTTTTACTTCACTTCCCACCAAGACCAAGCCACATTCCAGCGTCTCTAAGACCTCAAAACGATGGCGCGCCTTGCGATTTTCCGCGAGCGGCCGGCGTTTGGCCACTGCCGATTTTTTGGTCGCATCTTTCTTTTTCTTTGATTTAGCCACGCGCGCGCTCTGTAGTCTTCAGTTAGCTATAGATAAACCCCCTACAGGGCCTAGTGGGACGTCCCACGGTCCTCCAACACGAATTCTGCCAAGCAGTGGATGAGCAAACTACTGAGGGCCGGGTGGGCCCGGTGCACCGCCTTGTCCACCCCCTGGTGGTCCTAGACTTTGCGGTGCCCCTTGGGGCGTGAATCCGGGTGGCGGAGGTGCTCCTTCCGGACCAGCAATTGACATACCCCGCTGCATCATTTCGGGAGTGATATCTTGACGGCTGGCGAATTCATCCGCTAGGCGGTCCATTTCCGTTATCCGTCGCTGCATATCCATTAATGCCTGTAAGGGAAAATCCCTGGGAAATTCCACGTCCAGTTGCTCGTGCAATCGGGCATAACGACGAATCGACTCCATGAGGATTTCCGCCGTCTCGTCGTGCATGAGGTCAGGGTATTTCTCAAAAATTTGCGCCCAATTCTTCCAAGCGCCTTCATACTTTTCCTTCGCCGTAATCAAATCTGATTCGTCATTTGCTGCGTCGGCTTCAAAGACCAGCCGCCGCGCAGAGGTTGCAGTCGGGGTTTGCTCAGCCCGACAGCGCATCGCCCAGTATCCAAAATTAACCGTCGTGCGATATTGAAAGACCCGACCAATATGAACACTTTTTGATTGGATTTCGTCTGCCATAGCCCGCGCTTGGTTCTTGATGTCCTCAGAAACCTCGGACCGAAACGCTAAATCGTAAGGAGTCACGCGCAGCTTATCTTCCGCCAAACTGGCAAGTTGCATCTGAGCTGCATCTCTTTCTGCGTCTGCTATCGCCAACACATCGCGTTCTTCAGGCGTTAATTCATTTTCAAGCTTGTCTTGGCGAATGCGATCCCGTGCTTCGGGTGCCAGCGCACCAATGTCGTCCCGCATTTGGTTAATATCCTGCTCAAGTCTGGCAAAATCATTAAGCCGAAGATCGACTCCCCATGAAGATGGGATCGGAATGTCTCCCAAAGCTCGCCAATCCTTGCCTGCTTCGCGCCAGGCGTACTCACTTTTCTCGTCCAGATATCCCTCTTCTTGGATAGCTTCCGCATGATTGATCTTCGAGCGGTGCGCTGTCGAGTGGAAGACGAGGGGGCTACGGCCTTGATAGACCTCCTCGGTCTTTTCTGAAAGCTTCACCAGTGATTTAATTTGCACACCCTTGGTGGCGACCACTTCCTGACCGACTCCGTACCATAAGCGACCGACAAGCCACGTATCGGGAAGCTTATCGGGGCCACGCGCTTGATTACTTTCAATCTCAACATATTTATTTTGCTTTTCGTGAAACTCAGTATCTTCACGAAACAATTTTCGATAAAGAAGTCGTTCATCAGCGCGTCCAAACTTTTGTCCCATAAACCAACCAATGCTCCACAACAATCGTGGATTGTCTCGGTTGTAGCGCGTCCCTTTGACGAGAAAGTCGATTCCCTTTTTGACCCACTGATATCGATGCCGGTAGTTATCGAATTCAACGGAAATATTGTAGGACAGGTTGTGACCTTGGTATTCCCACACGGTAATATAATTCGGTTGTAGCTTCGTGATTTGATTCAATGTCGCAGACAAGCTGTCCCACGACTTGGTTTTTTTGTACTCCGTTGCCTTTCCCCACAATAGATTCGCTGCAACTCCCCGCAAGCCGAGGGTCGCCAGTTTGATCGACTCACCCGCTGGATCAATATCACCAAGATCTGCTTGGGACAAGTTGTACTCTGTGCGCAAGCGCGATAATTGGCCACCGGCAGATTTTTGGTCGTCGCGCGTGCCCGTTGCCGGTTGACCCAACAAAAAAAGTGGAAAAAGGAGCAATGCAATAGCACCGATGTAGATCACTTTTCGACGAGTAGCAGCGCTTTGGTTCATGCCGCAATTTCCCTGGTTTTCAAAAAGAAGTAACCGACGATGGAAGCACCTAACAAGTACACCAACGTGATCGTTGCATGACGAGCAATCAGATTTGGGTCAATGCTGTAGCCATAGGCCACATAATCAGATGTATTAAAGCTTCGATAATCGGGCAATAAGAATTTGGCGACACCGGTCAACACGATCATCAAGACTTTGTCCAATTTATCGATGATCTGCGACGAAAGTGTTAAGTCCACGGAGAGCGCCACATTCTTTTGTGTGACCACGCGCACAAAAGCTTCAATCGGCCCCCCACCAAAGGTTGCGTCGGTCGCAATTGGATCGAATTGTCCGATCAACACACTATGAATATTCGAACTAAAAAATCCCATCAAGAGACTTCCAAAGGCTGCCAGCATCGACACCGCCGTATTTAAGAACGTACTAAACATGACGCCAAAACATGTGGCAAGAACCATTTGGAACCAGATCCCTAAATGACCCTTAATAAAATTGAAACCAAATGACGTGTTGTCAGCGCGAATGTAAAGGTCTGCTCGCGAGACACCGTAGTATTGGTTCCTTTCACTGCATTGAAGTTTGATTTTGACTTCATTTCGGTCATTCACGAGATCTTCAAACAAATTCCCGCGGTGACTCGAACCGTCTGAGCGAACGATATCCAATTCAACCGGCACGCGCAGCTGGTCAATCTCGAATTCTCTGGCCTCGAAATAGATTGGAGCACTTTCTTGGCCTTTATCCTCATCAGGATTCTGGATTGTAATGGTCCCCAAAACCCCCTTGTCCTGTTCACCTTTGTTCGTACGAAAGACTTGCAATCCAAGTTCCAAGGGCAGCCCATCTTGATACTTTTCCCGTGTCACATTCGAAAATGTCCAAATCGCCGAAGAGAGCGTTCCACCCGAGATATACGAGCGATAATCAAACTCATCGCCAATGCTGATACCACCTCGAATGGCGACTCCCGATCGCGTGAGAAATCGCAACGACCCATATTCCGGCACTCGCGATTGAAGCATATCTTGCGGTGCGCCCACTTCGAATGTCGGTGCGTCTTCTGAGCCACCGGTATGGCGAACCTCATGCCAGTGACCATGCACGACGTCCGTGCGTCCCACACCATTAACCGGAACTTCAAACTGATGCGAATGATGGGAATCGTAGCTGGTTACCCCTGCCCAGGCAGTACCGTCGTTGCCGTCAACTAGAGAAAACGTTTCAACGATGTGGTCATGATGCACACCACGCGTAACGAAGAAATATCCGACCACACACATCACGACAATCAGTACGGTTCCCACCGCTCCAAATCCAAGAATTCGCCCCAAGACTAATTCAATCGCTCGCACGGGCTTAGTCACAACACTGTAAATTGTGCGGTTCTTGATGTCGCTGGGCAAACTAAATGTGGCCAGCAGGATAGCCAAACCCAATACAAAAAAGTTGGCTGTCGTGAGTACAAAACTCAAATAGAGCTTCGCGGGATTTTCACTTTCGACGTCGAGAAACCAAGAAGCAAACAACAAAATGATCATGAAAATAACAAACACAATCACAACTTTTCGCCGAATCGATTCCTGTATCGCTAATCTGGCAACGGCCCATATTCGGCGCACTGACATGTGGCGCATATCAACCCAGAATCCGCCAACAGTGCGTGCAACGACGTAAAAGCCTTCCGTAAATCCGTGACGCACCGCAGCATATAGATAGCAAACGATGGATCCGATAATAAAAACGGCGAAAGCAAGAATCCAAAACAAAAAGAAGGCGCCAATCTTGATATTGCCCGTGTGGGCCGGACCAGGGAGGAGCCAATCGGTAAAAGAAAGAAAGTCTTCAACAATCATGAGGATTTATCGGTAACCTGATTTCGGTAACTTCTTGGGTCCAATACGCTTCAAACCACCTGACGATCGAGGGCCATCCCAAACTGCGCTTCCGCAGCAAAGGAGGGAACATACGCTAACGGTCTCCATTGCTTGACTCAGTCTCTCTGTCCACTTCTTGATCCTTGTCCACGTCTTGAGCACGACGACCTGGTCGCGCTTCGCTCTCGCGCACAATCCGCAAGAACAAATCTTCCAGGGTGGAGGTAGGATTGTCCATCATCAGCAATTCTGCTTCGTGCCGCGAAATGACTTGGCGAATTTCATCTTTCGCCGATTCGCTCAGACCCTTGGCGTGGATCTGAGTAACATCTTGAACAGTCAACAATTTATCGACGCGTCCAAGTTCCTTCAGTTCACCTTGGTGCAAAATAGCGATTCGATCACAAACATCCTGAACATCAGCCAAGAGGTGGCTGCACATCAGAACGGTCTTGCCTTTGTCGCGCAGATCAAGAATTAAGTCTTTCATATCGCGCGTTCCGATCGGGTCGAGACCAGTGGTTGGTTCGTCCAAAAAAATCAGTTCCGGGTCATTTATCAAGGCCTGTGCCAACCCGATCCGCCGTGTCATCCCTTTCGAGTATTCCTTCAATTGACGCCGCTTGGCCCAATCAAGCCCAACCATATTGATCAACTCGTCGATGCGCGACCGACGTTGCGCAGTGGTCATGTCAAACAGGCGACCGTAAAAATCAAGTGTCTCCTCGGCATTGAGGAATTTATATAAGTACGATTCTTCTGGGAGATATCCAATACGTTCATTCTTACGAACGTCCTGCGCTTGCCGATCGAAGACGAGCGCTTGTCCGCTGGTAGGAAATAAAAGACCCAGCAACAATTTGATCGTGGTGCTCTTCCCTGAACCATTGGGACCAAGTAGCCCGAAAACTTCGCCACGTCGGACTTCCAAATCAAGCGCTTTTAAGGCGCGCACTTTTTGTCGGCCCCAAAAATCGCGATAGACCTTGGTCAGATTGCGTGTTTCGATTACGACTTCGTCAGTAGGTTTCTTTACTTGGGGTTCAGACTTTACCTTGACTTCTGCAGACATCAGTAGTTCCGTAATTTAATGGGACGTGCTGCACAACCGACCAAATCGGCTCGACACCACATAAGACCAGCAAAAACGTTCGTAGAAATCCCCGAGATTGTTATTAGGTATCTCTTTACGTCACAAGCGGTTTGTCGGTTCAACCTTCCGGCACTTCAAAACTTCCCACCAGCTGCGCTTGCGTTCCAACATCGACTTGGCACACATTGTCGAATGTGTGGAGTCAACGACAAATGTTTCGTGCGCTTCGTGACACAACTCGCGGGACAAAAATGGTGGTTAACAAAGGGTCGGCTCACAGGGACTCGGTGAACGTACCAAGTTGATTTTCGTTAATTGGTCCAAAACCATTACTATAAGTGGGTTTAGGTGGATATTCAAGGAATCAAAAGAGGGAAACCACGGTTACTAAAGCAGCATTCCCCCAAGATAGGAAAACCTTATCGGTTCTCCGGGCCCCAGCTGGGAAAATCGGTTTGCCTACGTAAGAACCGCAGAAAATCAAAATCTCCGCGTTCTAGCGGTCTAATCCAATCTGTTTAAGTAAGTCCGCTACAAAACAAGAGTCGAACGAGTCAGAGAAATCACCCGGCGACAGCCATTCATAAGGAGTCTAAACTGTAAGCTTCTCCTCTCCATCGACCGGCTGCCCATGTCACGCGAGCCTTTCTACAACAAAAAAGCGTCCTCAGCCGAACGGTTCTTGGTGAACCGTATCAATTATGAAAGTTCGGCCAAGATTCCCTATGGTCAACGCGACTTTAAGTTAGATCGCATGTGCCATCTCATGGACCAACTTGGCAATGTGCAGAATGGATTGAAAGTCGTTCACGTTGCCGGTACCAAAGGCAAAGGGTCGACCGCCTCCATGATCGCATCGATCCTGACTTCGGCCGGTTACCGTACCGGCCTTTATAGTTCACCTCACCTGACTCGTATTGAAGAACGGCTCTCTCTCAATGGTAAGGCATGTTTGCCAGATGACTTTGCGCGTCTTGTAGAACAAATTCGACCGACAGTCGAACATATCGACAAGAATGACCGTCTTCTAAAAAATGCGGATCCTCGCAGTCCGACATACTTCGACGTCACCACCGCCTTGGCATTCCTTTATTTTGCGGAACGCAATCCGGACATCGTGGTCCTTGAAGTTGGCCTGGGAGGCAGGCTCGATTCGACCAACGTTTGCAAACCTCTCGTTTCGGTAATCACAAGCATTAGCTTGGATCACACCAAGCAACTCGGCGACTCCCTTGAGGAAATTGCAGCAGAGAAAGCAGGGATTATCAAACGCGGAGTGGATGTCGTGAGCGGCGTTCAAGGCACCGCAGCTGCTGAAGTGATTCGTCAGCGCGCGGCAGACCAAGAGGCGCCTCTCTACGAGTTAGGTAACAACTTCCATATCGATGTTGATCTGGAAACCATCAAGCAGGCCACACACAACCATGCCGTTGACGATACCATTCGTTTCCCCGTCTTTGACTTTCACGACTCAACAAATTCTCGGGATTCTATTTCGAGTGTATCGCTTGGATTATTAGGTCGTCATCAGGCTGCCAATGCAGCATTAGCGATTGCGACTTGCCGTCGCTTGATTTCGACAGGTGACTACTCTGTTTCAGAGGACGCGATCCGATCTGGACTTACACAAGTAAGCTGCCCAGCTCGTATTGAGGTGGTCGCAAGTCATCCAACAATTGTGGTTGACACGGCACACAATCCCGCATCCATGCAGGCGCTCTTCAACACCCTCGATGAAGCCTTTCCGCACCGGCGCCGTATCGTGCTCTTTGCTTCGAGCTGCGAAAAGGATATCAGCGAAATGCTTTCGATCCTCGTCAGTCAAGTGGATGAACTGATACTTACGCGTTACCAAGACAACCCGCGTGCAATTTCAATTGAGGACCTCAGTACGTTGGCTCATTCTGCGGTTGCTCGCCAACATGTCCAATCCAAGGGTCAAGCTTGTGCACGGATTACTCGCCACGAACAACCGCTGGATGCGTTACAAGCCGCGCGGGCAATCGCATCAAAATATGATTTGATTTGTATTACCGGGTCGTTTTTTCTTGCTGGAGAACTGCGAGACACCGTCATGAACAATGAAAGTCGGCAGATTTGCTCACCAGAGAAACCCATGCTAAAAGTACAAAATGCGTAATAACTCAAGGTCCCGCACTTCATTCCCTATATAGGTGTCACGATGGTATCCTGTCGCCACATTTCTGCAGTCGCTCCCTTGGTCTTAGTTTTGCTCGCTTTCAATCATGAGACAAAAGGACAATCAGAGGGCTTTGTGGACGAGCAAGTTCGCGAGCGCCTTGATACGTTTTTTAACGCGCTCAAAGACGAGGAAATTACCGCTGAAACTGCCATTCAAGGACTACTCGATGGGAGCCCGCTGGCAAATAATCTTGAGAAAATCAATCGGCTTGTGGAAAGTCTTGAATCTTTTGATGACAACTACGGTCGCTTGGTCACTGCAGAGCCAATTGTCTTTAGACCGATTGGCTCAAACCAAGATCTTGTCATCGCAAAATACCTCTACAAGGCTGAGCGCTATCCTGTGGCTTGGCATTTCACGTTTTATCGTGCACCTAGTCGCGTTTCCGAAAAAGAACTGGTTGTCATCGCCCTCCGATTCGACACAAAGCTGGAGTCGCTGCTGAATCCCATTCCATGACTGAGGTCGGATGGTTGCTCGTGAGAACCGACCCAGTTACTCGGCGCATGCAATCGCTGTAGGTAAACGAAGGTTTTTCACTAGCAGAAAAACATCGGTTCTGGGGAATCTGCTCAGTGCGTCTCCGTGCAATCTAGCAAATTTACACATCGCTGGCCGGAGTGGGTTTCAACTCCCACAAACTAGCAACCAAAGACGCAATGTAGGGATCCGCCCAAGGTAAGATGTCGTGTTCCATCGGGGGTTCAGGACATCTTTCATCATTACCCAAACAAGCAGCCCAGGTAGCACTCTCGTGAATCGTTGGCGTGGTCATCAGCGTTCCTCCACGGTTGCGGCATCGTTTCGAGACTTTAATCGGTTCGTCGCACCAGCTCTCTTGCCTGTCATGCAGGCTGTTGCGGTGTCATCTGCAATCGCCATACCAATTGACAAGCAAACTTTGATAAGGCTGCCGAGAAAGACGAAATAGCGGCGAGGACGACCAAGAGCGGCCACCAACTAGCAACGCCGCGTGGGGAAATTTACGAAATATGGTGTAAGAATTTCAAACACCCATATTGTGGGTAGCTTATTTTTCGGGCTGGCTACCCTGTTCGCTGATTTTGCCTGCGATGTATTCAAGCGCTTTCTTCAACTGGGGATCGCCGTTACTGGGGTCGACAATTTCATCGTTTTCTTCACTTTCTTCACCAACGGCTGTCTCCGCATGATCGTTACCTGCGTCTCCGACAACGAGAGGTCGCACGATGTCGCGATCCCGCCGCATCTGGGCAACTTGCTTGAATTGGTCTTCCGTTAAAGCGCATTGGAAACCTGCACTCGGACGGACACCCCAATCATCCTCGTCAAATTCATCCCAATCTTTTTTTGATCGATGAATGTTTTTTTCACTCGGCCGCCAGTAGGTAGCCGTTGTTAGCTTCAAAGCACTACGACCGCCCTCCATCTCAATCACATTCTGGACACTGCCTTTGCCCCAGGTTCTTTGTCCAATCAGTGTTGCGCGACCATGATCTTTTAGACAAGCCGCAACAATTTCACTGGCACTGGCGGTTAGTCGGTCCACAAGGATTGCCACGGGAATACCCGCATCCACCAACACCCCTGGTGTGGCAAGATGCTCTCGGAGAACTCTTTTGCCACGTCCAAGGGTTCGCACGATCCGACCCTCATCCAAAAACATATCGCAAACTTCGACGGCAGCTGTCAACAACCCTCCTGCATTCTCTCGCAAGTCGATAATCAAAGCGTCGATCGAATGCGACGAATAATCGAGGGCAACCTTGAGCTCTTCAACCGTTCGTTCCCCAAAAGAATTAATGCGGATATAGCCAATTTGTGGCGCATGCTCCAGATAGAACTCCCAAGCACCGCTATCTTGGCGCGTATCCCCCATCACCGACTCGGTCATGATTTGTGCGCGCCTCATAGAAACGACGAGCGGCTTCTCGACACCCCGCCGTTGGAGAGTAAGTTCGACCTTCGAACCCAACTTTCCTCGCATTTGTTTAACTGCATCCGCAAGCTTCAGACCTGTCGTATCCAAATCATCAATTCTCAATATGACATCAGCAGCTTGAACACCAGCTCGGTAAGCAGGCGTATTCAATAAAGGGCTCACCACAACCAACCGCTCTTCCCGCGGTGGCCCATCGACAATAATGCCGATTCCGCCAAATTGCTGATCGAGACTTTCCTGAAATCGCAAATATTGTTCTGGCGGAATATAAGTCGAATACGGATCCAATCCGCTCACCATACCCTCCAGCGCATCTTCAAATAGCTGTCGCGATTCGATCGGAGCCACATAATTCCCTGCAATGATTTCTAATGCTTGGCTCAAGGTCCGCGCTTCCTGAGTCTTGGGTGCTTTGCTATAGCACAACAGCGAAAACACGATCACAGCAAACATGATGGACATATTTCGAGATGGCATGGGGGCAGATCCTTCACATGATCGGTGAATGTGTTCTCTATCAGTCTATGGTACCGTTCCGCTATGGTGAGGGAAGTCCGCCGGTCGTGCAGTGGCACGGATTCACACGGAAAACATTGCCAAAACAAGGCGGTCATCTTGGGTCACACCGATTCGCAACGACGATCTTCACCGACAGCCGTAACTCGCCAATCTGATCTCCCAAATTGATTTCATCTATTTCAGTGATCGTTGGAAATACAATTTAAAGAATCTGCGTACCTGAATCGCGGCGTGCGCCCACAACTAGGATAAGCCAAATCTCAAGCACACAAGAAGAAATGACACCTCGCCGCCAAGGGACCACAATCTGATCTCGCAGGAACGACGAGAAGAAACTAGATGTTGTCATCTCGGTTTTTCCCCGTGCTTTCTTTATCGAACTAGTCGCTACGACTCCGGGCGGCAACAGTTTCCAAGAGGCATCAACGGAAAAGATTCGTCGAAGCCGAGTAACCTCCACCGGTCACTTCACAGAGGCAAGATCGTGAGACCAAATGCAAGGCGTCTTGCAATCCCGCTCTAGACAAGAATCTTTGCTTCAACTCGACCATGCACATCGGTAAGTCGATAATCTCGACCGCGGAAACGAAAGGTCAGCCGTTCATGATGGATCCCTAAGCAATGCAAGATGGTTGCATGAAGGTCATGAACGTGCATTGCGTCTTCGGTAACATTATAGGAGAACGCATCGGTTTTTCCGATGGTTACGCCTGGCTTGATACCGCCGCCGGCCATCCAAATGGTAAAACAACGAGGATGGTGATCGCGACCATAATCATCCTGGTTGAGAGCGCCTTGGCAGTAGGCAGTCCGACCAAATTCTCCTGCCCAAACAACCAAAGTATCGTTTAACAAACCACGCTGTTTGAGATCTTGAACCAGTGCTGCCGACGGCTGGTCCGTTTGTTTGCACTTACCACGAATGCGTGTCGTTAGGTGCGTGTGGTGATCCCAACCCCGATGATATAGTTGGACAAAACGAACTCCTTTTTCCACCAGACGCCGCGCCAGTAAACAATTTGCGGCATAGGTACCTGGTTCGGTTACCTCGGGACCATACATTTTCAAAGTTTGTTCGGATTCATCCGCAATGTCTGCAATCTCTGGCACGGACATCTGCATACGAAATGCTAACTCCGCTTGCTCAATCCGTGTATTGATCTCCGGATCACCGAACTCTTCGACTTGAAGTTGATTTAGTTTAGCTTGCGCGTCGAGCATTCGACGGCTGGTTTTGAGATCGATGCCGGGTGGATTGGACAAAAATAATAGCGCCTCACCTCGACTGCGAAATTTAACGCCCTGATACTCAGAGGGAAGAAATCCATGACCCCACAAACGTCCAAACAGCGGCTGGTCGCCGGGGCGACCACCGGAAATGAAAACAACAAAGGAAGGCAAATTTGAATTTTCACTACCCAGCCCATAGCTCAACCATGCTCCAAGGCTCGGCCGTCCTGGTTGTTGGCTACCGGTCTGCATAAAGGTAATTGCTGGGTCATGGTTGATCGCATCGGTAGTGACCGAACGCACGAAACAAAGTTCATCAACGATGCTCGCCGTATGCGGTAAGAGCTCACTCACGTTGGCGCCGCATTGACCGTGTTGAGCGAATTTGAACATTGATGCTGTTAGAGGCTTTTTCTCTTGATCAGCTGTCATGCTGGTTAAACGCTGACCCATGCGGACAGAATCGGGAATCTCTTCACCATGACGTCGTTCCAATTCTGGTTTTGGATCGAACAGATCAATCTGAGAAGGTGCACCCGATTGATGCAAAAAAATGACTCGTTTGGCTCGAGGCGCAAAATGGGGCAGCTGATCTGACTCAGCGGTCGAGTCTTCTGCAAACAACCGTGGGTTTATCAGTGCCGCCAGCGCGGCCACACCGACACCACCGCTTGCGCGACCAACAAATTGGCGGCGGGTTTGGAATTCTACAAATTGTGAGCGTAGACTGGTCATCGTTTGTACTAATAAGAGATGGCTTCATCGAGGCCCAAAATGGCACTGGCAACAGTCGACCAAGCTGCAAGTTCTGCGGGCTCAAGTCGCTCGTCGACTGCTGAATCACCGACACTCAAATATTTTTTAGCGGCCTCAGAATCCTGCCTAAAGGTCGCGAGCTGCTTCGCAAAAAGGTTACCAAGAATGACGCGCTCGTTTTCCGTCGGGCGGCGGGATGTGACCAATCGCCAAATAAACTCAAGCCGTTGTTCCTTGGTACTACCCCCTTCGGCCATTACCCGTTCTGCCAGGGCACGAGCCGCCTCGACATAAATGGGTGAGTTTTTCAGAATAAGCATCTGCAAGGGTGTGTTTGAAGTCCCGCGGCGAGTCGTACAAGATTCACGATTGGGCGCGTCAAAAGCCTCTAAAAAAACCGGTGGCACGCTGCGCTTCCAAAACGTGTAGACACCTCGGCGATACAAATCACCACGCTGACTCTGTTGATAAATCTGGGCCGTATAATCGTCCGGATTGTAAGAAAGCTCTTCCCAAAGTCCCGCTGGGTGATACGGAGAGACACTAACACCGCCGAGCGTGTTGACCATTAAACGACTAACCGCAATCGCATGATCGCGAATGGCTTCGGCTTCCAGACGCCGACGTGGGCCGCGGGCAAGCCACTGATTTGATGGATCGAATTGTCGAATTTTGCTCACGGTTCGTGCGGATTGCTGGTACGCTGCAGATGTGACGATCAATCGATGCATGCGTTTCACATTCCAGCCTGTATCGCGAAATTCAACCGCGAGCCAATCTAACAAGTCCAAATGCGACGGGTGTTCACCCCGCGTACCAAAGTTTTCGCTCGTGGGTACAATCCCCTGCCCAAAATGCGCCTGCCACAATCGATTGATTGCCACACGTGCGGTCAACGGATTGCGGTGATCCATCAGCCATTGAGCTAAACCCAGTCGATCTCGCGAAGCTTCCTCCGTCAGTGGCGGTAAAAACTCCGGTGTACCAGCGGTTACTTTTTCTCCCGTCGCGCGGTAGTCCCCGCGATTCAGCACAAACGTATCTCGTGACGTTTCCATGTCCTGCATCACCATCGTGGCAACGATCGATCTTTCCAACTGTTGCTGCCGGCGTTGGTTGAGGCGGCGTTCGTCAAGAATCTTCCGATATCGGGAATCAACATTTTCCAGAAAATGCTGCCTCACGATGCTCAGCTGTTCCAGCGTGCGCTGTTCCGCAGGAATCCTCACAAACTGTCCAATGGGATCTGCACCTGCCAACAGGGCAATTTCGTGAATCGACAATGCCCTGTCATAAATCCGCACTTCATCCAAGATTCCACGAAACTCGCTACCCGTTTGGAGTCGGCCGATACTTAACAAACCACCCGTCGATGCCAGTTTATCCATCGTGCCATCAACCGGATCTGTTGCTTGAAGATCACCGTCAATAAAAATCTGCACCGTAAGATCGCCGCGCGAACTATCGCAGCTCGCGCTGATGTGATGCCAGGAAAATTCTTGCAATTGATCTCTTGTGCGAACGCGCAAAATACGATCTGCGTTGAGCCGGAAATCTACTAGCACGTGCCCATTTTCAAGCCATAGATTAAACCCGCCGGAAAGCTCTTGATCCGTCGTACGGGAAACGAGAGTCATAGGAACCGTGGAAGTTGGAAAAACCCAAGCGCTAATTGAGAAAGCCTTGGCGAATTCGTAATCCCAGTCGATGTCAAATGTGGCGTGCGTCTTTCCCGTTAGTAACAATGCGTCGGAAAATTTACCTTTGGTCCAGGTGACTTTTCCATGCGTTTCCGCGGAGATTCTCGTCACCTCATCGACAAGCACACCATCCTCGTTTTGATCGAAGGATGTGTAAAAGACCATACCTTCGGGCAACGCGCCAAGATTTGCTTCACCAGCCAACAATTGTCGTTCCCAAGGTTTCTGATCTTTTTTCGCCACCTCCGCTCTTTGCTGTAACGCAGCTGCAAATTCCCGGTCTCGATTTTTATATTGGGAAAGCCGAAGTTGCTGTCGATCCGTAGGCGCTTTGACCGTAGGTTCTGCATTGCCTGTGCGACCATCCAATCCTTTTTCCGGCACCGAATTAAAGAAGGCAAAAAAACGGTAGTAGTCGCGTTGGGAAATGGGATCATATTTATGATCGTGACAGCGCGCGCAGCGAAAGGTTTGCCCGAGCCAAACGGTCGCTGTTGTATTAACTCGGTCGGCGACGTATTCAATGCGGTATTCCTCGGCAATCGCACCAGCTTCAAAATTTATCATGTTGTTACGATTGAAACCGGTGGCGACTAGCAACGGTAGATCGTCGTTGCGGACGGCTTCCGTAGCAGCCATGTCACCGCGTTGCCGCGCAACGAGCAAATCACCTGCCAATTGCTGCAGCGTGAAACGATCAAAGGATAAGTTGCGGTTGAAGGCACCAATCACCCAATCGCGCCAACGCCACATGTCGCGATGACTATCCATATGATATCCATGAGTGTCCGCATAACGTGCTAGATCAAGCCAACTAACGGCCATCCGTTCGCCATATCTTGGTGAAGCCAGGAGGCCGTCGACGACTCGTTCGTACGCATCCGGCGCCTGATCATTTAAAAAATGATCGATTTGCCTGAGCGTCGGAGGAAGTCCAACCAAACCGAAAGAGACCCTCCGCAAAAGTCGTTCGCGTCTTGCCAAGGTCGCAGGTGCAATCTTCTGATGTGCCAGCTCTGCAAGAACAAACGTGTCAATCGCATTGACAGACCATGCCGCCTCATCACCCGTCGGAATTGTGGGCCGTTGGGGGCTGCGATAGGCCCAATGATCTGAGTCGAGTTGCTCCGCCAATAGCGGGCTCACCAAGATCCATGGGGTTAGTATTTTGACAACTCTGAGGAATATCACAATTTGCGCGGTAATGCCAGGTTTATTTGATGAGTGAAATACGATCACACGCCAAAACGGTCCGTCCAGCTATCTACATCATACGTGCTAAAAGCTGCCGACGTCCCAACTTCTCTGCGTAATTTAGACATATTCAGAGCAAGCGCAGACAAACCATCTTCCCAACCGGTCATCTTGCCTGGCTGGTTTCGATGGCTTAAGAATGAAGCGTTACCTCGGAACTTGGACGATATCGTCATGACGGCGCGGCCCCAATCAGTTTTTCCCAATCAGTTGCCCACGTATGCAGAGCGCGAACGCGTTTTACTTGCGCCCTACGCGATGCATAGCGTCGATTCAAAGGGTCGTCGATATTTCGAGACGGAACATCAATACCGCGGACCTTTTCAACGTGATCGCGATCGTATCCTTCACAGTGCTGCGTTTCGACGATTGAGTGGTAAAATGCAAGTCTTCACTGGGGAAATGGGTGACTATCATCGAACCCGTTTGACCCACACGTACGAAGTCGCTTCGATTGCTCGGACGATTGGGCGCACGCTACGATTGAACGAAGACCTGATAGAAGCTTTAGCACTGTTTCACGATATTGGGCATCCACCTTTTGGGCATGCAGGTGAGGACACTTTGCATGCCTGTCTGGAAGGTTACGGTGGTTTTTCCCACAACCGTCATGCGCTCACCATTGCAGAAGAGCTAGAAGTTCGATACCACGCTTTTCCTGGATTAAACCTCACCTCGGAGGTGCTCGAGGGTCAATTCGAACGCACGGCAAAACAGTCCAACTCTGCAGCCCCGTTACTCGAAGTCCAATTAGTTGACGCGGCCGACAGTATTACATACGACGCGCACGATGTGGACGATGCATTAAAACTTGGGCTTGTCCAAATTGCAGAACTGAAACAAGTGCCCCTTTTGCGAGAGATCGTACACGACGTGCAACAGGAGCATACGTGCTTGAGTGCAGACCATCTGCGGATGGCCTTAGTCCACGGCCTGATTGATCGCCAAGTAAGGAACGTCCTCGCATATTGTGGCCATAAGCTCAAAGAATTGGCTTTTGAAAATGCTACAATAGCCCGCCAATCGCCTTTTCGAATTGGACCTGACAAAGAACTTGCCAGCCAAAAGTCCGAGCTTGAAACCTTTCTTTATGAGTACGTTTATCGGCACCGAAAGCTAATGGAAATTCGCCACACAGCAAAAACAAAGCTTGGCGCGACGTTCACATTCTATATCGACCATCATGATCAACTCCCGCCACGATATCAAAAGCGTGCCGAATCAATCGGATTACACCGTAGTGTGGGTGAATATCTGGCAGGAATGACCGATCGCTTCCTGGAAAAACAATTCTCACAAATGCAAAGCCGGGGTGGTGAGGAGAATGGTGTCTACGAGGGATAGCATACCGAAATCTCGCTGTTAGAATAGGTTTGCTGAAATCGTTGAAAGCGCTTCGAGATTTACTCCCACCTTTTTTTGCGCTAACTCGTTGTTTCCAAGGGCGAACCTTCGCTGTCAATCATGGAACTTTGGATTTTACGCGCTGCATTTCTGGCAACTGCCGTTGGATTGGGGGTTTCCCTTGGAAGTCCCGATACGGCCGATCCATTGAATAATCCTTGGTCAACTTTTGCCGCTGTTGTCATCTCTGCTTTTGTTGTGGTTGGAGCTGACATTGCGATTGCGCGCAAGCGTATCGAACTCATTACGTGTGTCTATTTCGGGATCATCATAGGCCTCTTTCTTACATACGTCGTCAGTCTAGTATTGACTCCGTTGTTCGAAAATTCAGTGAATCCCAACAAAGAACAGATGCTCAATGCAATTCAGCTCGTCCTCGGCATCTCCTTATGTTACGCGTGCATAAGTCTATTGATTCAAACTAAAGACGATTTTCGCTTCATCATTCCCTACGTAGAGTTTTCTAAGGAAGTCAAAGGTACAAAGTCATTTATTCTCGACACGAGTGTAATTATTGACGGCCGCATTGCAGATCTCGTGGAAACAAAGGTTCTGGATAGCCAGCTGATCATCCCTCGTTTCGTTCTCGGTGAACTGCAGGGAATTGCCGACAGTAGCGATAAGCTTCGCCGGTCGCGGGGCCGACGTGGATTAGACGTTTTAAATGCCCTGCGCACAAACGAAAATGTCGACCTAAAAATTTATGATCACGAACATGCTGAAATGGCAGACCAGCCAGTCGACATGAAACTCGTTCTCCTCGCAAAACATCTAGAAGGGAAAGTGGTTACTGGCGACTATAACCTCAATAAAGTTGCCAAAATCCATAACGTCTCGGTCATCAATCTGAACGACATCGCTAATGCTTTAAAACCCATTTTGCTTCCCGGCGAGCACATCGACGTACGCATCATCAAAGCCGGCGAAGAACAAAACCAAGGTATCGGTTATCTGGATGACGGTACTATGATTGTTGTTGAATCAGCACGCGATCATATCGGCGAGACGGTCAACATTTCCGTGACAAGTGTACTTCAAACAAGTGCCGGACGTATGATCTTTGGCCGCTACGAAGGCGCAGCTAACAAAACTTAAAGTGGCCGGTCGCTTATTTTGCTTTGCGCTTGCCTGCCATTTCTGATTTTTTCTGTGCGCGCAAACGTTGTCGCGCCATTTGACAATATTTCGCGTTACAATCGATGCCGAGATAGCGGCGAGAATTTCGTTGTGCAACTAGTGCTGTGGTACCGCTACCGAGAAATGGATCCATGACAATCCCGTTTGGTGGACAGCTGGCGAGGATGCAAGTCTCCACTAACTTCTCCGGAAAAACGGCAAAGTGGGCTTCGCGGAATTTTGATAATGAAATCGGCCACACCGTTCGCTTGTTACGGCCTTTGGGATGAAAGGCCTGATCCCAGCGAGCATCATGTAAATTAGGATCTCCGCCATTTTTTCCTGACTCCGGTGTGCTACCACGTTTAAAGAAATGGTTGCGTCCACCACGCATGCGACTCTTTTCTGTGAATGTTACATGCGGCTCACGAATCGCATCAGCGTCATAGTAGTAGTCTTTTGATTTGGTGAAAAAAAATACGTATTCATGATCCGTTGTGGGTCGCGTTTTCACAGAAGAAGGCATCGCATTTGGCTTTTGCCAAATGACGTCGCTCCGCAAAATCCAGCCATTGTCGACCAATCCAAACGCCACCCGCCAGGGCATTCCAAGTAACTCACCATTCTTGTACTTGTCTCCTAAAACCAACCACAAGGAGCCCGAACTCTTCAGAACCCGCCGTGCGGCATCAAAAATCTCGACCAAGCTTGCCGCATATTCTGAAGGTGTCTTTTCAGTGCCAATTTGTTGTGGATCGCTATAATCTCGCTGTCGAAAATAGGGCGGGCTGGTGACGATACAATCGACTGATTCAGCCGGTAGCTTGGACAATTCGGCCCGAGAATCACCACNCAAGACCCGGTTGGCTATCTGCGTTTGTTTCNCACTCATGGTCATCTTGAACTACCTCCCTCCCTAGTACCCCNGTGCCTAAATCTATGGATTTTACATCCGATCGACGACATCAATGCCTAAAAGTTCAAGGCCCAGTTGAATTGTGCGAGCCGTCAAATCACAAAGGCGCAGCCGGCTCTGCCGTTGCTGCGGACCGTCCGCTTTGAGAACAGGACAATGCTCAAAAAACACGGAGTATTTTTTGGCCAATTCGAATAGATAGTTTGTCAAATGGTTGGGGCGATAATCGGTTGCCACTTCCTGCAATGCTTCGCTAAAGCGAAGCAGCTCTAGTGCTAACGCTCGCTCTGCCGCGTGCGCAATTTCCAGCGGTGTTCCCGCCGTCCGCAAGGCGTCGACATCAATGTGACCGCGAGCAAAAATACTTTGCACTCGAGCATAAGAATACTGCATGTAAGTTGCCGTATTTCCCTCTAAAGCCATCATCTTGTCGTAGCTGAACACATAGTCGCTTGTACGATTATGTGATAAATCTGCATATTTAATTGCCGCGTGGCCCACGACTGCGGCGATCCGCTGCCGTTCCTCGATTTTTAGTTCGGGGCCGTTTGGCTTTCTCTCATCGTTTTCCGAAACCACGCTTAGTGCCTTGTTAACGGCTTCGTCCAACAGGCTTTCCAAGCCTACCGCAGCTCCTGAGCGTGTCTTAAATGGCTTTCCGTCTTCGCCCAGCACCGTGCCAAAGCTAATGTGTGTTAGCTCAACTTGATTATGTCCCCATTGGCGAGCCCCGAAAAACAATTTATCGAAATGTTCACTCTGTCGATGATCTACCACGTAAAGAATCGCATCAGGCTCCCATTCAAGCATGCGAAACTGGATTGTTGCCAGATCCGTGGTCGCATACAAAAAAGCGCCATCTTTTTTTCGAATGATAAACGGCGCCTTGAAGCCCTCTAAAAACATACAGATCGCGCCTTCGCTTTCACGGGCCAGACCCCTCGTCACCAGACTCGTCACAACCGACTCGAGCTGCTCGTGGTAAAAGCTCTCGCCATGTTCTACATTGAAAACCACCCCAAGTCGGTCGTAGATGCGCTGCATATCCGCTCGGCAATGAGGCAAAAACTCATGCCATAGTTGTCGATTTTCTTCATCGCCAGAGTGCAATTTCGCCGTTTCGGACAAGACCGCAGACCCGATCTCTGCATGTTTCGCCGCGAGTGTGGCCAATGCCTGATCTGATTCAACGGTCATCACGATGGATTTGGCCAAGGCCGCCTTTTCACGTGCGTCAGCCAATTGTGATTCAAGACTACGCCGGTCTTTTTTGGCTTTCTTGTCCTTTTGTCTACCAGCCTCTTCCATCGCTTTGCTGAATTCATTCAAGCGTTGTTCCAATTGCAGGATGTGGTCTTCTCTATCCGCCAGGCCTGCCTTCGCTTGATGGTATTCGATCAATTGATTGACGAGTTTGTAGAGTCGACTTAATTCATCAACCGGTTGCCGCTCATAATCTGACTTTATAGCAAAGTGCTTAAAGCCATAGATGATCATTCCAAATTGAGTGCCCCAGTCACCGAGGTGATTATCACTGATCACTTCGTGTCCCAGAAATCTCAGACTCCGCGTCAAAGCATCACCGATGACGGTTGAGCGGATATGCCCAACATGCATTGGCTTTGCAACATTTGGCGAAGAAAAATCGATCACAAACTTCCGGGGCGTATCGACGCGTACAATTCCGAGGCGTTTGTCCGCCCCAGATTTCATCAACTGTTCAACAATCCATGTGTTTTTAATGCGCAAGTTGATAAATCCGGGTCCCGCAATTTCGGGATCTTCACAAAGATCGGTAATTTGCAGTTGCGCCACGATTTCCTCAGCAACTTCGCGTGGTGGTTTGCCAAGTTGTTTACCCAAAGGCATGGCGCAATTCACTTGGTAATCACCAAACTTGGGATCCTGCGACGGGCGTATCATTTCAAGCAACACGTCAGGATCACTTACTAATTCGGCAAGTACAGGATAGAATCGTTTTTTGAGGAGAGAAAGAATATTCATGAAATGAATTGCATTCGATGCAGAGGGAAAAAGGGCGCACTTTGCAAGTGTGACGAGAAGGCAGCAATTACTGCAACCCCAACTCGTGTTGCGGACCACGTCCGACTCTGGGCTACTGCATTCCCATTGTGTCGAGGTCTATTATGCCGATGTATCGGAAGACAGTGTTGTACTTAAATCAACATCTTTTGCGTCTGCCCAAAGGTCCTCCAGGCTGTAGAACTGCCGAGTCTCTTCGTCAAACAAATGGATCACAACCGTACCGTAATCAAGTACAATCCAGCGACTTTCGTCATAGCCAGCGATGTTTGTACGTTTGTCGTGTAGATCGTCTTCGAGGACATGATCAATATCTTCACTCATGGCGTGAAGTTGTCGACGACTCGTACCAGTAGCGATGACAAAATAGTCAAAGATCTGTGTCAATTCGCGCAGGTCGAGTACGCGCAGATCGGAACCTTTGTTCTCCGCGGCGGTGCGGGCAGCTGCCAGAGCCAATTGAAGACTTCGCTCGGACGCCGGTTTCGAAGGTGAAGGTTGGATTATCGAGCTGGCCACAAAACCTCCTCGTGCAAATTTCTACAGATAAAATCCTTCCTCTAAAAGTCTAACCTCCAGAAGACCGTTCTGTCAGGTGTCCGGCTTTCATTGGCACTCCGTTTCCAATCCGAACTCCTTACTGTGACAATGTTTGAGGCATCTTCACCAGACCTCAGCAAGAGGATCGAATCGAAACCTCAACTCCAGGCGACTGCTCAGACAAGAACCATATTTTGCCATCGTGGCGACGACCTGGTCGTTTCCTACCGAACCAACGATGCAACCGTCCCTCGGACGGATCAACATCAACCCATCTTGTTGGACGGCTTGTCGTAATTACCAATGAATTCCAGAATGAGGGGTTGTCACACGGATGTCCCCTGAAAATCTTACCGACCATGCCCACCTCTGACATCGTTATCAAAGGCGCTCGCGAACATAACCTTCGCAGCATCGATCTAGTACTACCGCGCAATAAATTAATCTGCTTGACTGGCGTCAGTGGCTCTGGAAAGAGTTCACTCGCATTTGACACCCTTTATGCCGAAGGTCAACGACGCTATGTCGAAAGCCTCTCGAGTTTTGCCCGTCAATTTCTCGGCCAGATGCCAAAGCCGGATGTTGATTATCTTGGGGGGCTAAGTCCCTCGATTTCAATTTCCCAAAAGTCAACCGGGAGCAACCCGCGAAGTACTGTCGGTACGGTTACCGAGATATATGATTACTTACGCGTACTGTTTGCCCGCGTTGGCCAAGGTCATTGCCCTCAATGTAGGCGCGCCATAACAGCTCAGAGTCGTGAGCAGATTCTAGCGCGCATTCTACAACTCTCGGTGGGAACCAAGTTTTCTGTCTTAGCCCCCATCATCCGGGGCCAGAAAGGTGAATATCGTGACCTGTTTGAAGATCTTTTAAAGCAAGGTTTCGTGAGGGCTCGTGTCAACGGCGAAACGTTAGCCTTGACCGAAGATCCCCATCTCGATCGACGGATGAAACACTCCATTGAAGTTGTCGTCGATCGATTGGCTATGGCAAAAGGTCTCCGTTCACGACTAGCTGAGTCCATTGATCTAGCGCTCAAAGTTGGCAAAGGAAATCTAATCATTGCGGTGGAATCAGAGAACGTTGGGCCGCTTCCACCAAACAACACGTCTGCTGATGGAGAACCCTCTTCAAAACAGAAACCTCGTAGACGGGTGCGGAAACAATCCGGGGATGTGATCTTTTCCGTCGATTACGCCTGCACCAGTTGTGGTATTAGTTTCGAACCTCCCAGTCCTCAATTGTTCAGTTTCAACAGTCCGCAAGGTATGTGCTATGAGTGCGACGGACTCGGACAACTCTTTTCTTTTGATGCTGATTTGCTGGTTCCCGATGCAAGTTTGTCTTTTAAGCAGGGAAGTTTCGAATTAATCGGTACATGGTCCGACATTGGTCGCTGGCGGAGACATATTTATCAGGGTGTTGCGGATACCATCGAGCGCATACACAAGATACCCAAAGGAAGTATTTTAGAATCACCTTGGTCGAAACTTGATGAATCTCTGAAATCTTTACTTCTCTGGGGAACTGGCGAGCAGCACATTACTTACACGTGGCGTGGAGGATCTTCCCCGACCAAATATGGTGGGACTTTCGACGGAATTATTCCCGAATTGCTCTCCAAATATCGCAACTGCAAAAGTAAACCATTATTGCGAAAACTCGAACGCTACATGCGGACAATCGAGTGCCCTGACTGCCACGGTGAACGACTGACGGATCAAGCCCGCAATGTCTATCTCACCTCAACACATCCCCGATTTAGCGATGCGCCCTCGCGTTCTTTACCGGAAGTTTGTCAGCTCGCAGTAAGTGACGCCGTAGATTTCTTCAGTGAGCTTAAATTCGATTCCACGCGCGCCATCATCGCCGAAGAAGTTCTCAAGGAAATTCGAGGACGTCTTGGGTTCCTTATGAATGTAGGACTTGATTATCTTTCGCTCGATCGCACTGCGCCAACACTATCAGGCGGAGAATCCCAACGCATTCGTCTTGCCGGACAAATCGGTTCTGGCCTTGTGGGGGTACTGTACATCCTTGACGAACCATCGATTGGTCTTCACCCTCGCGACAATCATCGTTTACTTGAAACTCTGCTGCGTCTACGAAACATGGGCAATACGGTCGTTGTCGTGGAACACGACGAAGACACGATGCGCGCCGCGGACCACGTTATCGACTTTGGGCCTGGCCCTGGTGTTCGTGGTGGTGAAGTTGTGGTTGCCGGACCACCTGCAAAAATCGCTCAAGAAAAACGCAGCTTGACTGGTCAATTTTTATCCGGCCAGGCACAGATTGAAGTGCCTCCTGTCCGTCGCGGACAATCCAATGACCTAACTACCTCAGATCTCGGAAGTGGGACCCGTCAACAACAAAACCTGTCGGCGAATTCCAACAAGCCAAGTCAACAGGATCTAACTCCCTGTTTACGTGTACTCGGAGCTCGTCACAACAATCTTAAGGAAGTTGATGTCGAAATCCCCTTAGGCCGTTTTGTTTGCATTACAGGGGTCTCCGGATCAGGAAAAAGTTCCTTAGTGAACGACATTCTGGTCGAAGCACTACGACGTGATTTAAATCGTGGTGAAGGCAGTCCCGGCGAACATCAAACTATCGAAGGCTTGGAGCACCTCGACAAATTAATCTCCATTGATCAAACACCTATTGGACGAACACCCAGAAGCAATCCGGGAACCTACATCAAGGTTTTTGACGATATTCGTGCCTTGTTCGCACAATTGTCGGAATCAAAACGACGAGGTTACAAGCCAGGTCGATTTAGCTTTAATGTCTCGGGCGGTCGTTGTGAAGCATGTGAGGGGAATGGATCGAATAAACTCGAAATGGATTTCCTCGCCGACGTGTGGGTGACGTGTCCGGTCTGCGAAGGACACCGGTATAACCGTGAAACACTACAGGTTAAATTCAAAGAACGGACCATCGCCGAAGTATTGGAAATGGATATCCAACAATTGCTTGTTTTGTTTGAGAACCAACCCAAAATTCACCACAAGCTAAAAACGTTACACGCGGTCGGCTTAGATTATCTCAAACTCGGTCAACCATCGCCAACCCTTTCTGGCGGTGAAGCTCAGCGTATCAAACTTGCTCGTGAGTTAGTCAAAAAGAGTACTGGGAAAACATTATATTTACTCGACGAACCCACGACTGGCTTACACTTTGCTGACGTCAAGTTGTTGCTTACAGTTCTTCACAATTTTGCCGACGCGGGGAACACCGTGCTGGTGGTGGAACATAATCTTGATGTCGTAAAGACCGCCGACTGGATCATTGATATTGGTCCAGAAGGTGGTGACGCGGGTGGTCACATTGTGGCCAGTGGCACACCGGAAGAGGTGGCGACAAATCCTCACTCTCACACAGGGCGGTGTCTACGGCCCTGTCTCGGTTTACCCGCCAAAGATCCCGGCAATGATTCTCGCGCAGCCCGAGAATCCGTAGCACGAGATGGGAAATCCGGGCGGCGTCCGAAGAATGGCTACGCTGCTGATACGATTCGCGTGCAAGGTGCCAAACAACACAACTTAAAGAGTATCGATGCAAAGATTCAACGGGACAAAATGACCGTGTTTTGCGGTCCCAGCGGGAGCGGGAAAACTTCCTTAGCGATGGACACCATCTATGCCGAGGGACAAAGGCGGTATGTCGAAAGTCTGAGTTCCTATGCGCGGCAATTTGTCAGCCAGATGCAGAAACCTGCCATGGATCACATCGATGGATTGTCACCGGCAATTGCCATTGAGCAAAAAAACCTGGGCCATACTCCACGTAGTACAGTGGGAACGGTCACCGAGATCTATGATTATTTTCGCATCTTGTTTGCGCGACTCGGCACCGCCTATTGTGCCGACTGTGACATTCAGATTGGTACACAAACGGCCGACCAAATCATCGACAAAGTGATGGGTTACGAGGAAGGGCAGCGACTTTATTTGATGGCACCAATCGAATTAGACGCCAATCAGCGCTACGAATCCTTATGGGAAGAAATTCGTTCGGCCGGATACATTCGCATCCGCATCGACGGAAAAACCTATTCTGTTGACGAGCCGCCTAAAATTGATCGGCGCCGCAAGCATCAAATCGATGTGGTCGTAGATCGCGCCCAGATCAAACAGCGTCAGCGTTCACGGATTGCCGATAGTGTGGAAAATGCTTTAGCACTTGGTAAGGGAGTCCTGCGGATCGCGCTCGTTCGGGATAATCTCAGTGAAGACCGCTGGGAAGTTATCACACATAGTCAACATATGGCGTGTGATCGGTGTGGGCGCAGTTACGAACCATTAACACCCCATAATTTTTCGTTCAACAGTCATCTCGGATGGTGTGACGACTGTGAAGGACTCGGGACGCAAGTTGGCGCAAATCCCGCGGCATTGATGAACGATCCAAAACTCACTTTGTCAGCAGGTGCGGTAAGTTTGTGGCCCGATGTTGGGCATCACGTTTCCCAATTGATGTTAAATGCGTTGTCTCGTGAAACGGGGCTGCCGATTGATACTCCGTTCGATCAACTCACTTCGCGCCAGCGGCGATTAATCATGCATGGCACCGGCGAACAGTGGATTGATGTCAAAGCTCCACTTCCCAAACGCAAAACAAAAAAGAAGAGGAACGATACGCGCACCGAAGCAACGATGTTTCGTTACCAATTTAAAGGCATCTACCCAGCACTCGAAGAAGCATCACGGCTGTCGCCTTCCTTCCGCGCCCGACTAGAGCGTTTTGTCGATGAAGTCGAGTGCTCCAGTTGTAGCGGCAGCCGCTTACGGGATGATTCATCAGCCGCACGGTTTCGCGGCCACACCATAGACGATTGGTGTCGTATGCCTTTAGGCAAATTACAGCAAGCTATTAAACACTGGAAACTCAATCAGCGCGAGCGGCGCATCGCCGGGGAATTGATTCGAGAAATCAGTAATCGAGTTGACTTCCTTAACGAGGTAGGGCTCGATTATCTGTCGTTAGCGCGTGGCGCTGCTACACTCTCGAATGGCGAAGCACAGCGAATACGCCTTGGGAGCCAACTCGGCAGTGGACTTTGTGGTGTCTTGTATGTCCTCGACGAACCAACGATTGGTTTGCACCCCCGTGACAATCATCGACTCCTGACAGCACTCCACAAACTGCGCGACCTTGGAAACACACTCTTAGTCGTCGAGCACGATCGCGAGGTGATCGAGGGTAGTGACTACCTCTGTGATTTTGGACCGGGAGCAGGTCGACTAGGTGGGGAAATCGTGGCACAAGGTTCACCGGCTCAAATTGCTCGTAGGCGACGTTCGGTCACTGGGCCCTACTTGAACGCCAAAAAATCGATTGAAATTCCTTCTAATCGACGTCCCGTGCTGTGCCTTCCACCGCCGACCAAGAAGAAACACCCAGCCAGCGGCAAAAAATCAAAACGAGACTCTCAAGTTCTCGCTGATTCTCCTGGGGGAAATGATCTTATTGTGCGTGGCGCACGACATAACAATCTGAAGAACATCGATGTGCGCTTTCCGCTGGGAACACTGACAGCCGTTACCGGTCCTAGTGGTAGCGGCAAAAGCTCACTTATTGAAGAGATACTCTACGCATCGTTAGCCCGGACATTGCACCGCGCAAATACGATCCCTGGGGCACACGACAAAATCGAAGGAATTGAATTCATTAACAAAGTAATTCGAGTGGACCAAACTCCTCTGGGAAATTCCCCCACTTCAAACCCCGCAACTTACACGGGCGTGTTTGAACTCATTCGCATGTTATTTGCCCAGTTGCCAGAATCTAAACTTCGTGGCTACTCCCCGCGCCGATTCAGCTTCAATGTCCCAGGCGGTCGTTGTGACGAATGCGAAGGAAACGGGCAAAATTGTATTGAAATGCATTTTTTGCCGGATGTCTGGGTCGAATGCCAAACCTGTGGGGGACACCGTTACAATCCGGAAACGCTGGCGGTTAAATATCGTGGGCGGTCGATCAGTGACGTGTTAGAAATGACCTGTGGCGAGAGTGTCAAATTATTTCACAATCTACCGAAGATTCGACGGATTCTCCAAACGCTATGCGACGTCGGCCTGGATTATCTGACACTCGGACAATCTGCGCCTACCCTCTCCGGCGGCGAAGCACAAAGAGTCAAACTTGCTGCCGAACTTGCCCGGCCCGACACTGGCAGAACTTTGTACTTGCTTGACGAACCAACGACCGGCCTGCACTTCGATGATCTCAAAAAGTTACTAAGCGTACTCCAACGGCTCGTCGATCTAGGCAATACCGTCGTTGTGATTGAACACAATCTAGATGTTATCAAACAGGCGGACTGGTTGATCGATATGGGCCCCGAGGCGGGAAGTGGTGGAGGTACGGTCGTTGCAGAGGGAACCCCCGAAGATATTTGTAATGGCGCCCGACAACAGGCTCCACGCTCCCAAGTCGCCTCAAATCGCCAGCAGAAGCACGTTTCCCATACCGCCATCGCCCTCGCACCTCTGCTGTCCGAGGGACCCTACAAAACGCGTGTCGTTTTTGATCCGACAGCGCAGGAAGAAGAACGGCCAGAAGATCTCGAGATCACAGATGTCGGCAAAAATGCGAAGATGCCCTGGGAAACAAATGGCCATCAATGGCACTGTCAGGACCGGGTTGATCGCAAAGGTAAACCCTGTTGTTGGGATGGACGGATTCTCGACGAAGTTGTCAATCGTATTCAAGAGCTAGGCACTTTTAAGGAAACCGATTGGAACGCTCGTAGTGTCGTAGAGATTACTGCAGCCAAAAAAAGTGATGGTTGGTTCTTTCATGCCATTACCGCTGAAACCTGGCTGTTGCGGATGAAATTTCGCGTCTCCAAAAACACGTTTAAGCGCACTGAGTTGCTAGAACGCTTACCATTAAAAACACTCAATCAAATGGATAGCATCCCCATGTACAGCAACGCTTCCCGCGTAAAGTGTAAGTCTTTACGAGGCCCCTTTCAGGAAATTGAGATCCGCGCATTCTCTTATGATGAGATCAATACACCCGAATTTTGGCGGTTTGTCGAGGAAGCCGTCGTTGGATTTAGAAAACACACCGAGCGGTTAGCGATGAACATCAACGACCACATGCCATGGAAAAAATTAGGTCAAAAATGGCACTTTCTCCACAAAGGTTTTCCGCCGGGTAAAACGATTCGTTGGGATCTGAATGTGCTGGAAGAACTTTACGAGTTGCTGCATGCGACTGCCGCCAACGGACAGTTCCTTTGGAATAATCAACAACTCGTGCATTTGTATTGTCCGGGGCAGCGCGAACCGTGGGCAACCCTAAGGACCAAACGACCCGATTCATTGGATTTGACTTTGAACGGTCCCAAAGACAACGTCGCCTTCGGTCGTGTTGCCGACCTCGGCTGGGAACGCAACTTCGATGGAACCGACGCCAAACGAGATGTTGTCGTATTGCGTTTTCGTACTATTGATGATCTACAAAAAGGTGATTTAGCAGCGTTCCTGAAAGAGCATTTGAACGGCGTTCTCAAGGCGACACCATAACAGCACACTCCTCATGCAGACCACCTTCACTCGTTTCAGATCCCGGAGAGTCAAAACGTGAGCGAAACGCTTCTGTCCCCCACATTTTTGTTTCGGTTCTCCATTCCTTGTGTAAGGAATGATTTCACTTGGACTAAGCAAGGAATTGAATTACCCGACAGTGCCACTTTACCGAGCTTTGCTGAGATGGAAGGGCAAAAGATTTTTGCAGAGGTGCGGGCCGCATGGAATGAAAATGGCTTGGGAATCATCGCCCGGGTAGCGGGCAAAAAACAAACTCCTTGGTGCCGGTCCACAAGGATCGATGAGAGTGATGGCTTGCAATTATGGATCGATACCCGAGATACCCACAATATTCACCGCGCCAGCCGTTTTTGCCATCGCTTCGCATTTCTGCCAGCCGGTGGTGGACGTAAAATGAACGAGCCGGTAGCAGAGTTACTCTCCATCAATCGCGCACGGGACCTACCAAAACCGATCACACCAGGAGCGCTCAAAATCATGAGCGAACAACGTATTGATGGTTATGTCTTAAAAGCATTTATACCCGCTCGTACTTTGACAGGTTTTGATCCGACGGAACATCGTCGCATGGGATTCTTTTACGCCGTGGTCGACCGAGAATTAGGTACCCAAACTTTAAGTGTGGGATCCGAATTCCCCTTCGACGAAGATCCTAGTCTCTGGGGCACGTTAGAATTAACTGACGCTGCATCAGTCAATGCCGATTGACACTTTCCCGTGTTACTAGATAGCCAAGGCGTCCATGGTCCAAGCAACCGCGATGTGCAGTAACGCGCCAAACCAAATCGAGTTGGTTTTTAAGCTCATAAAACCCAGTACAATACCTGCCACTACCGCACCCACGGTTTCTGGCATCGGCTTACCAAAATGGATCATGCAGTATGGAACGGTCATAATGAAAATCGAATAAATACCACAACGTCGTTTGACACCATGCAAGAGGAAACCGCGAAAAAAGAACTCCAGGCAAACGAACTGCAACGCATAAGCGAATTCCCAAATGACAAATTTTGGCCAAAGGGGTTCATTTGGCGCAGGCCTGTAAAAAGGGTATGTGTTCAAAAAGGATTCATGCTTTGAAACAATGACAACTGCAATGGCTACGGCCATGTACATCAACAAATAGATCCACCAGTTTGCCAGCGCCCGTGACCAGGAGATTCCAAAATCCCTGAGTTTGCGACGCATGACAAATCGTATCAAGGCAATCGGAATCACCACATAAATAAATAGATTGCCGATGCTCCAACTCAGAAGACGAACAAAACGACGGTTTTGTGCCGCATCGCCAGCGTTTTGCAGCCAATCTGTCGGATCGATGGCCACTAAAGACGCCAATCCCGTCAACAGAAAACTCGGATTCCCGCGAATCACGAAGTAATTCTGAAGCGTCAACAGAAACGCCGTCGCCACGAAAACAACCACAACGTCTCGATCGATCAATCGCGCTCGGTCGGCATCTAGAAACACCTGCTGCTGATTGTTTATTTGTTGTAATGGTTCGAGAACAAATGTCTCGAGATGCTGCCGAATGGAACTTCGTGGTTTCCGTACTTTGTGCACTGCGGTTGTTCCAAACAAAAAACCTCGTGGTGCACAAAGTCCAAACGTGCACACGAGGTTTTGTAATCAATTGCGAATACAAATAGACGTTTAACCTTCGTCAGAGTCTTCTTCCGTTGATCCTTCCGCAGCAGCCTCTTCCACCGCCGCTTCAATGTCCGCTTCAGAAATTTCATCTGCCTCGGCATCAGACTCGACAGCCGCTTCTGCTTCCGCAGCAAGTTCCTCTGCCGCCTCTTCCACCGCCGCTTCAATGTCCGCTTCAGAAATTTCATCTGCCTCGGCATCAGACTCTGCAGGTTCGTCTGCAGGTTCGTCTGCAGGTTCGTCTGC
>JAKVBY010000032.1:0-66947 GCA_022446825.1 Pirellulaceae bacterium
AATAAATCGTTTTGCATCTAGACACTCTGCCTTGGCGGTCCGTAAGATGCAAACAATTCCTTGGCAAAACAAGTCATGTCCTAGGCACCAAAGTAGCTGCTGACCAATAATTGAGGATTTAGAGTGCAAATCAGGCTGTTAGAAAAGGCATTGCCGTCTCGTGCTTTTGCCTTTGTGGGAAACGTCTTCTGAAATGACGAAGACACTCATCTCGTTGTTATTACTCTTGGCCGGCATCCATTTTTTGGTCGACACTTTTGCATGTTTAATGCAACCCCTGTGGCCAGATCTGGAGAAACGACTCGAACTCGGTTTAGGGTCTGTGTTATGGCTTTTTGCACTCTGGTCGTTAACGACCTCTTTTGGGCAACTGGGATTTGGTTTGCTTGCCGATCGGTTTCCTACACGTTGGTGGATCTGGACAATGCCCGCCATTGCAATTGTATGTTTGAGCTGCCTGGGACTTAGCGAATCACCCTTTATAACTGCACTGGTGCTCGTTATCGGAGGTTTAGCGATCGCTGCATTTCATCCCGAAGCAGCAGCGACGGCTGGTGCGTGTTTTCCAGATCATCGGAGCCAAGCGATGTCTGTTTTTGCGTTGGCAGGTTACTTGGGGCAATCGTTTGGCCCACTTTACAGCGGGTTTGTCACGGAAAAATTTGGCTATGGTGGTTTAATCTGGGGGATCGCTTGGGGTCTTGGCATCCTGCTTCTCATTGCCATTGGGTTAGGACGTTGTGAATTTCCTCAACGAGTTGTTTACCAATCGACCCCGAAAGTTCACGAGCTGATTGGAGGGAAATGGAAAGTCGTTTGTTTACTTGTGCTGACTGGTACCTTGCGCGTTGGAGTCGTCCTCGGTGTTCCCTTAGCGCTGGCTTTTGTCTTGGACTCGCGTCAAGCATCGTTTTCGGAGACCGGACAAGTTCTCTCAGCCTTCATGTTTGGAATAGGAGCGGGAGGGATCGCTTGTGCTTTGTTTATTCGTCGTAAGAACGAACGTTTTGTCTTGTGGTTGTTTCCTCTTTTATCCATACCTATTTTAGTGACGTTGGGACTTTTGAAGGGGCTGTTGTTGAGTCTGGCGGTGGCGACAACAGGACTATTAATTGGTATCACACTACCGATATTCATCAGTTATGGACAGCAACTTTTACCGGAGCGTCAACGTGTGGCAAGCTCGTTGACGATGGGGGTGACTTGGGGAATAGGATCGGCGTTGATTGCAGGAATGATGTGGCTTTTGCGTCGGTCGGGCCATGTCGAATGGTCCTTTGCGATTTATGGGGTCATGGTCTTGGTATCCGGGATTTTTTGTTTGTTGCTTCCACACCTACCGTTGCCTACAAGACGCTCGGAGAGCGGCTTGTAGTTCCTTTGGAAAAGGGGTAAGCGGTGTCCAAGTAACTCGTTCTCGGCGCGATTCAGAGGTTTGTTGGTTGGCGTACTTAACTCTTCAAATAAGCCCACGGTGAGTTTGAGGAGTGATCAGGTCGAGTTGCAGCCAGTCCATTTTCCTAAATTATGGTATTTGTGAGATAGAGTAACTTCTGGCAGATCTTCAAGTTTTGATGTCTGTTGGAGGTATGGTCTTCTAACCCAGTCACTGCGACGGCGATGTTTTGTTTGAAGGGGAAAATCAAAACCGTATTTTTGTAGTTTGATTGCTATCACATCGCGATGGCCAATGGGTTTTCCGCGTTTGTCTTCCCTGGGCGCTGATCGGTATAGAATCTTGCTAAAAAATTTGCGATCGGTTCATCGCAGGCAGGCTTTCTCGCAGTGTCGGAAAAAGTAAGAATCAAGAACGTTGACCGCGGGTTGAATGGTTTGCTAAGCGAAAAGTTTTCTCCTTTCCCAGTACACGAAAAGAGTTCGTCAAGTGGTTAGTCGGGTCGACTTTCCCATCGAGAAAACCATTTCTCTCTAGCTGATTCCTAAACAATCAAGCGGTTAAAACGAGGTTTAGGTGATCGAATGCTCAGTTGTTGTGGGCGCTCCTCACAGAGCCAATTTCCGCGATAGATATACGACGGTTTTGTTGCCGACGATTGGGATCGTGTGTTGAATTGCGCCAGCGGACAACACCTGAATGGGGACAGTTTGCAGAGGAAAAATATCTATTGCACTAATCAAAGAACTCTAACGTATCAGCCTCTTGCAAATCAAAATTATCCGTTTTCGGCCAATAAGTGATTCTTTGTGCGGCGATTTTGGACTCCTCCGCTCCAATCTTCTTGCGTCGCTTCAAGATGGCATCCCGTCGTCCGTCACCTTCTAGAAGTAGCATTTCCTTGGCTTGGGAATACTTAATGCGATGTGCCAGTGCGGTAAAATATCCAGCTTTGTCGAGGCCCTCGACTTTTGTATTGCCACCTGCAATTAACTCCACCCAGTGTTTTTGCTCGCTTTGCATTTCGACGATCGACAATTGTTCGCATGTGAGTAGAGCTCCTTTTCCCCATTGGCTCAGAACTTCTTGCTCCGTTATCGTGGCTTCCCAAAAATCAACAGGACCATAAATTGCCTTGACTTGATTAGAAAATGTGACTTCTCGATTCTCAAAGTTTCCAACAATCTCACGATTGTAATCGACATGAATGTGGATCAACTCTGAGGCCTTCTGAGAATCGGTAATCGTGGTAGGACGTGATTGTTCAGTAGCATCTTTGGCGTAACGAACAGTCTTGATCCAACCTGGTCCATTGGCATGAAAATGCCCATTGAGCTGATTTATCGCGAGATCTCGAATTTGCATGCGGTCAAATGATTTTTGTATTCCCTGCCGGTCAAATGTGCGATTCTCTGTGTCCACCTGGTCGTGTAAGAACAATTGATGAACCTTAATGCTCTCTTCTTGAGGAGGGTTCTTAAAATCAACAAAATCATTGACAACGACCGTCAAAGCGCGACTCTTACCAGTGAATTGGATTTGTTCTTCGGAGTTAACCCACTTTGATCCATTGACTTGGATTCGACCTGTGGCTGTTGCTTTCCAGCCATTAAATTGCATTCCTTCAGACCAACGGAGGCGGATTTCACCGTCGAATCCCTTCACTTCAGGTGTGGGGTTCGTTAGATCGGAAAAGTCGACCTCGCCACGTCCATCAATGACAAGCATATTTTGACCTTGATCCAGAGAAATTATATCGCCGCGCACGACCATTCCTTGCGCTCTCACCTGTGCAGGACTACGGGTTTTGCGGTTACCAGCGATCTGCAATTTGGGTGAAGGAGAAGTCACTTTTTGTAAGCGGAGTGTTGTACCAATGACGCGTAGTGGAGTCTGTGGTCTGAGGCGATCAAGCGTTTGTGACAATTCTACATTGCCCACAATGGTGAGATCCTCAAGAGCATATTCGTTTACTTGCCGAACCATTTGTAGTTGAATGAGATCACCCTGAATATTGTATTTGACGGGTGTTTGTTGTGATGATGCTTGTGGAGCAAACAAATTCGCATTGGATGCCAAGCCTGGTTCGGACGATGAACTCTGTGTCGGGTATAATCTGTCAGCCGTGGGACTGTTGGGAGAAACAAACCAAGCTTCTACTCGTTCTGTTTGTCCGGAAAGTCGAGGCGAATCAATTTGAACGCTTCCGATTGCCAACAACTTTTCTGGCACAATGTCCCAATCGTCGTTCTGAGTCGCTTGTGTGGACAATGTGTCAGCTATGGGTTGCTGTTGAACAGCATGTTTCGGTTGCTCTCGCAACCAGACATGCAGTTGATCGCCGCTAAACTGACCACGTTCTTCGGCGCGGACGTAGGCCTTACTCGAAATGGAGAGGCGGTGGCGATCCCCGTCAGGGAGGAGTTGTATACTATCTTCCCAGCGGGCGACAAAATGACCACGTTTAGTCTCACTCTGGCCGATGGAAAGACTCCCTGGGCCGGTGGCCTTAAGTATACCCAGCCTCTGAGGATTTTCCGTTAATTGATAGTCGATGATTGGTGCTTGGGCGGAATTAACTCCATGCCGGAGGACCACAGCATTTTGATCTTCGACATGTAACCGTCGAGTGAAAATGTCGTATTCAAGGTGCGTTCCTACCACACTTGTGTCATACGAAGGTGCTTCAAGCCTTGCCGGACTACCGACGGCAACGAGTTTCTTGACATTCAATTGTTGCGAGGGTGTTTCGGTTGTAGCTATATTCGAATCGCCCAAAATTGACGAAGTGTCTGTTATCGATCGTCGTTTTTGGAAATGAATTGCTAACAGCTGGCAGGTTAGCAGATCAACCGTTTCGTTTGTATTGTTTCGTTCAACGCGAACGTCATCGGAAAGCGACGCGATATTTTCGCGAAAGTCAAATTGAAGAGAACCACCACAGGTTACCTTGATTGGTACAGGCGCCGATTTCTCAAGATTACTTGGGTCTTGGATCACATCCCCAATGAGAGGACCGTCGTAGGATGTCATCAGATTAAACAAATCGACGTGGAGCAGTTCGAGAGATCTCACATTCCCCAAGCCTTTGCGGCGACTATTTGATTCACCAACGTTTGGTGGATCGAAAGTGATCGAGAGGTCTCGACCGCTGCCGTGGTTTCGTCCGAAACGAAATGCTACTGAACTTGTTGTGTAAAGCCGCTGTTTATCAATCGTCACCATCCGTGTTGTTATGAAGAGGTCATCTTCGGCGCCGCGGGCACTTTCTTGGGAGTGGATCGTAATTTCACCGGTTAATTCACCAGCTATGAGATTGCCAATCTTGCCCTGACTTAAATCTAGTGCGCCGTCGAATTGAAGAACGGCTCCTTCTGGAGCTTTTAATACAATGGGGTTGTTTTTTTGCTTACGACCTTGCGATGGTTGACCATCAATGTAGATGACCAGCGTTAAGGGTTCTAACTTAAGCCGATTGTTTTGAAGAGTTTGATAGTCGCGAAACAACAAAGTACCTTGTGTTGTTTTTAGAACTTTGGGGTTGTTGCGTTCCCAAGCGCCCTGTGGAAACAGTTCAGCGAATACAGACCGGATGTGTTGAGTCGAAGTGTCTTCAGCTGCCCAGTTTGTTGCTGAGGGTGAGGCAATCGAAACGGCGGGTTCAATCATGGGAACCGCAAGAATGTCATAGATCAGGAAGGCAGTGAAAAGTACTGCAAAGCTTAACGTCATCCTTGACAAATAGCTGATCACTCTTGGCACCCGCTGCGTACATTGTCCTGAGAAGCACGAGTTATGAAACCGATTATCATGTAATGATTTTGACTGTGAGTTTGTAGCTCATTGTGACGATCGATAGCTCTCGTTCGAATCCCTTACGACGTAACGTACTTCTTAATCAAGTCACCCCATCGTTTCTTTGACTTTAACGCAGTTTCGACGACCTCGCGTACCGCGCCACGACCACCTTCGGTTTTGGTAATTAGATCTGCCAAACTTCGCACATCTTCTGCCGCATCTCCAACAGCAATACCAAGGCCAACATACCGCATGACCGGAGCATCGGTGAGATCGTCACCAATGTAGCAAACTTGTTCTTTAGTCAGCTTTGCCTCCGCGATCAATTCTTTAGCTGCGGGAAGCTTATCTTCAAAGCCTTGCCGCACGATTTCTATGTCTAATTCAGTTGCTCGAACTTTAACGATGTGCGAGGTTCGTGCGGTGAGTAGCCCAAACCGGTACCCAGCGCGTTGCCAAAGTTGAATGCCTAACCCATCTCGAACATTAAAGTTCTTCGTCTCGGTGCCGTTGTTGTCATAAATAATCGATCCATCCGTGAGTACACCGTCAACATCGGTAAGGATTAACTCAATCTGCTGGAAGCGATTATCTAACTTCATATCCGAAACCAAATGGTAGGTAAGGAACTACAACAGTGATTGGGCCATTACATGCTAGCAGGAACAATTCGGGACAATCACCGTTGCTCTTACGAGTAGGTGTTGCGAATTCTAACGACGTACCGAATTCGTTTCAACGCGAACGTCCACTTAGATTTTTCTGGACGAACAGTAGATGATAAGTCACCGGACTGTTCTGCGGAAAGATAGGTGCCGATTAACCCGCAGCAGCGCTTAATGCTCGTAACTTCGAGGCATTTCCAGCTTGGCCAAAAGCAATCATACGATCTTGGCAGACTTCCTTCATGGCGACACGTGCTGGTTTCAAGTAGTCCCGCGGATCAAATTTTTCCGGGGCTTCGGCGAGTGCTTTGCGGACGGCACCGGTGATTGCCAGGCGATTGTCCGTGTCGACATTGATTTTCCGTACACCGTGCTTTATTCCACGTTGGATCTCTGCGACAGGAACTCCCCAGGTTTGTTTGATTTCTCCACCGAATTCGTTGATGATGTTTTGCAACTCTTGTGGTACGGATGAACTGCCGTGCATCACTAGGTGCGTGTTGGGAAGGCGTTCATGAATCTCTTCAATGCGTTCCATTGCTAGCACATCACCATCAGGAGCACGTGTAAATTTGTACGCCCCATGACTTGTACCGATCGCAACGGCCAGCGCATCGACACCCGTGGCGGCAACGAATTGTTCTGCTTCTTCGGGATCGGTGAGCAATTGATCGTGACTCAATTGTCCCTCTGCTCCATGGCCATCTTCTTTCTCGCCCATGCCGGTTTCCAATGAACCTAAGCAACCTAGTTCTCCCTCAACGGATACATTTTTTGCGTGTGCTAACTCGACTACCTGTCGAGTTACATCGACGTTGTAATCAAAGTCTGCCGGTGTTTTGCCATCTTCTTTTAATGATCCATCCATCATGACGGAAGTAAAACCATTCTCGATGGCACTCATACATGTCTCAACACTGTTACCATGGTCTTGGTGCATTACGATGGGAATCTGTGGATACAGTTCGACGGCGGCCAGCATGAGGTGCCGTAGATAGGCGTCTTGAGAATAGGAGCGGGCACCACGGGAAGCTTGAATAATGACCGGAGAATCGGTTTCTTCCGCTGCCTCCATAATGGATTGAATCTGCTCCATGTTATTCACATTTAGGGCGGCAACTCCATAGCCGTTTTCGGCGGCATGGTCCAACACGATTCTTAGGGGAACTAATGCCATTGCGATCTCTCCTCAAGATGCACGTATACCTGGCACTGGGCCAGGATAATCAATCGAGATTTTAAGGTTTCCACACCAACTTGATTTGGGCCACAAATCTTGTTGGTCTCAGGCAAGTAGATTGCCGTATTTGGACCAACAAGTAATCACAAGCCCCTAACACATTGCCCTCTTTTTTACAGGATTTTTAGTCTTCGTCGTAGCCCATCACCGACGAAGCCGGGTATTTGCAGGCAAAATTTGGTTCCGTTTTTAATATTTCGATCTTAAATATCAATAGTATGGATTCAATGTTTGTCAGTCGTGCTGGTCAGTTGTACTAGATGTCGTGTTCGTAAACAGGTCGTTCTGTTGAATGTGGGCTATACGAATTAACAAGATTCGATTTGACGAATCTTCACTCGCAGTAGATTTAAAGAACTCTGCTCCCAGACCACCTGTATCCCCATTTGCTCCTAGCACTAGCGACTGACCGGGTGCAAGCTCAACTTGGAAAGACAAATCTTCAAAGCGCGTGCGTTGGCGATCTGTTTGCCATCTCCATGTTCCCTGTTGATGTTCTCCTACAAATCGCGTTATGGGTGCACCCGATTCAACTGCTGGTAAAAGTGATAGTTTGACATGGCCGTCTCCGAGTGACTTTGCACTCACAGAAAAGAGTCTTTTTTCGGATAAGTCAGAGGGTGATCCGACCAGATTGTGATCGGTATGTAAGAAGGGGTTTTCTGGCTGGTCATCATTGGACAAGAAGATTGTCTTTGACTCACTTTCACGGACTTGGAGTCGTTTGTAGTAGGAATTGGTAGGCATGACCGACTCTGGTGTGATTGGGACTGTCTTAGCGCTTGCATCTATGAGTTGTTGGAGTTGTGTTGGTAAGCTCGACCCAACTACACCGACACGAAAGCCAGCCTTGGATAATTGACGTCGAGCCGTAAGTGAAATTTGCTGCTCGTCTACTTCGTCCCACAAATTGGGGATAACTCTTGAAGACGCGTTGGCCACCTGTATTTGTGTCGTTTCCAACACGACCGCATCAGGCGCCATTTTAGAGAGAGGAAGCAATGGGCGCTCAGACGACATGACATTCCATTTTGCACAGCCACTCAAGAGGCTAGAGAGCATACACAGGACAAGCGGTTTTGAGAGCCACGACATGGAATAATAAATCCGAGCTAACCTATTGCAAACCAAGCAAGTCACATGAGCAAACTGGCTCAAGACAAGGGTTGCCAAACAATAGAAGTTCAGGAACTTCGTCGTCAATGGCGGATTGCGACGCTAGCTATTCGTGTGCGACAACCAAGAAACTTTAATGAAGGGGAGCGGTTAGACAGGTATCAATTTTGGATGACGCACGCGAATGCCAAAGACGCGGCCAAAACGATGCTGCAACTCCGTAAAATCATACCTCAAGAATTTAAATGTTGATTCAGGAGGGGTCATGGCGAGCCAACGATCGGCTAGTTTGGCCATTTCGAGGTCATATTCTTTTTGCGAGTGCGTGTGCGCATAGCAACGTCCGGGATGACGGCGCAGGTCTCCATTAAAATCCGGACTAATATGCCACAACTCGTGGAGTACTGTAACGAGCTTTTCGTTAAAGTCCGAATCCATAAAACGGGGTAGGAAAAAACTCAAAATGTAGAGCATTTCTCTACCACGGTTGTCGAAGATGCGCTGTACCTCGTAGTTCTGACCGTGACGTAAGCCTTCTGTAGCGCCACCTTCAAATCGCATGGGAGTTAGCGAAGCGTGCATCCCGAAGGGAGTGCGGTTACGGGCGCGTGAAAACGTAATAAGGACACGGCTAAGGTCAATGTGACTTAATTCCGGCAGGCGGTTGACCAAGTCCTCGCACAAAACACGCATTCGTCCGGTAAAATCAAAACCGTCGTTACATGATGACTTGGCGTCCTCACGCGAGTGCGTTGGTTTGACACGCCACGAACTAGTTTCAGAGAATGCCATCCTTGCTTCCCTGCAGTTACGGTCGGTTAGCCACAGCGCACCCGCTTAAGACTCCAAAATAAGGGTGCAATCCCCTGAGCAACGCCTGATGAAACAAACGCGTTTTATATGTGTTAGCTATTCCTTCTCAGTGGTCTCGCTGGATTCAACTTCGTCCCCTTCCGCGTCACTCGATGTGGAAACCGAGGTTTCGGTCTCTTGGCCGGTTGTCGCGTCGGCATCCTCTAGGGTATCGACAGTAGATGTGTTGGCACTATCAACAGACTCATCGATCAATTCATTCTCGACATCCTCGACATCCGCAGCAAATGCCGGTTTCTCACTCTTTTCAACCTGACGATCGCGTACACCTACAAACTCTAAAATAGCTTGTGTACCCGCATCGCCTAACCGTGTTTGGGCTAACCGCACCACACGTGTATAGCCACCATCACGGTCGGCAAACCGTGGAGCAAGTTTGTTAAAAAGAATTGCCACGGCTTCTTTGTTTTTATTGCCGAGTAATTGTAAGGCTCTGCGTCGCGCCGCTACCGAGGGAGCAATGGCCGCATTCCATTTCTGCCAAGTCTCGCTTGTGCGCCATTCTTTCCACTCTGCGGAATTGCGTGCGGCATCCGTTGTAAATTCTTCGGCGGCTTTTTTGTGTTGTAATGAACGGCGCGCGATGGTGATGCATTTTTCAACCAACGGGCGGACTTCTTTAGCTTTTTCCAGAGTTGTTACCACACGGCCAGGTACGGCTGGTGGATTGACTTCTCGCCCATCACCAGACGCGATGAGTTCAAAATCGGCAGGGTCCCGTTCAGTCAAGATAAGACTGCTCGCCAAGTTTTTCAGCATGGCATGACGGTGGCTAGAGCTACGTCCTAGTCGACGTCCTTTTCGTTTGTGTCGCATGGCTAAAAAATCGCAAGTGGTTTTAAACTAGTTGTTATCATCCGATAAATCGCAATGTTACGAAGGTTGCTTACACTAAACCGGTTGGGGAGGTGGAATGCGCATCCCTAGGTGTAACCCGAGATCGGTAAGCTTTTCACGAACTTCGTTTAAAGTTGTTTCACCGAAGTTGCGAACTTCGAGTAGCTCGTCTTCGGACTTCTGGACTAGATCACGCACGGTATTGATATTTTCTGATTCGAGGCAATTGCCGGCGCGAACAGAGAGTTTGAGTTCGGCCAAACTCATATTCAATTTTTGCTCCAATACCGCATCTGTCCCCGGTTGTCCTGATCGCACAGGTGAGTGAACACGTGGACCTAATTCGGAATATTGGACAAACGGGTTGAGGTGTTTACGGAAGATTTTGGCAGCTTCTACCAACGCCATTTCGGGGTGGACGGATCCGTTTGTCCAAATCTCCAAATTTAATTTATCGTAGTTGGTCTTCTGACCGACGCGTGTTTCATCAACCTGGTAACGCACTCGCGTAACCGGACTGTATACAGCGTCAACCGGAATGATTCCAATCTCGTGATCTCCGGAACTGTGTTCGGCAGCTGGTATGTAGCCGCGACCGTTCTCCACAACCATTTCCATCATGAAGGGACCGCTGTCGGTCAAGGTCGCAAGCACGTGAGATTTGTTAATGACTTCAACGTCGGCTTCTGTCCGAACATCGGCCCCCGTGATGACGCCGGGTTCCTCTTTTTCAACCGTAATCACTCGCGTGGACTCACTGTGATTTTTCACAACCAGAGATTTGATGTTGAGGACAACGTCGGTCATGTCCTCGAGAACACCTGGAATGGTTGTAAATTCATGCTGTGCACTACGAATCTTGATTTGCGTAATTGCACTACCTTCGAGGCTCGAAAGTAGAATTCTCCGCAAACTATTGCCCACCGTTGTACCGAAACCACGTTCAAAGGGTTCGGCTGTAAATTTTCCATAGGTGGACGTCAAGGTGTCTTGATCGCAACTAACAATGCTTGGTAGTTCCAGCCCACGCCATCGAATATGCATTTAAATCCTCCGTAGTCCTCGGAACATGTGGTTCATCTATGGTTCATCTAGCAAACCGGCGTCTACTGTACTGACGCTGTACTNAGATTNCCCTCTATGACAGACCCAAAATCCGATTGAAATGACTGTTTTATTTTTGACAATTCAAGGCATCTCGCCGAATTACTGTGCCACGAGAAAATCAAACCCGTCTCTTTTTTCGTGGACGGCATCCATTATGNGGAATGGGTGTGACGTCCTCGATCGTTTTGACATTCAGGCCAGCTGACTGCAATGCCGTTATGGCACTTTCGCGTCCAGACCCGGGGCCGTTGACGCGGACATCGACTTCCTTCACACCAAACTTTGTAGCCTTTTCAGCCGCTTGTTGTGCTGCGCACTGCCCTGCAAAGGGCGTACTTTTGCGGCTACCTTTGAAGCCACAGGTTCCCGCGCTCGCCCAACACAATGTGTCACCCTTGGTATCGGTAACTGTCACAGTTGTGTTATTGAAGGTCGCTCGAACATGTGCAACACCTACCGTAACGTTACGGCGTGTCTTTCGTTTTTTACCTTTCGCCACCCTTGTTGTCTCCCTCACTATCCCAAAGCACTAACAGTATGCGACGTCATACAACTCCAGTGAATTGAAACCTAATGTGATTCAGTCAAAATTACTGCAAATCCTTTTAACGCAAATCCTTGACACCCTTTTTACCAGCCACGGTCTTTTTAGGGCCTTTACGAGTTCGAGCATTAGTTCTCGTTCGTTGTCCTCGTACCGGAAGTCCTACACGGTGTCGAATTCCGCGATAACATTTGATGTCACGCAAGCGGTTAATGCTTTGCTGCGATTGGCGACGCAGAGGGCCTTCAACGGTATAGTCCCGCTCTAATAGCGCGGCTAAGCGACCAAGTTCGTCTTCTGCCAGATCGCGAGCTTTCTTGTTGGGATCGATTCCCGCTTTATAACAAAGATCTCGTGATACCTTCTGACCAACACCATAAAGATAAGTCAGCGAAATCGCTGTTGCTTTCTCGTTTGGAATGTCAACACCGAGCAGTCGGGGCATCGTCTTCGGTCTCCTGAGATTTGTATCTGTGTTTATCTGTGCGAATTCATCAAGTGTGCGATTCATGAAAGCCCGCAGCGCACCCAACCTGTCTTCAGGGCAAACTTTAACCCTGACGCTGTTTGTGCCGAGGGTTGCTGCAGATAATGTAGACAGTGCCCTTGCGCCGCACGACTTTACAATTTTCGCAAATGCGTTTCACACTCGCTCGTACTTTCATCTTCCCCGCTCTTTCATTTTGGAGAAAGCGACTCAGTATAAGCCTTGTACAGTCACTATCACAAGGGCCAGAAAGCGATATTCCGGCTATCTGGGTGAAGTATCCGGCGTTCTTCGTTCCTAATTCACCTTGGATCAGAGGAATTGATCGATCTTGGCTTTCTCCAAAGTCTCAATTGTTGACGCAAATCACTGCCAGCAGCGGACTCCACAACCAGTTTCGTCTGTTTTGCGCATATTTTCATGGTCCTAAAATGGTTTGACTTGTCTTTGATAAAAGTGGCTCACAGCCAGTTCTCGGCTTGCTTCTTCCCTGAGTTTCCAGCGATGACGGCATAAATCGCCTCGGTCATTCCAGATTGTTGACTTGAGGACAGTTTTCTGTGCGGCTGAGGGGATAAAGGAAAGACCGGAAATGGATTTGTAGGCAGGTGTCTAGGTGGTCTCCGCTCAACAGCGCTGCAACTGAACATCACAAAGCAAAGGTTGGTGGATGCTGGGAAACTGACGACGGTTGGTCATCCAACTGGGATTTCTATGGCTCATTAAGGGGACGGAACTTATCGCCTAACGCTCTCGATCGAATGCCAGTTGTCGAGACGGCGAGTGAACATATTGATTGGCCAAGCAGACGAAGTGGAACTCTCTGGAATCCGTCAACTGGTTGATGAGCGGTGATTTTGTTTTAGTGACAACTATTCAGAAGTACGGCTATGAATCGGTCGCGGATTTTTTGAGTCTCGTTATCCCACGGTTGGCCCGTTTCGTTAGGACTCAAGTAAGCCACGGTAGTTTCTCATGACTAAGTGACTGTCGATTTTTTGAACTAAGTCGAATGCGACACTGACAGCAATCAACAACCCCGTGCCGCCGTAAAAACTAGCGATGGTAAAATCAACACCCAGCGAACTTGAGATAATGGTTGGTACAATGGCGACGACGGCCAGAAAACCAGCACCCACATAGGTGATGCGCACCATGACTTTCTCGAGATAATCAGCAGTACGTTTTCCGGGTCGATAACCCGGAATGAACGTTCCATAATCCTTCAGTTGTTCTGACATTTCTTTCGGGTTGAAAGTAATGGCCGTCCAGAAATAGCAGAAGAAATAAATCATGGCAACGTATAAGGCGTTGTAGACAAAACCGGTTCCACTGCCGAAAATTTCTGCTAACCAGCCAGATGTTGAGCCCACCTTCCCACTGAAGCCTGATCCCATTCGGAATAACATCATCGGCAACATCAAAAGGCTACTGGCAAAGATGATGGGCATCACGCCCGCTTGATTGATCCGCAAGGGGAGGTATTGGCGTGTGCCCCCATAAACGCGGCGACCGCGCACGTGCTTGGCACTTTGAGTAGGAATACGGCGTTGCCCGAGAGTGATGAAGACGACACCTGCGACCACCATAACGAAGACACAGACAAGCACAATCAAGGTTTCAATACCTTGGCTACCGCGCGAAAAACCGACCAGGCTTGGTTCCATACTACGGAGCAGGTCACTAGCGGCCGCAGGCATTCTTGCCAAAATACCGGCCATGATCAAAAGGCTGATTCCATTACCAATCCCAAATTCGTCAATTTGTTCACCAAGCCACATAAGAAAGACGGTACCACAAGTCATGGTTAAAACGGCTGTCATCTTCCAGCCTAGCCCTAATACAGCTTTGTCCGGTTCGATCCAGAAAGCGGGATCAATAATGCTAGAACCATCCGGGCCCGCTGCAAGCTTGTAACTAACAAAGAACCAACTTTGAATAAGGCATAACACGACCGTGAGGTAACGGGTGTACTCGTTAATCTTTTTCCGCCCGGTTTCCCCTTCCTTTTTCAGTTCTTCAAGCGGTTTCCAAACACTTCCTAACAGTTGGAAAATAATTGAAGCTGAGATATAGGGCATGATGCCAAGACCGAAAATCGTCATGGAGCTCAAGTCGCTGGCTGCAAAGACAGCGACTTTGTCCATAAACTCGCTAACGCCAGCACCACCACTGGCGGAACGGTTGGCAATTTCCTGATTGATAATGGGCAGGGAGATTTGCCAGCCAATGCGATAGATCGCTAAAAGACCGAGAGTGAAGAGGATCTTTTTGCGTAGTTCGGGTATGGTGAAAATAACGACGAGCTTTTCCCACATGGTTTCGATCCATCCTAGATTGTGCTGGGGTAACTCAGAATAAATACCGTCACGAAATCAGCTTCCCTGCGACTCGTAATGCCCACCTCAGCTTTTCACTTTTCCCTGTTTTACGGCGACGGGTGTCTTACCTGCCAATTCGATGATTTCTCCTCCCGCTTTTTCAATCTTGTCTTTCGCTGTTTGACTAAAGCGGTGGGCGGAGACTTTCAATTGCTTTGTTAGCTCACCATCCCCCAGGATCTTTAAAAGATCATAGCGAGAATTTGCTAAACTACGTTCACGGAGCGTTTCGGGTGTGACTTCTTCGCCGTTCTCAAATCGTTTTTCCAAGTCACTGACGTTCACGGTGTTGACGACAAGCGCGTACCGGTTATTAAAACCACGCTTTGGTACGCGGCGCACCATCGGCATCGCACCACCCTGAAAAGCCGGGTGGCGAGAATATCCTGACCGCGACTTTTGGCCTTTATGGCCGCGCCCCGCAGTTTTGCCGTGGCCGGATCCTGAGCCACGTCCGATACGTTTTTTCTTTTTGTGTTTTTTTATGCCCTGATGGACATCTTGGAGCATCATGATAGAGAGACCCCTCGTAGTCGTTCAATGTCCTGCGCGGTTCGCAGCTGACTTAACGCGTCAAAAGTTGCTTTCACCAAGGTGATCGGATTGTTCGTTCCAAAGCTCTTGGTGAGAATGTTAGTAATTCCAGCAGATTCACACACGGCGCGAACCGCTGCACCTGCGATGACTCCGGTTCCCGGCCCGGCGGGAATGAGGACGACACGCCCCGCGCCATATCGCCCGTTCACCTTGTGGGGAATCGTGCCATCTTCAACCGGTACGTCCACCATTTCGCGAGTTGCCTGTTTTTGCGCCTTCTCTACACTCGGTGGCACTTCATTGGCTTTTCCATAGCCCCAGCCAACCCTTCCATGTCCGTTGCCAACAACCACCATTGCCGCAAAACTAAAGCGTCGACCGCCTTTTACGACAGCAGCGCAACGACGGATTTTGACGACATTATCGACGAATTCGTTGTGAGCTTCATCAGTTGCCACAGCTTGGCCACTCCCCGTTATTTGTCAGTATTTGACCGATATTTCCAAAAAGTTAAAAGCTCAATCCGGCCTCTCGAGCCGCATCGGCAACCGCTGCAATCCGTCCGTGGTACTTACAATGACCTCGATCGAAGCTGACTTCCTTAATCCCAGCTTCCAGCGCCTTTTCCGCCAGTGTTTTTCCAATCAGTGTGGCGGCATCTTTGTTTCCACCATACTTAATACTGCTTGCTAAAGCCTTATCTTTAGTGCTAGCAGCAGCGACGGTTTGTCCCGTGGCGTCATCAATGATCTGGCAACTCACATGCTTCAGACTACGGTCAATACTCAACCGCGGCTTGACTGTGCGACTGGCGCTTAGTTTGCGGCGCACATGCCGGCGACGCCGAAGACGTTTTGCCTCAATGTATTTTCGCTTATCCACTTAATTCATTCCCCACAGTGATTACGTGGCAGCCTTACCAGGCTTGATTTTGACGTACTCACCCTGATAGCGAATACCCTTACCCTTATAAGGTTCCGGTTTTCGTACAGCTCGAACTTCGGATGCAAACGCACCCACTTTTTGTTTGTCACACCCTTTAACGACGATGTGTGTTTGATCAGGGCAGGTTACGTCCAGTTCGGACGGTATATTTTTTTTGATTTCATTGGCGAAGCCGACTCGCAGGCTCAACTGATTGCCCTGGACCGAACCCACGTAACCGACACCGTGAATTTCGAGGCGCTTTTCGTAACCATTCTTCACACCGATCACCATGTTGTTGATCAATGCTCGGGTCAGTCCATGATAGGCTCGGGAGAATCGATCGTTTCTACCACGCGTCACATTCACGGCCTTGCCCGCTTCGTCGACGGCGACCTCGACTTCGGCGCGGTGTTCATAGCTCAGCTTTCCCTGGGGCCCTTCAACGGAAACAACGCGACCACTCACAGCCACTTTAACCCCGTCCAGGATTTCCACCGCTTTTTGTCCAATTCGCGACATCGCTTTTCAACCTAAAAATTACGTTTACCAGACCTCACACAGCACTTCGCCACCCAGGTTGCGTTGGCGAGCTTCACGGTCACTAATCACACCACGGCTTGTACTAATAATAGAAATTCCCAATCCATTCAGCACCGGTCGCAGATCTTTAGCTCGACTGTACACACGGCGCCCAGGTTTACTTACGCGACGAATTTTTTGAATAACACGTTCGCCGTTGGGACCGTACTTTAATTCTACACGTAGCTGATTTACTTTTTCGGATTCAATTTCTTGCCAATCCCAGATGTAACCTTCTCGCTTCAGCGTTTCTGCCAAACCACGCTTAACTTTTGAGACAGGCATATCCGTGAAGGGTCGCTCGACCATGGCCGCATTTCGGATGCGGGTTAACATATCGGCGATTGGGTCGGTCATCATGGCTTATAAAGTTCCTTTACCAGCTGGCTTTGCGGACGCCCGGAATCAGGCCCTGATCCGCTAACTTGCGAAAGCAAATACGACAGATACCAAACTTTTGGTACACGGCGCGGGGGCGACCGCATAATTTGCAGCGGCTTTCGCGCCTTGTCGAAAACTTGGGCTCACGCTTAGCTTTCGCGATTTTCGATTTGCTTGCCACGTTTTATTCCTGTGATGAATTACCGTTAGTTTTGCGGGCACTAGCCCGACTATGTTTGTCGATTTTGAAAGTTTTCGCGGTACGAAACCGGCTAGGCAGCTGCATCCTCTCCTTCACTAGTTTCTTGCTTGAGCGGCATGCCAAACAAACTTAGCAGAACACGCGCCTCATCATCGCTATCTACAGAAGTCACAAACGTGATGTTCATTCCTTGAGTAACTGTAAACTTGTCAGGATTAAGCTCAGGGAATACCAGCTGTTCCGACAGGCCTAAACTGTAATTACCGCGACCATCGAAGGCCGTCCGACTCAAGCCGCGAAAGTCGCGAACACGCGGAATGGCAACCGCCACCAAGCGATCTAAAAACTCATACATGCGCTGGCGTCGCAGCGTGACTTTACAACCAATGGCCATACCATCGCGGAGGCGGAACCCAGCCACCGATTTACGCGATTTGGTAATGATGGGTTTTTGACCTGAAATTTGCGTCAAAGCATCGACTGCAAACTCAAGCAGTTTTTTTTCTTGAGTTGCTTTGCCAACGCCCATATTGACGACGATTTTTTCCAGCCGTGGTAGCGCGAGCCGATTTTCACGACCTAACTCTTCCACCAATGCCGGGAGGATTTCGTTCTGGTATTTTTCCTGTAATCGCGGACTCATGATTCGCTAACTTACTTTCTTGGCACGACGAGTACGTGCAGGGCTTAGTAGTGCGCCAACGGGTTTCTTACATTTTTTGCAAATTCGTTCTTTTGATCCATCATCTAAAATACGAGCACCGGTCCGACAGGGCTTATTGCAATGTGGGCAGACCACAGCAACATTGGATATTTGTATAGGCATTTCCTTGGACAGCCGGCCACCCTGCGGATTTTTCTGACTCCGTTGGACGTGTTTATAGACTTTGTTGATACCTTCCACGACCACTTTCCCAGCACCATGATTGACGATCAGGACTTTGCCCTTCTTCCCGGCATCGTTTCCAGTTAGCACCTCGACCTGATCATCCTTTTTTACCTGCATCAAACCACCTCGTTGGCCAAGCTGACAATCTTCATGAAATTCTTTTCGCGCAGTTCACGGGCAACCGCCCCAAAAATGCGTGTACCACGAGGGTTGCGGTCCGCATCGATGATAACAACGGCATTACTGTCAAAACGAATGTAACTGCCGTCACCTCGACGCGTCGGCTGTTTACAGCGAACAATGACCGCGCGAACAATTGTTTTCTTCTTTACTTCACTTCCGGGAATGACACTCTTGACGCTGCAAACAATGACATCGCCAAGTCCCGCAAAACGTCGTCGAGTTCCACCAAGCACCTTAATACAGGCCACTTCCTTGGCACCCGTGTTATCGGCGACTGCGAGTCTTGTTTCTTGTTGGATCATAGCTCACTATTCCTCTTCGGACGTCGCTTCGGATTTCCGTGCAGCGCGGAGTGCAGCAACGTCAACAGAACGACTCTTTTCAACAACTCGAACTAACGCCCAGCGTTTTGTTTTGGAGCGAGGAGCCGCTTCGATGATCTCTACGGTATCTCCTTCCGCGGATTCGTTGTTTTCATCATGGGTATAGCAAATGGTCTTTTTGCGAACATACTTTCCGTAGACGGGATGCTTGACAAGCCGAGCAATTTCAACTCGGCGCGTTTTGTCCATCCGGTCACTCGTTACGACGCCGGTAGCAACTTTCTTTGGCATACTTGTTTTCTTGATTTGAAGGCTATGGGACTCGTCGAAACTCGCAAACCACCATTAATGCGTCAAACGATTAAACCTTAAACTTTCCTAGGACAACACCGGCAGTACTTGGACGTCCGGCCAAATTCTTAAATCCACGGGAACGAAATACTTCTGTACCTTCTTTTTCCAACACAATGGTGATCTGAGGTCTCTGGTCTAAAAATTTCTCCGCCTTTTCTTTGCGGGCTTCGCCAGTTAAATCACAGGTAACTTTAGTTCGGCCTAAATGGTCCAATTTCGCTTCACCAAGCGATTCATCGGCAAACACATCTCCGGCAAAAATCCGCGCAACGTAGCTATCACCTGTGAGCGGGAGTCCATCACTTCTTCCCAGAAATTGAGCAGTTACGATGAACACACGTTCCAGCTCACGTTGGCGTTGAATTGTTTTAGCACGCGAAATGATCTGACGATGCCGCTTCAATTCACTCGGTGCATCCAGTCGCTCCGTTTGTGCCTGGACACGTAAACGAAACAGGCTTTCTGTCGAGTCCTTCAGCGTCAGCTGCAACTGCTCGTCGCTCATTTCTCGCAATTCTGCAGCTTTCATCAGTCTTTACTCACTATTTTTGACATATCAGTTTTGGTTTCTCGAATTTGCCAATTTGGCGGACAGGCTAGGCGAGCCGACGGCGGACCAATTTGGTTCCGATCGGCATCTTGTGTGCCAAACGAGCAAAGCAAATCCGAGCTTGCTCTTCTGTCACACCACCCAATTCATAAAGCACTGTACCGGGACGAACGGAGGCAACCCAATGTTCAGGTTCTCCCTTACCTTTGCCCATGCGGGTTTCCAAGGGCGTCGACGTAATCGACTTATGAGGAAAAATCCGAATGTACAAACGCCCCTCGCCCCGGATGTATTGCTGTGCAGCAATACGCCCAGCCTCGATGGTCTGCGCTTTGATCCAACCGCCTTGCAGCGCCTGTAAACCAAAATCACCAAAGACCACTCGATTGCCACGAGTCGCGTTACCTTTTATACGCCCTCTTTGGCTTTTTCGATGTTTGACCCTCTTCGGCATCAGCGCCATCAGAGTCTCCTTCGAACATACCGTTGTTTATCCAAACTTGTACGCCAATATGCCCTTGGGGCGTCTTGGCTTCCGTAAATCCATATCCAATGTTGGCTCGTAAAGTGCTAAGCGGAATGGAACCAGAAATCTGTTTTTCACGACGAGCCATTTCAGCACCGCCCAAGCGACCAGCGAGTTGGATCTTAATCCCCTTTGCACCGGCATCCATTGTTTGTTCCATCGATCGCTTCATCGTTCGTCGAAAACCTGATCGTTTGGCCAACTGCTGCGCAATATCTTCTGCTACCAATTGCGCTTTCAACTCTGGCCTGCCAACCTCTTCGACTTTTAAATTAATCACTCGGCCTACTAAGTTCTGAACCTCTTCCTGCAAGATCTCAATTTCTTGACCCTTCTTGCCAATGATCAAGCCAGGTCGCGCAACATGAACAATGACCTTGACTTCATCGCGCGTCCGCTCAATTTCAATTCGTTCGATGCCAGCATTCTTGTACTGAGGTTTTTTGGGATGATTTTTGATGAAATTGCGAATCTTCTGGTCCTCGAGTAGCAAGTCTGCAAACTCCTGCTTGGAGGCATACCAGCGACTTTTCCAGCCGAGCATAATGCCGGTGCGAAAGCTAATCGGATTGACTTTTTGTCCCATTTCAATTTTTCCCGATTGTTAGGCGAGAGCGTGGCATACCACGTCACCCTAAAGTTTGTCGATGTCCTCAAGTTCAACCACAATATGCGCTGTACGTTTCTTGATCTGAAAAGCCATTCCCCTTGCCCGTGGTCGAATCCGCTTGAACATAGGACCGCCGTCGACCCGTGCACTCGCAACGACAAGTTGATCAATGTTCACGGCTTGACCTCGATTTTGATCGGGATCTTGCGCGTTTCCTAACGCACTTCGAATCACTTTCTCCAGCATCCGAGCACCACGGTGGGGCTGAAAACGAAGGATGTCTAAAGCTTCGTCAGCCATTTTTCCGCGAACCATGTCAGCTAAAGGCCGTACCTTGCGGGCACTGATCCGAGCGTGTCGGTGTGTCGCTTTAAAGCCCATGTCAAATCCCCGTTTCCCACGTCACCAACTCTGTAGTTATCGCTTGCCCTTGCCACCATGACCGCGAAAAGTTCGCGTTGGTGCAAACTCACCTAGCTTATGACCAACCATATCTTCCGTCACAAAGACCTTGATGTGGTTGCGACCGTTGTGAACCATGAACGTAGCTCCCACGAATTCCGGAACGATCGTGCATCGTCGGGCCCAAGTTTTAATGGCTTCTTTTGCACCGGATTCGTTCTGAGCCTGTACTTTCATATACAGTTTCGGATCGACGTACGGGCCTTTTTTCAGTGACCTGCTCATAGTTATCTACTTATCTACTTCCGTAACGTCAGTTGACCATATCGTTTCGTTCGACGTCGCCTCACAATCGCGGCATTGGAGGGCTTTCTCTTGGAGCGTGTGGGACCACCTTTTGCGGGCACCCCCGTTGGACTCACCGGATGACGGCCACCCTTGGTCCTACCTTCACCACCACCATGCGGGTGGTCTACCGGGTTCATCGCCGTGCCACGAACGTGTGGACGTCGCCCCAACCACCGCTTGCGCCCTGCTTTTCCTAACACAACCGCCATGTGGTCTGAATTTCCAACTTTGCCAATCGTGGCCCGACACTTCGACGGCACACGACGAATTTCACCACTTGGCAAGGTAATCTGAGCCCAGTCTGCTTCACGAGCCATCAACGTGCCACCAGTCCCGGCACTGCGACACATGGCACCACCGCGTCCCGGCAACAATTCGATATTATGGATTGCCGTTCCCAGTGGGATATTCTTTAAGGGAAGGCAATTGCCAACGATCGGAGGAGCATCTGCCCCACTCTCCAGGCGATCTCCAGCCTTCAGACCGTCGGGCGCCAAGATATAGCGTTTCTCGCCATCAACATAAAATAAAAGCGCAATACGCGCACTTCGATTGGGATCGTATTGAATGGAATTGACAATGGCAGCAACACCATCTTTGTTCCGCCGAAAATCGATCACGCGGTATTGCCGCTTGTGACCCCCACCGCGGTGCCGGATGGTGATTTTCCCTTGATTATTGCGCCCACCTTTCTTACGCAGTGGTCGCAAGAGCGACTTTTCTGGAGTAGCGCCGGGCGTTAAGTCCACAAAATCACTTACGGTCGCATTACGGCGGCCAGCAGAAGTTGGTTTGTATTTTCGAATGCCCATGAGCGGGAGACCTTGTCGTACAGCGAGTTTTCTTAGAAGAAATCAATCCGATGCTGAGAATCGAGAGTTACTAATGCTTTCTTCCAATCCTTGGTGTAACCCACGCGAAATTTATGACGGCGGGGCTTTCCTTTGCGATTCTGCGTGCGAACCTTTAGCACTTTGACATCAAAGAGATCTTCAATTGCACGTTTAATGTCAAACTTGTTTGCTAAGGGATTGACTTCGAAAGCGTATTGATTGGAACGTGTCGCCCGATGGGTACCTTTTTCAGTCACCAGAGGCCGAGTCACGATCTGATAGGGCGCGAGCTCCATGCGCGTCTTCTCACCCTTTGCTAAACGCTTCGATTTTTCTGTTGATTTCGTCATGATGCTTTAGATTCGCCTGATTCCGCTTTGCTTGATTGAGAGCGGCGCGTTAACTACCCTCCTCGCTTGCTGTTTCGCCACTTCGGATGGCATCCAAAGCTGCCTTCGTGACCAACATTCTCTCCGGCTTTAACACGCACAAGGCGTTGAGATCCGCTACAGGACAAACATCCAAGCCAGGAATGTTGCGAGCACTTTTGTAGACGTTGGGATCGTGGCTGGCCGTGGCCACGAGCGTTTTCGTTGCATCCAAGCCCAAGGATTTCAAAACATCGACCATGATCTTTGTTTTAGGCTCATCCAATACGAGTTCATCCAAAACCACCATCTGGTTGTCGCGAATCTTCGACGCAATTGCCATTTTGGTGGCCAAACGCACCGCTTTTTTGGGCAGCCTATAAGAAAAGTCACGGGGTCGCTTGGCAAAAATATGTCCACCACCACGACGCGTTCCACTCGTTCGATGGCCGGCACGAGCGCGTCCCGTACCCTTTTGACGATAAAGCTTTTGCCGAGCAGCAGCTACTTCTGCCCTACTTTTCGTCTTAAATGAACCTTGCCGCTGATTGGCTTGGTACATGACGACGACATCGTGAAGCAACTGCTTATTGATCGCGACCGCGACATCCGTCGAGTCGATTTCATATTTCCCGACCTCTTGGCCGCGACGATCATATACCGGCAAACTTGCCATAAGTTTTCCACCCAAAAAATTCGGTCGTCGATTTTTGCTGACGACCCGTCAATCCCATTACACTACAAATCTCACCACAAATCTCACTACACTTTGTTTGTTTCGCGAACAATCACGAAACCACCGTTTGGACCTGGAACCGCACCATTAACTAAGATGAGCCCATTTTCGGCGTCAATTCGAACAACCTTCACATTCCGCATGGTTGATTTTTCATTGCCGTACTGACCCGCCATTCGTTTACCCTTGAAGAGCCGGCTGGGATAGGCACTCATGCCCGTTCCACCCGCATGACGATGCACTTTCTTGACGCCGTGAGAAGCGCGTTGCCCGGAAAAATTGTGCCGCTTCATAACACCTGAAAACCCACGCCCCTTACTGGTGCCAGTAATGTCTACGGAAGCCACCCCATCCAGGAGTCGCACAGTGATCTCCGAACCAACTTCTCCGGTAACTTCGACGGCAGCCGGTTCGTCACCTTCTTGCTGAGGTTCCGGTGTATAGCTGTAGACAAAATCTCCGGCGGGACCGCGAAATTCCCGCACAAACCTTTTAGGTTCACATTCGGCTTTAGCAACCGCTTCCTGCCCTGCCTCGCTACGGGCCTTGGCTCGCTTGCTACCCAGCTTTGCTGTAACGTGCCCGCGCTCGCTGCGCCGCGCCTGACTGTGAGTTGACCGCGCCTGCCCAGCAGTAGGTCTTTTTTTATCCAGAAAACCGAGTTGCACCGCTTCGTAGCCGTCTCGCTCGGTCGTTCGAACCTGTAGCACTCGACAGGGACCTGCCTCGATTACCGTGACAGGAACCACCACCCCGGATTCGTCGTAAATCTGAGTCATCCCGACCTTACGGCCGAGCAATCCCTTCGTCATCGGTAAATGCCTCGTAGGTTCATATCAGTGGGACCAGGAAGAAAACTCGTCCTCCGGTTACCCACTCGACTTCCGTCTCATACGCAATGATTACAACTCAAAAAAGTATTGAATTCCCCGTCTATCTGGTAGATGCCTTAATCTTAATATCAACACCTGCCGGTAAACTCAGCTTATTCAAGGCTTCAATCGTTTTCGCCGTCGCTTGAGCAATATCAATCAAGCGTTTGTGGGTTCGAATTTCAAACTGTTGACGTGCTTTCTTGTCGACATGAGGTCCCGAAAGCACCGTGTAACGTTCGATCCGGGTTGGCAGCGGAATCGGACCATGGACTTCTGAATGCGTCCGTTTTGTCGTGTCAACAATTTCTTGCGCACTTTGGTCGAGAATGGAGTGATCGTACGCCTCCATCCGGATTCGAATTACTTCCTGCTGACCAGCCACTGTGACGTATCCTCAAAAAACCCCGGAAAACCCCGGAAAATCCAATTAATAAAGTTTTCCACCAGACAGATGCGTCATGGGGAAACCAACAAATTTATAGCCGTCTCAGAATCACGTCAACACCCGATTCGCCCTCTTCAGCGAAGAATTTTACCCGCTGGGGACTACTTGAAGGCGTTTCGGTAGCATGCTTTGCGTAGTCAGCTTAACTTTCCGGAATGACTTCACCTTGTATCAGGTCTGCGAATGTTTGACGTTTACGGATCAGCTGGGCTTGGTGGTCACGGATCATCACTTCGGCTGCAAAGGGCTTGGAGTTGTAGTTGGAACTCATCACCTGGCCATAGGCACCCGCACATTCAATCACCAGATAATCCCCCACTTTGGCTACGGGCAGTCTCCGACTGCAGACATATCCGCCCTCTTCTTGAGTGAAAATATCTCCGGATTCGCACAGCGGGCCACCTACCACCACTTCGGCAGTAGTGTCGGGAACGCCACCGTGACGAGGTGAAATGGACATCGGATGATAAGCTCCATAGAGAATGGGCCGGGCTAAATTGTTGAAGCCCGCGTCGACGAGGTAGAAGAGGTTTTCCCCCATTTTCTTGATGGAACGAATCTCGGCGATCAAAAAACCAGCCTCGGCAGAAAGGTAGCGGCCTGGCTCAATTTCCAAAGAGATCGGATGTCCAAACTCTTTTGCTAGGCGTTGACGCGATTGGTCCCATAATTCGAAGTAACGCACGGTGTCAATTTGAGCTTCACCATCACGGTACGGAATCGGCAAGCCCCCTCCCGCACTGACCGAGGTGATACTGCGGCCGACCCGGCGGGCGGTTTCTTCGAGTGCGCCACATACCTGGGCTAAATGCTCAAAGTCACTACCAGAACCGATGTGCATGTGGATTCCGGTAACTCCCAGACCGTGCCGATCTGCTCTGAGGAGGCAATCTTCGACCTCTTCGTGCCAGATGCCATGTTTGGACTGAGGCCCACCGGTATTTGTTTTTTGACTGTGGCCATGCCCAAAACCGGGGTTAATTCGTAAGGTGATGTTCCGTCCGGGGGCAACCTGGCCGAGCTGATCAATCATGTCTGGGGAACCACAATTGACATGAATATCATGCTTGATGACCAGCTCCAACGAATCTTGATCAAACAGATCGGCGCAATAAACGACGGCGGGAGGATTTTCCTGCAGGTCGTATCCCGCCGCCATGGCTCGTCGGATTTCCCCTGCACTGACTGCGTCGACGACGACGCCTTGACGGCGTACGTGGTCGAGAATGGCGAGGTTTGAGCACGCTTTCTGAGCAAAACGGATCAGGTCAAAATGCTGTAAATCCTGAATTCGTGCGTCGATTGGAGTCGTGTCGTAGACATAGGTTGGTGTCCCGAATTTCTCGGCGAGTTCGACGACTGAGTGGCCGGCGATGTCTCGACGCAGGCCGGGTGTGGCTGGTTGGGTACTCATGAGGTGTTTAGCTCAACGATAAGAGACAGAAGGGTTTCACCATGAATTGGCACCGTATTCCATACGCACGCGGAAATGAAGTGGTGCTTTCAGAAAACCTAAAAAAGCGACCTGGTCTATAAAAAAACGGTGGCTGCACTACTCAATTGCGCGGCCACCGTGAAAATGTTTGTCAGGTGAGAAATTGAAAACCTTAAAAAGCTGGCGGACCACCCACAGCGCCGGCGACGCCACCAATCAATTTCAAGACGCCCGCTTCGACTTCCACGCGCATCAGGATACCCCGCTCAATCGCAGTTTCTGTCATCGAGATGCGGTCGTTGCCACTGACTTGCTCAAACAGTGGGGCCATCATGGCCATGGCACCGGATTCATCGATGCTTTGGGCAAATTCCAAGATCGCACCAAGGGTGACCGTTGTTTGAAACAAGGGAAGATTTTCCGGTGAACCAGCTGCCGAGGCATCAATGGCCTCTTTGAGTGCACTTAAAGCATCTTTCCCCACGGCCAGATAGATCGTTTCTTTGCCAGTACCAACCGCTACGTCCAGGGTTTCGTTTCCGAGAATGCGCTCGGCTTGGCTGTCGAGTTCGCGAGCGTCGATACTCAGCGTGTGGAAAATTACACCCGCATGTTCTTCGGCATCCAGATTGACTTGGGGAGCTCCCGGTTCCTGACTTGCCAGGATGATTATTTCGCGCAGGACGTCGTCTAAGGCTTTCCCATCGGCAACGAATGCTCCGGCAGTCAACATCAAGTTAGGTTGTAGCACCAGCGAAGCCCCGGCGTCGATTTTTCCAGCTTCCATCATGGCGGTAAACGTATCAAAGAGTTTACCGACCAGGCTGTCTACCAGTTCTTTGATTTCGGGATCATCCAAGGCGCGGTCGTTTTCCAGTTCTGACAGGACTTGCTGCCGCAACTGGTCCATGGAGACCTTGAGCTGTTCAGTCTGGTCGCTGGGGATCGGTGTGGACACATTCATGGTGACGGCAGCTTCGGGAACCAGAAATCCTGAAAAGTCTGATTTCGATTCACCGTACAAGGCCATGGTTTCGGCGAATGCGGTTCCTTCCAAAGCTGTAACCGAAAAATCAAAGTAAGTATTCTGACCTTGGGGGTCGATGTTCCAACCGACTGTCATGGACTCGGTTTCTGTCAGAAACATCTCCAGTTGGTCGAACGAATTGTCACTAAGTTGTTTTGCTAGTTCGGCATCGGCAGAATCACCCGCTGCTCCGAGTCCCGCATCGATACCTTGGCGGATTTGCATCATCGCCATCTGTTTGGCATCGTCAGGGATATTCTGCATCAGCACGCTGATCGCGATGTCATATTCTTCGTTGAGTCCATTCAGTAGCGCTGCAGGATCATCGGGCAAGTTGCCAAGACTGAACGGATCGGTCGAAGCAAATGCCCAGTCCCCGGACTTTTTGAGAAACACCGGGGGGAATCCGTCAATTTGACGGACACCGTTGCCGAGATCTTGGGCTTCTACAGCCATGGCTTGTTCAATCATGGTGATCGCCTTGTCAAAATCTTTGATCGGCAAAAAGGCGACGCCAGCAGGCATGGGAATCGGGCCGTCAAAATTAAAGTTGACTAAGACACCGATGGGTTTTGTGGGATCGAGCAACTGCAGGTATTGTTCGGCGGCCATCATGCCGAACATGGCGAGTCCCTGTTGTCCGGCGGCTTCTGCAAGATAGTTAATGTCTCCCTTTAACTTGCCCACGTCGGCAATGGAAACGATGGCAACCGGTTTTGCAGTTGCTTGGGCGTGAACTTGAGCCAGTGGCAAAAGTGCCAGAGCCAGCATGGTGGTAGCGATCACAGCGCTTGGAAAGAGCTTTCTCACAACATGGTTCTCCTGAAGTAACGAATGGAAGCTGGTCGGCGACTCTGGCCGGAGAATCGCCTTGATTGATTGTATCTAGGTCTAATGACTGAGAAGAAAATTCTGGAAGCGAGAGCCTCTCGAGACAATACGTCCCTCGGGTCCGCTTAGTTTCTCCAAAATAACAGTGGAAACAAGAAAATGTAACATGCCCCGGATTTTCAAGGAATCATCCCCAAGCGAAAGTTGCCGTTCTTGCGCTTAAGTTCGCCAGCAGAAAGCAGTTCTTGCCATCAAATTGGCAAAAACATCGGCCGCTCTGGCTGCGCAATTTGCTTTTTTGACCGGGTTCTCAGGGCAACCCCCTGATTTTACTAGCATTTAGTCGTCAGAGGCATCCGGAGGTGGCATCCCTGTTAACTTTTGGCGGGCTGATCAGAGTGGAGGGTACTGGCTGGAGGACACTGGTTCGAGATATTGGTTTGAGATATTGGCCGCTAAAATCCAGACTTTCAACTTGGGCGACAAAAGAACCAGGAAGTCTGGAATACGAGGAAAAATGCAGGCAAATCGGCTACTTTTGTCCGACTGCCTTGTGATGCGATTCGTCTGTCTTGTGATACAATTGAATCGCCCCACGGGAATGGTGTTGTTGTCTCTTTAACTTTTGGGTCCACATGTGAGCATCAAGCTGATCGACAGACGAGAATTAATGCGTGTTGGTGGACTCACCTTAGGTGGGTTGAGCTTGGCAGACCTCCTACAAGCAGCCCCGCGCACGGATCGGTTCGGCGTTTCGTTTGGGCGGGCCAAGAACATCATTTTTCTCTACCTCTGTGGCGGTCCTCCGCAACACGAGACGTTCGATCCCAAACCGGATGCACCTGCTGAGATCCGCGGGCCGTTTAAGCCGATTCAAACAAATATTCCCGGCATCCAGTTCTGCGAATTACTCCCGCGCACGGCTGCGATAGCTGACAAGATCGCGGTGATCCGCTCCATGTCGACGGATGACAACATCCACTCCAGTAGCGGCCACTGGGTGTTGACCGGATACAAATATCAAGGTCCGAATGCCCGCACCATTCAACCGAGCGACTGGCCGTTTTACGGTTCCATCATTAAACGCTACAAACCCAGCGAGAGCATGCCGGGGCTCAGCTCCCTCGTGATACCGGACTTTGTGCGCCAAAATGAAAACGTTACTCCCGCCGGTCAAATGGGCGGATTGATGGGGCAGCAGTGGTCACCAGAACATTTTGTGGGTGATCCATCACGCGCAGATTACAAGATCGAAGGCTTCGAACCATTGGGAATTACGCTGGATCGTATGAAGAGCCGTCGCGCACTCCAATCAAAATTCGAGGACAGGCTCCGCGCTGCGGAAAGCAGCAAGGCCGTTGATATTTTGTCGACGTATCAACAACAGTCCTACGAACTTATGACTTCGGGCAAGGCGCGACGGGCTTTTAACATCCAGGAAGAGCCTGACCACGTGCGAGATCGCTACGGGCGCAACCGCTGGGGTCAGTGCGTATTGCTGGCGCGCCGACTGATCGAGTCAGGCGTGCGCCTTGTGCACGTAAACTGGCCGCGCGAACCGGGTGATAATGCATCAGATAACCCACTGTGGGACACACATGCACAAAATCACGATCGACTTGAAGATGTACTTTGTCCGCTTTTTGATGTGGGTTACACCGCGTTGATTGAAGACCTTGATCAACGCGGCCTGCTTGATGAGACACTGGTTGTCGCCATTGGAGAATTTGGCCGGACACCGAAGATCAATCCCAAGAGTGGTCGTGACCATTGGGGTCCGGTTTTCTCCGCGGCACTCGCTGGCGCCGGTATCAGTGGAGGTCAGGTGTACGGCAGTTCGGACGCGCACGGCGCTTATCCTAAGTCAAATAAAATCGACCCGGGCCATTTGACATCCACCATTTTTCATCTGGCCGGCTTGGATTACCAGGGCACATTTGCGGACCCCACCGGTCGTGAATTAGCGTTGTCGAAGCAACCCGCACTGATGGATTTGCTCGGTGACAGACCTGCGACGGCAGACCGAACGGTGCCCACAGGTGATGTGGCCAGGGTTCCGGACTTCGATGAAAGCAAGGTGATTCGGCAGACTTCCTTTGAAGGTAAAGAGGTTTTAAGACCCGCCGATGTTCCCTCGAGGCCCAAAGGCTGGCGTTTCCTCAACTCAAATGCGTTCTCGGTTGAAATTCAAAACCCCTCAAAAATTGGCAAGCTCGATCTAGCACAGCACTTAACGTTTCAAGCTACGAAGAGTGAATCCTCCGCGACAAGTGCGATTGTTGGACAGGAAGTCCGCAGTCCTTTCCCCGGCACATATCGGCTCCAGGCAAAATTCGTTGCCGCAGGTAAATCAGAGGAAGCTCAACAGGCATTTCAAGAATCTCATTCTTGCTATCTGGTTTTCTTCAAGTTCGCCGAGAAATCCAAGCAGATCGATCAACGTACGGTCATGGCAGAATTTGAATTCGTTCCGGAATTTACAGATGACGCGACGACCACGGCACAAACGGTGGAGTTCACTAGGCCGTTCCTCAATGCAAGCGGAAATTACTCGTTTGGATTAGGTATGGGGGTTGGCGTAGAGCTTCGCCAGAAACCGAATGCAACGGCTGCAACGATGGATGAAGACGTGGCGCTTCATGTATTGAGCATTGAACTGGAATTCGTCGGTAAAGAAAGAAATCCGAACGTTACCGTTTGATCATCGTCGACGCACGTTTGCGGCCAGACGCTCGTCGGGCAGGTTCACAGGGCGACCGTCATGAATCGGACTGAAAACGCGTCGCGCCTCACGTTCTGCAAGGTATCTCAGGCGGACGCGCGGCCACTGGGCACGACATCGGCAGACCGGTCTAACGCCCTTCGTTGCGCCACCAGCGAATTTCGCTCTTGGAAACCCGTTTGCGTCTCGCCCACGCGCCGTCATAGGCAGCAACGATGTCGGGCCGCCCGTCCCGGTTAAGGTCGGCTGCGATTACCTGATTCGCCTGAGGGAAACCATCTTGTAGATTGCGGACGGCTCATTGGCCATCTCGGTTTTCAAACCAGACGGCGCGATCATCACCGGGCGTCGTTGCCGGTTGTCATACTACCGAGGTCTGTTGGCCCAGGCGGTCGCGATCACGTCCACCTTTGCGTCGCTGGCGAGTTCCGCAGGTACGAATGCCGGTTGAAAGAAGTCGCCGATCTGCTTTCGCCGCCGGAAACTCTGCAGACCGGCGCCGTCAACATTCTGCTGGTCGCTGTGTGAACGTGCCAATTCCTTCCCGTGCGAATTTTCGTCAAATCGGTGCTTGTGAGAACCGCTCACACGGTCACGTTGTCGTTACGTTCTTTACCGAGGAATTTGAGCTTCATGTCGGCAATCCTCAAAAATGCTCGTTGGCCAGCCGGAATCATCAACGGTCCGGCGGTGGAGCGCATGACCTGGATCGAAACGCCCAGACCGGCTTCAAAATTGAGCACGCCCGCTCCGCGCGGCGGCGCGAGAAATGCCTTGGTCAGCTCAACGCTTTGCCATTCTTTTGAGCCGCTCGCGAGCAGCTGCGGCTCGAAGTCGATCGACGCCATCTCACGCGACTCGTTGACGAATTTCGTCGCAGCGGTGAACTGGAACAGGACGAGTCGACAGCGGAAATTTTTGCTGAAGACATCATGGAAGAACTCGGGCGAGGACGCCTCGGCTCGCAGGCGAGTTCGGAAAACGAAGGAGCCGGGACGCGGGCTGCGTATTTCCTGAGCGAGATATGCTTTGGCGTCCGGTTGAATCTGCTGTGCAGTCCCTGCTTCCATGTTGAAGCCGATCGCCGCGGTCGGATCTTCAAGATCGCTCAGCACGGTCAAGCCAAAATGGCTCGCACTCGATGAGGCCAGTAGAGGCTCCGCTCGCCAGCCTTTCGGACGCGACGGAGCGGTGATCGGCTTGAGCGGCTCGTCACCGGAGAATTCTGTCTGAATCAGGTAACGCGTCGGATCGAACTCGGGAACGCGCGCCACATCGCCGGTTGGCTGTGTGCGTTCCTGAGTAGCTGGTTCGCTGCCAAGCAGCGTCCACAACGGCTCGCCTTCCGTCAGTGGATATGGCCGATTCCCCGCATCGACGAAGTGGCCCTGATGTGGGATGCCCAGCAGGTGAAACAGTGTGGCGGTGAGGTCGCCAGGCTGCACCCTGTCGCTGGCCGGGTAAGCACCCTGCTGGTCGCTCGATCCGTAAACCTGGCCGCCGCTGATGCCGGCTCCGGCGAGCGTAAAGCTGAAGACTGGCCCCCAGTGATCGCGGCCGCCGTTCTTGTTGATCTTCGGTGTGCGGCCAAACTCGCCGATGGCGACGACAAGGGTCTCGTCGAGCAGGCCGCGTTGATCCAGGTCCTCCAGCAGAGCCGAATAGCCGACGTCGAACATCGGGCAGAGGACATCCTCGACTCGGTCGGCATTTTCTGAGTGAGTGTCCCAGAGCGGGTTGGCCACGATGTTGTCGCCGTCCTCGCGAGGCCACTGCACGTGCACGAGCCGCACGCCGGCCTCGATCAGCCGTCGCGCGAGCAGCGCGCACTGTCCCCAGCGGTTGCGGCCATAACCGTCTCGAACTTTGTCGGGTTCGCGAGCAATGTCGAAGGCCTGCCGTGCCTCGCCCGACGTCAGCAGATCGAATGCCCGCTGCTTGTAATAGTCGTATGTTGCGACGGTTCCGTCGATCTGACGTAAACGGTCATCGAATTGAGACAGCAGTGACTGTCGCTGCTCGAGCCGGATCGGTGTGATATCGTTTTTGCGGAGGCTTTCGATGTCGTAAGTCGGCTCAGCCGGATCACCGACAAACACTTCGGGATTCCACCGCGGTCCCAGAAACCCGGCTGTCTGGCCGGCCGGCGTGACGTTTTCGTTTAGCCGCATGACGTCTGGCAGCCAGACGGAAGTCAGGGCCGGCAGCTTCTCGCTCGGCTTGAGTTGTTTCACGACCGAACCCAGATACGGCCAGTCGGTCGGCTGAATCGTCCTGGGGTTCGTCCCGCGATACTTGTAACCGGTCAGGACCCAGGCACTGCTGGAGGAGTGGGTGTTGTCGTCAGTCGCCATCGATCGGCAAACGGCGAACTTGTCAGCCAGGGCTGCCGTTCTGGGCAACAGTTCGCAGAACTGAATGCCTGGCACGTTGGTACTGATTGGTTTGAAGGGACCTCGTATTTCGGTGGGTGCGTTCGGTTTGGGATCGAACGTCTCGTGCTGAGGCGGTCCTCCAGCGAGGTAGAGGAAGATAACATTCTTCGCCCGGCCGAAAGCCTTATCCGAAACCGGAAGCGGCTGCGAAAGATCCCGCGCCTGAAGCAGCTGTGGCAGCGAAAGTCCTCCCAGCGTCAGCGAACCCACCTGCATCAGCTGCCGCCGTGTGAGGCCATCGCAAAGGCGGGTTCCTTTGTTGACGATCTGTAGCATGCTTTATCTTTGTGCAGGTGGCGGATTGTGACCCATCCATGGTAACCCATCGCCAGCATAGCGGCGAGATACACACCAGATACACACCGACCAGAAGGGAATCGATTGTGGTCAATTGCCCTGAGGTTTTTCCGAACCTGGGGCAGCGGTTCTGTCGAAAAAATCGAGGATCTGATCCTCAAAGCCCTGAATAAAAGACGACAGGTGTCGTCCACCAGGCACCTCCTTGTACACCACCTTGTACCCGCGGGTCTTCATGGCGTTAACGAACTGCCGGGAGTGGTGCACGGGGACCACGATGTCGCCGTCGCCGTGGAGCACAAGCACCGGTACTTTCGCGAAGGCGTCCAGGTGGGCCATCGCCGTCTGCGCTTTGTAGACGTCAGGCACAGTCTCCGGGGTGCCACCCAACGCTTTGCTCATCGAAGGCTTGTATTGTGGACTGTCGTTAAGGAATTGCGTGTAGTCCGTAACGCCGAAGATGTTACACACGGAGCGAACGTGGCCCTTGTTATACATCGTATAAATGAGTGAGCCGCCTCCCCCCATGCTCATCCCCATCATATGTACCCGTTCTTTGTCGAGCGGGTAGTTTTTCAGCGTTTTATCGAGCAGCTCGGTCAGCACACGTCGGGCACGTGCATTCATCCAATGGTCGGTTCCCAGATGCGGGCAGAGCACGAAGTACCCGCGCTTTGCCGCGCGCTTGCGGAACTGAGTGAATTCCTTCATGCGCCACTGCTCTTGGTGATCGCCGCCTCGGCCGTGCAAGTAAACGATGAGTGGATGCCGCTTCCCAGGCTCGGTGGATGCCGGCTTCTCGAGTAGGTAGGGCTCTGCCTCTGTTTCCCCCTTTGGCACGAAGGTCAATTCCTCTGCCGATGCGGGTGCACAGAGCAGGAGGAAGGCCAGTATGGTGGTAGCGCTCAGCGCGATTGGAAAGAGTTTTCTCACAACATGGTTCTCCTGAAGTCACGAATGGAAGCTGCTTGGAAAATCTGGTCGGAGACTCGACTTAATTGCCCGACTTAATTGATTGCATCTTGGTCATGGAGCGAGTGAGTGATGATTGTGAGATGCCCTACTTCCCGCTGTCGGCTTCGTTGCGCCACCAGCGGATTTCGCTCTTGGAACCCTGTTCACGGTTCACCCACTCGCCGTCACAGGTGGCGATGATGTCGGGCCGCCCATCCCCGTTCAGGTCGGCGGTGATCACCTGGCTGGCCCCGAAAAACTTGTCCTGCAAGCTGTGGACGACCCACTGGTCGCGACCACGGTTTTCAAACCAGACGACGCGATCGCCTCCAGGCGTCGTTACGGGTTGTCCATACAATCGAAGTGTGTTGGCCCAAGCGGTTGCGATCACGTCCATGTCTCCGTCGCCGTCCAGGTCCCTGGCAATCGCCTCGAAGGCAAAGGGCAGGTGGCCGACTAGGTGCTTTTTCCATGACCGGCCGGACTTCGGCTGGTCCACGTTTTCGTACCAGACCACTCCGTGCCGTTCCACCTTGATGTCGATATGCGTGGTCACCCCGTGAGCCATCACCACATCGAGATCACCGTCGGCGTCCATGTCGACTGGATGACCGTGGGCCGGAGCCCACGACTGATTGTCGATGGTGTGTTTTTTCCAGCGTCCCGATGGCGTTTTGTCGAGGTTCTCGTACCAGACGACCTGGCAGCCGTGGTCCTGGACGTTCGCCGAGAAATAGCGTTTGCCGGTGGCTGTAGCAAGCAGGTCGATCTTGCCGTCGCTGTTAAAGTCGCCTGCGGCGATCGTCCGAGCCACCGGCATCCCCTCGTCGATCACGCGACGAGTCCATTCGTCATGCTGCCCGTCCCGGCCGGGATTTTCATACCAAGTTATCCGGCCAGGATTGAGGCCTGCCGCCGCCGCGTCCAGATCGCCGTCCCCATCCAGATCGGACAACACCACATCGTAAGCGTGCTGGCATTTTGTGGTGATGATGTATTGTTTCCAATGACTGTCTGCCGGCCCGTCCGGGTTGACGAACCAGAACAACCGCCCATTCCAATTGTCGACCATGACCACGTCCAGCCTGCCGTCGCCATTGATGTCTCCGGTCGCGTGTCGTTCCATCCATCCCTGCTGGTCTTTATGAATCACGTGGCGCTGGAATTTGCCCTGGCCGTTGTTTTCCAGCCAGTACAGATTGGATTCACCCTGTGCTCCACCCGTATAGATATCCGGGTAGGTCAGGTCGAGGTCGCCGTCGCCATCGATGTCGACGGTCGCGATCCCAAAGATGTAGCGGTGCTCGTTCGCCAGCACGTGCTCGGAGAAGCGGACCGGCTCAGCGGCCTCAAGCGTCACTGTACCAAGCGGCCCTGTGAAGGCTCCGCTGGTCAGTACGAGCCACCAGCCAAGCAGTTGCCACAGGTCCAGAAAACGATCACAAGGATTCTTGTTCGGATGTTTCACGGTGATTGGTATATTCGGCCTTTCTGGACGCAAACTGGAAAAGATGGACGAGAAGGGAATCGATTGTGGTCAATTGCCCTGAGGTTTCTGCGATCCTGTTGCTGCCGTCATGACGAGCGCAACCCAACCCGACGAGGACCAGGACGACACTCCTTTTATCATAAACCATCTTGGTTATTTCGCCGAGACATACGTGCTCCTAATGATTTATGGGTTCCGTCAGTTAGCTCGATGACGAAAGCGGGCAGTGTCCACGGCATAGCCTTCACCAGACGTCTACCTGCCTGAACATGCTACGCGGCACCGCTGACGCCGCGCTCGGTGACTCGTATTCCATCACGACGACCACACCTCCGTGTGGAGCATGCGACCAGAGTAGAGCAGGGCAGATTTAACGCTCGCGGTAGGTGATGCGACCCCGAGTTAGATCGTAGGGAGATAGCTCAACGCGAACTTTGTCACCCGGAACGATGCGGATGAAGTTTTTCCGCATCCGCCCGGCAACATGTGCCATCACTTCAGCGCCCGTGTCGAGTTGAACTCGAAATCGAGTATTTGCCAGAGCCTGGGTTACGGTGCCTTCAACTTCTAACGCTTCTTCTTTGTCTGCCACAAGCAGCTCCAAAAACGGTGGTAAAATAGAGACGATTTCATCTTAAGCCGAGTATTCTACACACGTTAATAAAACCGCGTCTAGTCAGAGGGGAGACGGATTTTGGTGCGGGAAGTGTCAGGCGGCTTGCCGTCTGGGCGGTGATTGCATGATATTTTCGTAGAGCAAAATATATTTTTTTGCAGCCGACTCCCAGCAGAATTCGGCTGCGTGAGAGCGAAGTTTATCGCCATAGCAGGGATCGGACGTAAAGGTTTTCATTCCTTGCACAAAGACGTTTGCCAAATGGTCAGCATCGAATTGACGCCAATAAAATGCCAGGGAACCACCGACCTCCGGTAAGCTCGTCGCGTCGGAACAAAAGACCGGTCGACCAAAACTCATGGCTTCGATCACGGGTAGTCCAAACCCTTCACTCGTTGACGGAAACAGAAAAGCATCGCAATGTTGATAGAGCCAGGCCCGGTCTGCGTTGGAAACGGTGCCGGGTAAAATCACTCGATGTTTGAGAGATCGTCGAATAATGTCCCTCTCCATGTTGGTGGCATACTCGTTTGATCTTTGGCCAGCAATCACGAGGCGATAATCTGGCACCTTCTCCATCAGGTCCAGAAGCACATGAAAGTTCTTTTTACGAGTAACATCCCCGATCGTGAAAAGGAAGCGACCTGGCGGGAGGAAGCTGGGCTTCTGATGGGTAACTTCCATCGAGTCGACGCAGACACCGTGTGGGATGATGGCAATTTGGCGATCACCCACTGCAAGTTGTTCCCGTATTTCCTTGGCGGCATGGTGTGATGCCGTGGTAATGACGCTGGCGCGGTCAACTTTTTTTTGTAATCGACGGATCCGTCGGTTGATGGAAGCAGGCGACTTTTCCCGCAAAAAATTTAAATCGTGGATGGTCAGTATCACAGGTACGGATGGGTCGGCTGGGAGAAATTTTGAGTCTTGGTGTGTGGTGTGCCAGAGCGCGTAGCTGGGGGCTGATGTTAGGAGACGGGTCCAAGGCCGAACAAACCGTTGATACGGTTCTGTGTTCCAACGGCGTACAGGAAGCACGGAGATGGCGGCGCGGCCGAAATAATTCGCGTGCTCCGGATGCATCAAGAAAACAGGGGACAGATGGCCTTCTGCTCCGTCGATGATCCCTCTGCCCAGGTGGAGACAAAATTGACCGAGCCCACAGTGCAGCATCCGCATGCGTTCTGTATCAATCACCACGCTCGTCATAGGCCGCCTCTTCCAATTTTGACAGGTGCATCGTATCGGTCTCTGCTTTCGCCTGTCGAGTCCATCTGTGCGAGATTTTGTGTGCATCGCGCAAGAGAGCGAAGAATCGATGTTGCTCTATCTTTGCTGGATGCGCTAGGATTTAAAAACGGAGCTTTCATTTAGTCAGACGGATTGTCTTACGATTGTCGAAAGGATCGCGATAGCGATGAAAATTGGCGTTTTTCTACCCAATTGGATTGGCGATGTTGCGATGGCAACCCCGATGCTTCGCGCGCTGCGTGAAAATTTCGGGTCTTATGCTCAGTTGAGTGGTATTTTACGACCCTACGTTGCCGAGGTGCTAGCTGGACTACCATGGTTCCACGAGATCATTACTTATGACAAGAACCCACCGATTCGAGGATCGTTGAAGCTTAGCAAACAACTGAGCCAAGTAGGTTTTGACGCGCTTCTGCTGTTGCCCAATTCTTTTCGGACCGGAGCGATTGCCTGGCTCAGTGGTGTTCCCCAACGGGTTGGTTATGTGCGTTATGGTCGTGGGCCTCTGTTAACAGATCGACTTTTTCACCCTGCTCAGAATGGCCGCTGGACGCCAATTTCTGCCGTGGACGCCTATCTCGGTTTGTCCGAACACTTAGGCTGTCCAACCGCATCGAAACAACTAGAACTTCGCACAACGGAAGTGGACGAGGTGGCCGCAGACGCGTTATGGAAAAAGCTTGGCTTGACACCCTCTGCGGGTGTGGTGGCGATTTGTCCCAGCGGTGCCTATGGTGCAGCAAAACATTGGCCGCCCAGTTATTTTGGTGATCTGGCGAAACGGATTGCGAATTCCAACCATTGTCAGGTGCTGGTTGTCTGTGGCCCCGGCGAGCGCCAAACCGCTAGCATTATTGAATCGCTGGCGGCGCACCGGCACGTCGTCAGCTTAGCTGAGGAAAACCTCAGTATAGGTCTTACCAAAGCCTGCCTTCGTCGCGCCAATGTAGTCGTGGCCCCCGATAGTGGTCCGCGACACCTGGCTGCAGGATTCAATGTTCCGACGGTTGCCTTGTTTGGGCCCACAGACCCAAAATGGGCGAAAAACTACAATCCACATGAGATTCAACTGATGCAAGATCTCGATTGCCGTCCGTGCGCTGCACGCACCTGTCCTTTGCAGCATCATCGGTGCATGCAGGAAATGACCGTAGATCAAGTATTTGCGGCGGTTCAGACCCAGTTAGACCGGTCCCACCGCGTGGCCGCTGCCTAACGTCATCGTCAGGTTTGTGAAAAGGCGTCACGCTTGCCTAAACTCTCTTGTCTGTGAGCCCGATTCAATCTACAAGTTTGTATTCCCGCCTCGAGGTACCCGTTCTGATTAACGATTGAAACGATGGAGATCTCTTTGTCTCAAACTGATTTGTTGCAAACACTGAAGCAACTTGGTTCTCCTCGGGTGATTGTGTTTGGTGACATGATCCTCGACCGTTACACCACAGGAGATACGGAAAGGATCAGCCAGGAAGCACCGATCCTTGTATTGCAGGCAAAAGAACGCGAAGCGCGTCTGGGGGGCGCAGCCAACGTGTGTAATATGTTGCGGGCTCTGGAAGCGGAAGTCACTGCAGTCGGTATCGTAGGTGCGGACGAATCGGGGAAAACATTACGAAAAATCCTACAGGAATCCGACGTAGATTGCACGAGTCTTTTAGAAGATACGACCCGTCCTACTACCGTGAAGGAACGCTTTGTTGGTCGGGTTTGTGGGTTGCGACCGGGACAGATTCTGCGCGTAGATCACGAGGCGACGCATCCGCTTTCCTTGGCTCTTGGTGATCGGTTACTGGAAGCATTAACAGAAAAAATCAAAGCTTGTGACGTTGTCTTAATTTCAGACTATGCCAAAGGCGTGTGTACGCCTCACGTCACGAAAGGACTGATCCAACTAGCACGGCAGCACAAGGTGCCGATTCTCGTCGATCCGCTGCGTGGAGGCGACTATCAGCACTACACGGGTGCGACTTTAATCAAGCCTAATCGTACCGAATCAGAAACATGTTTAGGGCGAAAAATTCAAACCACAGAGGATGCTTTGGAGGCAGGTTCCCGTCTTTGTGATCAACTCGATGTGAACATGGTCGTCCTGACGCTCGATCGAGATGGGATGGCCCTTGTCCGCCGTGATGGAAACGGCAGAGTGTTTCCCACCCGAGCCCGTTCTGTATATGACGTGACGGGAGCCGGAGACATGGTCTTGGCGATGCTCGGTGTCTGCTTTGGAGCTAATATGACTTCCTCCGCAGCGGTCCAACTCGCCAATCTGGCAGCGGGTTTGGAAGTAGAGAAACCAGGAGTTGCAGTAATTAGCAAACAGGAGATCGAGAAATCAATGCAAACCGGCCTGCGGTCACCGACCTCTAAAATTCAGACCTTACCGGAAGCTGCTGAGCAGGCTACGCGACATCGTCAGCAAGGGCAACGTATCGTTTTTACCAACGGATGTTTCGATCTCCTTCATGCAGGCCACGTTTCCTATCTTGCGGAAGCTCGTGCCCTAGGAGACATACTTGTTGTTGGGATGAATAGTGACGACAGTGTCCGTCGCTTGAAAGGACCACAGCGTCCGATTAATCAGGAAGCAGATCGTGCCGCCGTTTTGGCTGCCTTGGAATGCATTGATTACGTCGTTCCTTTCAGCGAAGAGACTCCTCATAACCTGCTCCATGAGATTCGACCCGATGTGCTTGTTAAAGGTGGCACGTATTGCATCGACGACGTGGTTGGCAAAGAAGTTGTGGAAGCCTACGGCGGACAAGTCTGTGTTACCGGAGCACTTGCTGGGAAGTCCACAACGAATATTCTCAAGGCGGCCACGGATCGAGCGGCATGAAAATGCGCGGCGAATAAAACGACCCGCCATAAAAAGGCAGATGAACGGCGTTTGTTCTGCTTCAAGTCTCTGGTCGTTGCGTACTAGGCAACCGCTATTTGACGCACAGTGGTTGCCTTACGGTAGGCCGTCGTATCGCCATCTTCTAGTAGAAATCGATAACCATAACTGGCAAGGAATTCGAGGCATTCATTCCGATCAGATTCTGAGAGGACCATATGTTCGTAGCGAATGATCGCAGGACAAATGCTTTGGAAGTCGATGGATTTTATGATTTCGAAGTCATGACCCTCAGCGTCGATTTGTAAGAGATCGAAGTCGTGCGGAGCGCCCGTTTTTTCAAGCAGTGTCTGGAGAGTCCAGCAAGGTACTCGGCGAGCATCCACGCGGCGACGCTTGCGCCCCGGTTTCGAGACGAGTTGCTTGTCGAGGCTAGCGGCTTGTAGCATGCCTTCATTACGTGTGTAGAGGGTCACGTCGCCGTCCTGGTCGCCGATGGCAACATTACAAAAAGTCAGCCCTGATTGATTCTTATAATTCGCTTTAAGACGTTCAAACGCTTCCCATTGCGGCTCGACAAGTACGCCATGCCAACCGTGCCGATGTACAAAGTTATAGATTGGATCTGCTGTCTTTCCATCAAAGGCTCCAATTTCGACAAAAAAGAATTCTTTGTCCGGCTGGTGATGGTCAGCGACGATCAACTCTAAAAAATTGGTAATTTCCAGAGCGGGGTGTTCACGCAATATTGCTGGTTTGTTTGTGCGCGGCGTCATACGGTTGGTGCGCAGGCGACCACGTTGGCGTAGATTGGCAAGCTGCCGAAGCATAACGATCCTTCCGAGGTCAAAAATGTAAGGAATGAGCGACTTAGGCTAGTAGAAAAGCCCCAGACCAAACAAGATCAACTCGCCATGGTTTCTCTCCTGGTCGGAGCTTTGAATGCTTTGCTACAGAAATTTTTCTAGCCAAGCTGGAAGCTGCTAGCAGGCGCGCTGTTTTGTCATCCAAAGCAACATATCCCTGGCACGTGGCGTCTGCTAATATCGCACCGATTTGATGCGGAAGGTTTGTGGGGAAAAGCAGAGGAAAATTGAAGATGCGCGTACTGTGGGTTTACGAAAGTATGAATGTTCAATTGCAGGCCTTGGCACTTTCTGTTGCGCGTCAGTCGGATATAGATCTCGAAATCATGACGCGCCATGTCGATCGTTTGCCGCCTGAACTATCCCACATTCCAGTGACTCGTATTGAATGTCGCAATAAGGTGGATTTTCGTGCCCGCCGCGAAATTCGGCACTGTGTGGAAAAGGGGCAATATGATGTAGTCCACGCTTATACCAGTCGTAATTTTGCTAACCTGTTAGCGGCTTGCCGTGGACTGCGGCCGTTACCGAAGTTGATTGGCTATCGCGGGGTCATCGATCGCTTACACGTCCTGGATCCGGCAAACTGGATCACCCACTGGCACTCCCGCGCCAGTGCCGTGACCTGTGTTTGCCATGCGACAAAACGGGCCATGCAAGCCTCGGGTATCCCGGCAGCAAAGTTGGCGACCGTTTGGGAAGGTTGTCTTCCGGAAACTCTACAAACACCACCCCGCTCGACGCTGCGAGAATTTGGCATTCCCACAGACGCTTTTGTGATTGGGACGGTGGCCAACATACGACCTGTCAAAGGCGTTGACCTTATGCTGCGTGCCGCGGCAGAATTAGCGACGCGGCGGGATATTTATTGGCTTGTGATTGGTGACAAGAGAGATCCCCTGGTGACAAAACTTGCCGCCGACCGACGGATTTCCAATTGTGTCAAGTTGCCGGGTGCACGGAAGCACGGTGGAAAATATAGCGGGCTCTTCGACATTTACGTGGCTCCTTCACGTAAAGAGGGGCTTAGTATGGGGATCATGGAAGCGATGGCGCAAAGCGTCTGTCCGGTTGTGACGGATGTCGGCGGTAATTGCGAATTGATTCGTAACAACATCGATGGAATTGTCATTCCACCTGAGGATCATCAGGCACTCTGTCGAGCCGTCGACGAGTTGATTGATGATCCAAGCAAACGCACGAGATTGGCCCAATCTGCGCATGAAAGATTGTTGCATGAGTTCAGCATTAATGCGTGGGCGGATCGTTTATGCGAAGTTTATCGTCGCTTTGCGACTACTGGGATCAGCAGCGCTGCTTGAATTGGGATGAGCATTTTTCGTTCCTCGTGGAACTCCGCTTTGGGTTCCCAGCAAGCCAAGTAGTTCCAAAACCCAAGTTTGGCAGCCGGCACGAATCAAGGTTGCTGCACAAGTTAAGAGCGACGACGAAAAGTCATTTGGTAAAGATGACATTCTTGAAGGCGCCTTGGTCACCAATTTGGTCAACAAATGCTGGTAGTTCTACAAGGGATCGTTTTTCAAAGCGGGCCTTGTGTTCTATCCAAAAAGTACTCCAGAGGTCGGCGGCGATGCTACAAAATTCTGCCGGTGACATACCAGTCCGTGCGATGCCGTAAGGCCAAATTTCGACCATGACGGGAATGTCTTTTTTTAGCAGTTGTTTGGCGCCCTGAAACACAAACCCTTCGTGGCCCTGGACATCGATCCAAACCAGGGCGGGATTGGTTGCTGCGGGATCTTTCAGGTTTTGAATTAAATGGTCGACCGTTTCTGCCTGAACTTGAATGACGCGGCGTTGTGACTCATGGAAAAGATCAGGGGAGTTTTGCGGCCTGTTGTAATGAACGCGATGGTCCCCGAAATTGGAATCACTCAGTTCGAATTCGAGTGTGGATGCTTGGTCCGATGCAGCAAAATTGAGACAGGCGAATTGATTCTCCAGATTGTTTTCCCGGACGTTTTGTTGTAACAGTGCGAAGTTTTGTGGATCGGGTTCCACCGCAATGGCTTTGGCAAACTCACCGGTAGCAAGCATCCCAATCGAAATCACACCGTTGTTGGCGCCGATATCTAATACAGTGCCCTGCCCTTTGGGTGGACATCGACCAATCGAGCGAAGAAATGCCAGTGAATTTTCAATCAATCCCAATTCAAATTCTTTACGAGAATAGAGATGTTTACTGATGGCATCATTGGCAGTGACAGGAAGTTTGAAGATACCTTGTTTGGTCTTGATCGTTATCGAGTCGCTGTAGCGACGATGAATCTGCCAAAGGAGTAGTCGGTACTTCCAATACAGGCGTTTTAATGGCTTTGGTGCATGATCGAGAGCGTTCATAATTTTATCTCTTAATCTAGCGAAGTCGTCTGAGACGATGAACGGTTGAAGGAAAAAGCTCTGTGCTGCAGACGGTCTAGTAGTTTGCGCAGGAGGCCGGATTCCTTGCTGCTACTTGCTTTGTCAATCCGCAGATGTCGAAGCTGTTGCTCTGCGTTTTTCTGGCCTGCAGCATCCCGTAGGGGAATCTCTAAAGGTGCCAGCCCGTTGGAGAGGCCGGCCCGTTGGGCCACGAGCACTCCGTCACAACAATAGGTACCGTGATCAAAGTCTGCGTGGGCAATCGTCACGTAGTCGTGTTTTTCAAGATAAGCTTTGCAGGCGTAATGCAATTCCTGGCTATGCGTACCTACAAAGACGAAACCGATACGTCCGTTTCGCAACGATTGTTCCGCATCGCATAACATTTCATATTCGGCACCTTGAATATCGGCATGGAGTAGATCGATGTATTCAAGTTGCTGGGCATCAAGAAACCGATCGACACCTAAATGCCCGTGCCCAATTTTGCTGCGGAAGAATTCGCCACGAAAGCCATTTTTGGCAAAGTTGTGCTTGCCGACTTTAAGATTTTTTTTACGGGGTTCGACAAGGTAGCAGTTTGCGTTTTGAACTTCTTTTGCAAACCACATGGAGTAAAAAGCCCAGTAAGCCCCCAGTTCGAGCATCTGTCCGCCACCAGGTATCTGCTCAAGTACTTGCTGGAAGAGATACTCTTCTTGCGGCTCGTGGCAACCAGTATTGGAGGTCAGGAGTTGGACATATCCAGGGTCGCTGGGAGTCACAAGCAATCCATTGTGCGTGACTAAGTACCCGTCAACGATTTCCCCTGCACGGTCGACACGAGGAATCCATTGATTGGAAGGATCTTCGTTCAATTCCCGAATTCTTCCGGCCATATCCTCGGGTGCTGACTTTGTTGCGATGTCTGCCATCCTATCCTGTCCATTCTTTTCAAGAAAGCAAAAGATCCAACGAGGAAATAAAGATTAAGCGACCGATTGTTTTGTTTGCGAAGGTGATCGACCGACCCGGATAATGCCGAGATGCTTGCGAATGAACTTCAGGATACACCAATCGAGATGCTGCTCTTGGACCACGCTATGAAATGCTTCATAGACCGGGTGTGGGTGCGCTTCGGTAGCTTCATCCATCGAGCGTCCACGATCCACATCATGGACGAGGATCAATCCACCTGGTTTGACCAACGGGAGCGCGTTTTGGATGTCCGTGCGTGCGCCGGCAAAAGTGTGGTCGCCATCAATCAGAACGATGCCCACTTTTTCACTTAGATCGTTTGCCAAGTCGGGCAACCAGGTTTTCGAATCACCACAACATAACTGCAATTGCTCACTGGGGAGACCGACTCTCTGTAAATTGCGTTGCACAACCTCTGGAAATGTCCCATGACTATAGGAATCTTGATCGATGCAAAGTAATCTTCCATGACCGTTTTCAATTAAGGCGTTCGCAAAACCGACAGCCGTACCCCCCGCAAAAGTGCCTACCTCGACAACATAATCCGGTTGATAGTGTCGGGCCAACGCATAAACAAAACGACCATAACGAGGATGATCTTTGCCTCGCCCGCCGCGCTGCAACGAGTAGTTGGGCGGACCTTCAAAGCTCGTCAGTGGGTCGTAAGGAGCTTGCAGGAACGTCTCGATTACCTGCTCGTCAAAACAAGGGGTGCCTTCGATAGATCGAATCTGACCAGCGCGCAAAAGCGTGTTTTCGAGAAGTTTCATGATCGGCTTATTCCTCCGGCAGTCTCAATACAAATGAGTGCAGAGAATACCTAATATCGCTGCCTGAGGTCGACCCAGAAAGTGCTGGTGCCTGAAGGCCCGTAGATCCTTTCAGAAATAGCTAGCAGTTCTGTGATTGAGCGGCGAAGGTCCTTTTGCTAATGCGACTTGTCGCGGAGTCACAAAACATTGGCGGTCAACTACCGTTGTCCGTTTACTAAACTTCCGATAACTTGCCGACCTTATTTGTCCGCGTGTTTTGGAGGGCTCAGGATGTCTCAGGAGGCGTATTGCGCGCGTGCTCCAAGTCTCGATTTAACGGAGGAATTCGACGTTCCTCATGATCAGTGTCCCTTCTGTAATTCGCGCGCGATNTTTTCGGAGGACCATGATTTTTCCGGACGTCGGATCGATCGTTGCCGAACCTGTGCGTTGCTCTTTATGAACCCTCAATACNCTGAGGATTATCTGAATCAGTATTACGGTCAGTATGGNACTTGCGGTCAAGACACCNTTGAGATTCCNGACCCAGATAATCTAAGCGTGCGCCGTGTGGCAGCGAAGGCGGACGCATTCCAGCTGCTGGCACGGCATACAAATCCCGGCCGACTATTGTCGATCGGATGTTACGACGGTGTTGAATTGCTGTTGGCGGAAAGAAATGGTTGGAATCCTGAAGGCTATGATGTCGACCGCGCCACGATGAATTTGTTGCGCGAGCAAGTTGACTTTCCGATTTATTCGGGCGATTTCTTTGAACTAGGAATTCCTTCAGATACCTACGATTGCGTTTGCATGGATCAGGTACTGGAACATCCAAAGAATCCACAAGATTATTTAAACGAAGTTTGGAGAATCTTGCGACCGGGCGGTGTGCTGTACATCGGGTGTCCCAACATTAAGTCCCTTTCCAACCGGTTCAAAACAGTGCTTGGAAAATGGCATTTGAAAAAAAGGCGTGGAAAACACTACGACATGTTTCACCACCTGTTTTTTTATGATCCGCGTACATTAACCAGAATTCTTGAAACCTATATCGGATTTCAAATCATTGTTGCTCAGGGAGATCCGATCATTGGTTTGAAAACACAGACAATTGGCGCGTCCGCTTGAGTAATTGGTGTCGTCGCAGTTCCCCAATTTTAGAAAGCAGCTTTCGTTTAGTGGTACGCAAACCACAGTCAGACGCACCACCGTCAACGACTTCAAACCGAGTGGCGGCCTAATTCGATCGAAGGCGAGATTTGTTCTGATCGATTGACCCCTCGCTGATGTCGGCGGGTATTATTTTTAAGAGGCTGTCAGCGTCTCAATTTTCCAGGAAGACAGAAGCGATCGCTTGTTCGCTGCGTTCATCAGAAAATCGTTCATCGAAAAATAGAGCGTGCCAACATTTCATTCGCTTGGAAATGCCTTTGTTAGATCGGTCCGATAAAGTCGTCGATCCAAAGCGTTCAGCCATCTTGGGGTACCTTGAAATCAGGACTTTAGACGACGTTGTCTCCTTTTCGTATGAAAGTAGAATTGGCTCGGTTGATCTTGGAGAACGCTTATCATTGGTAACCCATGTGTGCGAACGAATTTGACGTTGCCAGATTTGCACAGCATGGTGAAATGCAGCCTAGTGAAATGATGCCTGTAAAATAAGTTAGGGTGATTCGCGTTGAGCCAAGTCAAGTACCACGGTGGTTAGCAGAAACGCCCAAAAATTGTGAGCATTGTTAAGCAACGGCAAGGCTGTTTTTGCCAAGCTAGTCGAGGCTGCGTGCACCACGTCGCACGCTGGAAATTCTCTCAGAGGGTAAACTGCGCTGAGTCATTCAGTCGTCGGAGAAGGTAGACCTTTTAGACCAGTTTTCCACCTGAATCTGAGCCTCTTGGAGTGACATTGGTTCGTAGGGAATAAACTTGTGAATGTCATAATCACAGGTCGGTAGCTCACGACCGATGAAACGATGCTCAATCGCCGTTTCAACTTCGTCTTCAAGAGCAACGAGCCATGCTGGTAGGTCGAGTCCGACACCTGTTGGTTCACGAGACAAACTGTCGGTTTCATGTTCGAGCAATTCGAAAATTGGGTAGGGACCATCTTGGCCTGCTTCCTCGATGGCAGGTTTCACTAAAGCGCAAATACGGTCAATCGCTAATGGCTTGACAAATCTTTCTGCCAGACGATCTGCCACAGTTGGCATTTGCATGGCATACTCTTTTTGTAGCTCTGCTAATTCGTCGAGATATTGCTTTGCTTCTGCTCCGACTCGTTTTGATAGAGCTCTACGCCAACGTTTTGCGGCTTGGCTTTTCCCACTTCGTACGAGAATTCTGTGGGCCAGGATCACCGGTTTGAGTTTCCAGCAAATTCGCTCATAGCGGTTTTGTAGTCGCAGGAAATCTAGCAAGGTATAAAGTAGATCGCCATGGTCTGACTGCGTGGTGGTATTGTTGTAATCTCGATACTCTGCAAAGTTTTCGATAATTGCTTCCAGAACGAGCGTTAAGTTCTTTGCAGCCTCTCGCATGGAAATTGTGCTCTCGAGTTCATCAAGTAATTTTAGGTTGACTTGATCGCCACCATAGTCCTGCAACTGGCGCAGCCAGACATGAGCCCCCTGGTGGAGGATGGCACGCACGTTGGGCAAATTCAAAAAGCGTTGTGTGAACAGCTCTTTTCCGTAACGTTTGATGAATTGGACAAACTCGCTCCAAGATTTCTCATCAGCTACCTGTTCGAGAACAGAAAGCCGTAGTGTTTTGCTGTGTTCCAACCAAGTTTCCAGTAGTGTTTCTGTGACGCTTTCGAGGCAATCTACGAGTGCTTCTTCACTTTCCTCTGTCTCCATCACCTTGAGTGCGTCGCCTCGTTCGGGAGCGTTGTCAGACATGACGATGCTATGAATGACAGCCGAAAACCCAACTGCAAAAAGTTCATCAAATTCGGTAATACCCCCTGCGCCGACAGGGTTAGATTTTTCGATGCGCCGCGCGGCGTCTAGCAGTTCGAAAGTTTCATACAGGAGGCCCATACGAGGCAGGAAGGCGAGTAGATCGTAAATCATGCGTTGCTGAACTCGGGCGGAGACTATGTTTTTTGGATCTCCTCCTTTAGCTAGGGGGACGTAAAGGAGCGGTCTCTGTTGGAGCGTTTTGTGCAATGCCTGCCAATGCTTGCGGAAGTCGCTAGAATTTCGCCGCACGAGTGCCGAGAGTGCGGGAATGATGGTGGCTTCGTCTTCAAAATAATCAGGAATGCCAGAAGAAAAAGTGGAAGTTGCGGTTGCAGGTGCGATTGCTGCTTGAAGAAATCGACGGGCACAGGCGGTTTCCACGATTGCCGAGATGACCTGTTCTAGTAGCGACTCTTTTGCCAAGCGTTGGCGATCATACTCTGCCATTGAATCTTGATCGCCGAATGGTTGGCTAATACGGCGCGCTTGAATGTCTTCAAGTAGATGGTGTAGTAAGCGTTCGTTTTGTTCGGCACGATCCGCCCAACCCGTTAAAGTCGTCGCGATATCGTTGTTTTCTTCCGCAAGCTCATTGAAATTAATGATTTCCGGATAGAGTACGAGCGTCTGCCACATTTGCGAGAGCCCCAACAGAAATCCGGTATGTCGGGACAAGTTTAAAGCGTCACTTGAAAATTGATCGGTTTCAGAGGACCCGGAATCAAAAACTTCGCCATCAACCCCATCATCAGTACTGTCGTGGTAGACAACATCTTCATAGGCCGCTTGAAAAAGGTCTTCGGGTTCTTCGTCGTCCAGCGGCTCAGAAAAGTTGTCTTGTTCGGGAGCCTCCGATGCCTTAGAGAAATTGTCGGAGAAACTTTGCGAGAAGGTAGGAGAATCCCAGTACTCACCAGCGTTTGCTTCGATGTAATCAAAAAATTTCTTGAACAAATACCATTTTGTTTGTTGCTTGGAATCAGAGGATTCTGGATTGGGTTCGTAGCTTAGCCAGCCTAGCATCCAACGACGCACAAATTCGTAGAAGGAAATACGACCATGTTCGAAAGGGATCCTTTCATGCTGGCTGACCCAATGAATGAGCAGAGACATGGAGGTTTCGTAGTTGTTCTGTTCAAGCAGTGTGTTGATCACCAATGCATACGCCTGAGGTGAATCGAACATTTCAGCATGTGGTGCCCAAAAAGCAATACTCCCTGCAGATGAGCTGTCGCTGTTGTGCCAGATATTCAACGCACCAGCAACACGCTTGGAAGCCTCATAGGTTTCTAACGCGTTTTCACAGTCGAAGGCAGTGAGTTCGTGTGCGGCATATTGGTGCCACCACGTGGCCGCTGTATGGAACGCGACATCAATGGATTCACAGAGCGTTTGTTGGTTTATAGCGGCTGCTTCACTCCACAGCCGCGAATATAAATTGAAGAGTCGTTGGACGAGATCCAGTAAATCATCGACACGATAGTCATGAATGGTATTTTCCATTGCTGGGAAAATACTGAAATGACCATCGAACCCAAGGATGTTCCAAGGATCGATCAAGGCACCGCATTGAATGGACCGTTGAATCAACGCATTTGCGGCCTGCACGTCCTCGAAGGCGTTTGCTAATTTTCCCGACTCAAGTTTGTTCTGAACACTGGCATAAAGGCAATCAATACGACAGAGCATTCTTCCAGAAACTGCTGGCACAATGTCGACGTGGCGGTGTGCCGCAGTTGCAAATCCCATGCGAGCAAAGAGGGTAGCAAGGTGAATATGTTCAAGTTGAGAAGCCCGTTGTTTCGCTAACTCGGCGTTAATATGCTGCCGTGCTCCTGCGAACGGTTGATGTAAATCGATGGCTTCCTGAATTAAACGCTGTTGATGTTCTTCATCAGCGAAATGGATCAATTTCTCATAAAAAGCATCGCGAAAGGCAGCAATCTCAGGCAGTAGTTTACCTAAGGTTTGTTCTGAGTCGTGTGAATCGGGGCCGCCACCGCTGATGCCGGCAGCCATGAGAATGGTCCCTGCCAACACAGCAGCAGCTTCGAATTCCAATTCTTTGTGTGGGAGGTGGGATTCTTGGTCCAGCCTTGACATCAAAGCATCCAGGGTTACTTGCTGGATAACAAATCTACGATAGCGTCCTTGATTGTCGAGTTGGTGTGGGTCCCATTGTCCAAAGTGATAATTGGGTCGTCGGTTGACAGGATGATCAAAATCATATGCCCGTGGGTCAAAGGCAAGTTCGTCCAGAAGATCTGGATCAAAAAAAGCACTTTGCAGGATGACAGAATCGGTTTGTGAAATTAGCTTGAGTGCTAATTGGACGACTTGTTGATAACGACCGTGAGCGACACCGGCACCACGAATAAAGAGGGGAACAGGTCGAATCCATTCATGTGCGTAGGGCTCAATCTTTTGATTTTCCAGCGTGGCTATGGGGCGATAGCCGATAAAATCGTTAAGACGCCGAATGCTTGCTTCGACAACCTGATTGGGATCGTTCCAGTCGGTCGCTTCTTGCAACACAGCTTCGCAGACGCGACCCAAAAAAAATGGGCTGACAATGTCACATTCTTGTTGGTGAAACAACAAATCGCGGTGGAACTTCCAAAATGTGGGCAACGTCGCGTTGGCAACCAAGTCGATTACTTGTTTCGCTTGTCCGGAGTCGCGAAAGGTGGGCGAGTTTTGGGATAAATCTGCCAGCTTTTCGGTAAGAATTTCCACGACACTCCGCCAGAGTGGCGAGTTCGAGGAATCTGGCACAGAATTGCTGAAACTACTGAAAACAAGATTTAGGTTGGCGTGAAACGAGGGATCGTGCGAACCCGAGGAGAAATTGAGATAGCCGAGTATCTGCTCGAGGGCCTGATCAGCCTCTTGCCCGATGTCTCGTGCCACCATCGTTGAATTTCTCCGCCAGAAATAGACCATTCGGCGCGTGCCAAAGCAGCCGCCCATACTAGGCGTAATTCTGCGTAGGGTCTAGCGGGGATTAGGTTTAGGGCGGAGCGGTTGAAATAAATTGTGTCGCCTCTGAGGCAGTAACAGGAACTCACATTTACGAGAAAAGTTGGATGGCGAATGTAGTCGAATAAGGTTAGAGGAGATCCATTAGGACCGATGTTGTGATTCCAGATCGCCTGCAATCGCAAAGATTTGGTGAAAACAGCGTGCGGCCGCGGTACTTGTTAATTATGATAGAAACAGGGCCATTTCGTTTTCCTTGAAGGCCCCATCCTGCTCTGCTTTCTCTTCTCCAGGTTTTCTGGAGGTCAATACCAAGGACTTGATAGACTCTTTCTATTGATCGTTGTACGAGTGACCACATGATTCGTTATTTAGCTTTTTCAGTAGGCGTCATTTTATGTAGCAATGCCGTACCCTGCTTTGCCGAGACGGCGAGGCGAGCGATCGTATCGACCGCTCAGATGGAACGGTATGGACTCGAACGTCTCTGGAGTGCGCAACTTGATGTCGATCGCTCCCGAGGTCGACTTGTACAAGTCACACCTTACGTAAACTCCACGCGTGCGACCACTTATTTTGAAGTCACTACGGCAACAGGAAAGACCGTTCTGTCTGAAAAAAGTATTGGTCGATTCGGTCGCTTGGGGACATTTGGAGCTGTCGAGCAAGCTGCCAAAAAAATTCTCCGAGAAATTGAAGGTCTGACGACAGACGAATCGGCCAACGTAGACGAAAAGGTGCTGGCCGCGACAGAATCTGCAGCCAAGACAACCTTAGAAAAAACGTTGAAATTTCGCGAAACGAATGAAAGTCTCGCACCTGACGATCGTATCGATTTGGATACATTGACGTCGCACGTCATGAAGCCACTGCTTGACTTATCGAAAGCAAATCCAGACGCGTTACCGAGAATGACGCGCAAAGTAATTCCCGACATTACACTATTTGCAGTTACTGACCGAGCTCTCACCATTGCGATTGATGGAGAAACGGGCCGTACGATTTGGACCTCGTTTGCAGGTCACCCCAATTATCCAACGTTGGGACCTGGTGTGAGTGACAAGTACGTGGCGATTGTAAACGGTGTGACCGTCTATATCCTGGATAGTGCGAACGGCGATATTGTGGCTACGCAAAGGTTTCAGGGGGCCGCCGGTGCTGGTCCCGCCCTCTCGGATGAATTTGTATTCATTCCGATGGTGAAAGGTGCCATGGTCGGTTTTCATATGGGCGATTTAATTGCCGGCCGATTCCTTTCTCCAAAAAGATTCAAGTGCCATGGCATTTCTACCATGCAACCGTTGGTGGTGCCTGGAAGTGTCATCTGGCCAACTGACCGAGGGCATCTTTATGTTGCCAATTCAGATCGACAGGGCGTCCGGTATCGCTTGGAGGCCCAGGACGACATTGTGACCTTGCCGGTCGCTTATTTTGCGGAGAACGCGATTAAATTGATCGTCGTGTCGATTGACGGTTACGTTTACTGTTTGCACGAACGTAGCGGCGAGGTGTTGTGGCGATTTTCTGCGGGTCAGTCTATGAGTGAAACGCCGATCGTGCACGAAGAATATGCCTATGTGTTCACAGACAGAGGGTCCATGTTCAAGATTTCTGTCGAAACAGGTGAAGAAGTTTGGCGCGTGCAAGGTATTAAGAAATGTATCGCCAGTAGTGAAGAACGGTTGTATTGTGTAAATCGAAGTGGCCAGATTTTAATTGTCGATCCGAAATCCGGAGGAACGATGGCCCGCATGTCTACAGAACTGGCGGACTTCAAGGTCTTCAATACCTCGACCGATCGTATCTATATTGGGACGAAAACCGGACAACTTCAATGCTTGCGAGAAGTACAAAATGAATGGCCTGTACTTCATGCTGGAGATATTGCCAAAGGGATTCTTGCACGCAAGAAAGCTCAGGAACTCAAGAAGAAAAGCTCGCCGGAAGGGGCAGCGGAAGCGGAAGATGATCAAGATCCGTTTGGTTTAGATTTCGGAGCTGACGAGGAGGATCCGAATGATGACCCCTTTGCTGGGATTGAGGACGGTGAGGCCGATGAAAATGCAGCAGATGAAGCGATAGATGCAGATGAAGGCAACCCTTTTGGCGGTGATGATGAAGATCCCTTCGGAACTGATGAGGATGCAGCCGAAGATGACGAAAATCCGTTTGGATAAGTCTTCTTAGTTCGTGTTGGGTCGTGCTGGTGCGCAGGCCTGTGGCGAACGCCGATCGCGGGCCGTCTTGTACGACCCAATTGAGAAAAACACAGCGGCGGAGGCTGGCTAATTTGCCGGTCTCGTTTCTTGGCCGGTTGACCTTAACCGCTTGCTGTCGTACACCAAGGGAATCTTGTGTTGTGAGAACCGTGTGTTGTCCTAATATCTCTACTTGATTTGTTGGGCAGTCTCCACCAATCTACGACGGTAAGTTGTTCCCTCCTCTTAATGCAGGCTGCACTATGCCTTCTCCTCCTCTGGTCAAACGCGCGCTCATTAGCGTTAGCGAAAAACGTGGGCTAACAGAATTTGCGCGAGGCCTCGTCGCGACAGGAATCGAAATTTACAGCACAGGTGGGACGCGCCGCCATTTGGAAGAAGCAGGTTTGGATGTCAGGGATGTGTCAGAATACACCGGTTTTCCAGAAATGATGGATGGGCGATTGAAAACACTTCACCCTAAGATTTTTGGCGGTATTCTCTGTCGCCATGATCGCCAAGATGACATGCAAGCGATTGCGCAGCATGACATTTCGTCGTTTGAACTTGTCGTTGTTAACCTTTATCCTTTTGAAGCCACCATTGCGCGTGAGGGAGTCACACGTGATGAAGCGGTGGAACAGATTGACATTGGGGGTCCTAGTCTTGTTCGCGCAGCAGCGAAGAACCACCGCTTTGTAACGATTGCCACAGATCCAGAACAATATGCAGGGATTTTGGATGAAATTCAGCTTGGTGGTCAAACTTCATTGGAATTACGTTGTCGTTTGGCTACCGAAGCATTTGCTTGTACGGCGTCTTACGATCGGGCGATTGCAGACTACTTCATCGCGGAAGGGAATGGATCTGGGTTCGCGCCCACAGTCAATTTAACACTAACGAAAACAGCGGACTTGCGCTATGGTGAAAATCCTCATCAAAAAGCAGCTGTCTATCAACATGTTGGCGCACAAGGTCCGAGTATCGTAACCGCTCAGCAGTTGAACGGCAAAGAGTTGTCGTACAACAATTTATTAGATCTTGATAGCGCACTGGCAATCGTAAGATTGTGTGAGGAACCGGCAGCGTCGGTGATCAAACACAACAACCCATGTGGTGCGGCCACCGGAAATACCTTAGCCGAAGCTGCCGATAAAGCGATGAACGGGGATCCATTGAGTGCATTCGGATCGGTTTTGGCATTCAACCGTGAGGTTGATGAATTGACGGCTGATGTGCTTGCGGCACCAGGGTTATTTGTCGAAGCGATCGTGGCCCCCGGTTTTTCTCAGACGGCCTTAGAATTACTGACGACTAAACCCAAATGGAAGAAAAATGTACGTTTAATGTCGGTGGGCCCATTAAACGATGAGCCCGTTTTGCGCCAATTTCGATATATTGACGGGGGTATGCTGGTGCAAGATGCTGATACACAGATTGACCCTCATTGCGAGTGGACGGTAGCTACAGAAGCCGTTCCCGACGATCGTTTGCAAGCCGATCTAGAATTTGGTTGGCTCGTTTGTCGGTATGTGAAATCGAACGCCATCATCCTTTGCAAAGAACGGTCGTTGATTGGTGTGGGTGCAGGTCAAATGAGTCGCGTTGACTCGGTTGACATTTCCATCCATAAGGCCGGTGAACGTGCGAACGGTTCAATACTTGCGTCGGATGCTTTTTTTCCATTTGCCGATTCAATCCATAAAGCGGCTGACGCCGGTATTGCGGCGATCATTCAGCCTGGTGGTTCAAAGAAAGATGACGAAGTGATTGCGGCGTGTAACCAACATGGAATTCCGATGATTTTGACAGGACGACGCCACTTTAAACACTAGCACGCGCGTTTCCTAAAACCTCCCGTTATTTTTGAGTGACGAAAATTGTCGACGATACTGGACAAAATTGTTGCGAAGAAGCGAGAAGAAATTGCGGTTGCGTCAGAGCGACGACCCGCAGCAGAGCTGTTAGCCGACCTGGCCCAAGCACCGCCGGTGCGAGATTTTTTCGGTGCTTTGGCGGCTGTGGGATCCATTAAATTGATTGCCGAGGTGAAGAAAGCGAGTCCCTCCAAAGGAGTCATTCGCGAAGATTTTGACCCTCTTGCCATTGCCCAGACATATGAACAATGTGGGGCAACTTGTATTAGTGTGCTCACGGACGAGTCATTTTTTCAGGGTAGTTTGAAGATTTTGCGTGACATCCGCGCGGCGGTGGATATACCGGTGTTGCGAAAAGATTTCATTCTCGATCCGTATCAATTACTAGAGGCACGCCTTGCAGGTGCCGACGCCGTTTTGTTGATCGCCGAATGTCTTGATGACTGCAGCCTACGTAGTTTGCACAACCGTACGCTCGAGCTTGGGATGACGCCGCTAGTTGAGTTCTACGAACCAAAGAATCTAATTCGTGTTATCGAAGCTGGAGCAACGCTAATTGGTGTCAATAATCGAGATTTGCGAAATTTTCAGACCGATCTCAATCACACCGTGCGCATGCGTGAGAAAATCTCTGCCGATCGTTTGCTTGTTGGTGAAAGCGGCATTCATTCTCGGGCGGATGTCGAGCTTCTGGAAGCTGCAGGTGTTGATGCGATTTTGGTCGGTGAAAGCCTCATGGCCAGCGCAGATATTGGGCAAGCGGTTCAGACCTTGCTCGGCGTTCGATAGAATGGGAGTTGTCTAAACCACAATGGCGCAGCGTTTGATGCCAAAATACTACTGTTGGAAACTGGAAAATCATTTCTATGAAACAAAACATCATCATTTTGACCGAAGGCCATTCCAACACGCATACGGCAAAAACCGCCTGCAGTGTAATACGTTATCGGACTGAGGATGTGGTCGCGGTACTAGACAGCACGCAGGCCGGAAGAACAACGCAAGACTTGCTTGAAGTGGGTGGCGAAATTCCTGTCGTGGCCTGCTTGGACGATGCACCTACCGCAAATACATTGATGATTGGGATCGCGCCGCCCGGTGGAAAAATACCCGAATCCTGGCGGGTTGTGATTCTCGATGCCTTACGTCGTGGTATGGATGTGATTTCAGGACTGCACGATTTTCTGAGTAACAATGCAGATTTCAATGCGGCTGCTACGGCTAGTGGTGCAATGATCACGGACGTTCGCAAGAACTCCGAAGCCACGATCGCACGGCGCGTTGGACTTAATGAAGATTGCCTGCGGATTCACACCGTTGGACACGATTGTAGCATTGGCAAGATGGTAACCTCAATTGAAATCACGAATGGTCTCAAGGCAAAAGGTCAGGATGCGAAGTTCATTGCGACAGGTCAAACCGGAATCATGGTGTCAGGGGACGGTCTTCCCTTGGATTGTGTGGTAGCCGATTTTGTTAGCGGTAGTGCGGAAAAGTTAATATTAGAGAATCAACAACACGATTACCTTGTGATTGAAGGACAGGGAAGTTTAGTTCATCCATCCTATTCGGGTGTGACGTTGAGTCTTTTGCACGGTTGTTTACCTCATGGTCTAGTCCTCTGCTATGAAATTGGTCGGGAAAAAGTAACCGGCATTGAACACATGCAGATTCCCGCTCTGGCCAAGATCAAAGAAATGAACGAAATGATGGCAAGCATCGTTCACCCTTGCCCGGTGATTGCGATTTCGATCAATAGCAGTAAAGTTTCCGCAGAAGAAGCGGAGGAACATCGCGAACGACTTCGCCAGGAATTTGGTTTGCCCGTCTGCGACATCTTTCGACATGGTACGGACGAATTAGTCGATGCCGTTCTCGCCTTGAAAAAAACAAAATAGCTTTTTTGAAGAAGGTTTTTTGCCTGCGCTCACATGAAACTACGACTCCATCATTTTGATTTGAAATTGCAGCACCCTTTTACGATTTCTCGTGAAACGCACACTGTGCAGCCGACGTTAATTGTTGAGTTAGAAGAGGGTGGGCAAACAGGTTATGGCGAAGCGACCAGTAATTTGTATTATGGGTCGCAAATTGATGCGATGATGTCGACGCTTGAAGTTATGCGGGAACAAATTGAATCAACCACTCTCCATGATCCCATAGACTTTTGGCATCAATGCGCCCCGCAGTTGGTAGATGAGCCATTTGTGCAATGTGCGCTCGATCAAGCGGCCTATGATTTGTGGGGAAAGCGACTTGGTCGACCTGTTCACCAGCTTTGGGGCCTGGCAACGGAACATCTGCCATTGACGAACTATACCATCGGCATTGATACGGTCGAAATGATGGTTGCGAAGATGCAGGAATACCCGAACTGGCCGGTTTATAAAATCAAGCTTGGAACACAAGAAGACCTGCAAATTGTTCGTCAGTTGCGACAACACACGACGGCAATATTTCGTGTCGATGCAAATTGCGGTTGGACCGCTGAGGAAACGGTCAGGAACTCACAGGATTTCAAAAACCTTAATGTTGAATTCATTGAACAACCTTTGCCCGCAGATGACGTCGACGGTATGGAAGTGGTGAGCCAACATGCGGTACTCCCGATCGTTGCCGATGAAAGTTGTATTACCGAATCCGACGTGGAGCGTTGCAAAGAATTAGGTTTTGATGGCATCAACATTAAACTCGTCAAGTGCGGTGGACTCACGCCGGCAAGGCGGATGATTCAGCGAGCTCGGGAACTGGATTTGAAAGTAATGGTTGGTTGTATGACCGAATCGACTGTGGGGATATCTGCAATCGCGCAACTGCTGCCTCTCCTCGATTTCGTCGACATGGATGGGGCGCTGCTGCTTGCGAAAGACATCGCGACAGGGGTTTCTATCTGTAACGGGGTCTGTGAATTTCCACAAGTTAACGGTTGTGGCGTGGAACTCCTGCCTGTGACACCGGATGTGGACACTGCCGGATAATGTGAGAGGGGTTGCAGATCTATCTCGCAAGGCTGGTTGGTGAGCTGGGGTAACCGGCGCGCGAAGGTTGGTCGACTATTTAAGGCACATTTCACTCTCTGTCAAAGAGAGCCATTTCGTAGCCGCCGCAGCGAATAGGTTCTGCATGAACTTACCCCCCTGGAAACAGTTGGCACTGGGGCGGGTTGGAATCCTTAGCTGTTTGTGAAAGCGCGTACCGTCTGTTATCTAAGAGAATCATGCCCGGTCAATCGGTAGGGCATGATTGCGATCAGAGCCTTTGTCGAGGCAAATCAAACCGGTGGCATGCTGCACGCTGGTGGGCAGTTCACTGATCTGATTCCGGGATCTGGTTTGGTGGGCGACGACCTGGCTGTAGAAGTTTTTGATGGTGTGCGGAGTGGAGGTTCTCCATTTCCTCTTTTGTGAGGCCAAAGAGTTCGAACTGGCTGAAGCGGTGTGGTGCTTTTGGATTCAGGAGATGATGATCAATTTTACCGGGATAATTCCAATGTTTGCCATCATAATCGGCGGCAAACTTTTTGTAGGGACTTACTTCGTCGGCGCTTTTGGGGGGCGGGTTAAATTCTCTGTAATGGACCAAGAAAGTTTCCATGCTTTCCCATCCTTTGTGAGTTTGCCACTGTCGGTCACTGACTTCGAATTGGATGGTCGGAAACTCGTTTACCCAATCTGGAGGTAAACGCCATATCAAATGCACGGGTAGGTTTTCTTTGACGGAATCCAGCTGTTGACATGACTCGCCCAGAACTTCTCCTTGTTGATAGACAATCACAATCTGGCGGTCGTTTTCCCAGAGTTTTTCTGGATCGACTCCCTTACTCACAAATTCTAGTTCGAGATCGGCTGCGTTTTTCTTGACCTTTTCTGTATCTTCAGACCTGACGATTTGACTTCGCTGAGTTGCCAGAAAAATCCCCGTAGCCGTCGAGCGTAGGAAACTGCGGCGCTGGAGTTGAGTACTCGGTTGAGCGTCAACATTGAGAGACGATCGGCAGCGCCTTAACAAACTTACCTGTTGCCCACAGCATGGAGTGGCCATCTTGGATCCATTGAGGCAAAGGGGTTGATTGGTAATGCGGGAAACTTTCATCGACCGCCTCCTGGTTATTCGACAAATGGCTACGAATAACACCACGCTTCCAATATAATTCGGATAGAAGCCACTGGAACCAACGGCCGACTGGGAGACGCGCGATTTTACTGATTTTTAATAGATATTTGTCCTAAAGCCGGTTGAAAACATCGGTGTCAAAGTGCAAACGTTCACGCTTCTAGATCGTTTGCTGCCTACAAAATTTGAAACAAGTCAAATGCGCTGATTGCAACATGTGCTTCTCATGGTTATTGGTGTTGGAACATGTGATTTCATTGAGCCAGATGACTGCGCCGGATGCCTGGGGTGAACCATGAGAATCTAGAAAAATGTTCCAGACAATCAGTCGCGGCTATTTGTCTCGCTTGCAATTCCACCGCAAGCTATACTACGCGCAAGCTGTTTCAATGCCACGTCTTTTATTTCAATTCTCTCAGAGCCCATATCAGATGGTCAGGAATATTTTGAATGTTGGTCCGTAACCGATCGCTATATCTCTTTTTGTTGATTTCTTTCTACTCAACCATAGCTTTGTCTGAAGACTGGCCGCATTGGCGCGGGCCAGATTTTAATGGTTCGTCGAAAGCGACAAATCTACCCGTTCGTTTTAGCCAAACCGAGAACATCAAGTGGGCTGCCGCTTTACCAGGACCAGCCGCTTCAACCCCCATTGTCATGGGTGAGCTAATTTTTCTCACGACGTTTGAACCGGAACAGACGAATGTCCTGGCATTGGCCATTGAACGCGCAAGCGGAGACGTGTGTTGGCAGCGTGTGTTAGGAAAGGGAGAAAATGATCGGCAAGGTGGGATGGAAAATTATATGGCGAGCCCTTCCCCTGTTGTTGATGAGCAACGCGTCATTTTTTTTAGTGGAAGAGGCGAACTCGTTGCATTTTCACATGACGGTGATGAGCAGTGGCGCTGGAACATCCAAGAAAAATATGGTGATTTCAATTACATGTGGGGTTACGGTTCCAGTCCTCTGCTGTTCGGTGGTCGCCTCTTTATTCAAGTACTTCATCGTGATCAGCCCTATCCACAGCAGAAGATCAGGAAACAGTCACCAGAATCCTATTTGTTGGCAATTGATCCCTCAAATGGAGAACCGATTTACCAGCATAAAAGAATCACTGATGCCATTGGTGAGACCAGGGAAGGCTATTCCACACCCATTCCTCGCGTCATTGACGGACGTGAAGAAATTCTCGTTGTCGGCGGGGACTATTTGACGGCTCACGATCCACAAACAGGTTCTGAACTCTGGCGGTTTGGAGACTGGAATCCTCAGAAAATTACCCATTGGCGATTAATTCCTTCACCGGTAGTGGCCGGTGATGTGATTCTTGCTGCGGCACCCAAACATGGACCTGTGATGGGGGTTGTCGCCACGAGTCGAAAAGTTTCGAGTCGCTGGGAGTTGGATCGCGATACGACCGATACACCCACGCCAGCCTATTACAAAGGCCGCGTGTTTTTATTGAACGGAAAGAAGCGGATTCTCAGTTGCGTTGATCCACAAGCGGGGAAGACACTTGCAACGCTGCGTCTTCCGGGCGCCCGTTATATGCGTGCCTCACCAACCGTAGCCGACGACAAGGTCTACTGCATGAACGCGGACGGGGAAGTATTTGTTGTGGGAATCAAAGGCTTGGGCGAAAAATCGCAATTAGGCGACACTCAGTCTCAGCGAGATACGGAGGATGCGATACAATTTCAGTTGTTGCACCAGACAAATATGGGCGGATATCCGGCACGGTCGACAATCGTGGCAGTGAACCGACAAGTATTCATTCGCACCAGTGAAGCGTTATATTGTGTTGGAGACTGATTTCTCTCCCTGGTCACAGTCAACTTCGTCTATAGGAAAACAGATGGCAAGGTTCGCTTTGGATTACGAGTTGCGACGAAGACCGTATCAATATTTATCGAATGTTGGTTTTCCTGATGTGATTTGTCTCTGTTCTTTATTCTTAACAAGTCTTTGTATTCTGGGTGTGGGTCATGTTGTTTCCGCTGTCGAGCCGACCGCTGAGAGCATCGAGTTTTTTGAACGACGAGTACGTCCAATTCTGGTTGAGCATTGTTACGAATGTCATTCTAAGGAAGCGGGAAAACGTTCAGGTGGTTTATGGCTTGATCGTAAAGTTGGCTGGGAGACAGGTGGCGATTTAGGAACTGCGATTATTCCTGGGGATGTTGAGGCAAGTTTGCTGATCAAAGCGATCCGTTACCGCGATCGCAATCTTGAAATGCCACCGAATGGCAAGTTGCCGGAACGTAAAATCGCCATTTTGGAAGAATGGATTCGGCGGGGGGCAACTGATCCACGGAACGAGGATCGGCCCGTCAAGAAAAATCCGATCGATGTAGTTGCGGCTCGTGATCATTGGGCTTTTCAGCAAGCGCAGGCCCAACCATTAGCCACTTCGCCTGTGAGTTTTCCTAGCAATCGAATTGACGCATTCATCCAGGCACAACTTGGTTCTCGTGAATTACGTCCGTCGGAATCCGCCGACCTCCCTACTTTGATTCGTCGTCTCTCCTTTGATCTGATCGGTTTGCCACCGACCCCAGAAGAGGTGACCCGATTTAGTAAAGAGTCCTCTCCGGATAGCGTGGCGCGACTGGTCGATCGACTGCTCGCTGCACCTCAAGCAGGTGAACGCTGGGCACGACTATGGCTTGACCTGGCGCGCTATACCGATGCTACGGCGAGTTGGCTCAAGAGTACGGCACAAGCGCACCTTTATCGTGATTGGGTAGTCACTGCGTTTAATGAAGACCTGCCTTACGATCAATTTGCCATCAAGCAATTGGCAGTCGATGCCATGGATGGATTCAAATTAACGGATCTACCGGCGCTCGGTTTTTTAGGGCTCAGTCCGACGTACTGGAAAGAATTGTTGCTCCCACCGGAGATTATTAAAGTTATCGTGGCGGATGAGTGGGACGAGCGTGTTGATGCGGTCTCACGAACCTTTCTCGGGCTCACCGTTTCTTGTGCGCGATGTCATGATCACAAGTTCGACCCGATCAGCACTGAAGATTACTATGCCGTGGCGGGAGTTTTTGCCAGCACGAAATTCGCCGACAGGCCACTGATTCCTGAAAGCGAATATGCTCCCGTTCGCGAGGCAAAATCAAAAGTTGAGGTGCTCGAAGCAAAGCTCGAAGAACTTCGCAAACAAAAACCGGTGGAGACCACCGAGGTCCGGAAATTGGAAGACGAAGTCAACGCAATCAAAACGAGTACTCCGCATTACAACACGGTTCTTGCAAACGTGGTTGCGGACGCGTCGCTCTATGTTGTGCAAGCGGGAGCGAAGCCACAGGATGGTACGGTGTTGGAGTACCGCGAAGGTTCTCAAGATCTGAATCTTTTTATTCGCGGTAATCCCAATCAATTGGGTCCAACCGTCGCGCGGCGTTTTCTGCCGATTTTGAGCGATGCCGAGCCAATCCATTTTACCAACGGCAGTGGGCGACTTGAGCTTGCTCAGGCGATTTTTCGCGAGCGTTCCATGTCGTTGGCGGCCCGCGTGATTGTGAACCGAATTTGGCTGGCACATTTTGGTCGTGGACTCGTCGAATCGCCGAGCAATTTTGGCTTGGCAGGAGACCGGCCTTCACACCCACAGCTTTTGGAGGATTTAACGGCCCGATTCATGCAACACAATTGGTCGATCAAATGGTTGCACCGGGAGATTACCAACTCGGACACGTTCCAACAGAGTTCAAAGCATGATGCCAAGCAGGAAACGATCGATCCTGAGAACCGTTATTTGTGGAGGATGACTCGCCGGCGCTTGGATGTGGAACCTTGGCGTGATGCAATGTTGGCCGTCGCGGGGACTCTTGATACTAAGCTGGGCGGTGTCGCAGTAGCGTTGGACGATGTAGGCAATCGACGTCGAACGCTTTATGGCACCGTGCACCGCCGCGAAATGCCAAGTTTGTTGCGTCTGTACGACTTTCCAGATCCGTCCTCGCACAGTCCACAGCGAGTGAACACCACGACTGCCTTGCAAGGGCTGTTTGTTTTAAACAGCCCTACCATTGCAGCACATTCGGAAGCACTTGCGGATCGCATCTTGGCCGAGCGGCAGAACGATGTGCATGCGCAAATTGAACGAGTCTATCAATTATTGTTTCAGCGTTTGCCAACGGAAGAAGAACGGCAGTTGGGAATGGCTTTTGTATCGGCCGACGTTACTGCGTGGGCGCAGTATGTGCAGGCCTTACTAGGCAGCAATGAGTTTGCATTCATTGACTGATCAGCTTACTAAAATATGAATCAAATTACCGAAACGACATCTAGTCGTCGTCAGCTTTTGCAGACTCTTGGTGGCGGTATTGGCGTTCTAAGCGCTGATAGTATGTGGAACAAGCAAGCGCGGGCGAATGCGTCCGTGACGCATTTCCCTCCTCGAGCCAAACGTGTCATCCATCTCTTTATGAACGGTGGTCCTTTTCAGGCAGATTTGTTTGATCCAAAGCCCGCACTATCAAAATTTGCAGGTCAGCGACCTGAAGCCGCGGATCTTTTGACCGAACGACCGACGGGCGGATTGCTACCGTCACCTTTCAAATACAGAAAGTGTGGACAAAGTGGTGTTCCGGTCAGTGAACTGCTGCCTCAAATTGCGACACACATCGATGACATTTGTGTGCTGCGTTCGCTGCATAGTGATAATCCCAATCATGGTCCGGCACTATTACAGATGAACAACGGCACGATTCTGCCGACACGTCCGAGCATGGGAGCGTGGTTTCTTTATGGTCTTGGCAGTGAGAACCGGGACTTGCCAGGATACGTTGTCTTGTGTCCAGGGCGTCCGGTACGTTTTTCCGTGCTCTGGAATAGCGCGTTTTTACCGTCTTCGCATCAAGGGACCTACATCAACCACTCGGATCTCAATCCGGAAAAAATGGTCCCGTTTTTGCGTAATGCAAAATTAGCACGTGCAGCACAACGTAAACAGATGGATTTGCTTACCGAGTTAAATCGTCAACATCGAGAAATTCGGGGACCCGATCGGGCTCTTGGCGCCAGAATGGAATCGTTAGAAAGCGCTTTCCGTATGCAATTTCATGGGCGCGATGCGTTTGATCTCAATAACGAACCAACTCGTATTCGTGAGGAATACGGCAAGGGGCATTTTGCCAATGGTTGTTTGTTGGCACGCAGGTTAGTCGAGCGTGGTGTCCGGTTTGTACAGGTCTACTACGGCAACAGCCAGCCTTGGGACACCCATTCGGATCACAACGAGACCGTTCCCAAATTGTGCCAAGATATCGATCAACCGATCGCGACGTTGTTGGCTGATTTGAAGCGTCGTGGACTACTCGAAGATACCCTGGTGATGTGGGGCGGTGAATTCGGACGAACACCGACCTCGGAAAACGGCAACGGTCGCGATCACAACCACCATGGTTTCACCATGTGGCTTGCTGGTGGTGGTGTGCGTGGTGGGATGACTTATGGTGAGACGGATGAATTTGGTTTTCGTGCCATAGAAGACAAAGTTCACGTGCACGATCTGCATGCGACCGTGTTACATTTGTTGGGGCTCGATCACGAACGGCTTACCTATCAGTACGCCGGTCGTGATTATCGTTTAACCGATGTTTATGGTCGCGTTGTTAAGGAAATCGTTGCGTGAGAACGCAGCTCATTACATGTTGTCTGTGAGTAAATGGCGATCATTTCTTCAGCGCTGGCGAGCCAAACCTAAGGCAGTTGCGAGCAAAAACCTTGTGCGGAAGAAATCTCCGGGGACAACTGGAGACAATGATTTACGGCAGCATGATGCAGGAAGGACTCGGAATGGAAACCGGCTCACCGACGCTTTGAATCTGGCCGGTTTGGGGATCGATACGAAACACGGCTACGTTTCCCCCAGACATATTGGCACAGATTAGCAAGGTACCTGTCTGTGTGACCGCCAAATTTTGAGGACCACCTCCCAGGCTCGGTTGAATATCTAGTAAGGCTAAACGACCGTTCGGATCGACACGGTACGACGCGATACTGTCGTGTCCTCGATTGGTTCCGTACAGAAATTGCCCATCGGGCGTGACCTTCAGGTCTGCGGTATGACTGGTTCCCTCAAAATCCGACGGCAAGGTAGGAACCGTTTGTTGTTCCAGTAAGACGCCGGTTTCGGAGTTGTAATCAAAGACAGAAATCGAATTGGCAATTTCGTTGATGAGATAGAGGTGCTTACCGTTGGGGTGGAATGTGAGATGTCGTGGCCCACCACCAGGAACGGTGCGCACGAAGGGCTGTGCGTTTGGCGCCAACGTGGCGCGATCTGCATCCAGCTTGTAGCAGAGAATTTTATCCAGCCCGAGGTCGGCGGCGAAAGCAAACTTATTGTCAGGACTGATGACGATGGAATGCGCGTGTGGACCTTCCTGGCGTCCCGTATTCACACTGGAACCTTCGTGCTGCACGAATGTCGCCGCTGCGGTAAGTTTGCCATCCGCTTGAAGCGGAAAGGAAGCAACACTACCACTAGAATAATTAGCGACCACCAGCGCCTTTCCTGAGGCATCCACGTCGAGATAGCACGCAGCCGTACCGAGCGCTGACTGGCGGTTAAGCAATTTTAATTCGCCGCCGCGTCCCGCGATTTCAAAGGCGGTGATCTGCTCATTCTCTTTGCCCCCGAACTGACCGGGTGCATGGATGGAATAAAGATAATTTCCGTCGTGAGAAGTGGCCAAAAAGAAAGGATGTTCCACATCGACCGTACGATGAAGAAGTCCTAATTTTCCAGAATCGGTGTCTAAGTTATAAGCGTGAATCGCGCCTTCCTCACCGCTGGCAAACGCCGAAATGAAAACGAGCACTTCGTCTGCTTTGGCCGTTAGGCTATCCATTGTCAAGGCAAAAAACAAAACAACGAACAAGTGAAACATCGTACAATCGATTTTATGGCGCATGGAAAACTCACGGGATGGGTCATTGATTTTCTGGACAAACAGCTGCGACATCATAACAGAAACAAACGCTCGACATCTGCATCGACAGGGTGGTTGGTGCAGGTCGCGTAACGTACATAGTGTAAGGTTCATTTAATGACTTTTCCACAGTGCGAAATCGTCTTTGAAGATGAGTACTTACTTGTGGTTAACAAACAGGCGAATCTTGCCACCATGGGGGTCGATCACTCCAAACCTAGTGTAATTGCAGAGGTCAGGCACTATTTGCAAATTAAGGAGTGTGACACAGCACCGTTTGTGGGAATGATTGGCCGCTTGGATTTTCCTGTTTGTGGTCTCCTGGTGATTGCGAAAAATGCAGAAGTTGCTCATCGACTAAACCAACAACAAAAAAACGGTGAATTGGACAAAACATATCACGCGTTGGTTTCTGGACGTGTTGCTGCGACTACGGGTAATTTGGTTGACTGGCTATTGAAATCCAAGCGTCATCGAAGCGTGTCGGTGGTTGCTGCGGAGACTG